>CAZNQD010000001.1:0-167819 GCA_964575345.1 uncultured Bacteroidales bacterium
CAAACAGGCCTTGATTCATAATTATAAGGACGACCAGACTCGCTATAATCTGGCCGTAGCCCAGGCTATGTTAAAAAAACAGCAAGAGCAACAAGAGCAACAGCAGCAGCAAGAGCAAGAGCAAGAGCAACAAGAGCAGGAGCAGCAGCAACAACAAGAGCAGCAGGAGCAGCAGGAAAAGGAAAGACCTGAACCACAAAATCAGGCTGATCAGCAAGAACAACAGCAGGAACAGATAAGCCGCGAAAAAGCCCAACAGCTCCTGGACGCCCTGATGCAGGACGAACAGGAAGTGCAGGAAAAAGTGAAGAAATTACAAATGCAGAATAGCCGGCCAAAGAAAACAGAAAAGGATTGGTAAAAAGACTACCTTTGTAATCTGAGTACGGTAAAATATACGGTGTATCTATGAAATTTAAATATAAAGGAACATTACTAATTACCATACTGATAGCTTTCAGTTTGAAACTGGCAGCTGCCGAAGAAATTGTTTTTACGGCAACGGCTCCTTCTAAAGTTATTCTGGGTCAACAGTTTAGGCTTACTTATACCCTGAATGCAGAGACCAAAGACCTCAGAATACCCGAAATTACCGATTTTGAGGTATTGATGGGGCCAACTACCGCGTTTTCTACTCAGACAAGCATTGTCAACGGTCAGCGGACTTCTTCGGTTGAATACAGCTATACCTATATTTTGATGCCCGTAAAAGTGGGTACTTTTACTATTCCTGCGGCTACCGCGACCGTAAAAAAAGAAAAGAGGAACTCCAATCCACTTACTATTACGGTTCTGCCCCAGGACAAAAGCACGGGCGGCGCTTCAAACCAGGCAGCTTCTTCGGAGCCGACGGCCAGCTTCAATAGCGAACAGGCTTTTATCAGGGCGATCCCTTCCAAAACCAAAATCTTCGAACAAGAAGGCTTGTTGCTGACATATAAATTGTTTACCCGAATTGATATAAGTGGGGTAAACAACATCAAGTTTCCTGAATTCAAAGGCTTTTTGGCCCAGGAAATTGAAATAGATCCCAATACTCAGTGGGATATGGAAAATTACAATGGACTGAATTATAGAACTGCTGTCTTGAAGCAAACCATCCTTTATCCGCAGCAGAGCGGAGAAATTGAAATCGAAAGCGGAAGCTTTGACCTGATTTTCAGAATACGAAACACCAATCAGGGGATGCGGAGTTTGTTTGAAGATTTTTTTGATTCTTATCAGGAAGTACGAAAAACCATATTATCGCCTAAACTCCGGATTCAGGTTGAACCCTTTCCTTTCGGCAAACCATCTAATTTCAATCCTTTCAGCGGCAGCCTGAGGCTGAGTTCTTCCATCAGCAGTTCTCAGGTCAAAGCCGACGAAGCAGTCACCGTAAAATTGGAACTCAGCGGAGAAGGAAATATGAAGATGCTCAGAATCCCTGAGCTTAAGTTCCCTGCCGATTTTGAGGTGTACGATCCCAAAGTCAGCAATAATTTTAAGACCACCCCCAGAGGGGTCAGCGGAACCAAAACCATAGAATACCTGGTGATTCCCCGTTATTCCGGCAGCTTTACCATCCCGTCGGTAAGTATTTCTTATTTTGACCTGGCCGATAAAAGTTATAAAACTTTGTCCACCGATGAATTCCAACTGGAGGTAGGCCGTTCCGAACAAAACAAAGAAGGTGTGGTGGCCGGTGCAGTAGTCAGCCAAGAGCAATTGCGTTTACTGGGACAGGATATACGCTACATAAAAACCGACAACATCAGCTTGTGTCCCCGTACCAATCTTATCTACGGCAAGACTGCCTTTTGGTTGGCCTACATACTGCCCTTCCTCTTTTTCCTCCTGATGCTTTACATTTATCGTAAGCAGGCCAAAGCCAACGCCGACCTGGCTGCAGTCAGGACAAGGAAAGCCAACAAAGTGGCTGTTAAACGCCTCAAGAAGGCCAGCTTCTATTTGAAAAACCAAGACAAGGAAAATTTCCTGGACGAAGTATTGAAAGCGCTTTGGGGCTATACCAGCGATAAACTCAATATTCCGGTTTCTCAGTTGAACAAAGACAACATCGAAACTCAGTTGAATCAACGAAAAGTGGATGCAGAAGCTCGTGCTGAATTTATACAGATTCTGCAGGCCTGCGAGTTTGAACGTTATGCTCCGGCAACCGAAACCCAACATATGGGCGAGTTGTATGCCAAAACCCTGAAAGTTATCAACCAAATGGAAAATACTATAAACAATGTCCATGTTAAGAAATAGTCTTTTCAGCTTACTAGTCTTTTGCTTGTTTAGCATGCAGGCCTGGGCCAAAACGGCCTATACAGAAACTTCTGCAGCCGATTCGGTGCTGCAGTTGGCTGCCACTGCCTATTCCGAAAGCCGTTTTAACGATGCAGCAGCTTTGTACGAGCAAGTATTGGCAAACTACGGCATCTCGGCTAAAGTATATTATAACCTGGGAAACGCCTATTATAAATCGGGCTCTGTGGCGCCGGCCATTTTGAATTACGAAAGAGCTTTGCTGCTCAAGCCGGGAGACGCCGATGTGCGATTTAATCTTGAGCTGGCCCGTAGTCGTGTAGTGGACAAAATAGAGCCCCTGGGAGAATTTTTGCTGGTACGATGGTACAATTCGTTGGGCAATCTGCTTGATTCCAATTCCTGGGCCTATATCAGTCTGGGATTGTTTGTACTTTTCACCGCTTGTTTGTTTGTTTATTTTTTTGCCAGAAAAAGCAGCCTCAAGAAAAGCAGCTTTTTTGTTGGAATACTTGTTATCTTTTTTAGTATATTTGCTTTGCTCTATTCAGCCCGGCAACGTGACGCCATTATTCATCCGGACAAGGCCATTGTCTTTTCGGAAAGCGTCACGGTGAAAAGTTCTCCGGATCAGAGTGGAACCGATCTTTTTCTTTTGCACGAAGGCAGTACTCTCAGCATCAAAAGCAAATTGGGGGACTGGTGTGAAATTGAACTCGAAGACGGAAATGTAGGCTGGATAGAATCAAAACATATTGAGATTATTTAGACTTAAATGGCATGAATTTTTGGACCGGGCTTCTTGAATGGGATGTACAGGCTTTGCTGGATGTCAATGCCCTGCACAATCCCTGGATGGATCGTTTTGCCTGGTTGCTCTCCGAAACTATGGTTTGGTCGCCGGCAGTTTTGGTCTTGCTCTATGTGCTGATCAAAAACAAAAAGGTTGAGACGATCTGGATAGTGCTGGCCATCGCCCTCTTATTTGTGTTTGTCGACCAGGTGGCGGCCAATGTGATAAAACCCCTGGTGGGAAGGCTCAGGCCAACCCGCAATCCTGAAGTGCTCCCGTACTTGGATATTGTAAATGCCTATTTGGGAGGCACTTACGGTTTTCCTTCCAATCATGCTGCCAATGTATTTGCTTTTGCTGGTTTCAGCGCCTTGCTGTTCAAAAACAAAGTCTATAGCCTGAATATTTTCTTGTGGGCAGCTTTGGTTGCTCTTTCCCGTATATATCTTGGGGTTCATTATCCACTTGATGTACTTGCCGGCGCTTTGTTCGGATTTTTGTCGGCCTGGATGTTTTACGCCTTGTATGTTTGGTGTATGCGGCGTTTCTTTTCGGAGTCTCTGGGGTGTTTGTACCGCCCGGATGGTTATACACCGAGTCTGTACTCCGTAAAAGATATTCAACTCTTGCTGCTGGTGTTGTTAACCATACTCATCAGTCTGATCATTTCATCCCATTACATAACCTGGTAAAAAATAACCTATAAAATCTTAAGTCATGACAAGAACAATCACCTTCAATGAATTGCGCAAAATCAAAGACAGTCTGCCCTCAGGCAGCACCCAAGTCATCGCAGACAGGATGGGCCTCTCTGTAGAAACTGTTCGTAATTATTTTGGCGGACACAATTACAGAGACGGCAAAAGTTGCGGCATCCATGTTGAACCGGGGCCGGATGGCGGTATTGTTAAGTTGGACGATACTACTATTTTGGATATGGCTTTGGAAATAATCAATGCTGACAGATAAAACTCCCGAAACAGCATTTAGATTAAGGGCTGCCTTTGTTGAGGCAGCCTTTTTTTGTATTATACACCCTGTAATTGGCTTTTATTTATAGTCTCAAATCCAAAAGCAGAAATAATCCCGGGTGAATCAGCCCACTTAGATGAATATTTATTCGTCTGATAATCATTTATATAATAATTCCGTTCAAAATGATATTTATTTGATTTCTGAAAACGTCGATAAACAGGCTATAATTAATAAATCATTATATAATTAGACAGAAAAATGAAAATATATTTGTTCTTATAATGTAAATTTGTGTTACATTTACGCCGAAATTAAATTGAAGAAAAATAATTTCATGGAAATACTCAGATTCTTACATATTATAATTATAATTTTTAGTAACCAATCAAGGTCAATTTTATGTATCTATTCAATTTGTACGCTTTAAGCGTAGAGTTAAAATCAGAGAAGAAACTAATAAAAAGGACTTCTTCCTTATTTTTTTCTTCTGAGGAAAAAGCTGCTCAGGCTGCAAAAGAATACAGACATCACTATGCCTGTGTGTATGATACAACAGTGAGTGCAGAAGAATTGTACTGCATAATCGTGGAAGGACGCAAACTGGACAGTATATATAACGATGTTATGTGTACAAAGGTGTATTCTCCTGAGGGCCAACTAATAGACAGTTGCGAAGTTGCAGACGGAGAATCCTTTCAAGGCAGGAAGAAAGAATATGTATTCCATCAGCCGGGTGATCTGGTAGAAATTCCTTTCGGAGAAGAATTGCGTTTGGGAGTAGTGTTAGGGCAGCCGCCGGTGTTTAAAGAAAATCAATCGCTGTACGGACTGAGTTCCTCAGACGATTCCTACACTTTGTTGGTATATCCTTCAATGGAAGTCGATTATGCCTATGCACCACTTGTATTTAAACCTCGTTATAAGATAGATGAAGCTGTAAAACAGAATCTCCTGGCTGGCTGGAAAAAGCATAGCCTGAAGGCAATTTAGGCAGAAAAAGAATATATGTCCTTGCCCACATTAAAATGCAATTAAACTGTATATTTGTTTAAACATTTTAGTGTATGGAACAATTTATCCGAAGATACCAGGAGCAACTGGGAATTTTGCTGCTGGAAAGATTGAATCCTGGTTTGGATGGGGTATATAAAGAACTCATCGTTTGGACACAACGCTATGTTGTCAGTGTAGATAA
Organism: uncultured Bacteroidales bacterium; assembly: GCA_964575345.1. Lineage (GTDB taxonomy): Bacteria > Bacteroidota > Bacteroidia > Bacteroidales > UBA1402 > UBA1402. The sequence goes on from CAZNQD010000001.1 coordinate 5,217, forward strand.
ACTAGTTTCCTCTTTGGAGTCAGAAAATGATCTGCAACAAAAGTCTCTGCTGCTGAGTCATTACATGGAATTTTGCCGGTCAATGTTGTCCCTGCTGGATGAATTGCATTTATCTTTACCATCGGCACGGAAGGAACAGCTGGGCTACGACCATCTTCTGTACCAATATTTACAGGAACAACCAGGTCATCAAAGCTTTGTACAGCCTCCGGAGAGGTTTAAACCCCTGGAAGGCGATAACTGGAGTATTAAAGCTATCAAGGCATATAAAAGAGCAGCTTTTGCAATATATGTTCTACCGGTTAAAGCCTGCAGGCTGATCAATAGACTGGTTAAAAAAGAGCTTTTCAAAAAAGCCTGCGAAATCAAACCATGGAAACAAAAAGTCCCCTTGCGCAGGCTGAGTTATCGCTATTATGCCTATGAATTGTTTGCTGTCTATTCTGAGCTTGTCATTGATTTACATCGCGAACTGGCTATGTCCTGTACCAAAATCCGTGAATTGGACGAACGCTTGTTTCCTGCCATAAATAGATCTGTAGGGCAGAGCAATAATGAAAGAACATTCAAAAACGAATGGGTGCAATGCATACGACCTGCTTTTCTGAATCTTGAAAAGGATTTCGTGACCAAACAAACAACATTCTCCTTACAGCTCAAACAAGGATTACAGCGGATTCAGACTGAATTTTGGGAACAAGCTCAAGTGGGAGGGACACTTGAATTTAATTCCTTCAAACATTGGCCCTGGCATTACAAACGTCTGGCAGCCCTCCAGCGCAGGCATTTTGTCAGACAAAGCCTCAAGCGCAAGAATACGATTTACGCCATTTGTGACGACTGGAAGTTCAGCCAGGAAATTCATTACTTGTCGTGCAATGCCTTAAAAAGCAGTATTTTGTTTAGCCGGCAAATCAACGAAAATCGTCTGGACTTGCAGGCCTTGTTGTTACACATTCCCCATTTTTTGAACGAAAGTCTCGATAAAATTCATACCGAAGAACGTCAAAAACTAAAAACAATCCTGCTGCAACTCAAATATGATGCAGGAAAAGAGCTGGTCAATACCATCATTGAAGCCTCTCTTGCATACGTCGACCGGAAAGATTTACTAAACCAGATAGAACGTGCTGCAGAATCTGTTTTAAAAGACCTGGGCAGTATGACCAGCAAGCGCAGCCTGATTGCACGCTTCGATCCGGCTAAAGCCTATCCGAGGAGAGCTTTGAAGAGTGTATCTACATATCGCCTGATTCAATTTGAAATCGGAGCAGACTGGAATCGCTTTGCTTTGTTGTTAAAACAACAGACACAAAAAGATCTGGAGAATATTCATGCTCAATTGCAAAATTTGGGAAGAATCAATCTGATCAACCTCGAAGCTGCTTTGGTTCAACTTGACGACAAAAAAGAACACATTGCCTCGGGGGCTTATCTGGATGCCCGTTCGGGTCTGGAAAGGGCCTTAATGCAATATAAAGTGATGTTGGAGTTTTGCGATAACATGTACATTAAGCTGGAACGGAGTATGAATAAGGCAGTAATGGATTTGGTGTCTGCTTTGCTCGATCTGGCCATTAACGAAAATACCGAAGAGATTCGCTTGCGCATACACAGGGCCGACTTAAGGAAAAGCCTGTCGGATAGTTATACTTTATTCATAAAAATACTGAAAGCCTTCTATAAAAAAACCAGGGCCTTATTGGGTTTGGTGAAAAGAGAAACAGGAGCAGGCATAGGCAGCCTCAAAAACAAATTGGGCATACAGGAACAAGCCAAAGAAATTACCAGCGATATATCGGAATTTTTATCATTTGATTACGAAGATATTCAGCGACTACCCTTTGTTTATCAAAGGCTTTTCAGCAGTGAACCTCTCAGGGACAGTAGTTTTTATCTGCGTCGTGACAAAGAAAGTGCAGAACTTGCCGCTACTTATCAAAAATGGTGCGAAGGCCAGTTTATGCCCTGTTTGATATACGGCGAAAAAGGGAGTGGTGTAAGTACTCTGATGGAAATGTTTCTTCCCCAAAATAACAAGGAAACGTGCAGACTCATCAAAATCATACCCGAGAGGAGGATATATAAAGCCGAAGACTTATTGGATTTATTAGGCCGCTCAATCCGCAACAAGTCCTTTAAAGATTTGAATGATCTGTATTCATTTATCGGGCAGCAAGCCCCCTTTTGTGTATTCCTTGACAAGCTGCATTTTATGTATATGCGTCAGCCCAAAGGCTTCGAAGTGCTCAAATTGTTATTCAGCATAATCAGCGCAAGCAGCAAAACCGTATTTTGGATTTGTTCCTGCGGGCAATATTCAGCAGACTACCTGAACAAAACCATAGGTTTATTTAGCTATTTTCCGGTATTAATTCAGATGCAGCCTTTAGAGCTGGAGAAAATAATTAAAATTATTCTTCTCAGGCATAGAGCCAGTGGTTATGATTTAAGCTATATGCACTCGAATCGCGATCTGGAAGATAAAAAGTTTACTAAAATGGAGGAATCTAAACAACAGGAAGTACTCGAAACCAAGTATTTCTCTACGCTCCATCAGATCACCGAATCCAACATTTCGTTCGCTCTTTTGCTATGGCTTACCAGTATACATCGCATAGATAATAACCGGGTTTACCTTGAATCGCTGGATAAGCTCGATTTTAGTTTTTTATATACCCAGACCCGGGAGGCTGTTTTCGGCTTACATGCTTTGTTGTTGCACGAAAGCCTGAATCCGGGGGAACTGGCTGCTGTGCTGAATTGCCCTCAACGTCAGGCTACTTTACTGTTAATGCGGTTAAAAGACCGCGGGATAGTGGTGGATGAGGGCGGATTTTACAAAATTCATCCCCTTCTTTACCGTTCTACCGTACAAATGCTTAAGGATAACAACCTGATTCATTAAAATGTATAGATTAATATCAACGATATGAAAACCAAGAAAATAATAGGATTCAGCCTTTTGTTTCTGATTTGCGTAAACCTTACGGGCTTGCTGTATGGGCAGTCAGCGGACAAGCTGATAATAACGACAGCCGATTCCTCTCAGCAGATAACTGACACACTGGCAAGCCGGACAGCCCTTCCGGCTAAATCAGAGCGCAGTAATTTGACTCAGGAGTTAACTCAGGCTCCCGATGTAAGTAAATTGATTTCTTTTCCAAAGATTTTCTGGTCGGCTGTTTTCCTGTTGTTGGGCTACTTTCTGATTAAAATACTAAGCGGGATTCTGAACTTGTATGCCGAACGTAAACCTCGTCATAAGCCATTGGTACGCAGAATCTTACCAATAGTGAAAATTCTGGTTTGGAGTATAGTGGTATACATTATTGTAAGTGGTATACTCAATCCTCCCAAAGAAACCGTGTTGGCCTTTTTTGCTTCGGTAGGTGTAGCCATTGGCTTTGCCTCTCAGGATTTACTCAAAAACCTTTTTGGCGGCCTGATGATTCTTTTTGATAAACCATTTCAGATAGGCGATAAAATTGAAACAGGTAAATATTATGGTGAGGTATTGGAGATAGGGATTCGTTCCACCCGTATTGTTACGCCGGACGATAGTGTTGTTTCCGTTCCGAATTCCGAAATGATGAATCAATCCATCTCCAACTCCAACTCCAGCCAAAATAATTGTCAGGTTGTGGCCGAAGTCTATCTTCCTCATCTGATCGATACTAAAAGGGTAAGGGAAATTGCCACCGAAGTGGCCCGGATTTCCAAATACGTCTATTTAAACAAACCTATTACGGTTGTGTTTTTTAGCGACAAAACCGACGAAAAACCGATACTAAAAATGCGTCTCAAAGCCTATGTTATGGATCTAAGGGACGAATTTTCCTTCAAAAGCGAAATGACTGAGTTGGTTTTGCGTGAACTTAAAAACGAAGGCCTGCTACAGGATAACTAATGTTTCAGCTTACAACTGCTGAGATTTAGTTTCTTCGTTATTGTCTGCCCGATACTCGTCAAGAATCTTTCTTACATCATCAGGCGAAACCCTGCCATACACTTTTTCTCCGACCATCATTACAGGTGCCAGTCCACATGCTCCCACGCAACGCAAACAACTGATGGAGAAGCGTTGGTCGGGTGTGGTTTCGCCCATGCCAATCTTGAGTTCTTTTTTGAGCTCTTCCAATATTTTTTCGGCTCCTCTCACATAGCAGGCGGTACCCATACAGACCGAGATGGGGTAGTCGCCCTTGGGAACCATGGTAAAATAGGAATAAAAGGTAACGACACCGTATACCTGGGCAGCCGATATCTTCAGGTTGTGTGCAATAATTTCCTGTACTTCGGCGGGCAGATAACCCAGGGTGTTCTGCGTTTCGTGCAAGACATTGATCAATTCTTCGGGATTGTTGTCAAAGGAGGCACAAATCCGGTTGATGGTATTTATCTTTTCGACGGACAGTTTGATGGTTACCTTTAAGCTGTCTTTATCGCCGGATGGTACAGAATAAATATCGACCATATCGTCGTCGCATATCAATTTAGGAACCATAATGCTTATGTTTTTGGTTTATAATACTTGTTAGTCATGATGAATGGTCACCTCGTTGTTGCTCTTGTCGTGATAGACCGTGTGCAGCAATTCGTGAGATTTGTGTCCGCAGGGTTGGCCCAGAAAATCCTTGTAAAGTTTCAGAATATAGGGATTTTCGTGCGATTTTCGTATGATTTTTCCTTCGTCTTCGGTATAAATGGCATCTCTTCGTTTTCTAAGTATTTCGCTGTTACCGTGGTGATACGGCTGGCCTCCACCGGCAATACAACCACCCGTACAAGCCATAATTTCGATGGCGTGATAATTGGACTTGCCCGCCCTTACATCTTCCAATAATTTTCGGGCATTGGATAAGCCGTGAGCAATGCCTATATTTAATGTCAGACCGTCAAAATCCAGCTTGGCTGAGCGAATGCCTTCTATTCCTCTGAGACTCTCAAATTCAATAACATCCAGCTTCTTTCCTGTGTATAATTCATAGGCTGTACGGCAGGCTGCTTCTATCACTCCTCCGGTGTTACCGAAAATAACGCCGGCACCGGTAGATTCTCCCAGCGGATTATCAAATTCCTCGTCGGGCAAATTCAGGAAGTCGATGTTGGATTGTTTGATAAAGTCGGCCAGTTCTCTTGTTGTCATGGAAAAATCCACGTCCGGATTGCCATCAACTTTGAATTCATCCCTTTGACATTCGTATTTCTTTGCTAAGCAGGGCATCATCGATACTACAACTAAATCCTGACGCTTGACACCAATTTGATCAGCGAAGTAGGTTTTGGCGATAGCCCCGAACATTTGTTGGGGCGATTTAGCTGTAGAAGGAATGTGTAGCAAATCGGGGAAATTATGTTCCATAAAATTGACCCAGCCAGGACAGCAGGAGGTTAGAATAGGTAATTTGGCATTGCTTTCTCCGGCCAAATGGGCTTTGAGCCTGCCCAACAGTTCGGTGCCTTCTTCCATTATGGTGAGGTCGGCGGCAAAATCGGTGTCAAACACATATTTAAAGCCCATTCTGCGCAAGGCCGCTACCATCTTGCCGGTTACCAGAGTACCGGCCGGCAGCCCGAATTCTTCGCCAAGGGCAGCCCTGACTGAGGGTGCCGTTTGAACGACCACAGTTTTGCTTTTGTCCATCAGAGCCAGTAACACTTTATTTGTGCTGTCTACTTCGGTCAGGGCGCCTGTAGGACAGACCGAAACGCATTGTCCGCAGTATGTGCAGGGAGAGTGTTCCAGGTCCATTTCGAAGGCCGGAGCCACGACAGAGATAAAACCTCTGTTAACTGCAGATAAAGCTCCTACGGTTTGAACTTCGTTGCACATCATTTCGCAACGCCGGCACATGATGCATTTGTCAACATCACGTATTATGGAGGGTGAAGTATCTTTTCGGTAGGTCGATTTTTCACCTTTAAAGTGTATACGGCGGATACCAAATTTATGAGCGATGGATTGCAATTCGCAATTTCCTGACTTGGCACAGACCAGGCAATCGTAGGGGTGGTCTGAAATTAATAATTCCACTATGGTTTTACGGGCATTCAGCACCCTGGCTGTATGCGTATTTACCACCATGCCCGGTGCCACCTCAGTAACGCAGGCAGGAGCCAGATTACGACGACCGTCTACTTCGACCACACAAACCCGGCAACTGCCCGGCTTGTTTTCTATATTCATGTTGTGAAGCTCCATATGACAGAGAGTAGGAATCCCGATTCCCACTTTGCGCGCGGCCTTAAGAATGGTTGTACCTTTTTCTACACTTACCACTTTGTTGTCAATGCTTAATTCGATCATCTCCATTATACTAAGATTTTAGGTTCGAGTTGAATACTAATGGCATCAAAAGAACATTTTTCGATGCACTCGCCGCAACGAATGCAAATATTGGAATCGATGTAATGCGGCATACGTTTATCACCGGTGATGGCGTGTACCGGACAGCATCTTTTACAGGCAGCGCAACCTACGCACAATTCCTCGTTGATTACGTAATGGAAAAGATTTTTGCAATGACCGGCGCGGCATTTTTTCTCGACCACATGTTCGTAGTATTCTTCGTAAAAGTTTTCCAGTGTGGAGAGTACCGGGTTGGGAGAGGTTTGCCCCAAACCGCAAAGAGCAGTATCTTTTATAATGTAACTGAGATTTTTCAGTTTTTCCAGGTCTTTCATCACCCCTTTGCCCTGAGTGATTTTTTCCAGAATCTCATACAAACGTTTATTGCCTACCCGGCAAGGGGTACATTTACCGCAGGATTCACCCACTATAAAATCGAGGTAAAATTTAGCTACCGAAACCATACAGTCCTTTTCGTCCATAACAATCATTCCTCCGGAACCCATCATGGAGCCCGCTGCAATCAGGTTTTCATAGTCTATGGGCGTATCCAGGTGTTTCTCGGTCAGACAACCTCCCGATGGTCCTCCGGTTTGAACCGCCTTAAATTTTCTGTCCTCTTTGATTCCGCCGCCAATCTCATAGATGATTTCTCTAAGGCTGGTACCCATGGGGACTTCGATAAGCCCCACATTGTTGATTTTGCCTGCCAGTGCAAACACTTTGGTGCCTTTGGAATTTTTGGTACCGATGGACGAAAACCATTCCGGGCCTTTGAGTATGATGGGAGCTATGTTGGCAAAAGTTTCCACATTGTTTACATTGGTGGGTTTTTTCATAAAACCGCTGGTGGCAGGGAAAGGAGGCTTATTGGTGGGCTCTCCGCGCTTGCCTTCCATGGAGTGAATCAAGGCGGTTTCTTCACCACAAACAAAGGCACCGGCTCCGTAGCGGAGCTTAATTTCGAAATTAAAACCGCTGCCCATGATGTTTTTGCCCAGCAAACCCCATTCCATAGCTTGATCGATAGCTATTCTTAATCGCTTGATAGCCAAAGGATATTCTGCTCGTATATATATGAGTCCTTTATCGGCTCCTATGCAATAACCGCAAATGGCCATGGCTTCGAGCACCGAATGTGGATCGCCCTCGAGTATGGAACGATCCATAAAGGCTCCCGGATCGCCTTCGTCGGCATTGCAAACGACGTATTTTTGATCAGATTGACTTTTGGAGGCGATTTCCCATTTGAGTCCGGTGGGGAAGCCGGCTCCTCCGCGTCCCCGCAGGCCCGATTGTTTTAAAATGTTTATGCATTCCTGCGGGCTTAATTCTTTTAATACTTTACCCAGCGCCTGATAGGCATCCCGGGCAATGGATTCCGCTATGTTCTCCGGATCGAGTATACCACAGTTACGTAAGGCAATACGCAGCTGCTTGGGCTTATTTACAGGTGTTTCCATCGTACTATGATTAATCGATTGTGCTGTAATTCCGGGGAATGACTCCCTCTGTTAATTCTCCCTTTTTAATGTACTTTTCAATAATCTCATCGGCTTTGTCGGTGTTCAAATACCCAAAGATTACGGCTTCCCTGCCTGGTAATTTCACTTCAATTGTGGGTTCTGCATAACAATAACCCATGCAGCCGGTTTGGCTAACCACAGAAGGAATATTCCGCTTGCTGAGTTCAGCTGTCAAAAAATCCTTAATCGTACGCGCGCCCGATGCAATACCGCAGGTTGCCATGGCAACCTTAATCTGTACTTTTTTCTCGGGATTGTTGGGGTCATCCAGCCGGGATAAAGCCGATTTGAGTTCATCCCTGATGCTTGTTAGTTGGTCAAGAGACTTGATGCGTGTCATAGAAATATGGTTAATGTACAACGAAGATAGATGGCTGTGAGTGGTTTCTATTTCAAAAAGAGATTTTGCCGTGATTTTTGTAAAAACTCCGTAAAGATATACAATAATATTCTATTTACAGAATTATTTCCTTAATTAATCAGGTATTTATTTTTGTTATTTTAAGTGGGGGAAAAAAATTAAAACGACTCTTTTCTTCCATCAAAAGAGTCGTTTCCATGAACTATATCTGAAAAAATAAACCGCAACAGAGACATTGCGGTTTATTTGTCGGGGTAACAAGATTCGAACTTGTGACCCCCTGCTCCCAAAGCAGGTGCGCTAACCGGACTGCGCTACACCCCGAATATTTACGGCGACAAAGATAGTGTTTTTTTATATCAGAGCAAACTCAATCAAAATAGCTGGAGCCGTCGAAGCAGTGAGTACATAGGCTTTCTTTGGGTAAACCGATGGCTTTGACCATGTTTTCGAGTGAGTTGAATCTTAGGGATGTAATGTTAAACTGGGCACGGATATGCTCTACCATTTGCTGGTATTGGGCAGAACCGGTTCTGGCGTATTCAGGCAGGTCTTTGTCGTGAGCTCCTTCCAGCTCCTGTATTATCCGGCGGGTAATCAGTTCCAGATCGGATTTAGTAGCAGTGAAACGTAAAAAAGGACAGGTGTAAATGAGTGGCGGACAACTGATGCGTATATGTACTTCTTTGGCACCGTACTTGTATAATTCACTCACATTGTCGGAAAGTTGTGTACCACGTACTATGGAATCGTCGCAAAAGATTACCCTTTTTCCGGTGAGCAGGCTGCGGTTGGGAATCAGTTTCATTTTGGCTACGAGCTTACGGATGCTTGGATCGCTGGGAGTGAAGCTTCTGGGCCAGGTTGGGGTATATTTCACTATGGCACGACGATACGGAACGCCTTTGCCTTCGGCGTAACCCAAGCCTAAACCTACGCCTGAATCGGGAATGCCGGAAACGAAATCTACTTCTGAATCGTCGTTTTTGCCCATCATTAAACCACATCTGTAACGGGCTGAATCTACGTTTACATTTTCATAGTCAGAAACAGGGTAGCCAAAATATACCCACAAAAAGGAACAAACTTGTTTGCGCTTGTTGGGCTCTCTCAATTGTTGCATATTAGTTGACCGGAGCAGAACAATTTCACCCGCACCAAGACAGTAGTCCGTTTCAAAATCGAGATTGGGGAAAGCACAGGGTTCACTCGAAGCGGCATAGGCTCCGTCTTTTTTGCCTATCATAATGGGGGTGCGTCCGAACTTGTCCCGGGCGACAATGATTCCCTCCTCGGTAAGAATCAGCATAGAGCAGGATCCTTTTACTTTTTGGAAAACCAATTCAATGCCTTCGACAAAAGTTTTGCCTTGGGTGATGATAAGGGCAATCAGTTCTGTCTGGTTGGTCTGCCCTGAACTAAGTTCGGCAAAATGCCTGCCGGAATCGAGTAATTCTTTTTCGAGCTCTTTGATGTTGTTGACACAGGCCACTGTCACTATGGCAAATTTTCCCAGATGAGAATTGATTACGATAGGTTGGGGGTCGGTATCACTAATGACACCTATACCTGAGTTCCCAAAAAAAGAAAGTAGCTCCGGCTCGAATTTTGAGCGAAAATAGGCATTTTCCAAATTATGAATAGCCCTGTAAAACTTGCCATTAGACAAAGTAGCCATGCCTCCTCGGCGGGTTCCCAGGTGAGAGTTGTAGTCTATGCCGTAATAAAGGTCTTTGACACAACTAGAGTTGGAGATGGTTCCAAAAAAGCCTCCCATATTGCGATAAATTGTAAATTAAATATATTCCTGCCAGCTTTTAATCTGGATGTCTTTAATGTTTATGGAGCAGAAGGCCTCTATAAAGGCAGCTGCCAGCCTGGCGTTGGTAATCAGCGGTATATTGTGGTCTGTTGCAGCCCTACGAATTTTATATCCGTTGGTTAACTCTCTTTTGGTCAGGTTTTTGGGTATATTAATAATCAAATCAAAAGCGCGGGCCGAGATCATGTTCAATATTTGTCTCTTGTCCTGGCTTTCGTCGGGCCAGTGTACCAATTCGGCTTTAACACCGTGTTCTTTTAAAAATTGCTGGGTTCCTCCGGTGGCATAAATGGGATAGCCGTTTTCCTGCAACATAATACAGGCATCCAATAAATCAACTTTTGATTTAGTTCCTCCGGAAGAGACCATAATGCCCTTTTTCTTATCGGGAATATTAAAGCCGGTAGCAATCATGGCGTTTAGTAAGGCTTCGCTGAAATCGTCGCCCAGACAGCCTACCTCACCGGTGGATGACATGTCTACGCCCAGCACCGGATCGGCTTTATGCAAACGGGAGAAAGAAAATTGGGAAGCTTTAACACCTATCCAGTCAATATCGAAAGCATTTTTGTCAGCTTTGTCGTAGGGAGCATCCAGCATGATGCGGGTAGCCGTATCTATGAAATTACGTTTGAGTACTTTAGATACAAAGGGGAAGCTTCTCGAAGCTCTAAGGTTACATTCAATCACCTTGACTTCGTTGTTTTTGGCCAGAAACTGAATATTAAACGGGCCGCTGATGTTGAGTTCCTTAGCTATGCAGCGACTGATTTTCTTGATGCGTCTGGCCGTGGCAAAATAAATCTTTTGTGCCGGGAAAACCATCGTGGCATCGCCCGAGTGTACGCCGGCAAATTCCACATGTTCGGAGATGGCGTATTCAACCACATTGCCCTTGTGAGCTACAGCGTCAAATTCAACTTCTTTGGTGTTTTGTAAAAACTGCGAAACCACTACCGGAAATTCTTTGGACACTTTAGCCGCCATTTTCAGGAAACTTTCCAGGTCTTCTTCGTCGTAACAGACGTTCATGGCAGCGCCCGACAATACATACGAAGGCCTTACCAACACAGGATAACCGACTTTTTCAGTAAATTTCTTGATGTCCTCCAGGTTGGTGAGTTCTTTCCAGGCCGGTTGATCTATGCCTAACTGGTCGAGCATACTCGAAAATTTGTGCCTGTTTTCGGCCCGGTCTATGGAAACCGGAGAAGTGCCCAAAATCGGAACTTGCTGACGGTGAAGCTTCATGGCCAGGTTGTTGGGTATCTGGCCACCAACAGAAACGATCACCCCTTTGGGCTGCTCCAGGTCGATAACGTCCATCACCCGTTCAAAACTAAGTTCATCGAAATACAGGCGGTCGCACATGTCGTAATCGGTGGATACCGTTTCGGGGTTGTAATTAATCATGATAGACTTGTAACCCAGGCTGTGGGCCGTTTGGATGGCATTGACCGAACACCAGTCGAATTCCACGGAGCTGCCAATACGGTAAGCGCCGGAACCCAGCACTATAACCGACTTTTCGTTGGTGTAGTAGGGAATATCATGAGTTGCGCCTTCGTATGTCAGATAGAGGTAATTGGTCAATTCGGGATGTTCAGAAGCGATGGTGTTTATGCGTTTCACCCTGGGCAGCACACCGAGTTGCTTGCGACGGTTTCGTACGCGGATATTCTCTTTTTCCATATTGCCTTTGGGACTTTCGACAAAGCGGGCAATCTGAAAATCTGAAAAACCAAGGCGTTTAGCCTCTAGTAAAACACCCTCGGGCAATTCCTCAATGTTTTTGTATTGTTTTAAAACCAGAGTGTAATCGTAGATATTTTTGAGCTTATTGACAAACCATGGATCAATTTTGGTCAACTCACAGATACGCTCTACAGTATACCCTTTTTTCAGGGCATCGGCTATGGCAAAAATGCGCAAATCGGTAGGACGGGAGAGCTCCTGGTCAAGATTGTCAAATTCAGCGCTGTCGTTGCCCACAAAACCATGCATGCCCTGGCCAATCATTCGAAGCCCCTTTTGAATGATTTCTTCAAAGGATTTTCCTATGGACATGATTTCGCCGACAGATTTCATGGAAGAACCAATTTCGCGCGAAACGCCGACAAATTTGGTCAAATCCCAGCGGGGTATTTTGCAAATGATGTAATCGAGTTGAGGGGCCACATAAGCCGAATTACTGGTACCCATTTTCCCTATCTGGTCCAGAGTATAGCCCAAAGCCAGCTTGGCAGCTACGAAGGCCAGGGGATAACCGGTGGCTTTGGAAGCCAGTGCCGAAGAACGGCTTAGGCGGGCGTTCACTTCTATAATGCGGTAATCGTCGGTTTCGGAATTGAAGGCATATTGTATATTGCATTCGCCTACGATACCTAAATGCCGGACGCATTGTTTGGAGAGTTCTATCAGCATGTTAAGCTCTGTATCGTCCAGTGAGCAGGTGGGAGCCACTACTATGGATTCTCCGGTATGAATACCCAGTGGATCCACGTTTTCCATATTGGCTACGGTAAAACAATGGTCTTTATTGTCGCGGATCACCTCGAATTCGATTTCTTTCCAACCCTTCAGCGATTCTTCAATTAAAATCTGTTTTGAAAAGGAGAAGGCATTTTGAGCCAAAGTAATGAACTCTTCCTGATTCGTGCATATGCCGCTGCCTTGTCCTCCAAGGGCGTAAGCTGAACGAATCATAATCGGGTAACCAATTTTGTTGACCGCCTTCAGGGCTGCCTCGATAGTTTCCACGGCCTGGCTGACCGGAGTTTTCAGCTTTATTTCGTTTAGTTTTTTGACGAACAGATCGCGGTCTTCGGTATACATGACGGCTTCAACCGAAGTGCCCAGTACTTTGACCCCGTATTTTTTTAGCACTCCCGAAAGGTAAAGTTCGGTACCGCAATTCAGGGCTGTTTGTCCTCCAAAAGCCAACAAGATACCGTCGGGGCGTTCTTTATCAATGATCTTTTCTACAAAATAAGGAGTAACCGGCAGAAAATAAACGGTATCCGCTATTCCTTCTGAAGTTTGAATGGTTGCAATATTGGGATTCACCAACACTGAACGGATGCCTTCTTCGCGCAAAGCTTTGAGGGCTTGCGAGCCAGAGTAGTCAAATTCGCCTGCCTGTCCGATTTTTAAAGCACCGGATCCCAACACCAGTACTTTATTAAGATCTTGATTCATAGGATTATAAAAAGATGTAAGTGGTCTGTTCTTTGTGCATGCAAAGGAAATACAAATTTTGTACATCTCAAAAGGCTCTGTAGGTAAAAGAATAAATTTATAAGCAGTTTATTCAAAATATCATCGGAAAATGTACCTTTGCAGTCTCAAACAAAGAAGTTTATGTTCAGAACACATACTTGCGGAGAACTCCGTATTCATGATGTAAACAAAAAAGTCTGTCTGGCCGGCTGGATACAACGTATACGTAAAATGGGCGCCATGACTTTTGTTGATCTTCGCGATCGTTACGGTCTTACTCAATTGATAGTCGACCAGGAAGCCAATGCCTCTTGCATCGAAACGGTAAATAAGATGGGCAGGGAATGGGTGATTCAGGTACGTGGCCTGGTCAGGGAACGATCCGGAAAGAATCCTCAGATGGCTACCGGTGATATTGAAATTCGGGTCGAAGAAATTAAGGTTCTGAACGCTGCCGCTACCCCTCCCTTTACCATCGAAGAGCAATCCGACGGGGGAGACGAGCTCAGAATGTCCTATCGCTACCTGGATCTGAGGCGTCCGCCCTTAAGCAGAAATTTGCAGTTGAGACATAAAATGGCTATGGCCACCCGCAACTATCTGGATAAACAGGGATTCCTCGAAATCGAAACTCCGGTTCTGATTAATTCCACTCCCGAGGGAGCCAGAGATTTTGTAGTGCCTTCCAGGATGAATCCGGGCCAGTTTTATGCTTTGCCCCAATCACCTCAAATGTTTAAACAATTATTGATGGTTTCGGGTTATGATCGATACTTTCAGCTGGTTAAATGTTTCAGGGATGAAGACCTGAGAGCCGACCGCCAACCCGAATTCACCCAGATCGATTGTGAAATGTCTTTTATTGAACAAGAAGATATACTGAACACCTTTGAAGGTTTGATTCGTTATTTGTTCAGAGAAATCAAAGGCATCGAATTCAAGGAAGCTTTCAGACGAATGAGCTGGGCAGATGCCATGCGGTCTTACGGCAGCGATAAGCCCGACCTGCGTTTTGGCATGTCTTTTGTAGAAATTAAACATCTCACGACAGGACGTTCTTTCAATGTTTTTGACCAGGCCGAATACGTCGGAGCTATTTGTGCACCGGCATCAGCCTCTTATACCCGCAAACAGCTGGATGAGCTGACAGAATACGTCAAGAGGCCGCAGATTGGGGCCAAAGGCATGGTCTATGTGCGTTGCGAAACAGACGGCAGCTTTAAATCTTCGGTGGATAAATTTTACACCCAGGATGATCTGAAAACCTGGGCTGAGGCCTGCAAAGCCAAGCCCGGAGATTTGATACTGATTCTGTCGGGAGCCACACAAGCTACCCGGAAAGCCCTGAGCGAATTACGCCTGGAAATGGGCCGCAGGCTGGGATTTTGTGACAAAAATGTATATGCTCCCTTGTGGGTGATTGATTTTCCCATGTTCGAATGGGACCAAGAAACAGCCCGCTATTACGCCATGCACCATCCTTTTACTTCTCCTAAACCCGAAGATATACCCCTGTTGGAAAAAGATCCCGGACAGGTTAGGGCAAATGCCTACGATATGGTGATCAACGGGGTGGAATTGGGAGGAGGTTCCATTCGTATACACGACAGCCGTTTACAGGCCAATATATTTAAGATTTTGGGCTTTACCGAAGAAAAGGCCGCTCAACGTTTTGGTTTCCTGATGAATGCCTTCAAATTCGGAGCACCTCCCCACGGCGGTATTGCCTTTGGCTTTGACCGTTGCGTGTCTATGTTTGCCGGATTGGATTCCATCAGAGACTGCATTGCCTTCCCCAAAAACAATTCGGGCAGGGACGTAATGATAGATGCTCCTTCGAGCATAGATCAGGAACAACTGGATGAATTGCAGCTTAAAATACTAGCTCCAAATAACAAAGAATGAAGGTTCAGGATATATGTACTTTAATTGAGAATTTCGCCCCCCTCAAACTCCAGGAAGTCTACGATAACGCCGGTTTGATACTGGGCGACCCGGCTGCTGAAGTTAAGGCAGTCCTGGTTTGTCTGGACGTGTCCCGGGCGGTATTGGACGAAGCTCTTGAAAAAGGATGTAATATGGTGGTTTCTCACCATCCCTTGATTTTTAAAGGAATTAAAAGTATCACGGGCAAAAATTCGCAAGAGCGTTCTTTAATTAAAGCCATACAAAACAATATCGCTATTTATGCCGGACACACCAATGTGGATGCCGTTATGGAGGGTGTGAACGGTAAAATTTGCGAAAAATTGAATCTAAGCTCCACTACCATTTTGGTTCCCAGAGAAAACATGATTAACGCCGGTGCCGGTATGACCGGATTTTTGGCTCAGGCGCTGGAGGAAAAGGATTTTTTAATTAAACTTAAACAGGTATTCGGATGCAAAATATTGAGACATTCTGCCCTTACAGGCCGGAAAATAATTAAGGTCGCTGTTTGCGGAGGTTCAGGCAGTGAATTTATTCCGGCGGCCATAGCTCAGGGGGCAGATGCCTTTATCACTGCCGACGTTAAATACCATCAGTTTGCCGAAGCAGACGATAATTTGTTACTTATAGATGCCGGGCATTACGAAACCGAGCAATTTACAAAAGAGGTATTTATAGAATTAATTTCAAAAAATATTGCTAACTTTGCCGTCCATTCGTCCCTAAGGGAAAAGAATCCGGTTTTTTATACTTAAACAGCTAAATCACAAAATTTTATACAAATATGAGCGTCGATATTACTAAAGCTGAACCCAAAGAAATTTCTGTAGAAGAAAAGCTTAAAGCTCTGTACGAATTACAGGTTGTAGCCTCCGAAATTGATAAAATAAAAATTCTTCGCGGCGAACTTCCGCTCGAAGTGCAGGATCTGGAAGACATCATTGCCGGCCTGGAAACCCGCATCGATAATTTTGAGGCAGAGATTAAAACCTGTACCGACAGGATTATGGGCTGTAAGATTGATATCGATAATTCCACGGCTCTGATTGCCAAATACAAAGCCCAGCAAGACAATGTCCGCAACAACCGGGAATATGATTTTCTCAGTAAGGAAATTGAATTTCAGGGTTTGGAAATAGAGCATGCCGAGAAGAAAATCCGGGAAGCTCAATTCGGCGAAAAATCCAAAAACGAAGAATTGCATCTGGCACAGGAAGAATTGGACGAAAGACGCAAAGATCTGGAAGTGAAGAAATCCGAACTGGAAGAAATCATCTCGGAAACCCGCTCCGAAGAAGAGACGCTCAGGGAAAAAGCCAAAGACATCGAAAGTCGCATAGAACCCAGGCTCCTGCAAGCCTTCAAACGTATACGCAAGAACGCAAGAAACGGCCTGGCAGTAGTTTACGTACAGCGCGATGCCTGTGGTGGTTGCTACAACAAAATTCCGCCCCAAAGGCAGATGGATATCAGAATGCGCAAAAAAGTAATTGTTTGCGAATACTGCGGCCGCATTATGGTCGATCCTGAACTGGCAGGAGTAGAAGCGCCCGCGGAACCAAGCGGCAAGAAATAATTGCCTGTTCGCTTCTCGCAGAAATCAGTCTTCGCCGTAAACGGGGATATCTCCCAAAAATTCCACTTTATTGTTAAGGTAATCTATCCTGCAGCAATAATGATTCATACCATTACTGACCGTCAGGTATTTGGCCTGTAAGGCCCAATTGTAGCGTACGATTTGGTTAAATACTTCCTGATTGAGCACTACCGTGGGAGCTTTGTATTCTACTATCATATACACTTGCATATGAGCATCGTATACGATGGTATCGCAACGTTTGGTTAAACCTTCAAGCCGGATGCTGCATTCATTGGCAATATGGCCGGCCGGATAGTTTTTATGGGCAATCAGGTAATGACAAAAATGTTGCCGTACCCATTCTTCGGGACTGAGATAAACGTATTTACGCCTGAGAGGGTCGAATATGTAGTTCCTGGCTTCTTTTTTACGCAATTTGTACTCGAAGCCGGGCAGGTTTAAAGTAAACATTTCGTATTTTTGGAATCAAATTGTATTCAAAGATACACCAATAGTTGTGAAATCAGGATTCTTATGGCCAAAAAAACTGAGAATGCCCAGGAAGTGATTCGGGAAATAGAAGCCGGCAAGCGGCATTCAATCTATTTTTTGATGGGAGAGGAGCCTTATTACATTGATGAGATAAGCAATCACCTGCTCAAACTTGTATTGACCGAAAGCCAGCAGGATTTCGACCAACGCATACTTTATGGCAAAGATCTTAGTGTTGCTCAGCTTATTAACGAAGCCCGCCGTTATCCCATGTTGGCTCCTTATCAGCTGATATTGGTACGCGAAGCCCAAATGATACGCAATTTTGAAGAAGAGTTTTTACTTTATGTTCAGCAGCCGATGCCTTCGACCATCTTGATTATCAATTATAAATATAAGAGCCTGGACAAGCGAAGAAAACTCTATTCAGCCCTGGAGCAGTCAGCTCTCTTGTTTGAATCAAAAAAAATGTACGACAACCAGATACCCTCCTGGATTACCCGTTTTTTGTCGGAGCAGGATATTCAGATCGAAGCCAAAGCAGCCCAGATGCTGGCCGATTTTTTGGGTACCGATTTGGGACGCATTGTGGGGGAACTGGATAAGCTTAAATTACTGCTCAAAGCCAAACCCTATAAAATTACGGCGGCCATGGTCGAACTGAATATTGGTATCAGCAAAGAGTACAACAATTTTGAACTCATCGATGCCATCAGGCAAAAAGACCAGTTCAAAGCCCAGCAAATTGCTCAATACTTTGCCCGTAATCCGAAAAACAATGCCATGGTGGTCACTCTGATCACTTTGTTTGATTATTTTTCCAAACTGCTGATCTACCATTATCTGCCCGACAAGTCATCCGCCAATGTTGCTTCACAGCTTGGAATTCCCCCGTTTCTGGTAAAAAACTATCAACAGGGAGCTCAGTATTACAATGCGGGTAAAACCATGCGAAATATAAGTCTTATAAGGCATTATGATGCCAGACTCAAGGGTTTTGAGCAAGCAGCTTTGCCCGAATCGGAATTGCTACGCGAATTGCTTTGCCTGTTGATGGCATAAAAAAAAGGTGTATCAATTGTAAAGTTTTGATACACCTTTTTTATTTCCGTAAAGTATTAACGAACTTCCATTACAAATTGGAATTCGTAATCCTGATGCGGCAGGCGATATTCGTCTCTGGGCAGGGCTCCCCAGCTGTTTACACTACCCAGACCCATTTGCACTTTGTCGATGCACAGGTTGGTATAATCCAGCTTGGGTATTTGTTGTGAATGTCTCTGTCCCTTATTGTAACCGTCATCCAGAGATTCTATGGAATAATTTAGAGCCGAGGCCGAGAAAGGAGCGACCGAGCTGATTTTTATCCCCCTGCCTCCGGCATTCGTTTGTTTCCACCAACGGATATCGGTTTTATTTCCGTTCTCCTGAGGCCTGATGTATGGATAAAACTGTTCCTCCACGGTTTGTTTATAAATACCCAAATCGGTAGAATTATTCCTGTCTGAATAATTTTCGATCGGTCCGCGGCCGTAATATTCGATCTTATCCATGAGCAATGGCATCTGTAGTTGCATACCGAATCGGAATAATTCAGGCGCTTTGGCATCGGCACCGGCGGTCATTTTTTGGCTGACTTCTATACTGCCCTGATTGTTGATGCGGTATGTCAGGTCGAGTTTGGAAGAAACGGAGCGCATATCGTACTTAGCTCTGATCACCACCAGGCCTTCCTCGATGGCATGTTCGAACGATTCCAGCCTTAAACCCGGATTCTTCCATACAGCCAGCTTTTGTTGCAGATTGGCTCCGAAATCGTTGTCGGTGGGAGCGCGCCAGAAATTGGGCGTGAGGCTGCCGCCTTCGTTTAGCAAGTCAGTTCCCCGTACTTGCCATCTGCTCAGATAGCCGTTGTGTTTGTTGAATTCTATGCGATAATTGTCGGCTTCGATGATAAGGAATCTCCAATCGTTTTCGATAATTTTAGGAGCTTGTACTTCCATGTTGGCAGTCTGGAGATTACCAAAGTTCAAAACATTTTCCCCGCGATCGCGTACAAAGAGTTGATTTTTGGCGACTACAAAACCGGCAGGCAATAGTTGCTCAGCTTTTTTTAGTTTAAAGGCTATATTCAGTAAAATTTCTTTGTCCGGACTAATGCCGCTTAAGTCGTAATCCAGCTTGAGCATTTTGGTTTGTCGGGCACGGATATCAATTTTGTCAACTATACCGCTTTGGCAGGCTTTGCCGTTTACCAGTAAGGCCCATTCGACGTAAAAGGCACTTAGATCGCGGAAGAAGTTTTCGTTGTAAACCTTGATTTCTCCCTTTTCCAAGTCGGAAGCACTGGCCCAGATGGATTGGTACACATGGCCGACTTCGTGGAAATGAGGATTGGGCAGGCGATCGGGGCTGATCAGGCCGTTATCACAGAAATTGCCGTCACTGGCATCGTACAGGTTGAAGTCTCCGCCGTAGGCGTAAAACATGACGCCGTTTTTGTCGAATTTACGCAAAGACTGATCCACATAGTCCCAGATGAAACCGCCCTGGTATTTGGGGTATTTACGTACCAGATCCCAATATTCCTTGATGCCTCCCACAGAATTACCCATGGCGTGCGCGTACTCGCATTGAATCAGGGGTTTTTGAATATCGCCTTCGCAATAGCGTATGCAATTGTTGTAGCCGTAATACATGGGGCAGAAAACGTCGGTAAACTCGTTGGTCCTGGCTTGTTCGTACTGTACCGGACGGGAGGGATCTTCGGCCTTGATCCATTTGTAACACATTTCAAAATTCGGTCCAAAACCGGCTTCGTTGCCCATAGACCAGAAGATAACCGAAGGATGGTTGAAACCCCTTTGTACATTACGCTGATTGCGCTCCATGTGGGCCAGCGCGTAATCAGGGCGTTTAGCCGGGGTTCTTTCACCATAACCCAGGCCATGGCTTTCGACGTTGGCTTCGGCCACTACATAAATACCGTATTCGTCGCAAAGCTCGTACCACAGATTGTTGTCGGGATAGTGACAGGTGCGTACGGCATTCACGTTGTGTTCCTTCATCAAACGAATGTCCTGGATCATGCGTTCGGGGGAAATGTAATAGCCGTAGTCGGGATCCATTTCGTGTCGGTTGACTCCTTTAAACAAGACTGCCTGTCCGTTGACCAGCACCTGATCGCCTTTGAGTTCGATTTTGCGGAAACCGACTTTGACAGGAATGGCTTCCAGTACCTGACCGCCCTTTTTGAGGCTGGCCACCAGGGTATAGAGATTGGGGCATTCGGCCGACCATTTTTGAGGATTGCTCAGATTCATCGTCAGGCTGAAATTGCCGCTTGCTTTTTGTTGTGCGTCGGCCACGGTTTGGTTGTTATTATCCAATAGAACCAATTCGAGTTCTCCTTTGCCCTTCATGCTGATGTCGATTTTCAGGCTGCCGTCTTTGTATTGGGCGTCCAGATCGGGAGTGATTCTGATATCCTGAATGTAATTCGAAGGACGGGCATATAAATAACAATCACGAGCTACACCACTCAGGCGAAAAAAGTCCTGGTCTTCGAGATAAGTACCGTCGCACCAGCGAAACACCTGAAAAGCAATCAGATTTTTGCCCGGCCGCAAATAGTTACTCAGGTTAAATTCGGCTTCCAGTTTGCTGTCTTCGCTGTAACCTACGTATTTACCGTTAACCCAAAGGTAAATGTTGGATGTAACGGAGCCGAAATGAGCAAAAATTTCTTTGTCTTTCCAGTTGTCAGGAATAGTGATTTCCCTGCGGTAGGAGCCCACGTGATTATTTTCGACGGGAATGGAGGGAGGATCGCTTCTAAACTGGTTACGCCAGGCCCAGCCTGTGTTTACATAGATCGGATCTCCATAGCCGTTCATTTCCCAGAGACCCGGCACCGGCAAATGGGCCCAGTTTTGATCATCGAAATCGCTGCGAAAAAAGTCCAGAGGACGCTTGTTGGCATCTTTGACCCAGTTGAATTTCCACATACCATTGAGGCTTAAGAAATTAATTGAACTTTCCCTGCAATTTTTCAGAGCTGCTTCCTGTGATTCATAAGCAAAATAATTCGTGTGCATTTCAGTTCTGTTCACGGCATTAATGCCCGGATCCTGCCATTCGTTTTTTTGCGCCATTGCGGCCAGAGCGACAGCAGTGAACATAAGTGCAGTTGTGATTCTTTTTTTCATAGTTATCTGTTTATGAGTTATTATGGAATTAGAATTTTATCAAAACGCTCTTTATACCTGAACAGATAGAGACCCTGCTTCAGGGAAACATAAGTGGGATTGTTTATAGTCTTATCTTCGAAAACCAGCCTGCCGTCTATGTTGAACAGAGAAAAATCTTCTCCGGCTTCAATATCATAAATAATCAACATACCTGTTCTGCTTATCAGCAAAGGCACGTGTTCAGTAATCTTGTTCAGGGCCAGGGTGTCATCGGCCGGATTCATGTCGTAAATGGCCAGAGAATCGGGCAGATTGTCTCCGCTAACAGCAAAGTAGGCATGAAAGGCTGGCAGCGACAATTGTTGCTGGTCTTCCTGCAGCACAAAATGCAAATGATCTTCCAGTAGATAAGTACCTGCCGTAGGGATGTTTAGGGTTCTGAAACCGGTGTTTCCGGCAAAGCTGTAATCGTTATTGCCTTGCTGGTAGGAACTTTTGGTATCGAATACAAAAATATAAGCTTGCTGCTCTCTTTCCGGGCCGACCGAGAACAAATAGGGCCCGGCCTTGGGTCTGAGGCTGCTTACCAGGCTCAGCGAGTCAAAACGGTTGGAATCAGCCTTGTATTCCATCAGGAAATAATCTTTACCGGGTTGTAAAATAGCCATTTCTTTGTTGCGTATCGATTTTACGTCAAGTGGCAAGGATAGGTCATACCAGCTTAGGCTACGTTCAAAACTCCGGAAAAGCATGCGCTCTGATAAAAGCTGAGCATCCTGACTGTAATCATAAGAAGCCGACAAACTGTCGTTGGCGCAAAACAGTGTAACATCGGCCTGGATTGTTCCGTAATTCAAGACTTCAGCTCCAGGCAATATAATCAGGCTGTCTACAAGTATTTTTTCGTCTTCGGCCAATTCCAGTTTGGCCCCTTTTGCAATAATGGCAGTAGCATAGGCATTGGGAATGTTGTTGTCCCAATTTTCTTCCATAGCCCAAAGCGGTTGTTGAGGATCTGCCGGATTGAAGATGCTTTGAAAATAAGCACGGTCAGGAATAAACCGATATTCTCGTTGACCGCTTTTGTTCTTGGTTGACCAGGAGACCACGTTGCCGTTGGCATCAATGCCCAAATCATTCAAAGTGCTGTTGTCTGAAAGCACCATAAAGCCATAGTGCCCGTCTTCGTTGGGGCTGGGATAGAGTGTAAAGGCTGTTTTTTGTACCGGATCCAGCGGAATTTTAGCCTGGGCGGCATTGATATAAACATAGGCTTTGCTGGCTTTGTTACGAAGATGGTAAATACTGCGGTTTTGTTCGTCTTTGCTGCAGCTGATTTCGAATTTTGCCCAATCGCCGGCAGTTTCAGGATCGTAAGTATATCCAAGCTGATAACCCCCGGCCACTTCTTCGCAAATCAGGTATTTGTTGTTGAGCTGACATTGCAAATGATACCAGACATAAGGCTCAGGACTAAAATATTCCATGGTATCTACCGGAGGAAGCGGAGGATCTCCCGGGTCTATGGTATCGCTGCTGGCCATGGAAGTAAAGTAACCATCCAGGAAATCAATGCGTTCACTAAGGTAATTGCGCAGGTATTCCATCTGCATGGCAAAACTGATGTTGGCTCCGTAATAAATCTCGTTGTAAATTCTCGAAGAAAGGGCAGTACTCCATTTCTGATAATTCAGCTTTTGTGAGGCATCGAGTTCTTCTTCCAGATTGTAGAGCAGATGTATCAGATCTTCTTTGAGCAGCTGATTCTGATAAATGACTTTCCAGTGTTCAGCGATCATTTTTCGGATGGGAGGAATAGTCAGTACTTTGTTGATAAGCTCTTTTACCCGGTTGTTGCTGAAACATTTCAACATGATGGATTCGGAGCGGCCATCGTTCGATAACGAATAAATCCGATTGCAGTTTCCAAAGGAAATATCGTTGTCCCAGAGTGGTCCAAAGTAAAAACGATCGTCGTCGCGGTGTTTTTTTATGTAAATACTCCAGAGCCCGTCGGGGTTGGCTGTCAGTTCGTTGGCAATGTACCAGTTGACAAAAGCGGTGGTATCCAGGTAGCGGCATATGTTTTCGTAGGCAGCCTGAGTGTTGTTGTAGTTTAAAATACTTTGTTCAAAAGCATTGTAGTGCTGAATGATGTATTGGCGTTGAGCAGCCGTGATTTCATCGTTATCGGGGTATTTGATGGTCACTTTATTGCCAATATTGCTGGAGAAAGCTTCGGGAAACAATTCGCCTTTGCTTGGGTCAAAAGAGCCGGTAATCCCAAAACCATCTATCTCGAGCACATAGCCCCCTGTTACGTTTGGATCAATCTGCGAAGTATCCATTTTTTCAGTATTCACCCGGTCTTTATCGCGTTCTATCTGATCGGTAAGCATATAATTACCAATATAATTTCCATTGAGGACTACGTCAACAAAACGATAATCGGGTGTGTAATGAATACTGCAGGCTTTACTGATTTCGAAGGCAAGGGCGTTGCGCGCTAAAGTTTTATCGGCATGGTTGGCCAAAAGCACCCAGTCTTTTTCTTTTGCAGTCATACCCAGCAGCCTGAATTTCTCGTCCAGTTTGATGCGATAGGGTTTTTTGGCCAGGTTCCAGGTGGAATTGCCTCGTCCCCTGATCTGTATAGTACTGTCGTATTGTCCGGGAGTTTCATCACCGGCAACAACGCAAAGAGAGCCCGAAAAGTAAACCTCTTTTTGTATGGGCACTTTAGCTCCGTTTGTGTAAGCCGAATCTGTGGTAATATACAGAGTGGGCAGATTGCTCAGTTGTTCCTGAGCCGGTAGCAGCAGGGGCAGGAAAAGGAAAAGAGCAACAGTCAGCAAGTGTTTCTTCAGCCTTGGCATTATAAGGGGTGTATACGGACTCAGGTTCATTTTATTATAAACATGCAAAATAATCGAATTTTGCTAATAAACAGCGTCTAAAATTAGTTCAATAAAGTATATTCAAAGTTCATTTTTTGTACAGTGCTTTTTTATCTAAAGTCAAAGATGGATTTTCAGCCGAATTGCTTACATTAGCGGCAGTTTATGCTTTCTTCTGATTTTATATTAACTATGAAGAATCAATTATCCCGTAGGGATTTTATAAAAAAAACCGGAATAAGCCTTTTGGCTATTCCGCTGCTTGGCTCTCTGGGCTCAGTGAGTTCGTTGATGGCGGCTCCGTCTTCCCGAACTAAATTAAAAACAAAAAACCAGGTTCGGGGCTTTGAATATCCTCAACATCCGGGCAAACTTAACTTAAATGTGTTGGATTTTGGTGTTGTGGGCGATGGAGTAACATTGAATACTAAAGCTTTGCAACAGGCTATTGATCGTTGCTTCGTATTGGGTGGCGGAGAAGTGTTCGTCCCCGCCGGCGACTATTTGACCGGTGCTATTCAATTACGTTCGGGTGTTTTGCTGCGTTTGGATCCGGAGGCAATTATCAGAGGCACGCCCTCTTTTGAGGATTATCCCGTGATGCAGGTGCGTTGGGAAGGCAAGTGGATACAAGGTCACACAGCTCTTATATATGCGGTGGATGCCAGCTATACCGGCATTACAGGTGAAGGTAAAATCATTGGCCACCCAGCATTGGGAGGCAGGCCAAACAAGGATAATCCTCTGAGGCATCCTGCTCTGATTGAACCCATAAATTGTAAGAACCTCTTATTTAGTGATTTTTCCACTTCTTATAAAAGTATGTGGTGCATACATCCTACTTATTGCGAAAATATCCATTTCAAAGACCTGACCATTAGATCCACAGGAGGCAACGGAGACGGTATAGACGTAGATTCATGTAAACATGTTTTGATCGAAGGCTGTGACATCGAAACCGGTGACGATTGCATCGCCATCAAGTCGGGCAGGGGCATGGAGGCCAATGTATTGATGCGTACTACCGAAGATGTGTATATACGTAATTGTCGGCTCTCGGACAGTATTTTTGCCTGTATCGGCATTGGTAGTGAAACTTCCGGAGGCATACGGGGAGTCAGAATTGAGCATTGTCGTTTTGAGAATACCCGTACCCATGCCATTTACATTAAATCCAGGCCGGGCAGAGGTGCTTTCATAGAAGACATTAGTGCCGAAGACCTTGATGTATCAGGCATGCAAGGTGGTTTTTTGCGTTTCAACCTGATGGGCAGCGGCTTGCAGGATCAGGTGCCTGTACCCGGATTAGATGGTATTCCCACTGTTAGGAATTTTTCTTTCAAAAACGTACAGGTCAGAGATGTAAAAGATTTGGTGGATGGAACTTCAATACATCCCGATAAACCCCTCGAAGGTCTGGTGTTGGAGCATATCAGCGGAGAAGCCCTGTGGGGTATCCGTTTGGCCAACATTAAGAAGGCAGTTTTGAGGAATATTGACGTAAATATCAAAGAGGGCGATGTGCTAAGTGTTCACAATGTGCAGGGTAAAGGCCTGGAAAAGGCCACAGAGATAGGATTCCCACACAAAATTGAAGCAGCGGTTGCAGAGCCCGATCCACCTTATGTGTTGAAGTAAACAATAACAAAAGAGCATCCCGTTTTACTGAGATGCTCTTTTTGTGAAGTTCATTCAATGATATGAAGTTGAATTAAATAGTAATCTTTTTGTATTTCGGCACCAGGGACTTCATGATAATCCAGCCAAGGAGGTAGGCAACGGCACAGAAACAGAATACAATGAAATAACCTGAATTGATGCCTTCGAAGCCCATAAACTCCATGGGTTGACGAACGTATTCAGCTCCACTTGCCATTAAATCTTTTGTCATAACAACAATTTCGTTGTCTACCAGTGTTGTACCGCTTGTATAATCGAAAAGAACTCCGGAACTTTTGTTGATAAAGAAGGAGCCTATACCTCCAGCCATACCTCCAATACCTGTAATAGTGGCAATGGTGCTTTTTGGGAACATATCGCCAACAGTAGAGAACAGGTTGGCTGACCAGGCCTGGTGGGCAGCACCGGCAATACCGATAATGATAACCGGGAACCAGTATGAATATTCACCCAGGGGTTGAGCAAATAGAGCCAGCAGGGGGAAGAAAGCAAAAATCAACATAGATTTCATACGTCCGGCATAGGGTTCCATTTTTTTCTTGTCCACCAGATAAGTAGGCAGGTAACCACCTAACATTGAAATCATGGTGATACCGTAGAGAATAAATATGAGCATCTGTGCTGTCTTATTGTCCGAAGGTAAATTGTAAACATCGCTCAGATAAGCCGGAGTCCAGAACAGGAAGAACCACCATACACCATCGGTCAGGAATTTTCCTGAAACAAAGGCCCAGGTTTGTTTGAAAGTAAAACATTTCCAGAAAGAAATCTTTTTATCGTTGCCCTTGGAGTCTTTGTTGTGATTATCGTCTGCACTATCCTGGTTGATATAGGCTAATTCTGCGGCATTGACTTTAGGATTCTTTTCGGGTTTCTTATAAACGAATACCCAAAAGCCCATCCAGAGGAAACCCAGAGCACCTATGATGATAAAAGACATTTCCCAGCCATATTTAACCGCAATCACCGGAATGGTAAGGGGAGCAACCAAAGCACCTATCTGAGCCCCGGTGTTGAATAAACTGGTAGAGAAAGCCCGGTCTTTTTTGGGAAAATACTCAGCCGTTGCCTTGATGGCTGCCGGAAAGTTGCCGGCTTCGCCAAAGGCCAGCACCATACGGGCAAAAATAAATAAAGTGACACTAACGCTTACAATCAAACCTACATCTCCAACACCGGCAATGGCTTCTTTGGCGCCTTCGAAACCTACCAGCCATTTCCCGGCAACAACGCCCGATGTGGCTATACCGCAATAGGCGTGCAAACAGGCGCCTACCGACCAAATACCAATTGCCCAAAGGAATCCTTTTTTTGTATCCATCCAGTCGATTAATCTGCCGAAAATCAACATGGATACAGCATAAAACAAGGAGAATAAGGAAACGATGGTTCCGTAGTCGTCGTTGGTCCAGTGGAATTCCGGTGCAATAAAATCTTTCCAGGTTAAGGATAAAACCTGACGGTCAAGGTAGTTGATCGTTGTAGCAAAGAACAACATCGCACAGATTACCCAGCGATAGTTGGTCATCTTTTCTTTCATTTGAGTCATGTTTATAGATTTAGAGATAAATAAATGTCTAACGCATCGATTGTATTAGTGTTAAAACTTCATTGCATTTGTTGCTGATGTAAGACCAGTTGTTGGCTGCGATTTCTTCTTTGGGAAAGAGCTTGGAGCCCATGCCAACGCAACAAACTCCTGATTTGAACCAGGCTGTCAGATTGTCTTTTTCGGGTTCAACGCCGCCGGTCACCATCAGCAAAGACCAGGGCATGGGGGCCATTACGTTTTTGACAAAAGAAGGACCACCCACATTGCCGGCAGGGAATATTTTGCATATATCGCAACCGGCTTCCTGGGCATAGCCGATTTCAGTAACAGAGCCGCAGCCGGGCGCATAGGGAATGAGCCGACGATTGCAAACCTTTGCTACTTCAGGATTGAACAGCGGACCGACAATAAAATTGGCTCCCAGCTGAATGTACAGCGAGGCCGTTCCGGCGTCTATGACCGAACCGGCACCCATAATCATTTCAGGACAGGCTTTATCGGCATATTTGACCAGTTCCTTGAAAACTTCCTGCGCAAAGTCGCCCCTGTTGGTAAATTCAAAAACACGAACACCCCCCTGGTAACAAGCCAGCAAGACTTGCCTGGCCACTTCGGTGTCTTTGTGGTAGAAGACAGGTATCATGCCGCTTGTGCAAATTGTATTGATTACCTGCTGTTTTGAAAATTTCGCCATAATTATTCTTGTTTATCTGGATACCCTGCCCGAAGCGTCTCCGCTCATCAGTTTCTCGACTTCGGCCACAGATACTAAATTGAAATCTCCGTAAATGGTATGCTTCAGGCAGGAAGCAGCCACAGCAAACTCCAATGCCTTTTGATCATCGCCTTTGTAGGTAAGCAATCCGTAGATAAGCCCTCCCATAAAGGAATCGCCTCCGCCGACTCTGTCGACGATATGGCTGATATCGTAGGATTTTGAGCTGTAGAGTTTTTCCCCATCGTAAAGCACTCCGGCCCAGGTATTGTGATTGGCATTGATGGAACCTCTCAGGGTGATGATTACTTTTTTTGCCCTGGGAAAGCGTTGCATCAATTGAGTACAAACCGATTCAAAGGCAGCAGCATCTACTTTGCCCTGAGTAGTTTCGGCCTCGAAACCTTCGGGTTTGATGCCAAAGACTTTTTCGGCATCTTCTTCGTTACCCAGAATAATATCGCAGCCTTTTACCAGTTCCGGCATGACTTCGGAGGCTTTTTTGCCGTATTTCCAGAGATTCTTGCGGTAGTTCAGGTCGGTGGATACCGTTATGCCCATTTTGTTGCAGGCTCTGATGGCTTCCAGGCAAACCAGGGCTGCACCTTCGGAGATAGCCGGAGTGATGCCGGTCCAATGGAACCAGTCGGCGCCCTGTAATACTTTTTCCCAGTCGATCATACCGGGCTGAATCTCGGCAATGGAAGAATGTGCCCGATCGTAAACCACCTTGCTGGGACGGGCTACGGCTCCGGTTTCCAGAAAATATATACCCAAACGTTCGCCTCCGTAGATGAGGTGTTCGGTGCCGACTCCGTGTTTGCGTAAATTCATAACGCAGGAAGCTGCAATGTCGTTCTGGGGCAGCCGGCTTATAAAATCCACCTTAATCCCGTAATTGGCCAGCGATACTGCCACGTTAGCCTCTCCTCCGCCAAAACTGGCATTCAGGCTCGTCGTCTGGTTAAAACGCAAGTATTCGGGGGTAGCTAAACGCAACATTATTTCCCCGAAGGTAACCACTCTTTTACTCATTAGATCTGATGTCATAAATAAACGGCTGCAAAATAAAGAAAAATTTCATTGCAGCCGTTTATATAGATCGTTTAAAATTTAAAAAATGTCTTGGCGTTGTAGTAGGATACTCCTTCAACCATCTTACCCAGGAAGTCCATTTCGCTGTAAGGTATTTCACCTTTGACCACATCAACACCTATCAGGTTGCACATAATGCGGCGGAAATATTCGTGACGGGGGTATGAGAGGAAACTTCTGGAATCGGTAAGCATTCCTACAAACCGGCTCAAAAGGCCAAGTACAGACAAGGAGTTCATCTGCGCGGTCATACCGTATTTCTGATCCAGGAACCACCAGCCCGATCCGAATTGAATCTTGCCGGCTACAGAACCATCCTGGAAATTACCCAGCATAGTGGCAATTAAATCGTTATCACGTGGGTTGAGGTTGTAAATAATGGTTTTGGCCAGCTGGTTGTTTTTGTCCAGACGGTTCAGAAATTTTGACATTTTCTTACCGACGTTGAAGTCTCCGATGGAATCAAAACCGGTGTCGGGGCCTAATTTAGCAAACAACCTGGAATTGTTGTTGCGTATGGCTCCGTAATGGAATTGCTGTGTCCAGCCCTTTTCTGCATCCATCAGGGCAAATTCCACCATCATGGCCGATTTGAATTGCAGGATTTCTTCCTGAGACAACTCTTTTCCACCGTATACCTTATTAAAGATGGTGTCAATTTGGGCCTGAGTATAATCTTCGGCATAAAATTCCTCTATGCCGTGGTCGCTGAGTTTACAACCCACCGAAGCAAAGAAATCGTGACGTACGCGAAGAGCAGCAATTAAATCACTGTAGCTGGATATGTTCATTCGGGCTACCTCGGCCAGCTTCTCCACGTAAGTTCTGAACGATTTCGAATCTTCTACGGCCATGGCTTTGTCAGGACGCCAGGTGGGCAGGACTTTAATCTCAAAACCCTCTTTTTTGAGGGCCAAATGATGCTCGAGGCTCTCCACCGGATCGTCGGTAGTGCAGACGGTTTCGACCTTATATTTACGCATCAGTCCGCGGGCACTGAATTCAGGAGTACGCAGTTTGACGGTGCATTCGTCAAAAATCTCGCGGGCTGTTTCCGGTTTGAGTATTTTGTTAACGCCAAAAGCAGTTTTCAACTCCAGGTGAGTCCAGTGATACAAGGGATTACGCATCGTATAGGGAAGGGTTTCGGCCCATTTTTCGAATTTTTCCCAGTCGCTGGTATCCTTACCGGTACAATAACGCTCATCAATTCCGTTGGTGCGCATGGCACGCCATTTATAATGGTCACCTTCGAGCCAGATCTGTCCCAGGTTGTCAAATTTGTGATCTTTGGCAATGTATTCAGGATTCAGGTGGCAGTGATAATCGATAATAGGCAGATTTTTGGCGTGTTGGTGAAAAAGCTGTTCCGATACTTCGTTGTCCAGCATAAAATTTTCGTCCATGAATGCTTTCATTTTGGATATGTTTTGGTGGTTAAAAAAGTCCACGAATATACGAATTATTTTTTGATGAGCAGAAGGCTTATATTTGGCAAACAAGCATTACTTTTGCAACGAAAAGGCCAAAAAGAATGAAGTCCGCCTTTCACAAGGCGGACTTCATATAGTTTTCAATAGGTATTAGTCTCAAAGGTAAAAAAGATTGTGTTAGGTTAACGGCAGCAAAGATTCAGCTTTTTTTACAGACCAGCAAAAAAAAACTTATATTATAAAACATATTTTTGGAGCATTGTTTCTTGCTGCCAATTTGAATCTTGCGGAATTAGGCAGTATATTTGGAACTATTTTTAAATAATATGACAGTAGAAGACACCAATACCGAAGGCTCCAGAAAAAGCCTGAATTTTATAGAGCAGATCGTTGAAAATGATTTAAGGGAGGGGAAAAATCAAGGGAGAATTGCCACCCGTTTTCCTCCAGAACCCAATGGTTATCTGCATATTGGCCATGCCAAGGCCATTTGCCTGGATTTTGGAATTGCCCAAAAATACGGAGGCACCTGCAATTTGCGTTTTGACGATACCAATCCCATCAAAGAAGATGTTGAATACGTCGATTCCATTATGGAAGATATACATTGGCTGGGATTTAGCTGGGATAATTTATTTTATGCTTCCGATTATTTCGGAAAACTTTTTCAATTTGCACAGGAACTGATTAAAAGAGGCTTGGCTTATGTGGATGACCAGTCTGCCGAAGTGATAGCTCAACAAAAAGGCACACCCACCAGCCCCGGCATCAATAGCCCCTATCGCAACAGATCTGCCGAAGAGAACCTGGATTTGTTTTTGAGAATGCAAGCCGGCGAATTTGACGAAGGCAGCCGTGTTTTAAGAGCCAAAATTGATATGGCTCATTCCAATATGCATTTTCGCGACCCGCTGATGTATCGTATTTTAAAACAAGCCCACCACCGTACAGGCAATGCCTGGAATGTATATCCATTATATGATTTTGCTCACGGACAATGCGATTATTTTGAAGGCATTACCCATTCGCTCTGTACCCTGGAGTTTGAGATACACCGACCGCTCTACGATTGGTTCATAGATCAGCTGAAAGACAGCGATTACCGGCCCAGGCAAATTGAATTCAACCGCCTGAACATGACCTATACCGTTATGAGTAAGCGAAAAATGCTGCAATTGGTCAAAGAAGGTTTTGTCCGGGGCTGGGATGATCCCCGTATGCCTACCCTTTGCGGTTTGCGCAGACGTGGCTACACGCCCGAATCCATACGGAACTTTGTGGACAGGATAGGTTATACGAAGTTTGACGGAGTGATAGATCAGGGCTTATTGGAATTTGCCGTACGCGAGCATCTCAACAAGATTGCTCCCCGGGTAAGTGCCGTATTGAATCCTGTCAGGCTTATTATTACAAATTATCCCGAAGGAAAGGTAGAATGGAACGAAGCGGTCAATAATCCTGAAGACGAAAATGCAGGCAGCCGCCAAATTCCCTTTGCCCGTGAATTGTATGTTGAAAGGGATGACTTTATGGAAGAAGCACCCAAAAAATTTTATCGCTTGACCCCCGGACAGGAAGTAAGGCTTAAAAATGCCTATATAGTGCAATGTACGGGTTGTAAAAAAGGGGCCGATGGTGAAGTGCAGGAAATTTATTGCACCTACGATCCCCTGACCAAAGAAGGAGGCCCCGAAAGCAACCGTAAGGTGAAAGCCACCCTGCATTATGTTACTGTTGAGAAAAGTCTGCCGGCCGAAGTCCGTTTATACGACCGCTTGCTGACGGTAGAAAATCCGGCCGAAGATAAAGAGAGGGATTTCATGGACATGCTGAATCCCGAATCGCTCAAGGTTTTGAAACATTGCCGTGTGGAGGCTTCGCTGCAGGATGCCCGTCCACTGGATCATTTTCAGTTTCTGCGTATGGGGTATTTCAATCTCGACCCCGATTCCCGCCCCGGCCGATTGATTTTTAACCGGACTGTAGGCCTTAAGGACACCTGGGGCAAGATCGCTGAAAAAATAAGATAATACCATTGTTTTGAACCGGCATGAAGGCAAGAGAAGACGATAGTATACCTGCATTAGTCAAGCGTTATGAACAACAACGCTCCAACGGCCTGTTGCAGTATTTTGACGTGGACGAATTCGATCGTATTGCCGATTATTACCTGGACCGGGGCCGCACCAACAAGCTCTCGGAAGTGGTCAGCTCTGCTTTGCGCATTCATCCCAACAGCACTGTCATTCATCTGAAACGTGCCATTTTGTATGTGGAAACCGGTGAACCGATGAAAGCCCTGCAGTTGCTGGACCGTTTACCTGAACAGGAAGATACTGATTTTGTACGGGCTGCCGCTTTATTGAAACTTAAGAGAAAAACAGAGGGTCTGGCCTTGCTCAAAGATATGGTAGCCAAAGAACAATACGATAAGGATCTGGCTTGTCTTGAGGCAGTGAATGTATTAAGTGCTGAAAATCTGTATAAGGAAGCCCTGGATTTTGTACAGCAAGGCCTGGAACACAATCCTGACAACACCGATTTAATGTCAGAAGGCGCCTTTTGTGCTGAACAATTGAACGACATGCAGGCCTCGGAACATTATTACCGAATGTTGCTCGAGGTGGATGTTTATTCTTACGAAAACTGGTTCAACCTGGGGCAGATATTGTTTAGCCAGGAGCGCTTTGAAGAAGCATGCAAAGCTTACGATTTTGCGCTGGTAAGCAATCCCGGGTTTATGCCTGCAGTGCTTCAGATGGGGCATGCCTGTTTTCAAATGGAACATTACGAAGACGCGGCCAAGTATTACCTCGATTACCTGTTGACAGCCATAGATGAAAGCCTTACTTCTGCCGAAGGCAATACCATAGACGATTTAATGGTGTTTGTAGGCGAAGCTTTTGAGAAAGCAGAACAGTTTGAATCGGCCATGGAATGGTACGAACACGCACTGACCACCAATCCTGAAAATTTACAGGCCCATACCGGAATGGGAATTTGCTATCTGGAATTGAAGGATTACGAACAAAGCCTTCGGTATTTGGAAAAGGCCATCAAAATGGACGATAAACAAAGCGAGATCTGGGTTTATCTGGCCGAAGTTCTTGTTAATATGGATAAGGATGAGCAAGCCATCGTGGCCTATTTACATGCTCTAAGCCTGGATCCCTCCCAGGCCGAAGTGCTTTTTGCTCTCGGTAATTTGTATTACGATCTGCAAAAGTTCGAGTTGGCGCTGAAGTATTATTCCGATGCTGAATTACTGGACGCTGCTTTTCCCAACATACATTTGTACAAAGCACTGGCTTATGCCCGTAATGGAGATAAACTGCAGGCCGACCATTCTTTAAAACTGGCTTTGCTCAGTGACGTTCACGCAAGAGAATTGTTCGATCAAATCATCAGGGAGGAGCAGGAATGAAACGAGAATTCGGCCTGATCGGTTATCCTTTGACCCATTCTTTTTCCCGGGCCTACTTTAACGAAAAATTCCAATCGGAGGGCATTGAGGCCGTTTATGAAAATTTTCCCCTGAAAAGCATTGAGGAATTTCCATCTCTGATTCGATCCCGACCGGCCCTGGCTGGATTAAATGTAACTATCCCTTACAAGCAAAGTGTCATTCCCTTTCTGGACGAACTGGGCACAGAAGCGGCCTCCATTGAGGCGGTAAATGTGATTGTCCCCGAAATCAAAGAGGGAAAAATCCGGCTAATTGGCCGCAACAGTGATTTTATAGGATTCAGAGATAGCATTTTGCCTGAAATTGAGCTTTTAAGGGCATCGTGCCATCAACAACCAAAGGCATTGATATTAGGCACCGGCGGCGCCTCCAAAGCGGTTTATTATTCCTTGCAACAAATGGGCATTGAAGCCTATTTTGTTTCGCGTGATGCCGCTAAGGCTGCCTACACCTACACAATGCTGAATGCGGAACTCATGGATCGCTTTAAGATTATTGTCAATACTACTCCGCTGGGCATGGCTCCCGACACGGATTCTTGTCCAGACTTGCCTTATCAGGACCTGGGGCAGGGGCATTTGCTCTACGATTTAGTATACAATCCTGCTCTTACCCGTTTTCTCAGCCTTGGCCAAAAGGCCGGAGCCCGTATCCTAAATGGAGCCGGCATGTTGAAAATTCAGGCTGAAGCAGCCTGGAAGATGTGGAACAGACAGCTTTAAAATTCTAAGATATGACTAAGACAGAAGAACACAAGCCGGTAGCCTCTTTGCCGGAAAATGCCTACAGAGAGTTGAAAGAGGGTGAATTGTATCATCCGGTGATGTCGCCCGGCAAAAAATACCCCGAAGCTACCTTATGGTCAGTGAGTTGGGGTATTTTGATGGCCATTTTGTTTTCGGCCGCTGCTGCCTACCTGGGATTGAAAATAGGCCAGGTCTTCGAAGCAGCCATACCCATTGCTATTATAGCTGTAGGTTTGTCCAGCCTGAGCAAACGAAAAAATGCCCTGGGCGAGAACGTGTTGATTCAGTCCATAGGTTCTTCTTCGGGAGTGATAGTGGCAGGGGCTATATTTACCTTACCGGCTTTATATATTTTACAAGCCAAATACCCCGATATGAGCGTAAATTTCATTCAGGTCTTTTTGAGTTCACTGTTGGGAGGTATTTTGGGTATTTTGTTTTTGATTCCCTTTCGAAAGTATTTTGTGTCCGAAATGCATGGTAAATACCCGTTCCCCGAAGCAACAGCTACCACCCAGGTGCTTATTTCGGGCGAACAGGGAGCCAGTCAGGCAAAACCTCTTGTAATATCCGGATTAATCGGTGGTTTCTACGATTTTGTTATAGCCACTTTTGGCTCCTGGACCGAAGTTTTCAGCTCCAGAGTCAGCCAGTTTGGTACGATGATGGCAGACAAGTTTAAATTGGTTTTCAGTATCAATACCGGAGCTGCCGTATTGGGGCTGGGTTATATTGTCGGCTTGAAATACGCTACTATCATTTGCCTTGGCTCGGCTTTAATCTGGTTTGTTATTGTGCCTTTGTTGCCTCTGTTTGGGGATACTTTTTTACAGTTTCTCAATCCGGCCATTAGCGATGGTGTGGCAGGTATGTCGCCCGAAGTTATTTTCAGCAGTTATGCCAGACACATTGGTATTGGCGGAATTGCCATGGCCGGAATAATAGGCATAGTGAAATCCTGGTCGGTTATAAAAAGCGCCCTGGGGCTGGCAGCTCGCGAGATGAAAGGCCAGGGAGCCAAATCGGACGGGCTGAATACCCAGGTAAGAACTGCTCGTGATTTGTCGATGAAGATCATATTAATCGGTATAATTCTGGCCATTCTGGCGGTGTTTGCCTTCTTCTTTTTCGGTGTGATGCACTTAAATCTCTTGCACGCCATAGTAGGGATCCTGGTAGTAGGTATAATTGCTTTTCTGTTTACTACCGTTGCCGCCAATGCTATTGCCATAGTCGGAACCAATCCGGTTTCCGGTATGACATTGATGACTCTGATTTTGGCTTCGGTCATTATGGTAGCGGTTGGTCTCAAAGGTTCGACAGGTATAGTTTCGGCCCTGATAATGGGCGGCGTGGTATGTACAGCCTTGTCTATGGCCGGAGGCTTTATTACTGATCTCAAAATTGGTTATTGGCTGGGATCAACCCCTGCCGTCCAGCAAGGCTGGAAATTTTTAGGCACTCTGGTATCTGCATTAACAGTAGGAGGGGTACTTATCATTCTGAACAAAACCTATGGTTTTGTAGGCGAAAATGCCCTGGTAGCTCCGCAGGCCAACGCCATGGCTGCCGTGATAGATCCTTTAATGTCGGGAACGGCGGCACCCTGGTGGCTATACGCTACAGGTGCCCTTATTTCGCTGATCCTGAATTTTCTCCGTGTGCCAGCCCTGGCTTTTGCTCTGGGAATGTTTATTCCTTTCCAACTGAATATTCCTTTGGTCGTGGGTGGTTTAATCAACTGGTTTGTATCCAGGCGCAGCAAAGACAGCAAGCTGAATACGGCCAGAAACGAAAAAGGAACACTGATAGCTTCCGGTTTTATTGCCGGTGGAGCTTTGATGGGAGTTGTCAGTGCAGCCCTCCGTTTTGGAGGCATCGACTGGATGCTGACTTCATGGGCAGACAGTAAAGGGGCTGAAATGTTGTCCCTTCTGATGTACTCTCTGTTAATTGGCTATTTCGTTTTTTCTGTGTTGAAAAAGAAAAACTGAAATAAGAATCCAAACCGAAATTTGAACCGATACAAGAATCAGAACCGGAATAGGGACCATAAAGCTTTGTTATATGTATAGAGATCGCCGTTTTTTAGCAACTGCGATTTTTTTATTATTTAGCTCAATTCCTACATTATATTTTATATATTTGAGCATATAATTTGTATGAATATATAACCTTAATCAATAGCAATGGAAATAGATCGTTTTATGGCGAACCTGGAAACGAAACATCCCGGTGAGCGAGAATATCTGCAAGCGGTAAGAGAAGTTCTGACCAGTGTAGAATCAATTTACAATGAACATCCTGAATTCGAAAAAGCCAAAATCCTTGAACGTTTGGTGGAACCCGACCGTATTTTCAGCTTCAAAGTCCCTTGGATAGACGATGCAGGCAATATTAAGATAAATACAGGTTACAGGGTTCAATTCAACAACGCTATCGGCCCTTACAAAGGAGGATTGCGTTTTCATGCTTCGGTAAATCTGTCTATTTTGAAGTTTTTGGGTTTTGAACAAACATTTAAGAATGCGCTCACCACATTGCCCATGGGAGGAGCCAAGGGTGGTTCCGATTTCAGTACCCGAGGAAAATCTGCGGCCGAGATACAACGATTCTGTCATAATTTTATGTTGGAGCTTTGGCGTAATATCGGACCGGAAACGGATATACCTGCCGGTGATATAGGAGTGGGCAGCAAAGAAATCGGTTATATGTATACTATGTACAAAAAACTGGCCAGAGAAAACACCGGAGTATTTACCGGTAAATCACTTGGCTTCGGAGGTTCACTAATTCGTCCTGAAGCTACTGGTTTCGGTGGTTTGTATTTTGTAAGGCAAATGTTGGCAACTAAAGGTCTGGGCATCGAAGGTAAAACAATTTCCTTATCGGGTTTTGGCAATGTGGCCTGGGGAGCTGCTCTAAAAGCTACCCAGCTGGGAGCCAGGGTAGTTACCTTATCCGGTCCGGACGGTTACATCTACGATAAAGCTGGTCTGAACGAAGAAAAGATTGCCTATAT
Organism: uncultured Bacteroidales bacterium; assembly: GCA_964575345.1. GTDB lineage: Bacteria > Bacteroidota > Bacteroidia > Bacteroidales > UBA1402 > UBA1402. Next base: position 43,293 of record CAZNQD010000001.1, read on the forward strand.
GTTGGAATTACGTGCAAGTAACAACGATGTGATTGAACCCTACGCCAAAAAATTCCAAGCCGAGTTTATTCCCGGTAAACGTCCTTGGGAACGTAAGGTCGATATTGCCTTACCTTCTGCCACCGAAAACGAATTGAATTTGGAAGATGCAAAAAATCTAATTGACAATGGTGTGCTTTGTGTGGGAGAAATTTCAAACATGGGTTGTACCCCCCAGGCTATAGATGCCTTTATTGGAGCCAGAATTCTATATGGACCCGGGAAAGCTGTTAATGCCGGTGGTGTGGCTACATCCGGTTTGGAAATGACCCAGAATGCCATGCATATTAGTTGGTCAGCCGATGAGGTGGATCAACGTTTACATCAAATAATGGCAGACATTCACAACCAATGTGTCATATATGGAAAAGAGGCCGACGGTTATATCAATTATATGAAAGGAGCCAATGTGGCCGGCTTTATGAAGGTCGCCAAAAGTATGCTGGATCAAGGGTATCTTTGTTGATTCTGCTAAGCTCCAAGTGAATCCAGGCTGTCTTTGATGGCCTGGATTTTATTTTGAGCATCTGCCAGTTTTTTTCGTTCGGTTTCAATAACTACTTCAGGAGCCCGGTTGACGAAATTGGGATTGTCCAGCTTTTTGAGAATGCTTTGCAAAAAACCTTCCTGGTAATCCAATTCATTTTGCAGTTTTCCGCGCTCTTCTCCGGTATCGACCAGATTTCCCAGCCGCAGGCAGTATTCCGTGGTGTTAACCATGAATGAAGCGGCATCGGCTGCCTTTTCACTCACTTTGATTGTGCTGCTCAGATTGCCCATTTTAACTATCAGGCTGTCGTAATCACTTTCGTGTTCTCCCAGTATTTCCAAAGCCAGGGCTGTTTTGACGGGAAGGTTTTTTCCCAGGCGGATGGTACGTATGCCCGAAACAATAACCTTGATCAGTTCGAATTTATCCAATATTACCTGATCGTAGGCAGCCGGCCGTCTTTGTTGTTGTAACATCAGGCTTTCACCGGGTTTTCGCTCTTCCAGATGCTGCCAAAGCTCTTCGGTAATAAAGGGCATGAAGGGATGCAACAAAAGGCAGAGTTGTTCGAAGAAACCGAAAACAGCCTTGTGAGTGATGCTGTCAATCGGTTGCTGATAAGCGGGTTTAATAATCTCGAGAAACCAGGAAGAAAATTCGTCCCAGAAGAGTTTGTAAACACACATCATAGCTTCCGAAAGACGATATTTGCTGAACAAATCATTCATTTCGGTCAAGGTTTTCTGTAATTGTGCTTCGAACCATTCTACGGCCAGAGCAGAAGCTTTAGGCTGATTCAGTTTGGAATCAACCTCCCAGCCATTAATAAGCCGGTAGGCATTCCAGATTTTATTGTTGAAGTTACGGCCCTGTTCGCACAAGGCTTCATCAAAAAGCACATCGTTGCCGGCCGGAGCAGCCAGCATCATACCCATACGGACACCGTCGGCACCGTATTTATTCATCAATTCAATGGGATCAGGCGAGTTGCCCAGTGATTTGGACATTTTGCGTCCCTGTTTGTCGCGGACGATTCCGGTAAGGTATACATTTTTAAAGCAGCTCTCTTTGCGGTATTCAAAACCGGAAATGATCATTCGGGCCACCCAGAAAAACAGAATATCGGGAGCCGTTACCAGGTCGTTGGTAGGGTAGTAGTAGCTGACGTCTTTGTTATCGGGATGATTGATTCCGTCAAAAACAGAAATGGGCCATAACCACGAAGAGAACCAGGTATCCAGGACATCTTCGTCCTGACGCAGTTCTTCAAGGCTGAGAGGCTTCAATCCGCTGCAACCGCAGGGACAGGCGTCTTTCATCCGCAGGGCGTTGGCTTTTTTTAGAGCCTCTTCAGGACTGGAGGCTACAACAAATCCGCCCTCTGGCAGGTAATAAGCCGGGATGCGGTGTCCCCACCAGAGTTGACGCGATATACACCAGTCTTTTACGTTTTCCATCCAATAACGATAGGTGTTTTTGTATTTTGGCGGAATAAGCTTGATTTCGTCGTTTTCTACAGCTTCCAACGCCGGTTTGGCCAAATCTGACATTTTCAGGAACCATTGCATCGAAAGCTTAGGCTCTATGGCTTCGCTGGTTCGCTCAGAATAACCTACTTTATTGGTATAGTCTTCCACTTTTTCCAGCAATCCGGCTTCTTTAAGGTCTTTTTCAATTCTGGATCTTACCTCGAAGCGATCCATGCCGGCATACATGGCTCCGTGTTTGTTGAGTGTACCGTCGTTATTGAAAATATCGATGGATTCCAGACGGTATTTTTCGCCCAGCATATAGTCGTTTACGTCGTGAGCCGGAGTCACTTTGAGGCAGCCGGTACCAAATTCGATGTCGACATACTCGTCTTCTATGATGGGTACAGGACGGTCAATTAAGGGGACCAGTACCTTTTTGCCTCTGAGCCAGGCTTTGCTTTCGTCCCTTGGATTGATGCAGACAGCCGTATCACCCAATATGGTTTCAGGCCTGGTGGTGGCTATGGTTGCGTAACGATCTTCACCCTGCACTTTGTAGCGCAGATAATAGAGTTTGGATTGTACTTCTTTGTAAATAACTTCTTCGTCCGACAATGCTGTTTGGGCTTTGGGGTCCCAGTTAATCATACGTACACCTCTATAAATGAGCCCTTTCTCGAAAAGATCGATAAAGACTTTTAATACGCTTTCCGAACGGGCATCGTCCATGGTAAAACAAGTACGCTCCCAATCGCAGGAGGCTCCCAGCTTTTTGAGTTGTTCCAGAATAATACCTCCGTGTTTATGAGTCCATTCCCAGGCATGTCCTATAAAGGCATCCCGCCCGATATCGGTTTTCTTGATGCCTTCGTTTTTGAGTTTTTCAACAATTTTGGCTTCGGTGGCGATAGAAGCATGGTCGGTTCCCGGTACCCAGCAGGCATTTTTACCCAACATTCTGGCCCTGCGAATCAATATATCCTGAATGGTGTTGTTCAGAATATGTCCCATGTGAAGCACTCCTGTCACATTGGGCGGTGGAATGACAATGGTATAGGGCTCCCTTTTGTCGGGAACCGAATGAAACATGTTGTGTTGCAGCCAATATTGATACCATTTACTTTCTACCTCAGCAGGATTGTACTTCGAAGGGAGTTCCATAATAGTCAAAAAACTTGTTTGGTTAAATGCCCGGGTCTCGTATGCAAGACTCAGGCACTGTACTGATTTTAAGGCTGCAAAGGTAGGACTATTTTTTTCTATGCAAAAGTAATTTGTAAATCTTTTAGTGAGTTATTCGGATAACAAGCTATCTGTTAATATTGTATAACAACTTGCTTTGCGACTGCAACAAATTGTACATTTGCCTGATAATAATTCAATTTGACTTTGTTATAATGGCACATCTGAAGTATTATAGAGGAATTGCTGCTTTTGTATTGTTTGGTTTTTTTACGGCCTGCACCGAGGTGGGTGGATATACGATTGACGTTCAAGGGCCGGGTATTGAATTTGAGATGGCCTATTTTGATCCTGAAAATCAGCAAAATGGACTGAACATAGCTTTATATGGTGATCCTAAATCCACTCAGGATGCCTTCCGGGATTACAGGCTTGTTGCCAAAAGCGATTCCATCGACGCACAGGATATTGAGGCCTTTCTATCGGAAGTGGGACAGACCTTCAATTCTGTGGTGGAAAAAGCAGAATTGAAAAATTCCAAACTGCGCTTATCTCAGGATACGGTTGATTTCAGTGGTGTGAATTCTCTTTTGATCAAAGTACGCAAGTATGGCGAGGATGAGTTTATTCCTTTTTGTTTAACAGAAATGAATACTGAGTCAGACAGCAAACAACTTTGTATAGAAAGCGTCTATTTTGAGTCGGACGAGATATTTAAACTCATAGAATGCGGTTTTGAAGCCATTTTATACGCAAGGGTCAACGAAAACGGCAATGAACCCGCCTGTCTACGTGACGGAATACATTTTGAATTTTTGTCCGGAACCATTATCGCTGTCAAAGTGAAGACCGGCGCGCTTTTCGATTTTGACATTTAGACCTTTTATGCACGACAGACAATCAAAAATGGACGCTTTCGGGCAACTGCTTGACATTTTGGACCAATTGCGTTTGAAATGCCCCTGGGACAGAGAGCAGACCTTCGAAAGCCTGCGCCCTCTTACGCTGGAAGAATGCTATGAGTTGAGCGAAGCTTTGTTGCAGAAAGAGTACCCCGGTGTTTGTAAAGAACTGGGCGATATCCTTTTGCATATAGTCTTTTATTCAAAAATAGCCGAGGAACAACAACTGTTTGATATAAAGGATGTATGTGATCAGCTTACAGAAAAGCTGATTTTCAGGCATCCTCATGTTTTTGGCTCTGTCAGTGTACAAAATGCCAGCGAGGTTGAAAAAAACTGGGAAAAATTAAAACTCAAAGAAAAGAACGGCAATGGTTCGGTGCTGGCGGGAGTGCCTTTTTCATTACCCTCACTTATAAAAGCATTCAGAATGCAGGATAAGGCCAGAGGAGTGGGTTTTGACTGGGAAGAACGCAGCCAGGTGTGGGCTAAGGTACAGGAAGAAATCAAGGAGTTGCAACAAGAGATGGAAAAAGAAAACAAAGACGGCATGGAAGACGAATTTGGCGATTTGTTTTTCAGTCTGGTCAATGTAGCCCGCCTCTACGGAATTAATCCCGACAACGCCCTGGAACGCACCAACAAAAAGTTTCGTGAACGCTTCAATTACCTGGAGGCAGAAACACTAAAAAAAGGCATATCACTCAAGGAAATGAGCCTGGATCAGATGGAAGCCTTATGGCGACAGGCAAAAAAGCACACTCCCTGAATAAAATGAATTTAGATCCCGCCTTTGTCAGGCAGATGCGCCGGCTACTGCCTGAGGAGTACGATGTATTTATGCGCTCTCTTAAAGAAGATCTTCCGGTGAGTCTGAGGTTGAATACGGCCAAATGTTCCAAAGAGGAAGCATTAAGCTGTTTGCCTGCGACTGTTCAGGGCGCTGTGCCCTGGCATCCCGATGCCTGTTATTTGGAACAACGCCCATCTTTTACTTTCGATCCTTTTTTTCATTGCGGCCTGTATTACGTACAGGAAGCATCCTCTATGTTCAGTTCCCGGGCAATTAATTCTGCTTTGCAAACGATGAAAATGTCCGATCGGGCAGTGCGGATGCTGGATCTTTGTGCAGCGCCGGGGGGTAAATCCACCCTGGCTGCCTCGGTGCTTCCTCAGGGCAGCCTGTTGTTGGCCAACGAAATCATTCCATCCAGGGCTGTAATACTGGAAGAGAACCTCATAAAATGGGGCAAAGCCGGCGTAATCGTTACACAAAACGAAGCGGCTGATTTTGCCGCGTTTGAACATGTTTTTGATTTAATTCTGGCCGATATGCCCTGCTCTGGCGAAGGAATGTTCCGTAAAGAACCGGAAGCTCTGGCTGCCTGGTCCGAAGACTATGTACGCAGCTGTGCACTACGTCAGCGCAGTATCCTGGCTCAATGCTGGAACAGCCTGCGGCCCGGTGGCTGCCTGATTTACAGTACCTGTACCTACAATACGGAGGAAAACGAAAAGAATGTGTTATGGGCAGCCGCAAATCTTGGTGCCCGCATCTTGCCTGTAGAATGCAATCCCGAATGGAATATTCATCCTGCCATCGGAGCTGATTTTCCGGCTTATCGTTTTTTCCCGCACAGAACCAGGGGAGAGGGTTTCTTTTTAGCTTTGCTTCAAAAAGAGGAATCTGCTGCAATAAACTCACAGGCCGGCCCGGAAATTGATCAACAAGAAAACTACCGCAACCTTCCCGGATCAAAGGGTAAAAACAAATTACCCACAGTGAAAAAAACCGGAAAATCTGCAAACGAATTTATCGACAAAAAAACAGCTGCTTATTTGAGTTCCTTGTTTGATGAACCCGAAGTTTACGAAATCAGCCTTCTGCCACAGGGTATTTACAGGGCATTTCCGGCACAACACGCTGCTTTCCTTGCTCAAATCAGCACCTCGCTGCGTATTGTACGTGCCGGCCTGTACCTTGGAGAGTACAAAGGCGATCAGTTTATTCCTGATATTTCACTGGCTCTTTCTACCGCCATTGAGGCCGACAAACATTTTCCTTCTTATGAACTGCATCGTCAACAAGCCCTGGCTTATTTAAAAAGGGAGAGTTTGCTGTTAAGCGATGACTGCCCGCGGGGGCAGGTGCTGGTGACTTTCGGCCCTGCTGGCCTGGGCTGGGTGAACAATTTGGGAATCAGGGCTAATAACCGCTATCCCACTTCCTGGAGGATACGCTCCCAACTCCCATATAATAAGTTATAGTTATGAAAAAAATAGCTATACTGTCGGACACACACGACTATTGGGATAAACGCTACATTCCTTACCTGGATGTATGCGACGAAATCTGGCACGCCGGTGACATTGGTTCTGCTTTACTGACTCAACGATTGGAAGCCATCAGCCCGCTGAGAGCCGTGTACGGTAATTGCGACGGCTATCCGTTAAGATATAATTACGGTCCTCATCTGTTTTTTGAATTAGAACAGGTCCGGGTGTTGATAACGCACATTGGCGGTTACCCCGGACATTACGATTCCGCAGCGCTGGCCCTGATCAGATTTCATAAGCCGAAGTTGTTTATTTGCGGGCATTCCCACATAGCTAAAGTTATATTTGACAGTCAACACGATATGCTTTGTGTCAATCCGGGAGCCGCCGGCAAACAAGGCTTTCATACCATTCGTACGCTTATGCGTCTGGAATTGAACGCCGGCAACATCGAAAACCTGGAAGTAATAGAATTAGGCAATACTTTATAACTGAAGCTTTATGCCTGGATAATGCTGAGCTAGAGTTCCAGATCTATATCAAAAAGTTCATGCCAGGGCAAACCGTTTTCGGCCAAAGCCTTCAGAAAAGGATCGGGATTGAATTCTTCCACATTATAAACGCCGGGGTTGCGCCATAGGCCTTTCATAAACATCATGGCTCCGCACATGGCCGGTACGCCGGTGGTATAGCTTACGCCCTGAGCGCCGGTTTCTTTGTAAGCGGCCTGGTGGCTGCAGTTTTGATAAACATAATAGCTTCGTTCCCTGCCGTTTTTGATGCCCCGGATGCGGCAACCAATGGAAGTCTGTCCGGTGTAATTTTCTCCCAGTTGGCCGGGGTCGGGGAGGACGGCTTTCAGAAACTCGATGGGGATAATTTCCATTCCTTTAAACATTACAGGTTCTATGCCGGCCATCCCGATGTTTTGTATCACACGCAAATGGGTTAGGTATTCCTGTCCAAAGGTCATCCAGAAACGGGCTCTTTTGATAGAGGGAAAATTCCTGACCAGGGATTCGAGCTCTTCGTGATAAATCAGATAAGATTCTCTGGGCCCCACTTCGGGATAATTAAGGGTTTTGTGTATCTGATGAGGTTCGGTTTCAATCCATTGGCCATTTTCGTAATACTTGCCTTTTTGAGTGACTTCACGAATATTTATTTCCGGGTTGAAATTGGTTGCGAAAGCCTTGCCATGGTCACCGGCGTTGCAATCCACGATATCCAGGTAATGCATCTCGTCAAAATGATGTTTGGCGGCGTAGGCTGTCCAGACACCGCTTACACCCGGATCAAAACCACAACCCAGTATAGCTGTCAGGCCGGCTTTTTCGAAACGTTCCCTGTAGGCCCACTGCCAGGAATACTCAAAATGCGCTTCATCTTTGGGTTCGTAATTAGCGGTATCAAGGTAATGAACGCCGCAGGCCAGGCAGGCTTCCATAATGCTTAAATCCTGGTAGGGCAGGGCGACATTGATAACCAGCTCGGGTTGGTGTTTTTTAAATAATGTCACAAGCTGTTCCACGGAATCGGCATCCACCTGATCGGTTTGAATGCGATTATTGCCCACGAAAGCGGCAATCTTGTCACATTTTGCTTTGGTACGGCTGGCCAGCACAATTTCAGGGAATACTTCAGGATGTTGTGCTACTTTGTATGCTACTACGCTTCCTACTCCCCCGGCTCCGATGATAAGAACTTTTCCCATGATCTCTTTGTTTAATTGAGTATGCAAAGATAATTAATTTTAAAATATGCCCTGAAATAGGGGCAGATAAAAATATTGTTTACCTTTGCGGAAGATTTTTAGGGGTGTTCCCTCGGCATTAAGTTCTTTTTGTAGTTTCTTTTGAGTCGGCCAAAACGACACTTCAAAAATACTATGCCTGAGTGATCTGAGATTATACCCAAAAACCGGATGTAGGTAATGCTACCGTCGGGAAATATTTTCTCTTACACCCCTTTTGATGTTTCACTAGTAAAATAAAAACATGAAAAGGGTTTTTTTATGCCTTACGGCGGGCATTTTTGCCATTCATTTCGTGGCAGCCGCAAAAACAGACAGTATCAGACAACTGGATTTGGACGATGTAGTGGTGCTTGCTTCCTATGCGGGAGAAAACACCCCGGTTACTCATCAAAACCTGAACAAGGCCGAGATTCGTGCCCTAAATGTGGTTTCCTCTTTGCCCCAGGTACTCTGGATGACTCCCTCGCTGGTGCATACTGCCGAAAACGGAACAAGCACCGGCAATACGGCCATGCGAATCAGAGGAACGGACGCCAGCCGCATCAATTTCAGCCTGAACGGGATTCCCATGAATAATCCCGAGTCGCAGGAAGTGTATTGGGTGAATATTCCCAATCTGACCGGCTCTCTTCAAACCATACAAATTCAGCGTGGGGTAGGTGTGTCAGCCAATGGTACCGGAGCCTTTGGAGCCTCTGTCAATTTATTGAGCGAGCGCCCTGCAACGGAAGACTATATGGAATCTTCCACAACAGCAGGTAGTTACGCTACTTTCGAACAGAGTATCTCTCTGGCAACATCCCGCATGCCAGGAGGTGTGCGGATGCAATTGCGTTATACGGCATTGAATGCAGACGGTTATTTACGCAACGGCTGGAGTCGTCATCAATCGCTTTACGCATCTCTGAGCAAGTCCTGGGAAAAGGCTCAGCTGAGCTTGAATTATATTTACGGAAATCAGCACACAGGAATAACCTGGGAAGGAGCTTCTAAAGAACAAATTGCTTTGGATCCCCGTTACAATCCGGCAGGAGCCATCAGAGAAGGGCTGTATTACGGCAACGAAAGCGACAATTATTGTCAACACCATATTCAGCTTTTTTATTCCCGACAGATTACGGAATCCCTCTTGTTGAATACGGGTCTGAATTATACGGACGGTTACGGCTATTATGAACAGTATAAACAAGGCCGTAAATTTTCGTCCCTGGGTTTAAACAACCAGCTGATTGACGGGACAGAATACGATCGCAGCGATCATATCCGGGGAAAGTTCATGGCCAATGGTTTTTATACCGGCCTGTTCAATTTGAATTATCAGCAGGGAAGCCTCAAGCTCCAGGGCGGAGGCATGTACTCTTTTTACGAAGGAGTGCACTATGCCCGTTTATTATGGCTGGAACACAACAACAATATCCCTGCCAACTACGAGTGGGCGCGCAATTTTGGTGAAAAAACAGACGGCAATCTGTTTGTAAAGGCCGAATATTCCCTCTGGAATAAACTTTCTTTGTATGCCGACCTGCAATACCGTAATGTAGGATACGAACTGGAGGGAATGGATGACGACGATTTACTGGATTTAACCCAATCGCATCAATGGCAGTTCTGGAATCCCAAAATGGGTATAAACTGGCGCATAGACCAGAATCAGAAACTTTATCTTTCGGCAGGTATAGCCAATCGCGAACCTACCCGCGCAGATCTGAAGGATGCCGTAAAAGGGGGCAGCCGCCAGGTCTTGCCCGAAAGGCTGTATGATGTCGAACTGGGTTATTCGGTCAACAAATCGAACTGGTTGCTGGCTTTGAATCTGTACGATATGGAATACCATAACCAGTTGATACCTACTGGTAAACTTAATGAAGTGGGCTATAAGCTTATGAGCAATGTGCCCTACAGTTACCGCAGAGGAATTGAGCTAAGTGCCGGCATCAAGCCTTTGTCTGTCTTACAACTGGATGCCAATCTGAGCCTGAGTACCAGTAAGGTGAAAGATTTCAGCCTGTATTACGATACCTACGATAATGCTACCGACTGGAATGCCATTCCGGACGAAAGCCAACAAATCAGCACCTATTACACCCTGGCCGATTTGCCTTTTTCTCCCCAATGTGTTGCCGCTGTCCGTCTTCAGTATCAGCCTGTGCATCCCTTGCAATTGAGTTTGATGGGAAAATACATAGCAGAGCAGCAGTTTAGTTATATTCAGCACGAAGAATTTCGTTTGCCGGCCTATACCCAGTTTAATTTTTCGGTTGTATATTCAGGGAGTTTAATTGGTAACAGCGACTTTGAATTGGGCTTTTATATAAACAATCTGCTGGGTAACCAGCCCCTCTGCAATGCCTGGGGATACGAAGCCGCCTTTCTGAGCGGAGAAGAGTCCTATCGTGAAGCCGGTTATTACGTTCTGGCCCCCAGACATTATATGTTGAAATTCGTTCTAAAGATATAATTATGCCTCCAACCATCATCCTCGCTAACGGAGCTTTCCCCCGAAAACCCGAATTACTGCACTTATTACGTCAGGCAGAACATATTGTTTGTTGCGACGGAGCCGCCGAAAAACTTCTGAATTTCGGTAGGGAACCCTCCTTTATCGTAGGTGATATGGACAGTCTGAGTCCGGCTCTGAAAGAGCGTTTTTCCGATCGGACTATAGTTATAGGCGAACAGGAAACCAACGATTTGACCAAAGCGGTAAATTATTGTGAATATGTTGGTTATCAGCAAATTATAATTATGGGAGCCACCGGTATAAGAGAAGATCACACTTTGGGAAACATCTCATTATTAGTGGAATATTCTGTAAGAATTAAGGATATCTGCATACTGACGGACTATGGTCGCATAGATGTTGTCAGGCATAACAAACGATTTGAAAGTTATCCCGGCCAGCAAATCTCTCTCTTTGCTATCGATCCGCTCATTATAGTCAATGTGGATGGTTTAAGGTATCCCCTGGTCGATCGCAGGCTGAGCAATTGGTGGCAGGGAAGCCTGAACGAAGCGCTGGGATCCGATTTCGAAATCCGGACGGAAAAGGGAGCCCTATTGGTTTACCGTGCTCATTGATTTGCACAAACTAATAGACGCGTGCTTTTTCGCTTTATTCAACAGAGCAGTCTGGTTCGTTCGTCCGTACTCATGGAGTGGAGTTATTGCCTTTTCAGAACCAAAGCTGTTCTGGAGGGTAGGTACAAATGTATCCATTCCAGCCCTGAACCCTTATTTTCAGCCGCAGGAGTAGTTGTATGAACGATTTGGTCATCGACCAGCCCAAAACCTCCGAATTCCCTGGCATCGCTGTCCAGGACGGTTGTGTAGTTCCCTTTTTGCACCAGGATACCGTAATCGGTATAGGATCTGGAGGGATGCAAATTGAAGACAAACAGGAGTGAGCCACGCTCAAAGGCCATAATCTGATCATCGTCGTGCAGCCAACGTTGGCAGGGCTGTTCTTTAGGATTTATTTTCTTCAGCAACTGTATCATGGCTTTGTCAAAAGCGTGCAAACCTGCGTATTTGAGTTGCCGGTTTTCGGACAGGCTCCATTGACGACGGGCGTATTTATAGGACCAGCCGTTGCCTTCCCGCGGAAAATCTATCCATTCGGGATGTCCGAATTCGTTACCCATAAAATTCAGATAGCCTCCATTGATGGTTCCGGCTGTCATCAGACGTATCATTTTGTGCAGGGCAAGACCCCGGTCGACCACCATGTTTTGGTCTTCTTTGCTCATATGCCAGTACATATCGGCATCAATGAGCCTGAATATGATGGTTTTGTCACCCACCAGGGCCTGATCGTGACTTTCGGCGTAACTGATGGTTTTTTCGTCTTTTCTGCGGTTGGTCAATTCCCACCAAATAGCTCCGGGTTTCCAGTTTTCGTCGCTGTATTCCTTTATGAGTTTGATCCAGAAGTCGGGGATGCCCATGGCCATGCGATAGTCAAAGCCTATTCCGCCTTCTTGTATGGGGGTTGCAAGGCCGGGCATACCGCTAACTTCTTCGGCTATGGTAATGGCTTTGGGTTTGATTTCGTGAATAAGTTTATTGGCCAAAGTCAGGTAAGCTATGGCGTCTCCGTCCTGATTCAGGTTGTAATAATCGTCGTAGGAACCGAAGGCTTCTCCCAGTCCGTGGCTGCGATAGAGCATCGAAGTAACCCCGTCAAAACGGAAACCGTCAAAACCGAATTCTTCCAGCCAATACTTGCAATTGGACAGCAAAAAGTGCAGTACCTCGTCCCGGCCATAATTGAAACATAAGGAATCCCAGGCCGGATGTTCTCTTCTGTCGCCGCTGTGAAAGTACAAGCCGGGGTTACCGTCCAGGCAGGCTAAACCTTCGACAGAATTTTTGACAGCATGAGAATGTACTATATCCATTATGACTGTCAGGCCGTAGCCGTGAGCCTCGTCGATGAGCTGTTTGAGCTCTTCGGGGGTGCCAAAACGGGAAGATGGAGCAAAAAAACTGGAAACATGATAGCCGAAAGAACCGTAATAGGGATGCTCCTGTATGGCCATAATCTGAATGGCGTTGTAAGCATTGTCGGCTATGCGGGGCAAAACCAGGCGTCGGAATTCGTCGTAGGTGCCGATTCTTTCCTCTTCGGTAGCCATACCGATGTGGCATTCGTAGATAAACAGAGGTTGGGAGGGAGCCTTTACTTTATGTTTAAAGCGATAAGGATTTGCCGGCTCCCATACCTGAGCGCTGAAAATATTGCTGACCGGATCCTGAACAACCCTTTTGGCCCAGGCCGGTACCCGTTCTCCGCTGCCACCGGGCCAGGAGACATACATTTTGTATAAGTCACCGTGCGTTAAGCAGTCAGGAGCCAGCTGAATTTCCCATACACCATGTTCCTTTTTCTCCAGGGCATATTCGGGCCTAAGTTCCCAGTGATTGAAATCACCAATCAAATGAATGGAATCGGCATTAGGGGCCCATTCCCGAAAAGTCCAGCCATAGGGATGCTTGTGCAGCCCAAAAAAAAGATGCCCATTGGCAAAATCAGCCAGGCTTCTACCCGTTGTCAGACTTTTCTCCCTGCTCAGAGCGTAATCAGAGCGCCCTTCGATGGCTTGTCTGTAGGGTTCCAGCCAGGGATCGTTTTTGATGATTTTCAGGGTTCGGGCTTTCATTAAAGTAAGACTTTGACTACGGCTTTTTTAATGGGGCCTTTGCCTATGCAGGGTGCGTGTCCGTCACCGGGGAAAAACACCGTGAATTCTCCCGGATGAACTTCGGAAAAACTTACCGGACTGTCGTTGTAAAAGCAGATATCTTTCACAGTGTCATAGGGAGCACGTTCATGCCTGCAATCGTGTGCAGCGCGCCAGCCCATAGTTTCAGTGCCACTGATGATGACCTGGATGTCTATGTATTTTTCGTGGGTTTCCAGACGGGCGACATCGGGCGATTTCCCTTCATATTCCGCAATCGAAACATATAGTTTATCTCCGTCCAACACAATCTTACCCGGTTCCAGTGAGTCCAGGTCGCGTGATTTCAGATAATCGAAAGCTCTTTTGAATAAGGGATGTATACCTTCGTAGAGAGAGCTGTTTTTTAATGAATCCAGTATCATAGTTACATTTTTATGGGGTTGTATAATGGCTTGTTTTCGTTGTGCTCATCCAAAGCATAATTCAAAAAGCGATTCAAAGGGTAGAGCTGCTGAAAAATGCCGGCAATGTATTCACAAAAATCTGCACGTTCTGTTTCCCGGGAATTAAGCTTATGTGTAGCCGTATAATCTTTGAATTTCAAATAGTCCGTACCCGGGAAATCGATGGGAAATCCTTTAGGAGCTGTCAGGAGCCTTCGTCCGTCCAAAGAACCAAAACCGGATACAAAGCTTTGAGAATGAACAATATCTTCAAATTCATCCAGGTTTTCCACTATGGAGTGTCGCAAAATTTTAAGCTGAGGGGCTTCGGGCATCCAAATGCCTCCGGTTATGAAACAGTTATCCGGTTGCAGATGCAGGTAATAGCCCGCCCGCCCGCTGTTTTTGCCCCCGGCGGCCATAAAGGCTCCAAAATGAATTTTATAGGGCGTTTTATCCTGGCTGAAGCGCAAGTCGCGATGTATCCTGAAAATGCAATCCTGAGGCTTTAAATGCCTTAATTCAGCATCAAAATCAGCCAGCAGCATAAGAAGCTTATCGATAAGCTGCACATGATACTCCCGGCTTAAGGTATAAAGAGCCTTATGTTCATTGAACCATTCCTTGTTGTTGTTTTGCGACAAGAGGTACAGGAAGTCAAGTATGCTTTTAATATCCATTACGAAAGCTTTATTCTTTGCCAAATGTAGAAAAAAAAACCCAAGGCATAAAGGGGGTGAATATTTTTTTTGGATATTTGCATATAGTTCTTAAAACCATTTCTGATGGTTCATTTACCCTCATTGATATCCGATCTGGCACTCCTGCTTCTAATAGCCGGTTTAATTATTTTGTTGTTTAAATGGTTAAAACAACCAGTTGTCTTGGGTTACATAGTAGCGGGAATGCTGGCCGGCCACAATATCGGACTGTATCATGCTGTTGATGACACTGTAAACATCCAAATATGGGCCGAAATCGGTGTTATGTTTCTGTTGTTTACGTTGGGGCTGGAGTTCAGTTTTAAAAAATTGATGGAAGTAGGAAAATCAGGAAGCATTATCGTTCTTGTTGAATTATGCGGGATGTTGATACTTGGTTTTCTTTTGGGTAGAATTTTGGGTTGGAAACCATTGGACAGCCTTTTGTTGGGAGGAATGATTTCTTTGTCGTCCACAACCATCATAATAAAGGCTTTTAATGATTTAAAACTAAAGAAAAAGAAGTTTAGCAAACTGGTTTTTGCGGCTTTGGTAGTTGAAGATTTGGTGGCAGTAGTTATGATGGTGCTATTATCCACCCTGGCTGTCAGCAAAAATTTCTCCGGCGAGGATATGCTTTTTGCCTTGTTAAAACTGGTTTTTTTTCTGGTGATTTGGTTTATGCTTGGCATTTTTTTGTTACCAACTTTTCTAAAAAAAATCAGACCCTTACTTAACGATGAAACCTTGTTAATTGTTTCGCTCGGACTTTGCCTTGGTATGGTAGTGTTAGCAGTAAAAGTGGGTTTTTCCGCTGCTCTGGGAGCCTTTATTATGGGTTCCATACTGGCTGATACGTACGAAGTTGATCGTATTGAAAATTTAACAAAGCCGCTCAAAGACTTTTTTGGAGCTATTTTTTTTGTTTCGGTGGGCATGATGGTAGATATGAACATAATTGTGCAATTCATCTGGCCGATAGTGATAATCAGTTTGGTAACTATGTTGGGTAAGCTCGTTTTTGTTTCCGCCGGTGTATTTATTTCGGGGCAATCCTTGAGAACATCCATGCAGTCGGGTTTTAGCATGGCCCAGATAGGAGAATTCGCTTTTATTCTGGCCGGTCTGGGCATGAGTCTGGGTGTGACAAGCAGCCATTTGCATCCCATCGTAATAGCTGTTTCTGTCATAACGGTTTTTTGTTCTCCTTATATGATGAAAATTTCAGGACCGGCCTATTTGTTTTTACTGAAACATATGCCAGAACAATGGAAATCAGCGTTAAACCGAAGGGAAAAGCAGTACCCCGGCCCAAAACAACCGGGCAATTGGTTTTTATTGCTCAAAAGTTATTTTATCTATCTCATAGAATTATCAGTCCTTATCCTTGGTGTATTGATTGTTTCTGAAAAATACCTGGCTCCCTTTCTGAAAGCAAAGATTCCTCAAGGCTCATGGGCAGAATTACTGGTTCTTTTTATCACTTTATTGGTGATTTCCCCCTTTCTCAGGGCATTAACCCACAATCGCAGCAAGTATTCCGGTTTGATGTTGAATCTTTGGACGGCAAAAGCTTCCAACAGAATTTATCTTATACTATTGACAGCCATTCGAATGATTCTGGCCTATTCGGCAATTCTATACTTGATGTTCCGGTATTTACCTTTGCCCACTATACTCATTGTTCCGATAGGAATTGTCTTACTGGTTTTTATTTTAAGATCCAAAGCTCTTCTTAAACGTTACTGGCGCTTGGAGGCTCGTTTTATGATCAACCTGAATGAGCGGCAGATGGAGGAAAACTTGCACAAAATCGAAAACAATCAAGGAGTACGGAACATTGAAGATATGCATGAATCACATTGGTTGGATAATTTGCTTTATACTTTTTGTCTTAGAATAGAAAAAGGTTCAACTATTGCAGGTAAAGCACTAAAAGACATACATATAAGAGAAGATTTCAACCTGATTGTTATCAGGGTGGAGCGTAATAAGACTAAGATTAATATTCCGGATGGAAATTTTGTACTGGCCGAAGGAGATATACTTAGGATGGCCGGCCAAAATCTGGTATACAAACTAATCCGAGATGAACAACTGAACTTGAATTTTGTTCCTGATTCTCTGATGACGCTGCATGCTTTTTCACAGCAGGAATCTCAATTAAAATCTGCTCCTTTGAGCTGTTCCGGCATTCCCATTCGCAAAGAATCGCCTCTGGCCGGCAAAAGGCTGACAGATTCGGGTTTGATGACGATCAATAAATGTATGGTAATAGGTCTGGAAAGAAACAAGAAGCGCATTATTAATCCTGATTCAGGACAAGAAATACAAGCTTGTGACTTAGTATGGGTAGTGGGAGAGGAAAAACAGGTTTCAAAACTGATTAGTGAAAACGTCTATAGGCTCTGATTCTATTCTACTGTGACCGATTTAGCCAGGTTGCGGGGCTGATCTACATTACGACCTTTGCTTATTGCTATGTGATAGGCAAAAAGCTGGAGAGGTATACAGGCTACCACCGGAGACAGGCATTCGTCCACATGGGGGATTTCCAGGCAATAATCGGCCATGGAAGACACGACCTTGTCTCCTTTGGTTACTATGGCAATCACTTTGCCACCTCTTGCCTTTATTTCCTGGATGTTACTGACTGTTTTTTCGTAAATGCTATCGGTAGTGGCAATAACAAAAGTGGGCATCTCATTATCTATAAGCGCAATAGGACCGTGTTTCATTTCAGCAGCCGGATAACCCTCAGCGTGTATATAGGATATTTCCTTTAATTTTAAAGCACCTTCCAAAGCCAAAGGATAATTGTAACCTCTGCCCAGGTATAAAAAATTATGGGCATAGGTAAACATTTTAGAGAGGTCTTTTATGCGATCGTCCAGCTTCAAGACTTCTTCCATCAATTCGGGAAGAGATTTCAGGCTTTTGAGTATGCTAAGAAAACGCTCTTTGGCTATGCTCTTCTTTTCTTTGGCAATAGTCATGGCCAACATGGCCAAAACTGTCACCTGGCCGGTGAAGGCCTTGGTGGATGCTACCCCAATCTCGGGGCCGACATGTATATAAGTGCCTGTATTGGTAGCTCTGGCTATGGAAGAGCCTACCACATTGCAAATACCGTAAATAAAAGCCCCTTTTTCTTTGCCCAATTGCACAGCTGCCAGAGTATCGGCTGTTTCTCCGGATTGGGAAATGGCTATCATCAAATCTCCTTTGTTAATTACAGGATTACGGTAACGAAATTCGGAAGCGTACTCGACCTCAACCGGAATCCGGCAAAATTCCTCAATCAGGTGTTTACCGATAAGTGCGGCGTGCCATGAAGTGCCGCAGGCAACAATAATAATCCGGCCTGCATTCAGAATTTTTTCTTTGTGGTCTATGACGCCCGAGAGGATAACATTGGTGGCTTCCACATTGATTCTGCCCCGTATGCAATCGATAATGGTTTTGGGTTGTTCGTAGATTTCCTTGAGCATAAAATGAGGATAACCTCCCTTTTCTAATTGTGTAATGCTCATATTTAAACTTTTGACATCCACTTTAGTTTCGGTATTGTTCAGATTCACGATTTTGATTTGTTCCTTGGGACGGAGTAAAACTACTTCTTCATCGTTGAGATAAACTACTTTGTTGGTATATTCAATAATGGGGGTAACGTCCGAAGCAATATAATATTCCTCTTTACCCAGGCCTACCACCAAAGGGCTGCTTTTGCGTGCAGCCACAATCTCTTCCTTATTGTTTTTGTCTATCACAGCAATAGCATAGGCACCTATCACCTGCTTAAGGGCCGATTGCACCGCTTCAAACAGGGAACATTGATTGGAGGTTTTGATATATTCTATCAATTGAACCAGAACTTCGGTGTCTGTATCGCTTTTGAAGCTGTAACCATGCTCTTGCAGAGCTTTTTTTAGCAGGGTATAGTTCTCGATTATTCCATTATGAACCAATGCCAGCGAAGCGGTCTCGGAGTAGTGAGGGTGGGCGTTGGCGTTGTTGGGTTCACCGTGGGTGGCCCAGCGGGTGTGGGCAATTCCGATTTTTCCGTTGATGTTTTTGGATTCGGTGAAGTTCTCCAGGTCACGAACCTTACCTTTGGTTTTGTAGACATTAATTTCGTTATCGTCAATCAAAGCTATCCCGGCACTGTCGTAGCCTCTGTATTCAAGACGATGTAATCCCTTAATCAGTATAGGGTAGGCTTCTCTGTGACCTACATAAGCAACTATTCCACACATAGAACGATATTTAGATGCAAAAATACAATCTTATAAGTTTTTTGAAGTATTCATAAGAAAAAAAATACTCATAAAAGGTCATTTTTTTTCAATTCGCGAGAATCGTCTATTTAAAACTGATTGTCCCATTGTACACGTACAGGCGATTCTCAGAGCCTGAGGCAAAAACAATTATTTTCAGATAAGGGCAGATCTGCTCTTCCGATTGAACGGTAAAGCATTGTTAACAATTCAACTCTTTAAAGGAGCAGAAAGAAGACAGTAATGCATAAATAATGTATATATCAAATACGTACTTCCCCGGGGATTTGATTTACATAAATACATCTCCAACATTTGTTTAAAGCCTCACACATAAGTAAAACCAACAAATGTTTGCAGTGTCAGTTTACATTTTTGTATGTTATAGAAAAATATAATTTCATTTCTGAGGGATCTAAGCGCCCGGGCCTAAAAACAATTAAAGTAATAACTTTATTAAAGACAAATCAAACTATTGGAATACAGTACAAATTCTGGTATGTTAAGATCAAATACAGACCGCGGTAGAGCGGAAAGTAATTTCTAAGAGACAAATTAAGAGTATAGATTTAAAATATAATTACTAAAATGCTGAATATAAAGAGATAAGCTATTTAATTGGAATTATATACTCATAATTAATTAATATAGCATTGTAAAGACAGATATGTAAAGCATGTTTACATATAAAAAGTTTCACAAAATTAATGTTGTTAATTTATGTATTTTGCACTTTATATCTGTAAAATATGTTTGATTAAAAGTTTTTTCAAGACAATTATTTGTACATTTGTGCAAAAGAAAAAATGCATAAATCTCCAACTTATGAAAGACAGAATTAAGAAAATTTTAGATTCCCAGGGCCTAAATGCCACACAATTTGCCCAAAAAGTAAGTATGAACGTCTCTGCCTTATCTCATATTTTGAGTGGAAGGAATAATCCGGGCTACGATGCACTTCAAAAGATTATTGTGAATTTTCCCCGGATCAATGTCGAGTGGTTGATGACAGGTCAGGGAGAGATGTACAAAGAAAACTTGCCCGAAGAGCCGGAACAGGTCACTTTATTTAGCGAGAATCCCATAAAACCGGAACAAGGCTCAGGCAAAGCAGAATATCCTGCGCAAAAGGGCTTAAAAAGCACACAAAAACCTATTATGTATTCAGATAATCAGTTACTTATATCCAAAGAAAAAACGAATACAAAAATTCGCAAGATAGCCGTTTTTTATTCCGATAATACCTACGAGGAATTTTTTCCGCACTAATACTCTTCTAATTGATCCCGGGAGCTAAAGTTTTAAAATCAGACAAGCCTGAAATGAATTTTCTCACGTATATTTGTGCATTCAACTCCTAATTATGTCTTCGATCACAAACAAGAAAGTTTTAGATTTTATCTTATACGAAAAAGAAGAATGGCCAAATTCGGCCTTGATGAAATTTAAAACAGCCGAAGTTCTGCCGGAAATTTTTCCCGGACAATTTGTACAAGTTAAAGTAGAAGATTCCCCCGACACCTATTTAAGGCGACCTTTATCGGTTAATTTCATAGACAGGGAAAACTCCTGCTTGTGGTTATTGGTGCAAAAAGTAGGACCCGGAACCCGTAAATTAGCCGGCCTTAGCTTGAACTCAAAGGTAAATATGATACTTCCCCTGGGTAACTCTTTTACAATGCCCGAGCCTGCGAAGGATTCCTTACAACAAAAAATAATGCTGATTGGTGGAGGTATTGGCACTGCTCCCCTGCTTTTTTTAGGTAAAAGCTTGTATGAAAAGGCTTATCTTCCCATTTTCTTGTTGGGAGGACGCTCAGCAGCTGATATTCTGCAAGTGGATCAGTTCAGACTTTACGGAAAGGTATATACAACCACTCAGGACGGCTCTATGGGAGAACGGGGGCTGGTGACCGAACACAGCATTTTAAAGGAAATGCAGCCTGACAGAATGTATTGCTGCGGCCCAAAACCAATGATGCAAGCCGTAGCTTCTCTGGCAAAAACGATGAATTGCTGGTGCGAAGTTTCCCTCGAAAATTTAATGGCTTGCGGATTTGGAGCTTGCCTCTGTTGTGTGGAAAAAACAACACGAGGCCATATTTGTACCTGCACCGAAGGTCCGGTTTTTAATATAAATCAACTGCTATGGTAGATCTTTCAGTACAATTAAAGGCTCTGCGCCTGAAAAATCCCGTGATGACTGCTTCGGGCACTTTTGGTTACGGAGAAGAATACCTGGACTTTATGGATTTGTCACGAATAGGGGGTATAATTGTCAAAGGAACTACTATTCGCCCAAGAGAAGGTAACGATTATCCGCGGATGGCCGAAACAGCTTCAGGTATGTTAAATGCTGTGGGACTGCAAAATAGGGGTGTACATTATTTTGTAAAACACATCTATCCACGCATCTGCGACTTTAATACAAATGTATTGGTCAATGTCTCAGGCTCTACCGTGGAAGATTATGTTCAGGCGGCCGAAATTATACAGGAATTGGACAAGATTCCGGGTATTGAACTCAATGTTTCCTGCCCCAATGTCAAAGAAGGCGGAATGGCTTTTGGTGTGAGTTCACGGGCCTTGTGTCAGGTAGTCAAAGAAGTCAGGGCAGTTTATAAAAAACACCTGATGTTGAAATTATCGCCCAATGTAACTGATATCACGGAGCTCGCCAAAACAGCCGAAGACCAGGGAGCCGACTCTCTTTCTCTAATCAATACTTTGCTTGGTATGGCCATAGATGCTGAAAAAAGACGTCCTAAACTTTCAACGGTGACAGGAGGTTTATCAGGCCCTTGCGTCAAGCCTGTTGCGCTGAGAATGGTTTGGCAAACATACAAAGCGGTCAAAATCCCTGTTATCGGCATGGGAGGTATCTCAAATACTGCCGATGCCATAGAATTTATGTTAGCCGGTGCATCTGCCATACAGGTAGGCACTGCCAATTTTATAGATCCGGCGGTGTCGGTAAGTATAGCCCAAGGCATAGAAGATTATTGCCGGCGACACGGTTTTAAATCGGCCAAAGAACTGACCGGAGCGCTTATGCTCGATTAGTGCAAACAAATTGCAGGCAGACTAAAAAATGGCTTAGTGTGTTGAACAGCAATATCTTACGGATATTTGAAACATCATTCGTCCAGCAAATCCGGCCGTAAGAGTCGGGTTCTTTCCAAAGATTGCTCCAATTCCCATTCCTGAATTTTACGCTGGTTCCCCGACAATAATATATCCGGGACTTTCCAGCCTTTGTATTCTGCAGGCCTGGTATAGACGGGCGGTGCCAGCACCTGGTCCTGGAAGGAATCGGAGAGGGCAGATTGTTCGTCACCCAAAGCTCCCGGGACAAGCCTCACGATGCAATCCGTCATGACAGCGGCTGCCAATTCTCCACCGGTGAGCACATAATCGCCAATAGATATTTCTTTGGTTATCAGATGTTCACGTATGCGATGATCGATGCCTTTGTAATGTCCGCAGAGTATGATCAGGTTTTGTTTCAAAGAGAGTTGGTTGGCCAGTCCCTGATTGAACTTTTCCCCGTCGGGAGAGGTATAGATGATTTCGTCGTAATTACGCTCGTTGCGCAGATGAGAGATGACCCTGTCTACAGGTTCAATTTGCAGCACCATGCCTGCCGAAAAGCCGAAGGCATAGTCGTCAACCCGGCGGTGTTTAAGATCGGCAGAGTAATCGCGTAAATGATGCACATTGATGTCAACCAGCTTTTTATCTCTGGCTCTTTGTATTATGGAACAGTTTAAGGGGCCTTCCAGAAGTTCAGGCAAAACCGTAATAATATCAATGCGTAACATAGTCGTATTTTGGCACAAAGATACAAAATTGCTCCGCATAAACTGCAGGGCGTCTTGTTTTCTACTTTGGCAGCCAGGCCGGCTTTTGCGGAGCCGTACAAGCTTAGCTGGCAGATAGCAATTCTTGTACTTTAATGTAAATCAAATCATCGATACAAACGTAAGTTGGGGTATTAATACCATACATGCCGGTGTCACTCGATTCAAAATGCAGGCTGAGTTTGTTTAATTTGCCCAAGGAACTCAGATCCACAAATTGCCAGGAATTCAATAAAATCTTTTTGTTCTCTCTGAAATCGGCCAGATAAAAGACTTTTTGGGCGATGTAATCTCCATTGGCCTTGTAGGCTTTAAATATAATTCGCAGATAATCACCCTCTTCGAATTTCTTTGCAAAGGCATCGCCATCTCTCATAGACAGATATGCATAAGTAGAATTAGTAATTTGCATGCCTTTTATTATATGTTCCTGCTCTTGTTCGAATTGAATAAAACAGGAGGAATCGGCATCGTAAGCGCTGTAATATAAGAGGCCGAATTGTCTGCCTCCGGCGGCTTTGCCGGCACTGCAGCTGTATTGATTGCCAAAACCCGAGCTTACAGAATCGCACATGGCACTGAGTGAAAAACCGTACCAGGTTTCAGAACTGTAAGTTACACCTTCCCATTCGTATTCCGAAAGGGTATAGCTGTTGTTAAAAACCATATTCTGATAATTGAAAACCCGGTCGTTTTGATAATTCTCAATAACAGGTTCTTCAAAACCGATACAGATCTCTTCTTCATGGACATTGACTACAGGCTCACAAGCCAACATTCCAATTAACAGCAGGCCTAGAGGTAAAGACCTGAAAATGTTTTTTTTATTCATAAATAAATGACATTTATCGGGTTTCTGCAATAAAAACTTCGTAAAACGCAGAAACCCGGTCCGTTTACAGAAGCCTTATATTTTTATATTGTGTTTGCCCTGCTCGCACAATGATTTCAACAACACGATGACACCGCGTGCATTTTCGGATTTTGGGGTAGAAAAAGATCCTTGAGGAAAACTTTTTCAGCTCTTGTTCCCGAAAGCATTGAAAATACTAACCGGCAGGTTTTCTGACTTGATTCACTTTGTCACCTTCCCGTCGAACAGACAGTGGTTTGCAGAAACAAAGCCTTGTAAGAATCTTACAGCAGCGGGCACTGTTCCGGATTTGCACCGGATTCCCTTTTATGCCGGTTCCGAAAGAACAGGCTTCACCAGTCGGGCACAAAGTTAGTTTTAATTGACATAGAGCAAAAACAAAAACCGATTTTTTTATAAGTATATTTTTGTTTACATTTGCAGCCTTTAAAATGTATATTTATTGACTCATTAATCAAAACAGTTTATGAAAATCAAATTACTTTTTATAGCAAGCTTGTTCTCAATAGCTTTGTTTGCTCAGGAAAATGCCGAAGAGGTCAAAGGACCCTGGACGTATCAAGGTATCACCGGCTTGAATTTTTCGCAGACTTCTTTTACGAATTGGAGTGAAGGTGGTGAAAATTCAGTGGCCGGCAACGTGTATTTGAACGCCTCTTTGAATTACGTCAAGGACAAAGTATCGTGGACCAACGACTTAAGTACTAATTTTGGTATGTATTACACTACCGAAAACAATTGGAGAAAGAATATTGACAATATTAATTTCGCTTCCAAGTATGGCCGTAATATAACTAAGGTTTTATATTATGCCGCCCTGCTTGATTTTAAAACCCAGTTTGCCAATGGCTATAACTATGCTGTCAGTACTACAGACCGGGTTTCCGGTTTTATGACCCCTGCTTACCTGAATCTTTCGGTAGGTGTGGATTATAAACCCAACGAACATTTTAGCGCGTATTATTCTCCGGTTACCGGTAAAATGACGTTTGTTTCGGATACCACCTTTTCGGTAAATTACGGCCTGCAGGCCGGTAAGAAAAATCGCGCAGAGTTGGGTAGCAGCTTCAGGGCCTCAGCCAATTACGATGTATTCAAGATAGTTAACCTTAAGTCCAACCTGGATTTATTTACGGCGTACAGTCAAAGTTTCGGCAAAGTTGATGTCAATTGGGAAGTGTTACTCAACCTCAAGGTAACTGAATTGCTTACGGTTACCTTCCAATCTACTCTGCGTTACGACGACGACATCAAATTCATTGACTCCAATGGTAATTTAGGTCCTGCAAGAGTTCAGTTTAAAGAAGTGCTTGGTGTAGGATTGTCTTATAAATTCTAAGAATGTTTGATAAACGCTTTGAGCAATAAAGACTCAGCAAGCTCTTTGAGCAATAAAGGCTCAACCGGATTTGCGAGCATAAATTAGGATTCATTCCAATAAAAAAAGAGGCTGTCTCTAATTTCGGAGACAGCCTCTTTTTTATTCAACATACAGCGCTACACCACTTTGTCCATACCTGCCTGTAACGCCTTTTCGTTCACAGGAATCAGTTTATGGTGTCTCACAGGCAGGGTTTTTCTTAAACCTTCCAGGATAGATTTCAGTAGCACAACAGGCCGGACTTTCAGGTAAGCTCCCAGCACGATCATGTTGAAAGCCTTACTGTTATCCATAGCGGAAGCCATTTCCATAGCGTCTATGGTATGAATTCGGATATCTTTGCGCACAGGAGCCCGGGTAATACCGTGAGGATCGTATAGAAGTACTCCTCCGGGCTTGATTTTGGGCTCAAACTTATCCATCGACTGCTGGTTGAGAATGATGGCTGTGTCAAAGGAATTCAAAATGGGCGAGCTGATGCGTTCATCGCTGATGATGACAGTAACGTTGGCCGTTCCGCCTCTTTGTTCAGGGCCGTAGGCCGGCATCCAGCTGACCTCCTTGTTTTCCAGTAAGGCTGAATAAGCCAGAATTTTACCCATGGACAAAACGCCTTGTCCTCCAAAGCCGGATATAATTATTTCTTCTTTCATTTTTTATTTGTCTTTTAAGTCACCCAAGGGGAAAAAAGGAAACATATTTTCAACCATCCATCGGTTGGCTTGTACAGGACTCATTTTCCAGCCCGAATTGCAGGTGGAAACGACTTCAACTACGCTGGTGCCCTTGCCCTCCATGGAATTTTCAAAAGCCTTACGGATGGCTTTTTTGGTTTTCTTGACTGCAACAGCCGTATGTACGCTTTGCCGGGTTACGTAACAAGTTCCTTCGAGTTCGGCCAGCAGGTTGGTAATTTTGAGTGGATAGCCGTTTAATGCTACATTTCTTCCGTAGGGACAGGTGGAAGTCTTCATGTCTTCCAGTGTGGTGGGGGCCATCTGGCCGCCGGTCATCCCATAAATTCCATTGTTGATGAAAATAATGGTAATATTTTCGCCCCTGTTGCAGGCATGGATGGTTTCTGCGGTTCCAATCGCAGCCAGGTCGCCGTCTCCCTGGTAGGTGAACACCAGTTTGTCGGGACGCAGGCGCTTCATGGCTGTGGCCAGAGCAGGTGCTCTGCCGTGAGCCGCTTCTGCAAAGTCCACATCGATGTAGTTGTAAATGAAAACGGCACAACCCACCGGAGCCACGCCCATGGCTTTATCTTCCATGCCCATTTCTTCAATTACTTCGGCTATCATACGATGCACTGTTCCGTGACTGCAACCCGGACAATAATGCATCACATTGTCTTTGATGAGTTTTGATTTTTCGTACACCAGGTTTTCAGGTGCTATAATAGAATTATTCATATTATTTCTTTTTTCGTATACGTAAAATGATTTCAGCCAGTTTACAAAGCACAGCGGCTATACCAGAGGCGGCAAACCAGAAAAACAGACCGGAGAAATAACACACTATGGATAAAACAGCCAGAATAATGGCCAGAATGGACAGAGTGTATTTTAAGCCTTGCAGATCCATATCAGCTGATTTTTTTGAGTGCTACTACAATTTCTTCGGGAGCCGGTACTATACCGCCCATACGGCCATAATGAGCGACTGGTACTTTTCCTTCGACTGCCAGACGAACGTCTTCGACCATTTGTCCGGCATTCAGCTCTACGGTCAAAATGGAACGAACCTGACGACAATAGCCTTCGATGGCTTTGGCAGGGAAAGGCCACAAAGTGATGGGGCGCAGCAGGCCTGCTTTAATACCTTGTTCACGCAAAAGCTCCACCGATTTTTGACAAATACGGGCAGCACAACCAAAAGCAACGATCAGATATTCTGCATCGTCACACATAAAGGTGTCGTAACGTACTTCGGCTGTTTCTACTTTGCGATAGCGTTCGTGGCGCTCCAGATTCCTTTTTTCCATTATGGCGGGATCCAGCTCCAGAGAACTGATGATGTTTTGCGGACGCTTGTTGGTTCTTCCGCTCAGAGCCCAGGGGCAATTCCTGGCAATTTCATCGTCGGTGGCACGGGGCTTGAAGGCCGGTAAACTGAGTTTCTCCATCATCTGCCCGATAACGCCGTCCGACAAAATAAGGGCCGGGATGCGGTATTTAAAGGATAAATCAAAAGCTAAACTCACAAAATCGGCCATTTCCTGCACTGAGTAAGGAGCAAGAACAATCAAATGGTAGTCGCCGTGTCCTCCTCCCTTGGTTGATTGAAAATAATCCGACTGGCTGGGTTGAATGGTGCCAAGGCCCGGGCCTCCACGCATAATATTTACAATCAGACAAGGTAAATCGGCTCCGCATAAATAGGAAATGCCTTCTTGTTTGAGGCTGACACCGGGACTGGACGAAGAGGTCATCACTTTTTTGCCGCAGGAAGCACCTCCAAATACCATGTTGATAGCAGCCACTTCGCTTTCGGCCTGGAGACATACCATTCCCGTGCTTTCCCAGGGTTGTTCTTCCATGAGTGTTTCCATAATTTCAGACTGGGGAGTGATAGGATAACCAAAGTATCCGTCACATCCGCAACGTATAGCTGCATGCGCAATGGCTTCGTTGCCTTTCATCAAATGTATTTCTTCCATAATCAAAGTTTTATTTTATATACCTTGAGGCAACCATCCGGACAAACATAAGCGCAATTGGCGCAGCCGATGCAGGCATCCGGTTGAGCCATATAAGCATAATTGTATCCTTTTTCGTTCACTTCTCTGGCTAGTGCCAGTACTTGGGAAGGACAGGCGTCAACACACACCTCGCAACCTTTACACCGGTTGATATCCACCAACACTGCCCCTTTTATTTTTGCCATAACATATTGGTTTATATGATTAATACCTAAAACATCCTTTTATTGAAGGGCAACAAAGGTAATGAATTAATTTTACAGAATAAGGATCAGAGCATTTCTGACCAATAGTAGCAAGAGGGAAAAACATCCTGCAGATTACATTCAGCCCTGAATAAACCAAAGATGGACGATCCGCTGCCCGACATGGAGGCATAGAGGGCTCCTGCCTCATAGAGGGCTTGTTTGATATGGGCCAGTTCAGGATTCAGGGCAAAAACGCTTTTCTCAAAATCGTTGACCAGGCAGTCTTTCCAGTATTCAGGCGATTTACGAATGCAATCTGTTAATGCAAAGTCCGGTTTTCCAGGTTTAATTCCCGCATAGGCTTCGCGGGTGGAAACCTGAATGTTGTTGGGAATCAGCAGAATTAAATAAAGTCCTTCAAGAGAAACAGATACTTCCTCAAAGCGATCTCCTTTATCGTAAGCCAGCAGGGGTCGGTTGCGAACAAAAAAGGCACAATCGGCTCCTAACTGAGCGGCGTAATGTTCTAATTCCGGTTCAGACAAGCCAAGATTTTGGCTTTCGTTGAGCAGTTTTAACATAAAAGCGGCATCCGAAGAGCCTCCGCCCAATCCTGATCCGGCCGGAATGGATTTATGCAGCAATATTTCTAAAGGCTCGAGAGGAAATTCCTTTTGCAACAGTCGGTAAGCTTTTATTACCAGATTGTCACGGGGCTTGCCCTCGACAGGAATTCCACTCAGCTGTATATCTGTATTATTATCTTTATTGAGTGAAACGCATTCCAATATATCTTTAAGTCCGATAGGATAAAAAAGAGTTTCGATATTATGGTAATTATCAGAGCGTTTCTCCAGAACATGTAGACCAAGGTTGATCTTGGCATTGGGAAAACAAATCATAATCAAGCGTGTATTTGAGATGCAAAAATAAATAGATTAAATGATTTCTCCATTCGGATTTTTAAGATTCCGGTTAAAAGAATGTTGATAAGTATATTTGGGCATCAGGCATTTCTTCTGTACTTTTGAAAGCATCAAATTCAACAGAATGGACCAATCCACTACCAGGCGTAAAAAAACTCCCGTCCACATAGCCGATATAGGGCGGCTTCAACCTCAGGCTCTGGAACTTGAAGAAGCGGTATTAGGGGCCTTGATGCTCGAAAAAGATGCTTTTTCGGAAGTGAGCGAAATTTTGAAACCGGAATGTTTTTATGAACCCCGGCATAAATATATTTTTGAGGCGATACAAAAATTGGCCATACACCAAAAACCGGTGGATATTCTCACTGTCCAGGAGCAACTCAAACAAGAAGGAGTGTTGGACGAAGTGGGAGGTGCCTACTATTTGGCCGAACTAAGCTCCAGGGTGGTTTCTACCGCTCATTTGGAATTTCATGCCCGTATAGTGGCCCAAAAACACCTGGCCAGGGCTTTGATAACCTACACTTCCGAAATTCAGGGAGATGCTTACGACGAAGCCATGGATGTGGATGCCTTAATGCAAAAGGCAGAAGCTGAATTATTTAAACTCTCGCAGCAAAATCTAAAAAAAGACGTAATTCAGATCAATCCTGTCATCGACGAGGCTCTGAACATTCTTAATCTCGCCGCCAAAAGAGAAGACGGTTTGAGCGGTATAGAATCGGGTTTTCATGCCTTGGACAAGATTACTTCTGGCTGGCAGAATTCCGACTTGATCATTGTAGCTGCCAGACCTGCCATGGGTAAAACCGCCCTTGCCTTGTCGATGGTCAGGAACATGGCTGTGGACAATAAACAGTCAGTGGCCATCTTTTCTATGGAAATGTCCAATGTGCAACTGGTTAACCGTTTGATTGTCAATGTGTGTGAAATTGAAGCAGAAAAAATCAAGAGTGGTCGTTTACAGGATTTTGAATGGTATCAACTGGACCAAAAAATTAAAGAACTCTACGATGCTCCCATTTTTATCGACGATACACCGAGTCTTTCCGTTTTTGAATTTGCCACCAAAGCCAGACGATTGGTGAGGGAACATCAGATCAAACTGATAATGATAGACTACCTGCAGTTGATGAATGCCACTGCCCAGGGAATTAAATATGGTAACAGGCAGGAAGAAGTCATGACTATTTCCCGTTCTCTCAAGGCTTTGGCTAAAGAATTGAACATTCCGATTATTGCCCTTTCTCAGGTGAACCGCGCTTCTACCAACCGCACCGGAGCCATGGGCGTCCCCGTGAATGAAGCCAAAAGGCCTCAATTGTCCGATTTGCGGGAATCGGGAGCCATTGAGCAGGATGCCGACCTGGTTATCTTCATTCACCGGCCCGAATATTACCGGATACTGGAAGATGAAAATCAAAACAGCCTGGTAGGCATAGCCGA
Source organism: uncultured Bacteroidales bacterium (assembly GCA_964575345.1). Lineage (GTDB taxonomy): Bacteria > Bacteroidota > Bacteroidia > Bacteroidales > UBA1402 > UBA1402. Next base: position 73,394 of record CAZNQD010000001.1, read on the forward strand.
ACTTATTATTGCCAAGCACAGAAACGGAGCCACGGGAGATATTCGGCTGCGATTCAGAAGCAATTTTGCCAAATTCAGCAACCTCGAAGACGATGCCTTCTTCAGTGGCGAGGATCAGCCCATCCTTAGTTCCAGGGCCAATTACCAGGCCGGAGAGGATTTTGATTTTGGTGCAGACAGCTACAGTAGCGCAGATAAAGTTTTTTAGGGATAAATCAAAAAAGAAGGCATAATAATTGTACAAATCAATATTTAAACGTACTTTTGTGCCCGTTAAAAAAAGGCCCCGTAGCTTAATTGAATAGAGCATCTGACTACGGATCAGAAGGTTACAGGTTTGAATCCTGTCGGGGTCACCATCCACCAGAATAGAACAAGGCTATCAGGCAGAAAATCGGCTTAGTAGCCTTTTTTTTTAAGCCAACCAACCCTAAATCCATTATTCGACAAGACGTTTGTTAAACATAAGGAAACCGATGTTGATACCGGCGTTCCAATTGTATTTGGGATAGCTCAGGTAATTAGCAAACAGACTCATGGACACAAAAGGCTGGTGAAATACCAGAGATATCTCACCAAGAAATTGAGTATTCGACAAAGACCTGCTCAGCATAGTTTGCTGATTGGGCCCCCGTTTAATAGCTTCCAGAGGCATGAAGGTGTAAAATTCGGATCTCAGGTGCAAAAAAGAGCGTATGGTCCAAATAGGCATAATTCCCAGGGCAGCGTATTTGTTGGAACGAAAAGCTTCGTTAAAAGTACTCATGGTGTAGGGTGTAGGCTTAAAAGCCGGTGCCTGTATAATGCTGGCCGTATAGTTATCCAGAGAACGCTTATTGTTATAAACGGCATTAACCATACAACCCAGAGTGATACTTTTATTTAAATTAAAATAGCTTTCGTAGGCTCCGGAAGCCTGGAAATAGCCCAATTTTTTGCTTTCCTTGAAGCGGTTTCCCACAGAATCGGGGTAAGAGTAGGATTCATTCCCCAGTAAATATTGACCCAAAAGATAGTAATGGCTGCCTCCCGTTGGGTACTGCCTGTGATTTAAATTATTTTTCTCCAGACGTAAAGAAAAATTCGACAAGTCGTAGTAACTGCGGTCAAAACTGGCTTCGGTAACATCGCTCACCAGGGTCTGCATGTACCAGTCGCTCATTCTTCCCACAGAATAACCGATTTCAAACTTAGCCTGATCAAACGCCGGTAAGCCGTAACGGATTCTTAACATAATTTCTCTTTCGCGGATAAAGGCAGGGCTCAACTCTTCGTAAAATATCTTTTCTCCTTCGTAAAACCTATAACTGCTCACCGAAAAACCGGCTTGCAGATAACTGGGAATTTTGCCAACCAAATCCCAACGCGTGTTTAATCTCAGAGCATTGTGTATACTGCCTATGTGGGCGTCGGCCGAGTAATAGGTAGCTACTTTTCCGAAGCGTTGGTAACCTACGCGGGCATACAATAAATTGGAGGTAGAAGATGAAATATTTCCGCCCAATGCAAAGACCAGGTTTTCTTCGGTTTTAATATCCAGCCTCAGTTTAAACAATCCGTTGGATGGATTGTAGGTGACTTTGGGAATGATCTGTGATATTCTGGTATCGGTAATCAGGGCATAGTAAGCCTTACGGAATTCTTTGAGCGTAAAATGTCTTCCCTTGTTGTAGCCTATCATTTTTCGCAGGTATTCCTCTTGTTGGTCGTTGAGCCCGTTGACCTCGAGTTCGTAAAAAACCAGCTCTGGAAGCCTGGCTTTAAAAGTCTGTCTTCGTTGGGCCAGACTATCCGGATTTTGCCTGCGAGTGATTTTGGTTTTGATGGAATCTATCATCGAAATTCCCATAGCGTAGCCTTTTTGATAGGTTTCCCTGGCTTTATCAAACTCCATCAGTGAAACATCCTTCAACTCAAACTTAAATTGTATAAGTTCATCGGGAGAAAGATCATGCACCCTGGGTTGAATAATAATATGCTCAATTTGCGAAAAAACATCGCTTTCGCTGGGTTTGCTGTTTACCACAGCTACGTTACTTCCTATGATGAAATCAGGGGCGAATTCTTTTTGCATGAGTTCCACCGGATAATTGTCGTAGATTCCTCCGTCGAGCAACAGCATACTGTCTATGCTGACAGCATTGAAAATCATGGGGAAACTCATGGATGCGCGTACGGCGTCTTCCAGCCTGCCATTTTTGAAAACCACTGCCTGTTTGCTGTTTACATCTGAGGCAACACAACGAAAAGGAACAAACAGTCGGTCGAAATCACTTCTACACAAGGCAGTGTATTGACTAAAAACCTGCACAAAAGCATAATTGAGCTGGCTGGCATTAATCAGGCTGCTAGGAATAACCAAGGATCTGGGATTGGACAAAAGGCTGTCGCTCAGAGAAAGATAGGTGGAAAAAAATTCAGGGCTTTGATCTCCTTTTCTAAAATAGTCGATGTCTTTGGTTTGTATAGTGCCGGTAGACCAGTAATCAAATTCTTCCGACAAAAACATAGCCATCATTTCGTCCGGAGACAAGCCTATGGCGTACAGGCTGCCCACTATGGCGCCGATGGAGGTCCCGGTGATATAATCAATGGGAATTTGGTTTTCTTCCAGGGCCTGTATCAGGCCCACATGAGCCAGGCCTTTGGCCCCGCCACCGCTCAATACAAGTCCAACGCGCTGAGCCTGAATATAAAATACCAGGCCCAGGCAGAAGACAAAAAGCATGTTGCGTTTTAAGCTCATTTATTATCGCAGATTTGGTAACACAAATTTATCAAAAATACGATAATTATTCCGGTTAAATAAGCTCGCAACTCCTTTTAATAAATTTTATCAGTGATTCACCCTTAAGCATGCCATTACTCAGGAGAGCGAGGTCAATCAATTGATTTACACTATTTTTATCCTTTTCGTCGAGTTCTTTTCCAATCAGTGCCTTGATCAATTTATGCTCTGTATTCAAAACCATGCTGTAGCTCACAGGCATATCGGCGTAAAAACTCATGCCGGGTTGCAGGCCGGACATGTCTTGCATACGACGCATAAATTCGTTTTGGGTGAGTACAACAGGCAGACTATTTTCGCCCAGCGAGTCCAGTTGCAGCTCGAAACGGACTTTATCCATTACGGGCAATTGTTCGTTGAATAATTTTTTCAGACTTTCTTGTTCCTCCTGGCTGAGTTTAAGCTGTTCTTTGTCTTTTTTTCGGATCAGATTTTCGATGACATCGCTGTCTACACGAACAAAACGCGATTTTTCGAATTTTTGTTCCAGGTGTTGCATCAGGGGTATATCCAGTTCTCCGTTCATCAATAAGACATCGTAACCGGCATTCCGGGCAGCTTCAATATAGGCATATTGACTTTCTTTATCGCTGGCATACAAATAAATAAGCTGGCCGTCCTTGTCGGTTTGCTCTTCTTTGATCAGCGTTTTGTATTCTTCGAATGTAAAATACCTGCCGTCCATATTTTGCATCAGACTGAATTCCTTCGCATAGTCCCAGAATTTTTCTTCCGTCAAAATACCATATTGTATAAAGATCTTGAGGTGATCCCATTTTTCCTCAAATTGCTTACGATCCTCTTTGAAAATCTTTTTCAGGCGATCGCCTACTTTTTTAGTAATGTGATTGGATATCTTTTTTACGCTGTCGTCATGTTGCAGGTAAGAGCGGGAAACGTTGAGAGGTATATCAGGCGAATCGATGACTCCGTGCAGTAAAGTCAGGAAGTTTGGCACGATACCTTCTACGGAATCGGTCACATAAACCTGGTTGCAATACAACTGAATTTTGTTTTTCTGAATTTCGATACTGTTTTTGATTTTGGGGAAATACAAAATACCGGTCAGATGAAAAGGATAATCCACGTTCAGGTGAATATGAAATAATGGATCTTCGCTGAAAGGGTAGAGGTCTTTGTAAAACTTCAGATAATCCTCCTCTTTCAGTTCGCCGGGTTTCCTGGTCCAGGCCGGTTGTATTTCGTTTATTTGGTTATCCTGGTCGGTCTCCTGGTATTTTTCGTCTTTCCATTCTTTCTTTTTGCCAAAGACTATGGGTATAGGCAGAAACTTACAGTATTTATTGAGCAGTTCGCTTATTTTTTCTTCTTTCAGGTAGTCTTTATTGTCAATATGCAGGATGATATCGGTACCACGGCTGTCTTTTTCGATTTCTTCCATCAGGTATTCGGGCGATCCGTCGCAGCTCCAGCGCACAGCTTTTGAGCCTTCTTTCCAGGATTTGGTTACTATTTCAACCCGGCTTGAAACCATAAATGTGGAATAAAAACCTAAACCGAAGTGGCCAATAATCGCATTGGCGTCGTTTTTGTATTTTTCGAGGAATTCTTCAGCTCCCGAAAAAGCAATCTGGTTGATATATTTGTCCATTTCTTCCGCTGTCATGCCAATTCCCCGGTCGGTAACGGTCAGGGTTTTGTTTTTGCTGTTCAGGCTTACACGAATGGACAAATCCCCGAGCTCTTCTTTGAATTCTCCCACCGAAGCCAGTGTTTTGAGTTTCTGAGTGGCATCTATAGCGTTTGAAATAACTTCGCGTAAAAAAATCTCCTGATCGCTGTACAAAAACTTTTTGATGACGGGGAAAATGTTGTCTGTAGTAACCCCGATATGTCCTTTTTGCATAATCTGATATATTTTAAAATACAATAAAAATGAATGAATAATGCTGTTTTTTTAAAAGCCCTGAAACAAAAAAAATGCCAAACACCGGGGAGTGACATTTTTTGATGATGACTGCAATTTTGGCAGCTGTTTATTTATTTCTCAGGTTTATCCGAGAGGATAATCTTGTTTTCGGTACTGTCTAATTCGACTAAAATATGCTTGCCTGCTTTGAATTTCTCACTCAAAATCACTTCAGCCAGTTCGTCTTCGAGGTATTTTTGAATGGCTCTTTTCAGTGGGCGGGCACCAAATTGCACATCATAGCCCTGTTCGGCAATGAAATTTTTGGCTTCGGCTGTAATACTGAGAGTATAACCGAGGTTTTCCACTCGCTGATAGAAGGATTTCAATTCCAGATCAATGATTTTCAAGATAGAATCTTTGGATAGCTGTTCAAAATACACTGTGTCGTCGATACGATTTAAAAATTCAGGAGCAAATGTTTTAGTTATTGCTTTATGAATCAGTGATTTAGAATAATCCTTTTGTTTGGTGGAATCCGGATAACCAAAGCCTACGCCTTTGCCGAATTCCTTGAGCTGTCGGGTGCCTACGTTGGAAGTCATAATCAGGATGGTGTTCTTGAAATCCACTCTGCGTCCCAGGCTGTCGGTGAGCCGGCCTTCGTCCATCACTTGCAGCAACAGGTTGAAGACGTCCGGATGGGCTTTTTCGATTTCGTCCAGCAGCAAGACGGAGTAGGGCCTGCGACGGACTTTTTCGGTGAGCTGGCCTCCTTCTTCGTAGCCTATGTATCCGGGAGGAGCTCCAACCAGCCGCGATACGGTGAATTTTTCCATAAACTCGCTCATATCAATGCGAATAAGCGAGTCGTTAGAGTCGAACATTGCTTCCGACAACAATTTGGCCAGGTGAGTTTTACCCACACCGGTAGGGCCGACAAACAAGAAAGTGCCAATGGGTTTATTGGGGTCTTTTAAGCCAACCCGGTTGCGTTGTATGGCTTTTACAACCGCTTCTACTGCCGTATCCTGTCCAATAATACGGCTTTTAAGCTCGTCCTTCATTTTGAGCAGCTTTTTGCTTTCTTCCTGGGCAATGCGCTGCAGAGGAACCCCGGACATCATGGCTACCACTTCGGCTATTTTTTCGTCGTCCACCGGCTGGCGGTTTTCGGTGAGTGTGGCTTCCCAGTCTGCTTTAAGAACGGCCAACTGTTTGAGTTGTTCCTTACTTTTGTCACGGTAATCGGCGGCCAGTTCAAAGTTTTGCTCGTTGACGGCTTTCACTTTCAGCCTGTTGTTTTCGTCGATTTCTTTTTCGAGCAACTCTATGCTCTCCGGAACCTGAACATTGGAAATATGAACTCTGGAACCGGCTTCATCCATGGCGTCAATAGCCTTGTCGGGGAAATTACGGTCGGTAATATAGCGGTTGGTTAGCTGAACACAAGCTCTCAGGGCTTCGTCAGAGTAAGTGACGTTGTGATGCTCTTCGTAGCGATCTTTGATATTCTTTAAAATCAAATAGGTTTCTTCGGGAGTAGTAGCATCGACAATGATTTTTTGGAAACGACGTTCCAGGGCTCCGTCTTTTTCGATGCTTTTTCTGTATTCATCGAGCGTTGTGGCCCCTATACATTGTATTTCGCCTCTTGACAAAGCCGGTTTCAGCATGTTGGCTGCATCCATGGAACCGCTGGCATTGCCGGCACCGACTAAAGTGTGGATTTCATCAATAAATAATATGATGTCGGGATTTTTTTGCAGTTCGTTCAAAACGGCTTTCATCCTTTCTTCAAATTGTCCACGGTATTTCGTGCCGGCCACCATGGAAGCAAGGTCCAGAGATATAACCCTTTTATCAAACAACATACGCGACACCTTGCGTTGCACTATGCGCAGGGCTAAACCTTCGACAATGGCTGATTTGCCCACACCTGGCTCTCCGATAAGTACCGGATTGTTTTTCTTTCTTCTGCTCAAAATCTGGGCCAGTCTCAGGGTTTCCTTTTCACGTCCCACAATGGGGTCGAGTCTGCCTTCCAGAGCGGCTTTTGTAAGATCGTTGCCAAAATTGTCCAGGGCAGGAGTGTCCTTACCGGCACCGGGTCTTTCCTGAGTTTTCTGAAAGATGTCGGGTTTGTTGCCGGCACTGTATTCTTCGGCTTCATCGTCTTCTTCGTCGGTAAACTCAGGCCCCGAAGTGGGGTATTTTTTTTCGTAAAACAGGCTGCGCAGGGTATCCCATTGTACTCCTTCGTTGTTGAGGACGTTGGCCGCCAAATTGTTTTTCTCTTTCAGTATAGCTAAAAGAATATGTTCTGTATCCATTATTTCACTTTTCATTCCGTGTGCTTCGAGCAAACCCATTTTGAGAACCCGCTCAGTGGATGCGCTCAGAGGTAAATCAACGGGATCCTGAATCATCTTGTCCTGCCTGATTTGTTTCTCGATGGATTGCTTCACAAAAGCTACATCCACATTGAGTCTGCTAAGGTATATCAGGGCTTTGCTGTTTTTCTCCCTCAATATTCCCAATAAAAGATGTTCAGGATCAATAACGGCGTTGCCCAACCTGCGGGCTTCTTCGTTGCTGAATCCTAAAACCTCGAGTACATCTTTGGAAAATTTATTTGTATTCATCCTAAAAATCTTTCTGTTCAAAATGTAAGACCTACGGTAAACATTTATATGGTCAAAATTACTTGTTTTCTATCAATTTCTGGTTACTATAAGCAAAAAACTTGCCAAAAGACAAAATGTCAGTATAGATTGCCTTGAAAGTAGCTTGATTCCTTGAATTTATTGCTGTTTTTTTTTGCTCAGTCTTTCAAAAAGTACTACATTAGCGTGTTTTTATTTTAACTGTAAAGATTTTTTTCAAATGATTGATGAAGAAAGAGTTATAAGGGTTAACATTGAAGAGGAAATGAAATCTTCTTACATAGATTATTCTATGTCAGTCATTGTTTCCCGAGCCTTGCCCGATGTACGTGACGGCATGAAGCCGGTACACCGCAGAGTGTTGTTTGGTATGAATGAATTAGGCAATAATTCAGACAAACCCTACAAGAAGTCAGCCAGAATTGTGGGTGATGTTCTTGGTAAGTACCATCCACATGGGGATTCTTCTGTATATTTCACCATGGTACGTCTTGCCCAGGACTGGTCTATGCGCTATCCTTTGGTAGACGGACAGGGCAACTTCGGTTCAGTTGACGGCGACAGCCCTGCAGCCATGCGTTACACGGAATGTCGCTTGCGCAAGATTGCAGAAGATATGTTGGTTGATATCGACAAAGAGACCATCGATTTCCAGCTGAACTTTGACGATACACTTAAAGAACCGACAGTGTTGCCCACTCGTATTCCCAACCTGCTTGTAAACGGAGCATCCGGTATTGCTGTCGGTATGGCTACCAATATGCCCCCCCATAATTTATCGGAAATTGTGGACGGTACTATTGCCTACATTGACAACAACGGCATCAGCATAGAAGAATTGATGAAATACGTCATAGCTCCTGATTTCCCCACCGGTGGTTATATTTACGGATATTCAGGTGTGAAGGAAGCGTTCGAGACAGGAAGAGGCCGTATTGTGATCCGCGCCAAAGCCGATATTGAGAACGGCCCTCAACACGATAAAATAATTATAAGTGAGATTCCTTATCTGGTCAACAAGGCGGAACTTATTAAAAGTATAGCAGATCTCACCATAGACAAGAAGATCGAAGGCATTTCGAACGTAAACGACGAATCGGATCGCAGCGGTATGCGCATAGTTGTGGATATCAAACGCGATGCCAATTCTAATGTGGTGCTCAACAAATTGTTCAAGATGACGGCTTTGCAGTCTTCTTTCAGTGTAAACAATATTGCCCTGGTACACGGACGTCCCCGCATGTTGAATCTCAAGGACTTGATTCGTCACTTTGTTGATCACAGGCACGACGTGGTGAACCGCAGAACCCAGTATGAATTGAATGAAGCTGAAAAACGGGCTCATATTTTACAGGGCCTGATTATAGCCTGCGATAATATAGACCGTATTATTGCCCTGATCAAAGCCTCCAATTCTCCGGATGATGCCAGAGCTGCCTTAATGGAAGCTTTTGATCTGAGTGAATTGCAGGCACGGGCTATCGTTGAAATGAGGCTGCGTCAGCTTACCGGATTGGAAGTAGACAAATTGCATAAGGAATTTGAAGAATTGACCCAAAAAATTGCCTGGTACAAAGAAATCCTGGCCAATGTGAGTTTGAGGATGAACATTATCAAAGAAGAATTACTCGAAATTAAGAATAAGTACGGTGATACCAGACGTTCAGAAATTGTATACGCTTCGGAGGATTTCAATCCCGAAGACTTCTATGCTGATGATCAGATGATTATCACCATTTCACACCTGGGCTACATAAAACGGACACCTTTGGCTGATTTCAGGTCTCAAAACCGGGGCGGGGTAGGTTCCCGAGGCAGCGAAACCCGCGACGAAGACTTCGTGGAATACATCTATCCGGCCACCATGCACAACACCATGATGTTCTTTACTCAAAAAGGCAAGTGTTACTGGCTTAAAGTGTACGAAATTCCCGAAGGTTCCAAAAATTCCAAAGGCCGGGCTATTCAGAACCTGCTTAATATTGATGCCGAAGACAAAGTAAATGCGTTCATTCGGGTGGCAAGCCTCGACGACAAAGAATTCAACGATACGCACAATCTGATTTTTGCCACCAAGCAGGGTATAATCAAAAAAACTTCGCTGGAGGCTTATTCCAGGCCCCGGAACAATGGAGTAAATGCAATAACCATACGCGAAGATGATCAGGTGATTCAGGTTCGCCTGACCGACGGAAACAGCGAAATCATTCTGGCAAACAGGAACGGACGCGCTATTCGTTTCCACGAAAAGAACGTCAGGCCTATGGGCCGCACGGCTACCGGCGTAAGGGGTATGCATATTGATGAAGACGGCCAGGACGAAGTCATCGGAATGATTATTGTTTCGGAAAACGAAAGCATTATGGTGGTTTCCGAACAAGGCTACGGCAAACGTTCCGAAGTGGATGATTATCGTATTACCAACAGGGGAGGGAAGGGTGTTAAAACTTTGAATATAACCGAAAAAACCGGTAAATTAGTGGCCATTAAGTCGGTAAACGACGAAAACGACCTGATGATTATTAACAAATCCGGTATCGTCATCAGACTCCCTTTGGCTAATGTCCGCATTATGGGCAGAGCCACCCAGGGGGTCCGGCTGATCAATCTGGAAAAGCACAACGATCAGATCGGCTCTGTTTGCAAAGTGAGTTCAGAAAAAGAGGAAGAACTGGAAATAGTTAATCAGGGTAATTCGGACGAAGAGCAGTTCATTCAGGATGAGGAACAATTTTCAGCAAATCAAAATCAACTGCCGACAGATGAGAATTAATGCTCATCTATTGATAAAATAAAATTCAGATGTATATTTGTATATAAAACATCAACAACATTAAAAAAATGAATCAAATGAAAAAGATTGCTTTTTTACTTACAGCCATCCTTTTATTGTGTGGATGTAACAGCTATGCACAAATTAAAAACGTGCGTAAGGCCAAAGCCAGACTGAATGCAGAGACACCTAATTTTGTCGAAGCCAGAGACGCCATTGAGCCGGCATTGAGCGATTCAATCACTAAAACAATGGCTGATACCTGGTTTACAGCCGGTAAGATTTATTATAAATTGTTCGACCAGGAACAAAAGAAAGAGTGGAACGGAGCCAAAGCGGATGGAGAATTGATGGCAAAGTCACTGGCAAATTGTTACGATTCTTTTGTGATAGCCGATTCTTTGGATCAGATGCCCAACGACAAGGGTAAAGTGAAACCTAAGTTTCGTAAGTCCATTACAGAAATGGTAAAAGCCATGCAAAATGGTTTTATTAATTCCGGCTCTTTTTATTTTAAAAAGCAGGATTACCAAAGCGCTATCAGGATGTTCGAATATTATCTGGATTATCCAAATCTGAAATTTTGGACTGAGGAAGAAAAGTTGGGCTATCAGAAAGATACCATGATTGACGAGATTCAATATTATTGCGGTGCTTCGGCTTCTCAGGACGGAGATTCCAAAACAGCCATCAAATATTTTACCATGCTGTTGGATGTCTATAAACCACAGGAAGATATGTATCAATTCCTGATATATGAATACGGACGATTAAAAGATTCAGTTAACTTGCTGGAAATGTATAAGATGGGTGTTCAGAAGTTCCCGCAAAATCCTTTTTATGCCCGTAGTCTTATTAACGTTTATTTAAATAAGAATGATTTGGCCGAAGCTCTGATCTGGATTGACAAAGCCATCGAAGAAGACTCTGTGAATGCCACTTTGTGGGATGTAAAAGGCCGGATTTACGAAAGTCAGAAGAATCTTGAGGAAGCCGAGCGTTGTTTTTTAAAAGCTATTGAGATGGATCCCGATTTTGAACCTGCTTTGGGGAATGTAGGCCGTATCTATTATAACAGAGCCGTCGAAGAACTTGACCGTGTAAATGCCATTAGAGACGACAAGATTTATCGCCGCGAAAAAGCCAAAATGAAAGAGGTATTTGAAAAACCTTTGCCTTATATGGAAAAAGCGCACAAATTTAATCCTGAGGAAAGGGACTATATTATTGCCCTGAGAGGTATTTATTATAATTTAGGCAAGGGCTACGAAAAGAAATACGAAGAAATGGATACGCTTATGAAACAAGGGCGATCAACTGATTAGTATTTAGCCCATAATTAATATTATGTTGAATAGAAATAATAAGCTATAACCCTATCGATAAAAAAAGCTGTTTCCTAAAGGGACAGCTTTTTTAATTATATAAAACTGCATACATTGTAAATGCATCCGGCCGGCAAGCCGGCTTTATTCAAAACAAATACATTATAATTGCATGTAGCCGGCAAGCTGAAGTATAATCATCAGCAGAAATTCTAAATTGATTGTTTGAGTTTTTGTTCAGGCTCCCCCAGTTGGCTCCGTTGTATTCTAATTCGAGGCCCATGCGCCAGTTTTTGGGATTGTAGGTGTATGTAAGCATTACGCGAAACATATCCCGAATATACTGGTATTGATTGTTGGAGGGAATTAACTCTGAGCCAAAACCATAAAAACTATACGTGTTTTCATCTGTCGAAGCAGTACTGCCCAGTATGGCTGAATAAGCTCCGAAAAGGCCCAGTTGATGAAGCTGGCCGTATTGTATTTGCGTAAAGCTGGACAAACTGTTTAAAGATAAGTATTTATGGTCATTATCAATAATATATCCCCCGATTATACTGTGATCACTCAAATTTTGTCCAAGCAGGGTTTTGCTCATAAACATCAGTTTGTTATAAGTATACATCAGATAGGCTGTTCCTGAGTATGTGTTTAATAATCTGGTGTTTATGTGTTCAATATTTGAATTGTCAATCCAGGTTTTTTCGGGACGTAAAGCTTTGTAATCACCTCCTATGCCCATAATAAGCTTGCCACAGTTGTATTCAGCTCCCAAAAACACATTGGGAATGACGGCGTCTTTTTGATATTGAATGCTTTTTCCCTTAGGACCCGAAGAAGTATACATCAGTTGATAAATTGCAGCTGCCGTCAGGTTAAAGTCTTGATTCTTATAATTATAGCGTATTTGTGGGCTGCGGTTAAAAGCCTGAAAGGGAGCTCCGGTATTCAAGGATACCACATTAGGCATCAACTGTTCTACGAATAGCGGATGCCAGGTCTGCCCCACTATCAAACGGCTGTTTTCCCAATCCAACTGACTGTAAGCCTTGCGTATACGCACTAAAACATAGTCAGAGCTGCCTCCAAAGTCGGTTTCGATGATACCCGTATGTTTTTGAGCACCCAATATACCGGCAGAGTTGAATTTCAATCCCATACGGGTGGTAATGCTCGAAAGGCCTGCCGAAGGGCTGTTGTTGAGGTCCTCTCCTATTCCGTTCAGGTACTTGGGCATGGGATAAAGTGGAAATAAATCCAGAACGGCGGCACGGGTATTCCGGTTTTGTACAAAAAAATCGCTGCGTATAAAACCGTACAGTTCCCAGGTCTTCGCTGAAATTTCGCTCCCGGCAGCGTTTTGAGTTGTGTTTTGAGTTTCGCTCCCGGCAATAGTTTGAGCTGAGTTTTGAGCCGTGCAAGGTAAACTAAGTAAAATACTACAAATCAGTGCAAAATTTCTGTTCATGCTCAAAGGAGTTAATTAGGATTCAATCTTAGCGTACAAATCGTATATACCGGCATCGTAAATTTCGGCACGGTAATACTCACCGATTCTAAGTGTCTGTGTTTTATCAATAAATACTTCCGGATCGACTTCGGGAGAATCGAATTGGGTTCTGGCTATGTAAAAGTCCGGATCTTCCCTGTCAATTATGACCTTGTGAACTTGTCCGATTTTTTCCCGGTTCAAGGAAGCGGCAATTTCCTGCTGTATGTTCATCAGCTCATCCAGCCGGGCTTGTTTGATTTCCTGTGGAACATCGTCGGTATAATGCCTGTGAGCGTAAGTGCCTTCTTCGTCGGAATAGGCAAATGCGCCCATGCGCTCAAATCTCAGTTCTCGTACAAACTGTTTGAGAGCCTGAAAATCTGCTTCGGTTTCTCCCGGATGCCCTACCATCAGGGTAGTTCTTAAATGTATGCCCGGTACCTCACGGCGAATGCGTTCAATTAGTTTCAGCGTAGAGTCATAATCAATACGGCGGCGCATTTTTTGCAGCATTCCGTCGCTGCAATGTTGCAGAGCCATATCCAGGTATTTACACACATTATCACGTTCGCGGATAAGCGGCAGGATATCGTAAGGAAAATGCTGCGGATAGGTATAATGCAGACGCAACCATTCTACTCCCGGAATGTCGGCAATAGTTTCGACCAATTTGGCCAATTGGTAATCTTTATACAGGTCTTTGCCGTAATAGGACAAGTCTTGGGCAATCAGTTGAAATTCCTTGACTCCATTATTTGTTAAGTCGGTGATTTCCTGAGCAATATCTTCGATCTTTCTGGAGCGGTGCCTGCCGGTAATAAGAGGTATGGCGCAAAAAGAACAGTTGCGGTTACATCCTTCCGATATTTTAATGTAGGCGTAATGAGAGGGTGTCGTGAGGATGCGACTATTTTTGTTTGCTTCATGGTATTCTTCTCCAAGTTCGCTTAGTATGTTTTGCCAGTTGAATTTACCGAAATAGGCGTCCACTTCGGGAATTTCTGCTTCCAGGTCGTTCATGTAACGTTCTGATAAACATCCCATTACAATAAGTTTCCTGATTTCGCCCCGCTTACGGGCAGCCGCGTATTGCAAAATAACATCGATGGATTCTTCTTTGGCATCCTGAATGAAACCACAGGTATTAATTATGACCACTCCCCCTTCGGCATCGTCGGAATTGTGTTTAATGCGATAACCGGCTCTTTGAAGCTGATAAAGTAATTGCTCTGAATCTACCAGGTTTTTGGAACAGCCCAGAGAGATAATACTGGCAACTTTAGGAGTCTTTTTATTCATCAGAACTGGCTGCCAAACAAAGCGTTTACAAATTCTTTTCGGTTGAATATCTGGAGATGATCGATGCCTTCGCCTAATCCGATGTATTTAACAGGAATTCTGAATTGATCGGATATACCCAGCACTACACCACCCTTGGCTGTGCCGTCGAGTTTGGTAATGGCCAGGGCATTGACTTCGGTGGCCAGGCTGAATTGTTTGGCTTGTTCAAAAGCATTTTGTCCGGTGGACGCATCCAAAACCAGTAAAATCTCATGTGGAGCTTCAGGAATCAGCTTTGACATTACTTTTTTGATTTTCGTCAGTTCATTCATCAGGTTGATTTTGTTGTGCAACCTGCCGGCAGTATCGATAAGAACCACATCGGCCCGATTGCTGAGTGCCGAACTGAGGGTGTCGAATACTACCGATGCCGGATCTGAACCCATTACTTGTTTGACAACACTTGCCCCTGCCCTTTCGCCCCATACGCATAATTGCTCAATAGCTGCCGCCCTGAATGTGTCGGCCGCTCCAATGAACACTTTTTTGCCACGCTGTGTGTACTGATGAGCCAGTTTACCGATAGTAGTGGTTTTTCCCACACCGTTGACGCCTACCACCATAATTACATAAGGTTTGGTGTTTTCGGGTATAATAAAATCGTTGGAAGCTTCCTGATCGTTTTCTATAAGCAATTCAACGGTCTCTTCGCGTAAGATGGAGTATAATTCATCGGTATTCAGGTATTTGTCTCTTTCGATGCGCTTTTCTATTCGTTCGATGATCCGGAGAGTGGTATCTACCCCGACATCCGATCCAATCAGAATTTCTTCAAGTTCATCCAGTACCTGGTCGTCCACTTTGGATTTACCCGCGATGGCACGATTTATTTTCGTGAAAAAGCTTTCCTTGGTTTTAGATAAACCCCGATCGAGCTTTTCCTTTTTATCTTTGGAAAAAATACTGAAAATACCCATTACATTCCTTTCTTATATACGCGCAAAAAGGCTGTTTTCGTGAAAAAACAACCTTTATAGTCCGAAATAAACAGCCCGATTTATTTTTTCAGGTATTCGTTGACTTTGTCTACGGGTACCATTTCTTCCTGGAAAGAATAGGCTCCTGTTTCGGGCGCTTTCACCATCTTAATAACTTTCACCGTATTACGGCTACCGACATTACGCAGGGTAGCTACTGTTTTCTTTGCCATGAGTCTATTTATTTAATTTCTTTATGTACAGTGACTTTTTTGAGAATAGGATTGTATTTTTTCAATTCCATCCTGGCAGTCGTATTTTTGCGGTTTTTGGTTGTAATGTAACGGGAGGTTCCGGGCATACCGCTTGCCTTATGTTCCGTGCACTCCAGGATAACCTGAATTCTGTTCCCTTTTGCTTTTTTTGCCATGAGTATTCCTCCTAATTAAGAATTTTTACTTCTTCCAAACGCAGAAAACCATCTTCTCCGGCTTTTTTGATAGCCTGATTCAAACCTTTACGATTGATGATGCGCAATCCTGCAGCAGAAATGGTCAGTGCAATCCAACAGTCTTGTTCTACCCAATAGAACTTCTTTTCAAACAAATTTACGTTGAATTTGCGTTTTGTGCGTCTCTTAGAGTGAGAGACGTTATTGCCAATCATTGCTTTTTTTCCTGTAATCTGACAAACTTTTGACATTGCTGTATATTATTGGTTGTTTTTTGTGTTTAGCTGCTTATACATACTCTTGTAAGCGAAGAACAAGAGAATAGTTTTTTGCGGCTGCAAAGATCATCTTTTTTTGACAAATATCCAACTAATGAGGGAATAAATTTTATAAAAAAAATATTTCAAGTTTAAGTGACAGATTTACAGGCACAAATAATCCAATAATAAGATCAAGGCCTGATGCACCGACTGTTCAATGTTGCCTAACCTATCTGATTGAAATTCAAACTTTCTGCTCAAACACCGATCTTTGTCGGCCAGGGCAATAAAGACCGTGCCGACCGGTTTTTCAGCACTGCCTCCTGTGGGTCCGGCTATTCCGCTCAGGGCAATGCCGATATCGCTTTTTAATTTAACCCTGACCCCTGCGGCCATGGCTTCGACAACCTCTTTACTTACCGCGCCTTTGGTTTGCAACAGGGCTTCTGACACTCCAAGGCAGTGTTGTTTAATTTCGTTGGCGTAACTGATGATACCGCCCAAAAAATAAGCCGAACTCCCGGGAGCCCTGGTAAGCCTGGCTCCGACCGCCCCTCCGGTACAGCTTTCGGCCAGAGCCAGTTTAAGTCCTTTTTGGACTAACACTTGCCCCAGAGCTTCTTCCAGGCTTTTAACACCCTCGGCAAATATGGCTTTTCCCAGCCGACTTCTTAAGCCGGCAAGCCGGGTTTCCATAAGATCGATCAATGTTGCTTCGTCATTATTTTTTGCTGTAAGGCGCAACAGCATTACCGAACGCTGGGGAAGATAGGCCAGCTTAAGCTCCGGAGGCAGGGCATCTTCCCAATCGGAAATGAACTCAGCCAGGACAGCCTCGGGGTAGCCTTTAACCCAAAGATAGTGTTGAAGGATGGGATGCGATTGTACTTTGCTCAGCAGGCGAGGCATAACTTCCTTTTCCATGCACCACATCATTTCCATAGGAACTCCCGGCATGGAAACCAAAATTTTTCCCTCTTGTTCAAACCAGCTGACGGGAGCTGTGCCTTTGCGGTTGATGATGACTGTGCATGTTTCGGGGACCTCGGCTTGTGAACGGTTGAGATTGTTAATTGTCCATAAGCCCCGTTTATTTAACAGCTCGGTCATATTATCGTAAACAGCCTGGTTGAAAACCAGTTTAGTCTTGAAATATGTGCAAAGGCAATGCTTGGTAATATCGTCTTTGGTCGGGCCTAAGCCTCCTGTCAGTAAGACAATCGGGGAAGTGCCCAAGGCTGAATCCACCGCTTGAAAAATAGCCTGTGCATTGTCGGGAACCGAGCTTATTTTATTCACTTCAAAGCCTGAGCGATTCAAAAAGGAGGCTATCCAGGCTGAATTGCTGTCTACTATTTGTCCGTTGATGATTTCGTCACCTATAGTGATGATTTCAACGTTTTTGTATTCAGGGGTGATACTGCTGTCCATTATGATTTATTTAAATGCTGACTCTGGAATAGGGCGCTGCGTCTATTCCGCAAAAATCCTGTTCAAGGAATTTGTAATAGCCTCCCACGGCAATCATGGCGGCATTGTCGGTAGTAAAAGACAAAGGCGGAAGGTGGATGGTCCAGCCTTTTATTAATGCTGTTTCTTCTACTGCCCTGCGTAAGCCTGAATTAGCCGATACGCCTCCGGACAAAGCTATTTCTTTGATATTATATTCTTTGCCGGCTCTGATGAGTTTGTCCATCAAAATATCCACAATAGTGGCCTGCAGGGAGGCACATAAATCGGCCTGGTGTTCCAGGACAAAAGCTCCGTTTAAGGCCATTTCATCGCGTAAACGATATAAAAAAGAGGTTTTAAGGCCGCTGAAACTGTAGTCCAACCCCGGGATTTGCGGTTTGCTGAAACGAAAGGCAACAGGATTACCGATGGCTGCCAGTCGATCTATCTGAGGCCCGGCCGGATAATCCAGGCCCAGCATCTTGCCGCATTTGTCAAAGGCTTCCCCGGCGGCATCGTCTATGGTTTGTCCGATGATTTGCATCTCTTTGACAGAATGTACCAGCACCAATTGAGAATTGCCGCCCGAAACCAGCAAACAGATAAAAGGAAATTTTGGTTCGGGCTTTTCTTTACCTTCCATACGGATGAAATGAGCCAAAATATGTCCTTGTAAATGATTAACCTGAATCAGCGGCAAATTAAGTGAAAGGGCAAGCCCCTTGGCAAAGGAGGTACCAACCAGCAAAGAACCCATCAGGCCGGGGCCCAGGGTAAAGGCTATGGCACTGAGGTCTTTTTTGTCAATTCCTGCCTGTTTAAGGGCCTGATCCACAACGGGGACAATGTTTTGTTCGTGGGCACGGGAGGCCAGTTCCGGTACTACTCCGCCGTAGGCTTCATGAATTTTTTGACTTGCAATTACGTTCGACAAGAGGCTACGATCTTTTAAAACAGCAGCAGAAGTATCGTCGCAGGAAGATTCTATCCCCAGGATGTATGCAGATTTCATAGATTTTCTTATTTTTGTCGACTTGTAGCTCTTGGATTTTGGGACTGCAAAAATACAATATATCGCTTGAAAAAGAAAGGTTTTTATTGGCTATTCTCTTTGTTGGCAATCATTCTTATGCCGCTGCTTTTGCTTAACAACAATAAGTTTCAGCACAAGCTGTTGCAACATTATGCCCGGGTGCTGGCCCTTGAATATAACCTGGAGCCGGGCTTTGACTCTTTTCATTTTCGTATCGATAAGAACATACTGATTCAGTTTGAGGGGCTAAGGTTTGCAGACAGCCTGGGCCAGGACTTTTTTCGGGCCGAACGCCTGGATATCAGCCTACAAACTCTGCCTCTTTTGTTTAACAAGCAACTGAATATTACCGATATCAGGCTTATTGAGGCAGATTTTCAACTTTACAGAATAGACCATGATAGTCCTCTGAACATCGCTTACCTGGGCCCGCTTTTCAAAACTGAGCGTCAAATCTTCAATTCCGTCAGTATATCTTCTCTGTTACTGAAAGACTGTTCCTTCAGCTACGATGTCATTACTGCAGCAGAACTGTCTTTGGAGCCCATTCGGACAGATAAAAAGGGCTTTGATGTCAATCATATAGCAGTTAGGAAACTGAATACAAAACTCTCGGTAGAAATTCCGGGGGAAACTGCCCCAAAGCTTACAATGAACTCTTTTTCCATGGAGGAAGACGGCGGATTTGTAATCAACGACCTGATATTAAATGCACTGTTTGACGACAACAGCCTCAAAATGGATAACTTCAGCTTGGTTTTACCTAAATCAAGTATGGAAATAGACAGCCTGGAGCTTGCCTACGATACTAATTCTGAAGGGCAGCCGGAATCGTTTGTTTTAACGGATCCTGTAGATGTTAACCTGAGTCTGAATTTTTCTGATATAGCTGCTTTATTGCCTCCCGATCTGCAACTGGAGAACAGCAGTGCCGACCTTGCATTTACCGTGGTTGGGGGAGAAAATTACCTGGAGTTGAACGAACTGCGTTTTCAAATGGATAGCGTGGTGTATTTCAATGGCAACCTGAATATAAACGAAATCAGTGATGAAGAACAATTCAAGTTGCTGTCTACTGTGGACTTTTTGCATCTGCAACCGGAAGCTGTCCGCCTGATCCAACGTGTCTTTTCGATCGAAGACAGCGTAATACCCCCCGTAGTTTACAAGCTGGGGGCATTGGATTTCTGCGGCGTGATTGCTCTGGAACCTGAGAGCTTGAATTTAAACGGCGATCTGTTGGCCGATCCCGGAAATTTGTCGATACTGGCTCAGGTGGAGTTTTCTGCTTCGGACGCTATTTATGATTTCAATCTGCACCTGAATTCTGATTCCTATGCTTTGAATAATTTATTTGACAGTCGCATTGCCTTGGGAAAAACAGCTTTCGAAATAAACATAAACGGGAAAAAAGCAGGAATTGATCCTCCTATTGCCGACTTAAACGCAACATTCAAAACCCTGCAAATAAACAATTACACTTATCATTCTATTTTACTGGATGCCTATTACAACGGCCATGGTTTTTACAGTTTGAATCTGAACTCCGGAGATAAAAATTGTGTGCTGGATTTAGCAATATCACTGAATAATCTGGGTGACGAAGCTGCCATCAATTGCAGCCTGAATGCCAATCGTATTGATTTACAAAGCTTGAACTGGATGCCGGCCGGAACAGAAAATGGTTCTGAACTTTCTTTTAACATGCAGGCCGATTTAAAAGGCAATTCTTCGCAACTGCTGAGGGGGCATCTAAACATAGATTCTCTGCGATTTGAAAACAACGGTGAATTGTTTGAACTGAACAATTTCTATGCATTGAGTGGTGAAAATAAAGGAGAACGCTATGTATTACTGAGATCTGACCTGCTCGAAGGCTCGATGTATGGACACATTGATATGACAAGCTTGTTGGAAGATGCCCGAAACAAGGCATTCTTACACTACTTCCCCACCCTCTTTCCAGGCATCAGGGGGGATCTGCACTGCTTAAATAACTACGACTTTCGCTTTAAGCTTAACGATACCAGGACCTTGTCACGGGCACTGAATTTGCCTTTGAGTCTGCCCTCAGGCCTTGCTTTCGATGGTTATTTCAGAGATGAGTCAGGCTTGTTTGCACTCAATCTGAATTCTGAAGCTATTGAGCTTAACGGATGGCGCATCCGTTCCCTTAAAACTACACTTGATAATCCCTCAGATTCCTTGCAATGGCGTTTTTCGGGAATACTTGAACCTGAAGATACCAGTAGTATAAATGTGGATTTTACAGCCAGAGCCCTGAATAATGAGTTGCATTGGGAAACCTATTGGCACAGAGATACCGGAGCAGTATATAAAGTTTATTTGAGCAATGATTTGCGATTTGAACGGAAGAATCCTACATCGCCTTTGAACATATATTCCACTTTTAATCCTTCGGAACTTGTGTTGAGAGACTCCTTGTGGAAAATGGAATCATCAGATTTACAATGGGATGGAGAAAAATTGATGGTAAATGATTTTCTGGTACATCACAACAATCAGTACATCAAACTCGATGGAACTTTAGCTGCTGACAACGAGGAGGAGTTTTGGGTTGATTTGAATAAGGTCAATCTGGATTATGTATTCGAATTGCTGCCTCAGACCGAAGAATCTCTGCGTCTGGGAGGAAGCATCAGCGGTGCTGCACAAATAATCAATTTATTCGAAGAGCCCAAATTAAACGCCTCTTTGAGTGCCGAAAATTTTTCTCTCAACAAAGCGGTCCTGGGAGATTTAAACTTTAATTCAAGCTGGAATGAAGAGATTTCCGGTATAGAAATGAACGGTATCTTATTGGACAGAGGATTACAGGTGGCCAAAGCAAAAGGAGGCATATTCCCTGCCGCCGATTCTATTTATTTGTGGATAGACGCGCAAAAAGCAAGACTCTCCTTTGTGGGCAGCTTTATTGAAGATGTTATTGAGAATCTTGATGGTTACGGCAGCGGATATGTTGAAATAGCCGGAACATTGAGCGACGGCAGGGTTGGTGTAAGAAGCGACTGTTATGTGGAAGAGGGAGTAATCGGAGTGGATTTGCTCCATTGCAACTATTATTTTAACGACTCCATACACCTGACTCCTGAGGGCCTCTTTTTCAATAATATCAACGCCAGAGACAATGAGGGGAATTTAGCTATAATAAATGGGGCTGTAAGACATAATTATTTCAAAGATATTGCTTTGGATCTGAATATTCAAACCGAGAAACTTAAAGTTTTTGACATTGAACCTTCCTATGCCGAACAATTCTACGGCAAAGTATATGCCACCGGGACAGCTGTTTTGAACGGCCCTCTGGAAGACATTCAGATGGATATCAATATGCGCACCGACGAACGCAGCAGTTTTGCCATTACCCTGCTTGAAGAATCGGAGGTGAGCGACTACAGTTTTATAGAATTCGTCAATCGCGACAAGGAACCACAAAAAAACAGTCCCGGGGAAGAGCAAAGGCTGTTGATCCCTATAGCTAGGCAGACTGCCGAACCTCCTTTATACAGGCTTAATATAAACCTGCAGATTGAGGCTACTCCTTCGGCAGAAATTGTATTGGTTACCGATCCTGCTACCGGAGACGAAATCAGAGGCCGTGGAGCCGGAAGCATCCGCCTGGTGTACGATAATATGGGCGACATGGAGCTTTACGGGCGTTACACCCTGGAATCGGGCAGATATGAGTTTATTATTCAAGACCTTTTACGTAGGGATTTTAGTATTCTACAGGGAAGCACCATTAATTTTTCCGGCGACCCACTGGAAGCCGATATGAATATTAACGCGATTTATTCGGTTGTAAATGTATCACTAAGTGATTTGCTGGATGAAACAGAAATTGCTGCTTTAAATTTGAATCGCAGCAGTATACCGGTCAATTGCACTTTGTTGTTAACGGGAGAATTGCAACATCCCAACATCGAACTGGGACTGGACTTTCCTTCGGCCGACGAGGAATTGAAGCGTCGGGTAATGAATGTAATCAACACCGATGAAATGCTCAACCGGCAAATTGTATATCTGATGCTTCTGAACCGTTTTGCAGCCGCCGAGAACACGCTGGCCCAGACCGGTAATAACGTAAATGCAGTGGTTGGAGCTACGCTTTCTTCTCTGTCAAGCCAGTTGAACAATATGATATATCAGGCGCTGGGTTCTTCCTTCCTGACTTTTGACTTTAATTACCGTTACGACGATTTGGTGGCACAAGGCCTGGGAGAATGGCAGTTGGCCATGAGCAGTCAACTAATGGACAATAGGTTAATCATCAATGGCAACATTGGATCCCGCGAAGACCTGGTCAATAATAATACCCAATTCATCGGTGATTTTGACCTGGAGTATAAATTCTCCCAATCCGGACGCTGGAGGCTAAAAATGTTCAACCGTTCCAACGACAGTCGATACTTTAAATCGGCCATGACCACTCAGGGCGTGGGTCTGAGATACAGGGAAAGCTTTAATAATCTCCTGGAATTAAGGCAGCTTTTCGCAGAACGTATTGCTGCCCAAATCATCAAAAGCCTGAACGAATCCGATTTGAAGAAAAAGTAATTAATAAGCCCGGGCAAAAATCACCCTGCGGGCCGAGGGTTTACCGCTAAAAATGCAGGTACCGGGGGTCTGATCCCCGTCCAGAGGAATGCAGCGTATGGTTGCCTTGGTTTCGTTCTTAACCCTTTCCTCGGTTTCCGGGCTGCCGTCCCAGTGACAGGATAAAAAGCCTCCTTCTTCGATTTTTTCCTTGAATTCATCGTAGGAATTCACTTCAAAGGTATTTTTGCTGCGGTAGTCCAAGGCTTTTTGGTATATGTTCTGCTGGATATCGTCAAGTAATTTTTTTATATAAAGTTCAATGCCTTCCATAGAGCGGGTTTCCTTGCTCAAGGTATCACGGCGGGCTACTTCTACGGTATTGTTCTGTAAATCTCTTGCTCCCAGGGCCAGGCGCACGGGAACCCCTTTGAGCTCGTATTCAGAAAACTTCCAGCCGGGTTTTTTATTGTCGTTGTTATCGTAACGGACGCTAATGCCTAAATCTTTTAATTTCAGCATTATATAGGATACTTTCTCATCTATTTCTTTAAGCTGTTCGGCATTCTTGTAAATGGGAACGATTACAACCTGGAAGGGAGCCAGTGTGGGTGGCAAAACCAGCCCGTTATCGTCGGAATGACACATAATCAGGGCCCCCATCAAACGGGTTGAAACGCCCCAGGAAGTAGCCCATACGTAGTCGAGTTGGTTATCTTTATTCAGGAAAGTAACATCAAAAGCTTTGGCGAAGTTTTGTCCCAAAAAGTGCGAGGTGCCCGATTGTAAAGCCTTGCCATCTTGCATCAGTGCTTCGATGGTATAGGTTTCCAGAGCGCCCGCAAAACGTTCATTTGCCGTTTTTACTCCTTTTAGCACCGGCATGGCCATGTATTTCTCGGCAAAATCAGCGTATAGGTTCAAAATTTTTATAGCTTCTTCTTCGGCTTCCTGTTTGGTGGCGTGAGCGGTATGCCCTTCCTGCCATAAAAATTCGGTAGTGCGCAAAAACAGCCTGGTACGCATCTCCCAACGCACCACATTGGCCCATTGATTGCATAAAATAGGTAAATCCCTGTAGGATTGTATCCAGTCTTTATAGGTGTTCCAGATAATGGTTTCTGAGGTAGGCCTTACTATCAGTTCTTCTTCGAGTTTGGCTTCGGGATCAACAATCAGTTGATCTCCGTCAGAAGATTTTTTTAATCTGTAATGCGTAACGACGGCGCATTCTTTGGCAAAACCTTCGACATGTTCAGCTTCCCGGCTCAAAAAAGATTTTGGAATAAACAAAGGAAAGTAAGCATTCTCATGTCCTGTCTCTTTGAACATTTTGTCCAGTTGAGCCTGCATTTTTTCCCAGATGGAGTATCCATATGGTTTTATGACCATACAACCTCTGACGGCAGAATTTTCTGCCAAATCGGCTTTGTTGACCAAATCTGTATACCATTGCGAATAATTCTCGCTGCGAGAGCACAACTCTTTCAATTCCTTTGCCATTGTATTTTTTCTACTATTTATTGAAGCTGCAAAAATACTAAAAAGATTTGTTTGAGATTTACAATAAATACTTAAATTAGCAGCCTGTATCGAAAGAGGAATTTTAAACTAAAGAGTATGCTTGAATCTTTGTCGGCCCTTGATCAGGTGACCATAAACTTTTCTGCTGCAGGAACTCACCTTGTAAACAGCATTTTAGCTTTGATTATGTTTGGAGTTGCCCTGGATATTCGTCTGGGCGTTTTCAAAGAAGTATTAGTAAAACCCAAAGCACTGATAACGGGGCTTGTTTCCCAGCTTATCATGTTACCTGCCTTCACTTTTTTACTCATTGTTCTTTTTCACAAATGGCTTACCCCTACTGTCAGTATGGGGATGATTTTGGTTTCGGCTTGTCCTGGAGGCAATATTTCCAATTTCATGACCAATCTGGCCAAAGGCAAAACGGAGTTGTCGGTCACTATGACTGCCTTTAATACAGCCCTCGCTATTTTCACTACACCTTTGATCTTTAAAATATACGGTGGATTATACGTTGATTATATGGCCAAAGCTTCCGGCAATTTGCTGCAACCCATAATCATCCCATTGGGCCAAATGTTCTACACTATTTTTATTCTCCTTGGAATTCCTTTGACTTTGGGTTTGTTGTGTACCCATTTCTTTCCGAAATTCTCACAAAAAATATCTCCGACTTTTCGTAAAGTATCCATGGGGCTGTTTTTGTTAATAGTCATTATGGCTTTCTCCAATAATTTCGATTTGTTCCTTAAACATATTCAATGGATATTTATTATTGTCCTTATACACAATGGACTAGCCTTATTGACAGGTTTTTCGTTTTCTTCCTTACTACGGGTGAATCGCAAAGAGCGCAGAGCAATAACCATTGAAACAGGTATTCAGAATTCGGGCCTGGGATTGGCCTTGTTGTTTAATCCTAAAATATTTCCTCCCGAAATGGCCATAGGCGGTATGTTGTTCATTACCGCCTGGTGGGGAATCTGGCATATTGTATCTGGCCTGGGCCTTTCCTATTTCTGGTCAAAAAAACCCTTAGATTAAGCAAATACCTTAATAAATAGTTTTTTGTAGTGTTTCTTTTCAGTTCAAAAAAAGCGATTGAACGCAGTTCTTTGTTCTATAGTTTTTTGCGTTTATATACCCGCATTTGCTTTCGTTGTTTTTATAGAAGCATTCACTATACCGGTTGGGAGAACATCCCCCAAAATGGACCTGTGTTATTTGCCCCCAATCATCAGAATGCCTTGATGGACGCACTTGCGGTGCTGCTTTGGCAAAAAAAGCCCGTCGTTTTTATGGCCAGGGCCGATATGTTTAAAAAAAGAATTATCAGCAATCTGTTACGTCTCATCAAAATAATGCCTGTTTACAGGATGAAAGACGGTTATTCCAAATTGAGCAAAAACGAGCAGCAATTCAAAGAAGCGTGTTTTGTGCTTATTAACAACGGGAGCATCTGCCTGATGCCCGAAGGCAGCCAGGACGGACACCGCCGCCTCAGGCCTTTGGTGAAAGGTTTATTCCGGATTGCTTTCGAGGCCCAACGGGCTATTGGTAAAAGCAGAGATGTACAAATTGTCCCCGTTGGAATTGACTATTCCGGATACGAACATGCCGGTTCCGATCTGGTGGTCCATTTCGGCAAAACTATTTTAGTGTCCGATTATATGGGCTTTTACGAACTGGATCCGGTCCTTGGCATAAATACTTTACGAGACCATTTGGCCGACAAGATCAAAAACCTGATAACTGACATTCAAAATACAGAGAATTACGAAGAGATATATGGCTTGTCCCGCTTGTTAAGCCCGGCATATATTCAGGCCGGAGCCTTGAAAAACTCGGCTATAAACCGTTTTAAAGCTCGTCTTCGATTGAGCGGCAGGCTCGAAGAATTTTTCGAAAATCCGGAAGAACAAAAACGAACAGCCATACTTAAAGAATTTCACGATATTTACCAGGCTCTTCCCGGTACTCAGGAAGAGAAATACTCTTTATCGGATGACTTAAGAAAAAAACTGAGTGGGCAAACAGTAAAATACCTTGTCGCTGCACTGGCCCTTACACCGGCTTACCTTATTAACTGGCCGGTTCGAAAAATCATACAGGCAATAATAAAGCTTGACAAAGACTGTCAAATGCACAGTAGTTACCGTTTTGCTCTCTCCGCCCTGATGTTGCCGCTTTGGTACTTGGTACTGAGTTTTCTGGCGGTGCTTTTGTTTAAATGGTCTCTGTTAATAGTGCCGGTCTTTTTCCTTGCACTTTTGCTTGTGGCCTGTGGAGGGGAACGCATCATCCCGACATTCAGCCTGGAATTCCGACTTTGGAGGCTCTTGCAAAGGCAGCCGTCAGACTTGCGTTCAAGACTGATTTCGGCCCTGGATAAATTAGAAGACTTATGCCGGGATTTTTTTGTCGCATAGGGCAATTTCTGCTAACTTTGTCCATTCTTATTGCTGAATTTTGTGGAGAAAATTTTAGATAAACTCAACGACAGCCAGAAGCAAGCTGTGCTGTATAACGACGGGCCTTCGCTGGTTATAGCAGGAGCCGGTTCGGGCAAAACCCGGGTGTTGACTCGCAAGGTGGCTGTTTTGCTTAAACAAGGCCTGGCTCCCTGGAATATCATGGCGCTCACATTTACCAACAAAGCAGCCAGAGAAATGAAAGAGCGTATTGCCGGCCTGGTCGATCCGGCAGCGGCTTCTTTGTTGTGGATGGGTACTTTTCACTCTGTTTTTTTGCGGATTTTGCGAGCCGAAGCTTCAGCCCTGGGTTATCCTTCGTCTTTTAGCATTTACGATGCTACCGATAGCAAGAACATGATCAAAAGCATTATCCGTGATTTAGGCCTGGACGAAAAGATCTATCGCGAAGGAGCCGTGCATGCCCGTATTTCATCGGCCAAGAACGATTTAATTTCGGCCACTGCCTATGCGAATAATCCGGCCATGCAGGAAAGGGATTTATTTACCAAAATGCCCCGGATAGCCGAAATTTACCAGCGCTACGTACAACGTTGCCAACTGGCCTCGGCCATGGATTTTGACGATCTGCTATTCAACACCAATGTCTTATTTCGCGATCATCCCGAAATACTCATAGCCTATCAATCTCGTTTTCAGTTTATTCTGGTTGATGAGTACCAGGACACCAATTTTTCACAACACCTTATAGTCAGTCGTTTAGCTGAGCGACACCACAAAGTTTGCGTGGTGGGCGACGATTCACAGAGTATTTATTCGTTCAGGGGAGCCAACATCGACAATATTCTGAATTTTAAAAAGGCCTATCCCGAATGCCTGCTGTTTAAACTGGAACAGAATTACCGTTCCACCCAGAATATTGTCAATTTAGCCAACAGCCTGATTGCCAAAAATAAGTTGCAAATTCCAAAATCAGTTTTTTCCAAACGGGAAACCGGGAACAAAATACCGGTTCTGAGTGCTTTTTCGGACATGGAAGAAGCCTATATGATCGCCAATAAAATCAATGAGATGCACATGAGTTTGTACGATCCCTGGAGTGAATTTGCCGTACTTTATCGTACCAATGCCCAATCACGGATACTGGAAGATGCTCTGCGGAAGCGTGGTATTCCCTATCGCATCTACGGTGGCATGTCTTTTTACCAACGCAAGGAGATCAAGGATATTATTGCTTACCTGAGGTTGGTTATTAATCCTGCCGACGAGGAAGCTTTTAAACGCGTAGTCAATTTTCCCCCCAGGGGTATAGGCAAAACTACGCTGGACAAAATACAGCAGGCGGCCTCCCTACACCAGACCACTTTTTGGGAAATCTGCTCCAGGCCGCTGTCGTATAACTTGCCTGTGCATAGCGGTACCGAAAACCGATTGAAGCAGTTCAGTACGCTTATCGAGAGCCTGAAGCCTCTGGCTTCGACACTGAATGTGTATGAGTTTACCAAAAAGATGGTTGAAGACAGCGGCATCAACAAAGCACTTATGCAAGACAGTTCCGAAGAAGGAGTCAGCCGGCAGGAACATTTGGAATCACTGCTTTCGGGTATGCACGATTTATGCCAAAGCCGTCTGGAAGAAGGAAATGAACAGATGCTGCTCCCCGACTACCTGGCAGAAATTTCTCTTTTGACCGATCAGGACGAAGTTGATGAGGGTGACAAAGTAAATTTAATGACCGTACATGCCGCCAAAGGCCTGGAATTTAAAAATGTATTTGTAAGCGGGCTGGAAGATGGTGTCTTTCCCTCCATTCATGATCTGGAATCTGAGCGTGAGCTCGAAGAAGAGCGCCGTCTGCTTTACGTGGCCATTACCAGAGCCGGTGATCATTGCGTGCTGAGTTATGCCAAAAGCCGTTTTCGCAACGGACAGACAGAATATTCCAGGCCCAGCCGTTTTTTGAACGATCTGGACAAGCACTTGCTTGATTTGCCCATCCGCCCCTTTGCAGAACAGGAAAATGCCTCCTCCTCTGCCTTAGGAAGCGATCGCAGATCGGCTTCATTTTACAATCCTGAGGCAAAAACCTTCCAACGGCCCGCAGAGCAGTACACGAAAACGCCAGTCGAAAAAATCGACAGACGTCAGGGTAAGTGGAGCAAACTGTCGGCCAAACCTGCCGGAGCTGTTGCCGGCAGTAAGGAAGGTTTTACTGCTGAAGCAGTCAGTACGGGCGTCAAGACCTCAAAAGGAGAATTCAGGATGGGACAAAAAGTGTTACACGAACGTTTCGGTGAAGGCCTGATTCAAAAAATTGAAGGCCAGGGAGACAACTGCAAAATAGGAGTTGAATTTAAGCAGGCTGGTTACAAACTGCTTTTGCTTAAATTTGCCAGTATGAAAGCTATAAATTAAACCAAGATGGATCTGAGTCAATGCCCCTGCCCCGCTTACGTGCTCGAAGAAGCTCTGCTAAGAAAGAACCTCGAAAAAATCGCGGACGTCCGTGACCAAGCCGATGTGGAAATATTATTGGCATTCAAGGCTTTTGCTATGTGGAAAGCCTTTCCTTTGTTCAAAGAATACGGTTTTTCTGGTACAACATCGAGCTCGTTGAGCGAAGCCCGCCTGGCTTTCGAAGAAATGGGGAAGCTGACTCACAGTTATTTGCCGGCTGTTACCCCACAAGATCTTCCCAAAGTGTTGCAATACAGTAAACAAATCACTTTCAACTCTCTATCGCAGTTTGAGTTGTATTATCCTCAGGTTAAAGCCAGCAACAATCACTCCATTTCCTGTGGCCTACGAATCAATCCTGAATATTCCGAAGTGGAAACCGATTTGTACAATCCGTCCCGTCCCGGAGGCCGCCTCGGTATACCAGCCTCAAGGCTCAAAGAGGGACTTCCTCCGGGTGTGGAAGGGCTGCATTTTCACAGCCTTTGTGAATCGGATTCTTACGCTCTGGAAAGAACACTGCGGGCGGTTGAAGACAAGTTTGGTCATTTATTCGGACAAATTCGCTGGCTGAATATGGGCGGCGGACATCTGATTACCCGCAAAGACTACAATACTGCCCATTTGATCGATGTACTCAGGAGTTTTAAGTCCAGATACCCGCATTTGCATCTCATTTTGGAACCGGGCAGTGCCTTTGTATGGCAAACGGGTTTTTTATATGCACAGGTAATGGATATGGTTAGTAATCAAGGAATTGATACGGCTATGTTGAACGTTTCCTTTGCCTGCCATATGCCCGATTGCCTCGAAATGCCCTATAAGCCGCTGATAAGGGGGGCAAGTATGCCGGATCAGGATCTTTATCCCTACAAATATCACCTGGGTGGCAACAGTTGCCTGGCCGGAGACAGTTTGGGTTTCTGGACCTTTCCCCGGCCTCTCAAAACCGGTGACAGCCTGATTTTCGAAGACATGATACATTATACGGTGGTTAAAACCCACACTTTCAACGGAGTCGCTCATCCTGCCATTTGTTTCTTACGAATGGACAAAAAACTTGAAATTTGGCGTGAGTATACTTATTCCGATTACAAGCACAGAATGGATTGAAAGCATAAATTGTCCCCCGTGTTTGAAAGAAAAAATCAAAAATTTTTTCTGAAGTATTTGCCGAATACAAAAAAGATAGTACTTTTGCTGCGCAATCGCGAAAATAGCTCAGTTGGTAGAGCATAACCTTGCCAAGGTTAGGGTCGCGGGTTCGAGTCCCGTTTTTCGCTCTAAATTAGCGACAGCGGTCGCTATTATTTTTGGGAAGACTTCAGGTATCCGGCTCTTCCCTTTCAAGAGAATACGAACCCAGGTGGTGGAATTGGTAGACACGCTACTTTGAGGGGGTAGTGGGCGTTCGCTCGTGTGAGTTCGAGTCTCATCCTGGGTACTTTTTCCCTGCATCATCCTGCCCAGATGGTGAAATTGGTAGACACGCTAGTTTCAGGGACTAGTGGCCGAAAGGCTGTGCAGGTTCGAGTCCTGTTCTGGGCACAATTATGTGAGACAAAAGCCCCGTAATTCAATGGATTACGGGGCTTTTGTTGTTTAAGTACTGAAACTATTGTGTTTTTTTGTCCAGTTCCAGCAGGCGTAAGAACTCTTTGGGTGTTTCACTCTCAAAAAGCATTTGTTCTCCGCTGACCGGGTGGGTAAAAGCTAAAACACAGGCATGCAGCGCCATCCGTTTGATAGGGCTGACGTGTCCTCCGTATTTCAGATCGCCGGCAATCGGATAGCCTATGCTGTTCATTTGTACCCTGATCTGATTCTTTCTTCCAGTGTCAAGTTTAAATTCGGCTAAGCTGTAATGTTCGCTGCTTTTCAGTAATTTGTAATGAGTCACGGCTTTAAGTCCGTCTTCAGGATTAGGACTGGCATATACGATCAAAGCTTTGCTTTCCCACAAATAAGAAGTCACTGTCCCCTGACCGCTTCCATCGCCTGTTTGCGGAACACCCTCCAGTACTCCGGTGTATTTGCGCTGATTGACGGCAAAACGCCAGTTGGTTTGCATCAGAGACTGAATGTCCAGATTTTTGGCAAAAAGCATGATGCCCGATGTTTCCCTGTCCAGGCGATGTACCACAAATATTTTATTGCCGGCTTGTTGTTTTTTTACATATTCGCTCAGTATGGAGTAAGCTGTCTTACTGCGCTCTTTGGCAGTACCTATCGACAATAGGCCGGCGGATTTTTCTACAACGATCAGATACTTGTCTTCGAACAAGATCTTTAGTTTTGGGTGATTCAGGCTTAATTTGCCTTTAGTCCACAGGATGTTGACCAGGTCACCTGTTTTGAGGGGATGATCGAATTGACGGATTACCTGTTGGTTGACCAATACTTGTTGATGGGCCAGTAAAGACTTGATACTATTGCGGGATTGATCCTTAAGTGTGTTTATAAGAAAATTCAACAAGGTCGATTCCTCAGTGACCGGAATACTACTGATTTTTTGTTTTTTGGGCTGAGAGCGCCCGTTTTTGTCCATATGCTTTATTTTGATGCAAAGATAGAAATCTTTATACTCCCCGGGGGAGCATAGAACAGATTATTTATTACATTTGCACATTTTTGACGTAAAAACCCGTATAAAAGATGTATTTGCATGCTGCCCTGGAAACACTGAGCCGAAACGGAATTGAGAAATTACAGATGGAAAGGCTCGGAAAAACTCTGAATCATTGCCTGAACTCCCCATTTTACCGTAAACGTTTTGAGGAATACAATCTCAAACCCGGGGATATTAAAACCCTGGACGATCTAAGGAAAATCCCTTTTACCACCAAAACCGACCTTCGCGACAATTATCCTTTTGGAATGTCTGCAGTGCCTTTGGAGCAGACAGTACGTTTGCATTCCTCCAGCGGTACCACCGGCAATCCAACTGTTGTGTTGCATACTCAGCACGATTTGGACCAATGGGCGGAAGCCGTGGCGCGATGTCTTTACATGGTCGGTTTGCGAAAATCCGACGTTTTTCAGAATTCCTCCGGTTATGGCATGTTCACCGGAGGCCTGGGTTTCCAATACGGGGCAGAACGTCTGGGTATGCTCACCGTGCCGGCTGCCGCAGGTAATACCCTGAGGCAAATTAAATTCATTACCGATTTCGGAACTACCGCCCTGCATGCCATACCAAGTTACGCCAGCCGCCTGTATGAAGTAATGCAGCAACAAGGCATTGATCCGCGCGATACGAAATTACGGACACTTCTCATCGGAGCCGAACCCCATTCCGAAGCCCAGCGTAAACGTATAGAAGAAATGCTTGGGGTCAAAGCATACAATAGCTTCGGGATGTCCGAAATGTGCGGTCCGGGGGTTGCTTTTGAATGTCCTGAACAAAACGGTATGCATATCTGGGAAGATTATTATATTGTTGAAATCATCAATCCGGACACACTCGAACCGGTGACCGAAGGAGAAATGGGAGAAATGGTGTTGACGACCATTAACAGAGAAGCCATGCCCTTGCTGCGTTACCGTACCCGTGACCTTACACGTATCCTGCCCGGAAAATGCCCCTGTGGCCGGAATCATATACGTT
This sequence comes from uncultured Bacteroidales bacterium, assembly GCA_964575345.1. Classification (GTDB taxonomy): domain Bacteria; phylum Bacteroidota; class Bacteroidia; order Bacteroidales; family UBA1402; genus UBA1402. The sequence continues at coordinate 106,339 of CAZNQD010000001.1, forward strand.
TGGATCGAATGAAAGGCCGGAGTGACGACATGATTATTCTGAAAGGGGTCAACATTTTTCCCATCCAGGTAGAAACCATCTTGATGAAATTCAAAGAGTTAAGCTCTAATTATCTTATAGTAATCGACACTGTCAATAACAACGACGAAATGAGCGTCGAGGTAGAACTCGAAGAATTGTTTACCGACGACTATGCCAAATTGCAAAACCTTACCAGAGAGATTACCCGGCAACTCAAAGATGAACTGCTGGTAACTCCCAAAGTAAAGCTGGTCAAAAAAGACAGCCTCCCCAGAACTGAAGGTAAGGCTGTTCGTGTCAATGATTTGCGTAACCATTAATCCCTACACCATGACTATTCATCAGATTTCCATTTTCATCGAAAACAAGCTGGGCTCTCTCAACGAGATCCTGAACATTATCAAATCGGAAAGACTGCAGATCATAGCATCCACCGTTTCCGATACAGTGGAATATGGCATTTACAGGGTTATTACTCCCGAACCGCGCAAGGCTTGCCTGGCATTAAAGAGCCGTGGACTGGCCGTGAACCTGACCGAGGTTTTTGCCATCTCTTTAGCCAATACCGTCGGTACTGCTGCCGAGACCATCTCCTATTTTACCCTGGCAGGCATCAATATTGAATACATGTATTCCTTTTATCTCGAGAACAGAGGCATCCTGATTATGCGTACCAGCGATACAGCCAGAACCATCGAAGTAATCGCTGCACACAGGCTGAATTGCCTGACCGAAGAAGAATTATTACAATTTAATTAATACTCGTATTTATGTTTGGAATCTCAGACCCCGGCATTTGGTTAGCCTATTTACTGGAAATACTTTGTCTTGTTTTCGGTGCCTGGTACGGAATAAAATACTGGAATCAGAACGACGAAACCACCTCCTCCCGGCAGACGGCAAATGACGTCAAACCAAAAGCATCGAAATCAACAAAACTCGCTGACAAGCATAGTCATAACTAAACTTAGCACTATGAATTATTTTGTATTGGGATTAATCGTTCTACTCTATATCTTTACGTTGGCGGCCATTAGCTGGTATGCCTACAAAAATACCAAAAATGCCAACGACTACCTGATAGGCGGCGGCAATATGAGCTCTGCGGTGATGGCTTTGTCGTACGGAGCTACTTTTATTTCGGCATCGGCCATAGTGGGCTTTGGCGGTGTTTCGGCTGCCTATGGTATGGGTATTCAATGGCTTTGCCTGTTAAACATTTTGGTTGGTGTAATTATTGCTTTTATCTTTTTCGGCAAAAAAACCCGCAAGCTGGGAGCAGAACTTCAGGCTAAAACCTTTCCCCAACTCCTGGGCGGCTATTTCCAATCTAAATCCATACAAGTTATTGCCGCAACAGTGATAGTACTTGGTATGCCTTTGTACGCAGCCGTTGTTATGAAGGGCGGTGCGGTGTTTATTGAACAGATTTTCAATATCAATTACAATATAGCTCTGCTCATTTTTACTCTGATTACTGCATTGTATGTCATCAGCGGTGGCATGAAAGGTGTTATGTACACCTCGGCTTTTCAGGCTGTAGTTATGTTTGTTTGTATGTTTTTAATGTTGTTCGGCTTGTACAAATCGCTGGGCATGGGTTTTTCCGAAGCTAACAGAGCTCTGGATTCCATCGATAGCCTGGTTCCTTCCAATTTCGCCTCGCTGGGGCATCAGGGCTGGGCCAAGATGCCTGTATTGGGATCACCTCAATGGTACACATTGGTCACTTCGCTTATTTTGGGCGTGGGCATCGGTTGCCTGGCTCAGCCTCAACTGGTGGTGCGTTTTTTGACGGTTCGCAGCAGTAAACAATTAAATCAGGGCATTTTTGTCGGATCCTTGTTTCTTCTAATTACGGTTGGGGTGGTCTATCATGCCGGAGCCTTATCCAATTTATTCTTTTTGAAACACAACGGGCAGGTGGCCACCGAATACATCCCGGACATGGACAAAATCATTCCGGCCTTCATTAATGCGGCCATGCCCAATTGGTTTACAGCCTTGTTTATGCTGTGTATTTTATCGGCCAGTATGTCAACGCTGAGTTCTCAGTTTCATGTCATGGGGACTTCGGCCGCTTCGGATATCTACGCTGACGTTGTACGCAAAAAGGAGCGTCAAAGTATTACCCGCCTGGTCAAAATAGGTGTCCTGGTATCCATACTGATCAGTTATGTCATTTGCTATACCCTCAAAGAAGGCGTCATTGCACGGGGTACGTCTATTTTTATGGGCTTGTGCGCAGCTACTTTCCTTCCCTCCTATTTTTGTATGCTCTATTGGAAAAAAACAAGCAGTAAAGCAGTGTTGTGGAGTATGTTGGCAGGAGCCGGCGGCAGTGTGTTTGCCCTTTTGTTTCTGCATCAGAAAGAAGCGGCAGCCATAGGTCTGTGTCAGGCTGTTTTCGGCCGTCCGGTATTAATCGAAGCGTATCCCTGGCCGGTGATTGATCCTATCTTAGTTGCCCTGCCCTTGTCAATTGTGGTAATTGTCCTGCTTAGTTTATTAAACCGCAAACAGGGGCAAAAATCTGCTTAATGTTTGTTTATTAGGGCAATTTATTGTTGATTTGCAGGAATAATCCCAAAAACGTATGAGATTGATTGATTTGCCCAAAATTTTAGATAAAAGAGGCAACCTTTCTTTTGTCGAAGAATTAACCCAGATTCCCTTTGAAATTGAACGGGTATACTGGATTTACGATGTGCCCGGAGGCGAAAGACGAGGCGGTCATGCTTACAGGGAAAACCAGGAATTTATCGTTGCTCTTTCCGGAAGCTTTGATGTGCTCTTAGACGATGGAAACGAAAGGAAGGTGTTTTCCCTTAACAGGTCTTATTACGGTGTTTATGTTCCCAAGGGGATATGGCGCGAAATGAATAACTTTTCGACCAATTCCCTGGCCCTGATTTTGTCTTCTACTGCTTATTCCAAAGCGGATTATATTTATAATTACGAAGAGTTTCTTAAGTATGCTGCTTCCAGGGCTCCATCCGGCCCGGATAAACCTAAGCAAGTATGAAAAACACGGTTTACGATTGTTCTTTTATTGAATTACCCAGAATAGAATACAGAGCCGGAAACATTACTCCTGTTTACGGCAACATAAACATACCTTTCAAAATCAGAAGGGTCTTTTATACCTACGATATTCCCGGAGGCGAAGCCCGCGGGGCTCATGCTCACAGGGAATGCCATCAGTTTCTGGTGGCAGCAGGGGGCAGTTTTGAAGTGGCTCTGGACGACGGGGTAAACAGACGGACTGTACTACTGAACCGGCCTTTTTACGGCCTGCATATTCCTCCGGGTATCTGGGCTGCCGAACAGGGTTTTTCGTCCGGTTCCGTTTGTTTGGTGCTGGCTTCGACCCCTTTCGACGAAAACGATTACATCAGGGATTACAATGAGTTCAGGAATTTCAGAAAACAAATCGAAAAACAATAGTATTACTAACAGGCATTTAAGTCTGAGAAAAATAGTTTGGCATTAAAAATTGGCTATGGTAAAATACCTGGATTTGCAGAAGATAACTGCAAAATACGCAGAAGAGATACATAAGGCCGTTGCTCGTGTCACCGACTCAGGCTGGTATCTTCAGGGCGAAGAAAACAAACGATTTGAACAACATTATGCCGAATACATAGGAACCAGACATTGTATAGGTGTAGCTAACGGCCTGGACGCATTAATCTGGATTCTGAGAGCTTACATAGAAATGGGCTTGATGAAAACCGGCGATGAAGTCCTGGTGCCGGCTAATACGTACATTGCCTCCATTCTGGCTATTACCGAAAATGGACTTAAGCCTGTTTTGATCGAGCCCAGGCTTTCGAGCTACCAGATTGACGAAGATTTAATCGAAAAACACATTACTGAACGCAGTAAGGCGCTGATGATTGTTCATCTCTACGGCCAATGCGCCTATAGCGACAAAATTAAGGCCCTCTGCCTGCGTTACGGGCTCAAATTGATAGAAGACAACGCCCAGGCTCACGGCTGCCTTTACAGAGGCCGCAAAACCGGTTCTTTGGGCGATGCTGCCGGACACAGTTTTTATCCCGGTAAAAATCTGGGAGCTTTCGGTGACGGTGGAGCTGTTACCACCAACGATAATGAGCTGGCAAAAGTTGTACGAACTCTGGCTAATTACGGATCCGAAAGAAAATACGTTTTCAGCTATACCGGCCGCAACAGCAGGCTGGACGAAATTCAGGCGGCTGTGCTGGATGTAAAGCTTCGTTATCTGGATCAGGATATTGAATTGCGCAAACAAGTAGCTGCCCGTTATTTGCAGGAAATCCGGCATCCCGAAATACAGCTGCCAGTTGTGACTGGCCGCGATCAACACGTCTATCATATTTTTCCTGTCCGTTGCAGCCGTCGTGATGCACTACAAACTTTTTTGGACAGCAGGGGAATTCAAACCCTGATCCATTACCCCATTCCTCCTCATAAACAAGCCTGTTACCCGGAATGGAACAATATGTCTCTGCCCCTTACCGAACAAATTCATCGTGAAGAGCTCAGTTTGCCCCTGAGTCCTGTAATGACCGGGGAAGAAATTGATCAGGTAATTGACGCGGTGAACTCCTTCCACTAAAATGCACTACCATTCCTAAGATGCACTACCATTCACAGGACATAGAAAAAATATACGTCCGGATAAAGAGGCTGGCCGGGAAAGCCCTCCAAAAAGGGAATATTGCCCGTGCTTTGCAGGAATACGATCGTGCTGCCATTGTAGCTTCCAACTTGAATCGTTTCTTTAAAGACGACGAAATCGAAGACCGGCTTCAGGCATTATCCTCCCGCCTTATTACCAAATCAGCCGCAGCCCCGAAACGTGACAATTGCTTTGTTTTTTACGATCATATAGGCTCCAGTTACGTGTTGGCCTTGCAGTACCTGAGAGCTTTGATGAGCTGGGAGGCTGAGATCCTCTATATTTTGGAGCCCAGCCGGCACAGCAGTTCACAGCCTGATTTTATCAAAGAACTTAAGGCTTACGGCAAGGCCAGAGTTATGATCCTGCCTGAACGGACAGAGGATAAATTGGAGCATTTGAATCAAGTCTATCACAGCATACAAGAGTCCGGAGCGGCAAAAGCTCTGATACACGCGCCTGCGGAAGGAGCTTTCTGCTGTGTGTTGTGGAATGCCCTGGAAGAGTTGCAACGTTATCGCATAGTGCCGGGCGATCATCATTTTTACCTGGGTACTCGTCTGAGTGATTATGTCATTGAATTCAGGAATTTTGGACTTGCTTTGTCGTATAGTCACAGAGCTTACAAAAAAGAACAACTTCTTTGTCAGCCCTATTATCCAATCGTTAACCGCGAGATTCCTTTCGAAGGTTTTCCGCCTCAGGTCAAAGCCGACAGCATAGTGATTGTTTCGGGTGGAGCCATGTATAAAATACAGGGTGACGGAGGTCGGTTTTTACACTTAGCCAAAGAATTGCTGGATTACAACAAGAAGGTGCTGCTGCTGTATGCCGGCGAGGGAAATACGGTGAAAATCAAAGATTTCATCCGAAAGCACAAGCTGGAAGATCGTTTTATCCTTTTGGGGCAACGTCGGGATATTTATCCCCTCATTCAAAACAGTGACATATATCTGGGCACTTATCCTTTTTCGGGCGGATTGATGACTCAGCTGGCAGTCGTATGCGAAAAGCCGCTTTTGCTGCTCTCCTATTTTCCGGCCATCAGAAGTGCAGACAGTTTACTTAATTACGGGAACAAAGCTCAGGAATCGCTTTCGTTTTACAGTGTGGAAGCAATGCTGCCTTACGCCCGAAAATTGATGGATGATGCAGTTTTTCGCCTTAAGGAAGGAGAAAAAAACCGCGGCAGGGTAATCAGTCCGCAACAGTTCTCAGAAAGCCTGCGCTCTTTGCTCATTGAAGAAACAAGAGTGAATTTTGTACCTGAAATGCCCGAAGGATTACTCAAAAAAGCCGAAGACTTGTATCTGGAAACAGCTGACCGCTACACTAAAACCTATGAATTATTTCTCTTTCAAAGCTATGGCATTAAAACACTTTGGCTATTTCCCAAGGTGTTTTTCAAAGGGATGGGCTCATCCAGTTTTATACGCAGGATCTTTTATACCGCCAGTAAAAGACTCATGAACAAGCCTTAGTCCTTTTAATAGCATATAGAAATTTATAATACAAGTATTTAGCCCAGCTGAATCTTTTAATTGCCCGGCTCATTTCCAGTGTGGCGCGATTTTCTTTCCAGGTTGCCGTAAGCGATCGGAGCTGCTTAAAATAATGAGCTATCCCTATTTTCCGGGCTCCAATTTGATTTTCGCCGTGCTGGCGGTACAAAACCGTGGCTTCATGTACGGACTCCAGAATTCCGCCAGCTGCTGCTACTTTGAGCGCAATCCATTTATCGTGCATCAAGGCCTTTTCACTGATTGGTAAGGCGAGCTCTTTGGCTGCCCGGTTAATCATCATGGTACAGCCGGTAAAGGCATTACAAACAGTCAGGTATTCAAAACTCCTGAGTAAAACCGGTTTGATCTTGTTATAGGCCCAAAAGGAAGGGTGTATTTCGTTGAGTTGCTCATCCACAACCTTAAGATCGGTATTAATTACCACGGCTTTACCGGGCCGGGCTTTTTCGCAGGCCTGCATTTTGGAATAGGTTTTCTCTATTTTATCGTTCAGCCACACATCGTCGTGGTCGCAAAACATATAGTAATCGGCCTGAGTGTTTTCGAGCAACCATATAAAACTGCCTTTGGCCAGTCTGCCGGGCTGCGGATCTTTGCGCAGGATCAATCCGGGGTGTTTTTGCTGGTATTCGGCCAGTATTTGCAGGGTATCGTCTTTGGAACCATCGTCGTGCACGTGGATTTCAAAATCCTGCACTGTCTGGGTAAACAGCGAGTCCAGCTGAGGGCGGAGGTATTTCCCGCTGTTGCAGGTGCTGAGCAGTATGGCTATTCCTGACATGGTAATTCATAAAACGGCAGAGCAAAAATAGCATAGCCTTTCAGGGTACTAAAATCTCTGACGTGGTATTTGGCAAAAAAGAAAGACATAGGAGACAACTTATCCACCCCCGAATAGTTGAAAGACAACTTTTGCCAGCTTCCTTTTTGGCTTAAATCATATACATCCGAAAATTCTTGTCCTGTAGAAGAGTTTGTAAAAATTTGTACTTGAATACCATCAAAATCTTCGCTGACATAACACCAGGCCGAAAATGTCCCCTTCCCCCCCGGATGGGGTTGGTAAAAACCGGTTAAAAATTCAATCCGGTCGAAATACGGCTGGTAATATCCCCTGCAGGTGGATGAAATCTTATAGCCCCAACAATCCTGCAGTTCTTCGGGGGGATTGCCCGGCAATTCCTTGATCAGTTCGTAGTTGTTGCTGGCGTAAGTAGTCGGATCTTTTGGGTCATAGCCCTTTTTTCCATAGAGCGGATAACAAAAAACCACCAGAGCCATTAAAACCATGGTCGCGTTAACAATCGTAAAAGTCTTAGGAAAACCGTCAGGTAAAGACAAGTCTTCTTCTTTGCGGCTTCCTGTCTTGGACAAAAACAAAAAGCTCAGGCTAAAGACCAGTAAGCCGCCAATTTGCAAAAAAACCACTTCAACCATCATCAGCATGGCGAACATAAAACTAATGGTGCCTGCGTACAAGCGTTCCTTTTTGTCGCGAAGGCTGAGCGGAAAAGCGATAAGCAACATCAATAAACAAAGCAGTCCAGGTATACCGGTTTCCAATAGTACTTGCAGGTAGGTGTTGTGTACATGCGAATTGCTTTCAATGAATTCGGTACTTAAATGGTTCTGTTCGTATTTTTCTTTCAGCAGATCTTTCACGTCTCCTATACCCACTCCAAATAAAAACTGCTTGTCTTCTTCCAGAACCTGCATTCCGGAATACCAGATGCCCAAACGGGAATCTTTGCTTTGCAGGGAAGAGTTTCCGGCCAGTTCTCCCGGACGTATGGATTCAAAACGGGGATGAAAGGCATAGAGGGCTATCATAGATAAAACGCCCAACAATACTACCATCAGGGCAAATTTTCGATGTTGATGCTTGTTCAGTGCATTATAGACATAAAAAGAAGCAACCAGAACCAGTATGATAAGAGCAATCCGCCCACCCAAAACCAGCATCAGCGAGGTATAAACAAGAGCATAAACAATAAAGCACTGCCAGTAATATAATTTACCCATCTTTGGAATCAGGTCTTTGCGCAGATACAACAAGCTGAGCAGGGCAAGCATCTGATTAATGCCAAAATAGGTCCTGTGTTTGAAATCGAGGAAAAAATGTAAAAAAGCTTTCCAGGGATATTTATGAATCATGTTACGACTCCTGAAATCGCTCAGGTATTCAATGACAGGTATGCCCAAAGAAAAGAGTAAACCAAACACATTGCCGGCCACAAAAGCCAACAACAAGGGTTTAAGTTTATACTCTTTGCTGAATCCGATGGAAAGCGTCAGGGGAACTGCGGCAATGACCACTCTCCTTTCTATGATTTTGTAGGCATATCCCAGGTTTTGAGAATAAAAGACAGAAATAAGCATCAACAGAGCATAGGCCCATAAGAGATAGATTACCCAGTGCTTTTTGTCGAAGCGGAATTCCAGATAGCGTTTACTGAGAACAACATCTATGATCCAGGAAGCCAACCAACAAAAAAAGACCAAAATCAGCCAACGGTCCTGCAAGCTGAGGTAAAAAGCAAGCAGTAAAGCAAAATAGTAATTCAACTTACCTGTGATGGCTGTTATTTTTGGCATATCCATAACTAAAAAATCAGGGAGTACTCCCGAATATGTCCCTGAAGAACAAGGTTATAATAAAAGGCTATTCCCACCAGTACAATAATAAGTTCCGGTATCCAGCGAGGTTTTATATAATAGATTAATGTTGGAATCAGAAAGATTTGCACTATGCTCAGCATCTCCCAAAGTCTGAAAGCAAATACCGGAAGGCCAAAAAATAAATAAAAAATCCCGATGGAAATCATATTGATTTTCAGGAACAAAACGCTGTATTTGTTTTTCTCGAGCAAATCCGTTCGATAAAATAATAGAAATACCGAAAGTATGAGTTGAAATATGATCGTCAGATTAATTTTATTGATAGCGTGTTTAAGCCTTAATTGTTCTGTGATGTAGATACTTAATTTTTCGGAGTAAATCCCCAGATCGTATTTCAATAGCAAGGAAATCGGATCAAAATGAAAGGTGTTCAGCAAAAAAGGGATAATAACGACAGCCAGATAGACTGCCGGATTTATTCTTTTTGTGTTCAAAAAATAGAAGGGCAAAAATATAATGGCAGAATAATGGATCAATATTGCCAGGAGCATGATCAACAAAAATTTCCAGGGTTTTCTTTCAACCAAAGGCCCGAAAGCCATCATTGCCACAGCCGCAGCCAATCCCGCACGAACCTGTATGATTTCGTGCAGCATAAAAGTATTACAGAGATAAATAAACAGAGAAAAAAAGATGAATTCCGAATACTTGACTATGGCTTTGACTTTGAGAGCCACCGAAAGGAGAGCAAACAACACCATCAAAAGGGTGAATCCCAAGCCGGGAAGATAGGTTTTGATAAAAGAAGCCACTATCAAAAAAGTAGGTTCCACTTTAGCGGCCTTGAAAAACACCCCCGGATTACTGAAAAGTGCCTGAAAAGGCAGTGCCTTGTCGTAAAAAGCCTGAAAAATGCTGTGGTCCTTGCTTACGTCGTTGCCCCGGAATCCGGCAAAAGCAATCAAAAACAGAGCCATCGCCAGCAACAGCCATTGCTTGTTTTTTTTTAGCTCCTCACCCGCGAGACAGAGTATCAGGAAAACAGCAATTATAATTATATAGACAGCCATTCTGAAAAATGAACAATAAATAACACATCAAACCCAAACCAGGTAAAGGTTTATTTTAAAAGTGCAAATGTACTATTTTTCTGCTCAATAAACCCAACGATAAAATAGTTCACCAACAGATTCACGGCTGTTGCAGGGCGACTTTAGGCTAATTCTCTAACGAATGTCAGGAACGGGTATCAACTAACCTTATTTCTTGAGCCCAGAATAAAATAGAGTATGGAACCAAAAATGGGGAAAATCAGTACAATGATAACCCACAAGAGTTTGTCGTTCCCGTAAAACTGACATCTCAAAATATCAATTAACGCGATGAGAGGCAGTAAAATAACCGGTAAAAGAATCAGTAAAACGATAAGAAAGGTAAAACCTGCAGCCATTGCCATGGTAATAGAATGAAAGGTTAATGTATAAAATTGCCGGACTCAAAAGGAGGACCGGAAACGATGCAAATAAAACATAAATTCGAGAAACTACGAAATAAAATTTTTAACTGCCATCAAAAGTGAGCAAATGTCAGGCAATTCATTAAATCAAAAAAAAGCTAACACCTGAAATACAGTTTGTTAGCTTTTTTCTTAGTGACCCCGGAGGGGCTCGAACCCTCGACCCATTGATTAAGAGTCAATTGCTCTACCAACTGAGCTACGGAGTCTTGTTCTGTTTTTCAGAACGGGCGCAAAAGTACGTTATTTATGCTAAACGGCAAAAGCTTTGAAGCCTTTTTCTTATTTTTTTTCCAGTTCGCCCAGCTCCATCCAGCGCAGGGCTTTTTTGTCGAGCTCCTGATTCAGCCTGGAAAGCTCAATACATTTTTGCTCAATCACGACACCCTCCAATAGCCCCGAAGCTAGTTCTTTTTCGAGCAGAACAATATTTTCTTCGGTTTGCGCAATATCTTTTTCGAGCCGGATGAATTCCTGTTCTTCCCTATAAGTTCGTTTACGGGCAAGGGAGCTGTCGTCTTTTTGTACAGCCATCTCGGCAGGCCTTGTCTTGTTTTTTCGCTCTGATTCTTTTTCTTTTCTGAGCGTGTTCTCCTGCTGATCTTTCCAACTTCTGTATTGGGTATAATTGCCCGGGAAATCCCGGATGACGGCCTTGCCTTCAAAGACCAGCAAATGATCCACAATTTTGTCCATAAAGAAACGGTCATGCGAAACCACCAGTACACAACCCTTGAACGAAGCCAGGTATTCTTCGAGAATATTCAGGCTCAATATGTCCAGATCGTTGGTGGGTTCGTCCAAAACCAGAAAATTGGGATTAGTCATCAGTACGGTACACAAATATAGCCGACGCTTTTCACCGCCACTGAGCTTTGAAACGTAATTGTGCTGAACTTCGGGACTGAACAAAAAATGAGTGAGAAATTGCGAAGCACTCAGTTTCCTGCCGTTTCCCAGGGAAATTTCTTCGGCAATATCGCGTACCACGTCTATTACTTTTTTATTGTCGTCAAATTGCAGGCCGTCCTGGCTAAAATAACCGAAACGTACCGTACTGCCGATATCTATGCTGCCCCGGTCGCAAGGCTCCTCTCCCATCAATAATCTGAGAAAGGTGGTTTTACCACTGCCGTTGGCGCCTACTATGCCGACTTTTTCGAAAGGGGCAAACTGATAATAAAATTCATCCAGAAGTGTAAGGTCGCCGTAGGATTTTGAAATGTATTTGGCTTCGAATATCTTGGAACCGAGGTAACAGGCTTGTACTCCGAGCTGCATCTGTTCTGTTTTGCGTTGTTGCGACACCCGTTCCTCCAGTTCATAAAAAGCATCGCTGCGGGCTTTGGCCTTAGTCCCTCTGGCCTGTGGCATACGTCTCATCCAGTCGAGCTCTTTGCGAAAAAGGTTTTGTGCCCTTTCCAATTCGGTATTTAAATTATCCAGTCTTTCGCGGCGTTTTTCCAGGTAATAGGCATAATTGCCGTTGTAGCAGTAAAGTTGTTTGTCCTCGAGCTCCAGTATCGTATTGCAGACCCGGTCGAGAAAATACCGGTCGTGAGTAACCATCAAAAGAGTTATTCCCGATTTGGTCAGGTAATTTTCGAGCCACTCAATCATGTCCAGGTCCAGGTGGTTGGTGGGTTCGTCCAGAATGAGCAGATCGGGCTCGTTAATCAGTACGTTGGCCAAAGCCAGCCGCTTCAACTGCCCTCCCGACAGTTGACCGACTTTTTGGGTAAAATTCGGAATCTGTAGTTTACCGAGGATTTGTTTGATTCTGACTTCGTAATCCCAGGCTTTGTGGTGGTCCATCAGATGCAACAATTCTTCGGCTTCGGCATCCATCGATTTGCCGGTTATTTCCTGCATCTTGAGCTCGTAACGGGCTATGGTTTCGGTCACTTCGTTTGCAGCCTGAAAACAGGCCTGAAAAACAGTCAGGTCGGCGGGAAATTCCGGCATTTGCTTTAAATAGGCCACTTTCAGGTCACGGCGAAAAACCACTGCACCCCCTTCGTAGTCTTTGTTCCCGGCCAGAATATCCAGCAAGGTAGATTTGCCTTTGCCGTTTTGAGCAATCAGCGCAACCCGTTGTTGTTGTGCAATGCCAAAGGAGATTTCGTGGAAAAGCACTAAATCACCAAAAGACTTGCTCAGGTTCTCGACTTGAACAAAAGGCTGTAATTTACTCATATTAAATCCTTAAGACAGGCTGCCGTATAGCTGTGGTTACCCGAAGCCAGGTCAATGGGCGTACCGCTGAAGAGTATTCTGCCGCCCTCTTTGCCTCCTTCGGGCCCCATGTCGATGATGTGGTCGGCCATTTTGATGACGTCCGGATTGTGTTCAATAATAATGACTGTATTGCCTTTGTCCACCAGGCGGTTTACCACCTGCATCAATACCCTGATATCGTCAAAATGCAAACCGGTGGTGGGTTCATCCAAAATGTAGAGGGTGTTGCCTGTATCTCGTTTGGAAAGCTCGGCGGCCAGCTTGATGCGTTGACATTCGCCGCCGGACAAAGTGTTGGAAGGCTGTCCCAGTTTGATATAGCCCAGGCCCACCTCCTGGATGGTTTTGATTTTATGCAGGATTTGCGGTTGATTTTCGAAAAAATCTACTGCCATATTAATGGTCATATCCAGCACATCGGCAATGGATTTGCCTTTGAAGCGAATCTCCAGGGTTTCGCGGTTGTAGCGTTTGCCCCGGCAAGATTCACAGGGCACAAAAACTTCGGGCAAAAAATTCATTTCTATGGCCATGTAGCCGTTGCCCTTACAGGTTTCACATCGTCCACCGGCTACGTTAAACGAAAAGCGCCCAGGTTTATAAGCCCGGATTTTTGATTCAGGCAGATTGACAAATAGATTGCGGATGTCGGAAAAAACTCCGCAATAGGTAGAGGGATTGGAACGCGGGCTGCGTCCCAGGGGAGACTGATCCACATCTACCACTTTGTCGATAAATTCCAGGCCTTCTATACGATCGTATGGCAGGGGTTCCAAATGGCTGCCATAAAAATGTTTGCTCAGGGCGGCGTGCAGGGTGTGATTGATCAGGCTGGATTTTCCGCTGCCTGAAACGCCTGTAACCACAATTAGTTTTCCCAGGGGAAAATCTACATTCACTTGCTTGAGGTTGTTGCCCCGGCAATTTTTCAGGCTCAAAATACGGCCGTTCCCAGGACGATAGGCTGTGGGAGCTTTTATCTGTAATTTCCCGTTCAGATAATCGGAAGTTAAAGTTGAAGCCTGCAGCAAGTCCCGGGGGCTACCTGCAAAACTCAGCTGCCCTCCCAGCCTGCCTGCTCTCGGACCCAGATCCAGTATGTAATCGGAGGCCAGCATCATATCCTTATCGTGTTCTACCACAATGACCGAATTGCCTTTGTCCCTGAGGATTTTCAATGAATCTATCAGACGCTGGTTGTCTCTGTGGTGCAGGCCTATACTGGGTTCATCCAGAATATACAGTACGTTCACCAGCTGAGAGCCTATTTGCGTAGCCAGTCGTATACGCTGGCTTTCGCCGCCCGAAAGCCCGGCCGAGGGCCTGTTGAGCGAAAGATAATCCAGTCCTACATCCAGGAGAAATTGCAGGCGTTGCGAAATTTCCTTTATTATCTCGGAGGCTATGCGTTTTTGTTTGTTGCTTAAATGATGTTCCAGGTTATTAATCCACAGAGCCAGTTCTTTGACATCCATCTCGGCCAGTTCTGCAATGTTTTTGCCGGCCAGGCGATAATGCAGGGCTTCTTTTTTGAGCCGCCTGCCCTGACATTCGGGACAAGTAGCGGTGCTTATAAATTGTTCGGCCCATTTTTGTGCCTCCGTCGGATTGTCGTCGTCCTGTTGCAGTTGAATGTATTTGATGACACCTTCGTAGTGCACATTGTAATTATACAGGCCCAGCGTGGTATTCTTAATAGGCAGCCTTTCTTCGCAACCGTTCAGAATCTCATCCATGGCATCGGGAGCAATGTCCCTGATGGGGGTTTTGAGCTGAAAACCGTGTTTTTCGCCCAAAGCCTCTATTTGCCAAAATAACATACTGTTTCTGTATTTGCCCAGAGGGATTATTCCTCCTTCAAAAACGGATTTGCCGTCGTCGGGAATAATTTTGTTGAAATCGATCTGGTTGATTATGCCCAGCCCCTTGCATCGAGGACAAGCTCCCTGGGGAGAATTGAACGAAAAAGTATGAGGAGCGGGATCGCTGTAGGAAAGCCCGGTAAGCGGACACATCAGTTGGCTGCTGTAATGCCTGAGTTCTTTGTGATCTTTGTCGTAAATCATTGTCAGGCCTTTGCCTTGCCTGAAAGCCACCTGCAGGCTTTTTTTAAGCCGGCTGCTGTCGTTAGGGCTGACTATCAATTTATCGACAAGCACTTCCACATCGTGATTCTTGTAGCGGTCCAGCTTCATGCCCGGAATGATTTCCTGCAATTCTCCGTCAATACGGACATTTAAATAGCCTTTTTTCCTGAGTGTTTCAAACAACTCCTTGTAATGACCTTTGCGGGAACGCACTACGGGAGCCAGCACATAAATTGCCTTGTTGTTGTACTTTTCCAAAATCAGCTCCAGCACTTGTTCTTCGGTGTACCTAACCATCTTTTCGCCGCTCAGATAAGAATAGGCCTCTCCTGCCCTGGCATAGAGCAGGCGGAGATAATCGTAGATTTCAGTTTGGGTACCAACAGTGGAGCGGGGATTCTTGTTCGTGGTTTTTTGTTCTATGGAAATGACCGGACTCAGCCCCGTTATCTTATCCACGTCGGGGCGTTCGCGATTGCCCAGAAAGTTACGGGCATAGGCCGAGAAAGTTTCTATATAACGACGTTGCCCTTCGGCAAAAATAGTATCAAAGGCCAGGGAGGATTTACCGCTGCCACTCAGGCCGGTAATCACCGTGAGGCTGTTGCGGGGAATCTGAACGTCAATGTTTTTAAGATTGTGTTCCCGCGCCCCGTATACACAAATATGGTCTTTTGATGCGTCGTTCATCTGGCTTAATAAAGCGATTACTTATTTTTGACCCAGTTTTTTTGATGGATGTAAAGATTCTTGACATCAAAATACTGTGAAGATTCCATGGGGATGGCAATGTTGTAGATTTTACCCTGTGGATTCTTCAGTTGGCGGTCGCGCAACCAGGGATTGGCTTCCTTGAATTGCAGGTAAGTTAAACCATGCTCCTTGGCAAATTCCACCCAGTCACTAATGGATTTATGAACACTGACGTAGTTGTATTGCAACGGCATATACAAATATTCGGCAGAAAAGACAAAACCGTACTTGGCGGGATTTTCCATAAAATCTTTGGCGGCCATTACACGGAATACATAACGCGAAGTTTCTTCATTCAAAAACAAATCCAGCGCGTTGTCTACGCCCTGCCTTTCCAGTTCGTTGGCTATGCGATTCGTGCCGCCGTTAAAGGCAGCAGCTACCGAACTCCAGTTGCCTAACCTGCGGTAGGCGTCTTTAAGGTATTTACAGGCTGCCACGGTGGATTTTTCCATGTGATAACGTTCGTCAACCTGATCATCAACCTGCAGGCCGTATTCGCGGGCTGTTTCGGGCATAAACTGCCAAAGTCCGGCTGCTCCCGAGGGAGACAAAGCTCCCGGATTTAGATTGCTCTCGATGCAAGCCAGGTATTTAAAATCATCGGGGACATGGTTGCTTTTTAGTATGGGCTCGATGAGGGGAAAAATCCGGTTGGCTTTTTTGATGAGCTGGATCGAAGACGAATGCATGTAATTCATCGCCAGAAGCTCTCTGTCGAAGCGTTCCCTCAAATCCCAGCGCCTCAGGTCTATGCGTTCGCCGCAAAATTCCGTGCGGAGAGGAAGGTCAATCGGATGTATCAAAGCCTGAGGATATATGCTCTGAGCCATCGAAAAAAAACCGTTAAACACTAAAAAAACAACACCGATTAGATACTTATTCAATCTCATCATTCCAATAAATTTATGTCTCCTTTTTTACGGTATTCTATACCATCAGAGCCGGTAGCGCTGATGATGTAAAAGTACACGCCGGGAGATACCGGTTTACCTTTGAAAGTACCATCCCAACCAAGGGAAGGATCTGTCCAATCGAACAGCACATTGCCCCAACGATTCAGGATGCGTCCCTGAAATTTAATCAGCGATTTGTAAGCTACTTTAAATTCATCGTTGTCCCCTGGAGTGGAACGGGGGCTGAAAAAATTGGGGCAATCCAGCGAAGATTCCGTTACCCGTATGGTGAATGCGACAGAATCTTTGCAAACACTGTTGCTGGCCAGTAATTTAACTTCGAAGCTGCCGGCCTGGTTAAATGTGTAATTGATATCGGCCTCTGTGCGACGCAGGTATTCTTCCTTTGAACCGGGATTGGTGTAAATGTACCATTCGGTATAACGGGTTGCCGGATTTACATTACTGTAAAAATCCAGTTTAAAGGGAGCTGAGCCTGTAAGCGAACCGGCTGAGCCTGCTCCTATTTCGTTGTCGGCCTGCTCCTTTTCTTCAGGTACCGCTTTGGCATGGGTGCTTACACGAACAGCCTGATACGTTGTTTCAATACTTTTTGCGCTCAGGCCGAAATAGGCGGCAAATTGATCACCTTCAACCCGGAACGTGGTATTCTGCAAAGGAGCATCCACGACAAAACCGGACAAAAAACCTTCTTTACTGCTGTTTTTTTCGATCAGATGGTATTGTGCCTGCTCCTCGTCCCATTCCAGATCTGTCCAGCTCAGGCTGTGAATTCTGTCTACGGTCCGGAGCGCCGGGCTTCCGCTCAGGGCATAATAACTCAGATCTTCCTGAACGCCTTCGGCCACGAGCTGCAGGCTGCTGCAAATGTCTTCGGCGTTGTCAACGCTCTCAAGCTTTGTGTAATTCAATCTATGTGCCGAATAATCAATGATATAGATGGCCTTGATCTGATCTCCCTGCGATACGTAATAACCGTAAGCCCCCGGATTCCTTAACACGGTGGCAGCGCTTTCCAGGCTGATGTCGGCAGCGGGAACTGCCTGGGCATCCCCGGGTCCGGTTTGGTAACGATACCAAACCCAGTTTGACGGATCTGAGGTATTGTAGCGTAATTCTGCTTGTTGAAGCCCGTTAAAGATAAAGACTTTTTCCAGGCCTGTAGCTGCTGCAGGAATGTATTCGTAAGGCTGTCCGTTAGCTCCCCCGCTAGCCGTGAAAGCTGCAATGGCAGGCAGTTTAAATAGTAAGAATATTGTAAAAACCAAATATTTAAGTGATCCCTTTCGATACATGTCGGAGCTTCTTGAAAAAGTGGACAAAGATAGCTATAAATAATCAAAAACTAAAATTACTCAGTTTGCATTTAAGCTTATGCGGCATTATTCTACTCCGATTTGCAAAACGACAGATTTTGGCTACATTTGCGCATTGGATTAGTGTCTTTGCCCTGCTGGGGGCTCGGCACTATAGCTAACCAAAACCAACGCTGATGAAGTTACGTCCCATAATTGCCTTGTGTGCCTGCCTGATTTTTATTACTCTGGCTGCTGAGGCTCAGGAAAATAGTATTCCGGTAATTAAATTGTTTGACAAAGAGTATTATAAATACGAGGTGCAAGCTTCTGAAACCTTGTATAGTTTGAGCCGACGCTTCCATGTCAGCCAGGAAGAAATTATAGCCATGAACCCTTTTTTGGTCGAAGGGCTCAAAACCGGACAAATCCTGATCATTCCTTTAAGAGCTTTAAAACAGGGCAATGAAGAGCTTCCGGGGAAAAAACCAACTAATTTGTCTGAGAAATCTCAGGAAATGATAACAGATAATTCTTCCGAAAACAGCTCTCACAATCCCCTCAGGACAAACGAAGATTCTTTATCGGCAACAGCTTCAGGCCCTTCGGTGCTATGCGAAAAATGGGAATACAAGTATTATACCGTAGAGAAATGGAGAGAGGATCTATATGATATTGCCAGGCGTTTCGGTATGGATGTCGATGAAATCAGACTTCATAATCCGAATGTACCCGACAGGCTGCCAAGAGGCTCCTTGCTCATGATACCGGTCAAGAAGCTTGAAGTCATTTCCGAAAGCGACACAGAGGAAAAGGAATTTTCCGACGACCTCCGGCCAAAAATTTTTCGCAAGCCCTCTATTGCCCTGCTTTTGCCCTTCATGCTGGACGATACAACCGAAAACTCCACAGAACGCTATGTGGAGTTTTACGAAGGCATACTCCTGGCGGCAGACAGCCTGAAACAACTCAATTTTTCCCTTGATCTGTCTGTTTTCGATACAGGCAATACGGTGGAATCGCTCAGGAGGGTGTTAACTTCCGGTTGGCTGGACAGAGCCAATTACGTCATTGCCGCAGTCAATAACGAGCAAATGATGTTTTTGTCCGATTGGTCTGTCCGCGAGAAGAAATACCTTATACTACCTTTCAGCTCCCGGATTCCCGAAACCGGGTTCAATCCCTATATTTATCAGGTAAATCCTCCTCAATCGTTGAATCACCAGGCTCTGATGGAGCTGGATACCTCGTACTATGCCCGCAAAAACATTTTATTTATTCGTAGCGCGAATGAATCATCTGACGAACGTCGCGAGTTGTTTGACACTTTCAGAATCAATTTAAAACACTATGGGATTCCCTACCTGGAATTGACAGATAAAGAACTGCCTGCCTACATAGCTTACAGTTTTCCCGATACTATTGCCCGCCATTTAAGCCTGGACAAAGAAAACCTGATTATTCCTGCTCCTTTTCCCATGACCGAAAGCAACCGGGTAATTACATTGATAGGCTCTGCGGCCAACATAAAGTCTAAAGCCCGTATTACCCTGCTGGGTTATCCGGAATGGCTGGCCCTGAGCAAAAACAACCTGCCTCAGTTGTATCAGTTGAATACACATGTTTATAGTAACTATTACGCTGATTTTCAAGACGAAATGCTTAAAGAATTCCAAAAGCGCTATGCTTATGAATTTGGCAAGGATCTTTTAAATACTTTTCCCCGCTATGCCTTGATGGGTTATGATATAATGATGTATTTTGTGCCCAAAATCTCGGGATCCGACTGGGAAACCGAAAGTTTACAACATGGGTTTGATTTTGTACAGACCGGAGAAAAAAGCGGAAAATACAACCGGCATTTGTTTATCATTCAGTTTACTCCTCAGCGCAAAATAATCTCAAGAACGTTACCCCGCTAAATGAAACGAATCAGTTTTTTTTGCAGCTTCTGTATTTTACTGCCGGTTTTGTGTCATAACCTTAGAGCACAAAATAACCAATTCAGCCCCGAATTCTATTTGGGCGCTACAGCCGGTGCCACTATGTCCAGCATCACCCTGGTTCCCCAATACGTAGACAAAACCTATCATTTTGCTGCCAACGCCGGCCTGAGCCTGCGTTATGTCAATGAAAAACACTTTGGAATTCAAGCCGAATTGAATTATTTTCAAAGCGGCTGGAAAGATGATTTTGGTTATGGTTCAACCAACACCTACCGCAGAGAAATGGCTTTTCTGGAATTGCCTTTTTTGATGCATGCCCGCATTGGCACCAAAGCACTGAATTTTTACCTGAATCTGGGTCCGAAGTTCAGCATCTTTCTGTCCGAAAAGGAATACCTGGACAGCGATATAAGCTACGACTACCACGGCAAAGCCCTGGAGCAGCCTTTTCAATGGGGAGTCTTGGGAGGAGTTGGTTTAGATGTTAAGCTAAAACGACAAAGTATTGGTCTGGAAGGCCGCTATTACTACGGTTTATCCGATATTTTTGCCAATGCTGTGACGGACGATTTTGTCACTTCCGGCCTACAGCAGATTTCTTTAAATCTGATTTACTATTTCCGCTTACGCTGATTACCTGAGGCGATGGTAACTTTGCACCAGAGCTTCGTCCTTGTTTATGGCCCGCAGTGCCATGAAATTCAAAATCAATGCTATCAATGGCAAAGCTAAACCAAAGTTTAGCCCGGGGCTTGCATCCAGGCTTTTACGGACATAAATAAAAAAAATCAGGAATACCAGATAAAAGCCAATCAGCAGAATGATGTTAAATACGCAAAAGCGGCTCTGTAAGGGCCTGTTCTTGAAAAAAAACAGGCATACGAAACTAAGGGCAGCAGCTATTATCAGCAGAGCGCCAAGAGCCCAAAAAGAATAAGACTGTGCCCCGTTGCCCAGAATGTGTTCAACTTTAAAGGCCTTTAATTGAGACAAATCCCCTTCCTGCCCGAAGAAACTGATCCAGGGCACAAAAAGGGCAAGCGTCAACAAGAGGCCTGCCACAAAGAGATACAAGCTTTGAATACGCTGAATCATGCTTTACTTTTTGATTTTTCCCTGAGGGGATTCCGGAAATAGATTTTATCTTCCAGAAATTCCTGAGTGGCAATCAAAGTAGGCTTGGGTAATTTTTCGTAAAAACGGGAGATCTCAATTTGCTCCCTGTTTTCCGATACTTCTTCCTGATTGTCGGGATAGGTGGCAAATTCCTGCAATTTGCTTTTGAGTTCCTCTTTCATTTCCGTGCTGATCTGGTTGGCTCTTTTGGCAATTACGACAACACTTTCGTAAATATTGCCATCTTCGCTGCACAGGGTGTTTAAATCACGGGTTTGTGTGCTGGTCGGTGCAACCGTCTTTTTGTAATCCATACTATTTTACTTTTTACTTTATATATTTTTTTGCTGTTTCAAACAATTGTTCTGCCTCTTTTTGATAACCGCTTTGCGGAAATTCATTTATAAAGCTGTAATACTCATCAACAACCTGACGAAAACGTTCTTCTTTGAGGTAGTCGTAACTGTTTTGAGCGAAGGCATAACGTGATTTTAAAATCAGAAAGGCCAGGTCTACTCTGTAACGGGAGCTTGGGAAATCCTGCAAAGCCAGGATGGACGTTACAATACAGGATTCGTAATTATTCCCCATGTAGTTGCCCAGGTCGTAATAGAGCTGACAGTTTAAGAGGGCTTTGTAGGCCAGTTTTTCCATCAGGTCGTTCAACATGATTTCTACTTCGGCCCTGCGGTCGCTTTGAGGATAGTATTCCAGAAACACATTCAGTTCATCCATAGCCTGTATGGTTCCTTCCTGCGAGAGCCTGGAATCAGGAGCGTTCAAATAAGCAGCTTTGCCCGACATAAAACGGCAGTCTTCCACAAAAGTGCCGTTGGGAAAAGTTTTGTAATAAAGCTGGTATTCGTGGGAGGCCGAAAAAAAATCTTTGCTTTGGAAGTAGGAATTGCCCAGCATGTACAAGGCTTGTTCGGCTCTTTCGGTCCCCTTGTAAATGGTTTTGAGTTCATCCATCAACTCGATTACTTTTGTATACTTCCCCTGCTCATAATATTCGTTGGCCTTTTGCCACTTGGCTTCGTAATCCTGGCTCTTGAGGAGCTTCTGATATTCGCTGCAAGAGGCGAGGCTTAATATAATCAAGAGAATTAAAGGAAATCTTGTTTTCATTCTATAGTTGAGACCTTCTACTGAAAAAAGCCTGCAAATATACTCAGTATTCTTCAATTATAAAAATGCAAGCCTCTTTTTTACTTTTCTTTAAATGCGTAAAAATCATCGGCTTTAATCAGATCGTAGTGATTCTCTTGCAAGAGCCTGATGCATTCCTGAATTTTATCGGGCCGGATAATTACCTGTGCAAATTCGTTGACGGCAAAGGCGTACATGTATTCCACCGAAATTCCGCCGGCTGACAGGAGCTGCAGGGTTTTGTTCAAAGCTCCAGGAGTATTCGGGCATTGCAGGCAGATGACATCGGTCAGCGATACGGCTATGCCTTTTTGGGCCAGAATCTGCCTGGCTTTGTCGGGATCAGACACTATAACCCGCATAATACCGAAATCGGAGCTTTCGGCTATGGTGAAAGCCGATAAATTTATACCGGCATCGCCCAGTAAATCAGTTACCTCGGTAAGGCGACCGGTTTTGTTTTCCAAAAAAATGGATAGTTGCTTAATTAACATCATAGTTGTAGCTTATTACTGGTTATACATATTGCGCTTATCGGTCACTCGCCTGGCTTTTCCGGTAGAACGTTCTATGGAGCGTGGTTCGACCAGTTTGATTTCGGCCGAGATACCCAGGACGCTTTGTACGCGGTGAGCAATCCTTTTTTTGAGATCCAGCATCTGACTTAAATGGTCGCTGAAAAATTCTGGACGGACTTCCACGTGAATTTCGAAGACATCGGTGTTGTTAATACGGTCTACAAAAAGATGATAATGGGGAGCTGCTTCCGAAAATTCCAATAAAACGCTTTCCACCTGCGAGGGAAAGACATTGACACCGCGGATAATCAACATATCGTCGCTGCGTCCGCGAATTTTGTCCATACGTACCAGGGTTCTTCCGCAGGAACACTTATCGTAATTCAGGCTGGTCAGGTCTTTGGTCCGATAACGCAGGATGGGCATGCCTTCTTTGGTTATGGTTGTGATGACCAACTCTCCCACTTCGCCTGCAGGAAGCGGTTGCAGGGTGTCAGGATCAACTATTTCGGGAATAAAATGATCTTCGTTGAAGTGCAGCCCGTTTTGTTCACTGCAATTGTAGGCCACTCCGGGCCCGATGATCTCGGTCAGTCCAAAAATATCGAAGGCCTTGATGGATAATTTATTTTCAATTTCTTTGCGCATTCCGTCCGTCCAGGGTTCTGCGCCAAAAAATCCGGCTTTTAGTTTCAATTTGTTTTCTACCCCCATTTTGTTGATCATCTCCGTCAGGTATAAAGCATATGAGGGGGTGCAACACAAAGCGGTGGTCCCAAAATCGGTCATAAGCTGAATTTGTTTTTCGGTGTTACCCGATGAAATGGGAATCACCGAGGCTCCAATGCGTTCAGCTCCGGCGTGAGCTCCCAGTCCTCCCGTGAATAAGCCGTAACCGTAGGCAATCTGAAAAATATCGCTCCGGTCGCAATTCCCGGCCGAAAAGGTTCTGGCCATTACTTCGGACCAGATGTTCAGGTCTTTGCGCGTATATCCTCCGACTATGGGTTTACCTGTTGTGCCCGAAGAGGCATGCAACCTGACAATCTCGGACATGGGCGAGGAAAACAAGCCGAAAGGATATTGATCTCTTAAATCGTTTTTAACTGTAAAGGGTAATTTTACCAGATCTTCGACCGATTCAATATCCTCGGGAGTAATACCGAGCTCCTGCATTTTGTTCCTGTAAAAAGGGGAATTGCAATAAACCCGTTCAACGGTGTTGTGTAAACGTTTGCCCTGGAGCTCCAGCATTTCGCCGCGGCTCAGGCATTCATAAGTTTCGTTCCAAATCATATTGAAAAAATAAAGGAAAGAGGCTATTCCTGTAAAAAATATGTAATTTTATTCAATACCGGCCAGGAGTCAGTCTTTTGGCCAATAATCTTGCGAAGGAACAATTTTTTTTTGTATTCTGAAAATAATAGAGTCTGCACTGAAGGATTTCGCAAAGCTTTTAAAAATGTCTACTTTTGCAGATTATTTTCTGCTCTCATGTTTAAACTTGTTTCAGCTTATCAACCCACCGGAGACCAGCCCGAAGCCATACAATTACTTTCAGAAGGCATTCAGCAGGGACTTTCTCACCAAACACTGCTTGGAGTGACGGGATCGGGTAAAACTTTTACAGTGGCCAATGTGGTGAAGCAAGTGCAACGTCCTACCCTGGTGTTAAGCCACAACAAAACACTGGCCGCTCAATTGTACGGTGAATTCAAAAGCTTTTTCCCTGAAAATGCGGTTGAATACTTTGTGTCTTACTACGATTACTACCAACCCGAAGCCTATTTGCCTCACAGCGATACTTACATAGAAAAGGACCTGGCCATTAACGATGAAATTGAGAAACTGAGGTTGTCGGCCACTTCTTCCTTGTTATCGGGCCGTAGGGATGTATTGGTGGTTTCCTCGGTGTCCTGCTTGTTTGGCATGGGCAACCCCATAGATTTCCATAACAACATCCAACGTGTTCAAAAAGGTCAGTCACTGAGCCGCAATGTTTTTTTGCGCAGTCTGGTCGACAGTCTTTATTCAAGAAATGATGTAGGCCCCGGACGCGGCAATTTCCGGGTGAAAGGCGATAATGTAGACATTTTTCTGGCATATTCCGATATGGTGATCCGGGTCAGTTTTTGGGGAGAAGAAATCGAAGCCATAGAGCAAATCGACTACCTGACAGGCAGGAGACTGGCCGAATTTGATCGCTTCGATATCTATCCTGCCAATCTGTTTGTCACCACCAAAGAAAGGCAGGCTCAGGCCATAAGGCAGATAGAACTTGATCTGGCGGCTCAGGTGGCCTTTTTCCAGTCCATCGACAAAGCATACGAAGCCAGGCGCCTGCAGGAAAGGGTTAGTTACGATATGGAGATGATCAGGGAGCTGGGGCATTGCTCGGGAATTGAGAATTATTCCAGGTATTTTGACGGCCGCGAGCCGGGAATGCGTCCCTTCTGCCTCCTGGATTTCTTTCCCGAAGATTTTTTAATGGTCATTGACGAGAGTCATGTAACGGTACCCCAAATCAGAGCAATGTGGGGAGGCGATCATGCCCGCAAACAAAATCTGGTTGAATACGGTTTCAGGCTTCCGGCCGCATTGGATAACCGGCCTCTGCGTTTCGATGAATTTGAAGCTATGACTTCTCAGGTTATTTACGTCAGTGCCACCCCGGCCGATTATGAGCTGGAGAAATCCGGCGGACTTATCGTAGAGCAACTGATTCGTCCCACAGGGCTGTTGGATCCTGTTATGGTAGTACGTCCCAGTAAGCATCAGGTGGATGATTTAATGGAAGAAATCCGCCAGAGAGTGGAAAACAACGAACGAACTCTGGTGACAACACTCACCAAGCGAATGGCTGAAGAATTATCGGCTTACCTCAAGCGGCAGGGTGTACTTTGTGAATACATCCATTCCGACGTGGAAACCCTGGAAAGGGTAAACATTATGGACAAGCTGCGCAAAGGGCTTTTTGACGTACTGATCGGGGTTAATTTATTACGCGAAGGTCTGGATTTACCCGAAGTATCTTTAGTAGCCATTCTGGATGCAGACAAGGAAGGATTCCTGCGCAATCACCGTTCTTTGACTCAGACAGCCGGCCGGGCTGCCCGTCACATTAACGGTAAAGTAATTTTATACGCAGATAAAATCACCGAAAGTATGCGGCTTACCCTGGAGGAAACCCAACGGCGAAGAAATAAACAAGAAGAATACAACAGACTCAACAACATCACGCCCACGGCTATCCGTAAAGACAATTATTCCGTGCTGGTCAACAGAGCAGCCGAGGATCAGAGCAAGACAAAAGCCTATATTGAACCGGAAGAAATTAATATTCTGACAGATCCTGTGATTCGCTACATGGGCCGTCCTCAATTGGAAAAGTTGATAGAAAACACCCGTAAATTAATGTACACAGCCTCCGAAAAAATGGAATTTCTGGAGGCTGCGCAATACCGAGATGAGCTTTATCGGCTGGAGCAAAGGCTTAAAGAGTTCTAAAACTTAACTCCCAGGCTACATACTATGTTGGCTGTGTTGGTGTTTATATTTGCATACTCACCTGCTCCGTCCCAATTGTAATAGGGATAAAAATGTTCCGTTCTGAATTGCTCAACGAAAGCTATGTCAAAAAAGAAGGCTCCTGTCCGATAGCCAAAACCTAAGGAAGCAGTATGTGCATCTTTTTCCATGAAATATTGTGGAGCCGAGGATGGAGTGTAAATAACCGTGTTGTTTCTTTCGATATGATCGGCCACCGGTGATTGATAGAAGGCATAGCCGGCTCTGAAACTGAATTGTTTGTCGAGGCGTATTTCTGTTCCAACTCGCAGGTTGTATCCCAATCTGAAGAATTTATTGATATCTTCGTTCACATCTGTATAAGGATAGCCACTACTGTTGCGCATACGGATTTTTCGGTAATCGACTATTTCGTAATCTATACTGAGCAGGCCGACTTGTCCAAGTTGAGCAGCTGCACTGATAACGAAAAGTTGTGGAGTTTCCAGTTGATAATAAACAGGATCCGGCTCTTCTTCGGATATATAAATGGTCCTGTCTTCTACAAGACCGTCATCGTCCGGCATACCAAAAGAGCTCAGGTAGGCATCGTAATCGTCTCTGAGCGCGTAGTAAGTGGGTGTGTGATAAGAAAAGCCCAGTCTAAATTCGGGTATGGGGCGAAGGATCAGGCCGATTTTTCCATTAATACCGGTTCCTGAGGTTTTTAGCCAATTCCATAACTCCATACTGCCGCCTTCGTCAAAGAATTCTTTGTAGTAAGTGTCTATTTCATAATTGACCGATTGCACACCCAGAGAGGCACCAAAATACAGTAAATGGTTGTAATTGAATCCCATACTAAAATTCCATTCGCCAATACTCCCTTTTTCGATGGCGTATTGTTCATTGTCCAATAATTCGCCCTCTTGCAAAACAGGATTGTAATTATCGTCCAACAGATACGTTTCCCAGGCCATGTTCTCCAGGGTACTGTAAGGGCTAAGGTTATCCAGCAATGAAACGGGTCGGTCAAGGCCAATGACATTCACATTGCGATTATAGTTTTTCAGCCGGTTGTAAGTAACGCCGAAGTTGTAATTGGCCACTTTGGAATCGTCGTAGGTCCGATATGAACCTACCACACCAAAGTTATTAACGCCAAAACCCACTTTGGAATCACTGCTCCCGGAACCATTGAAATCGGAATTCAGACCGGCAATGCTCAAAACGGGGCTGAAACTAATTTCAGAACTTCGGTAGACAGCTATCCCCGCAGGATTGATACCTAAGGCGGTCAAATCACCTCCCAGGGCGCCAAAAGCATTGGCCATACCGATGGAGCGAGCTGTCCCGCTAACTTCAGATTGTGAATACCTTAATGCATCAAAGGCTTCCTGACCTACCAAGTTGAATGCTGAAAACAGAAAAACTGCAAGAATTGTATTTTTCATTTCTTAATTATTTAGCGACGACCGGAACTGCCTGATGAGCTACGCCCGGCTGAACCGGAGCTGCTGCCAGAAGAACTCCTGCCGGAAGAACTGCTGCCGGAAGAATAGGAGCTGCTGCTACTGTTGCTGGGAGTTGAATATGAAGAAGAGGAAGAGGATGAGCTTGATGTAGACACGCTGCTTCTTGTATTACTGCTGCTTGAACTGCTTCTTATACTGCTGTTTGTGTTGCTGCTACCGGAACTGCTTCTGACGCCGGTAGAGCTGCTTCTAACACTACTGCTTGAACTTCTGGCAGTTGAAGGACTTGTCGTTGCAGCACCCGATCTGGAAGACGAAGGTGCGCTTACTGCACTGCTTCGGCTGCTGTTCGCAGAGGAAGAACTTCTGGTTGTAGATTGCCTGGTACTGGTACCCGAATAACGATTGTCGGTGGTGGAGTTTCTGTAGGTAGCATTGTTGTCGGAAGATCCTGCAGAATTAATTGTTGAGCGGGTGCCGGTGCCGGTGGACCGGGCAGTGGCTGTTGTGCTTCTGGAAGTACTGGTGCCTCTGGTAAAATTGTCCCCACGGGCATTGGTTGTTCTTGAAGCCAGAGTTTCGGTACGGCTAAAGTCATTGTAAACGGCCGAAGAACGGCTGTCCGTTCTGCCGGCTACACCTCCGCTGCCGGCTGCCTGCCTGCTGCTGACCGGAATTCCTCCCCTTGAATTAATCTCATTTCGCGATGCCAGTGCTGTACGGGTGTTAACCGGTTTTCTGGGTGTTTTGATGTAAGAAGGATAACCCCAGGCTGTGTAGGGAGAGTAATAATTGTAGGGGTGATAACCGTAATAACAATAGTCCCAACCCCAGGAATAGTACCAGGGGCTGTACCAGCTGTAATACCAGGGATCGTAAAAACCGTAATACCACCCGTTATAACGCCAGGGGGAATAATATCCGTAATAACCATGGTAGCCCCAGCCGTAATAATAAGGTCTGTAAAAGTCGTCAAAATACCAGGGGCTCATCCAGGGATTCCAGGAATAATCGTCCATATAATAAATATCCACATCAGCACCTTCTTCAATATAAATATTTACATAACCGTCTTCGGTAATGTGCGTTGTGAATTTATCGTTGTGAAAGCGTCTTATTCTTTCGCTGTATTGAAAGTCTTCGTATTCTTCACGGCTTATCAGCACTGAATCGTCCAATAATTCCTCTTCTTCGTAATTTTCCGCCTGATTGTTGTTTTTGTATGAAGGCCTGCGGTTGTACACGTCAACATCCATGGATGATTCATTTGTAGCGTAATCAACTTCGTTTTCTGTTGCTTTATTTGTCACCAGAGAAGACTGATCCTGAGTGCTTTCGGCCTTAATAAGAGTCGACTCGAATTTAGGATGGTAGTACAGGTCGTCGTCGTACACTTTTTGTGCACCAAGTGCCCAGGGGATAGCCAAGGCAAGTATAAACAGGTAATTGATTTTGGTTTTCATATCAGTACTCCCTTCTGTTTTGGTGAAAACAAGATAAACATGTTTACTACAAAGATACTTTTTTCGGTAAATCGTTTATTTAAATTATACAGATTTAACAATAATCTCCGCCTCTGACAGCGATTAAAGGCAGGATGTAAAATTTTTGTAAGGTATGAATTATTTAATTAGTTTTGCAGCTGTACAAGAAAACATTCAAGGTGGATTTATTCGATCGCATACGTACTAACGAAGAGCCTTTGTCAAAAATGGCCAGGCAATTGCACGGGTATTTTACCTATCCAAAACTGGAGGGGCCTCTCGGAGCTCATATGAAGTTCAGAGGTAAGGATATCTTAAATTGGAATGTAAATGATTATCTGGGTTTTACACAAAACGAGGAGATCCGTAGCATTGACGAGGAGCTGACCCGAAAATGGGGACTCTCCTATCCCTCGGGTAACCGCATTATGGCCGGACATACCAGTATTCACGAGAAGCTGGAATCGATGCTTGCCGATTTTACACATAAGGAAGATGCCTTTGTCCTGAATTACGGTTATCAGGGAATTTCCTCCGTCATCGATGCTTTGTGCGAACGTAACGATATCATTATTTACGATATTCAGGTACATGCCTCCATGATCGATGGCATCCGCCTGCACAGGGGGGAACATTTCAGCTATCAGCACAACGACATGGACAGCCTTGAAAAAGCCCTCAAAAAAGCCGCAAGCAAACTCGAGAAGAATCCCAAAGGCGGTATATTGCTACTTACGCAGGGAGTTTTCAGTTCTACCGGCGATTACGGCAAACTGGACCTGATAGTAGCCTTAAAAGAGCAGTACTCTTTCAGAATTTTACTCAACGATGCAGATGGTTTCGGTATTCAGGGTAAAAATGGCTCCGGCACTGCCGAGCATTTTGGCGTCAGCTCACAGATTGACTTATACTTGGGCTCTTTTTCCAAAGCCTTTGCTTCCCAGGGCTGTTTTATTTCAGGTCCGGAACTGATAATGAATTATTTAAGATATCATACCAGAACACAGTTGCATTCCAAAGCTTTGCCTCTGGTTTTTGCTGAAGGCATCATCAAAAGGATGGAATACCTCAAAAAGAATTTGTCGCTGGTAAAAAAGCTGCACTCCAATGCCAACTATATGAGGAAAGCATTGCTGCAGAAAGGTTTTGATCTGGGAGAATCCAATACGAATATTATCCCTATTTATTTCCCCTGCAATATTTACGAAGCCTTGAACATTGTTATCGATTTGAGGGAAAACTACAATATTTTCTGCCCTGTCCTCATTTATCCCTTTATTCTAAAAAATCAGCTTCTGCTCAGGCTCATGCCTACCGTTTATCATTCCATGGAAGACATGGATTTTACGCTGAATGCTTTTGTAGACATTCAGGAGAACCTTAAAGCCAAAAAATATTCCACCGAACGTTCGGATTTTTTTAAGGATTTATAGGCTCAAACCATTTATAGCATGTCGATAGCATCGAATATTCAGGAAATCAGCAGCACATTGACTCCGGAATCTAAATTGATTGCGGTTTCCAAGTTTCAGTCCACAGACAGCATTATGCAGGCTTATAAAGCCGGCCAAAAGCGTTTCGGCGAAAACAGGGCTCAGGAAATGACTGCCAAGCACGAGGTATTGCCTGCTGATATTGAATGGCATTTTATAGGTCATCTGCAGCGGAATAAAATCAAATACATAATTCCTTTCGTTTCATTGATTCAAAGTGTAGACAGTCCGGCTTTACTGGAAGAAATCAATAAAGCGGCAGAAAAAATAATTCACGTTGTTCCCTGTCTTTTGCAAGTTCACATTGCCCGCGAAGAAAGTAAATTTGGTTTTTCTCCCGACGAACTCAGACAATTCATGCGGGAAGGCACCTGGAAAACCTTAAGCCATGTGCAGTTGCATGGCCTGATGGGTATGGCTACTTTTACCGATAATACGGATCAGGTCAGGCGGGAATTCCGCATGCTTAGGCATTTATTTGACGAAATCCGCTCTGCTTATTTCAGCGGAAATGAAGGTTTCAGAGAATTGTCCATGGGAATGACAGGTGATTACCAGATCGCCTTGCAGGAAGGAAGCACCATGGTTCGCATAGGAACAGCCCTATTCGGTTCACGGAAAAGCGGATTATAAAATAAATCACTGCTTAAAAGGAAATTCGTACCCCCCTTATTGTTTTGAGCGGAGGTAGATTATCCGTGCCGGTCAAAAAGGAATGCTGTTGATTCCGGATAGGTTCAAACCGGAATCTTATCGATCCGCGTCTGATGCCTGCCCCCATCGAAACCGGTGTTCATGAATACTTCAAGTATTTGCACCGCTTCTTCCCGGCTGATGAATCTGGCCGGCAGACAACAAACGTTGGCGTTGTTGTGCTGGCGGGCTAATCGGGCTATTTCGGAATTCCAGCATAAAGTGCCTCTGATACCGGCGTGTTTATTTACAGTGATGGTCATGCCCTGTCCACTGCCGCAAATAGCTATTCCCATTCTGCATTCATCCTCCTCGACAGATTCGGCCAGAGGATGCGCAAAGTCGCTGTAGTCGCAACTGTCGGGTGAGTATGTTCCAAAATTTTTAAAAGGAATTTGTTTTTCTGTGAGCCAGTCACAAAGAAATTCTTTCAATTCAAAGCCGGCATGATCACTGCATATGGCAACCGGCACGTCGTCGTCGGGATTCATTTTTATTTTAATATATGGAATAATCTCATGTTAAACAGGCTGGAGATCTCAAAATCATAGTATTGATTCCAGTCGGCAAAGATACAAATTAATTTATTTACACAAGGTCGGGCCGATTATTTTGTTTGTTGGTAAAAACTTTAAATCCTAAGCCAAAAAAACCTGATATCTTTGTGTCTAATTGACCTTATAATTAAAGAATATGCATTTCACTTCAGTAGAACTGCTGGGACTGGCCGCCGCCTTGTTCTCGACCATCAACCAGATGCCTCAGGCCTGGAAAATAATCCGTAGTAAAGACACCGGCAGTATCTCATTATACACCTACAGTTTGCTGTGGATAGCCGTTACTTTATGGTTGGTTTACGGAATTACCATCAACGACAAACCTCTGATTATTTCGAATACTATCAGTATTATTCCCATTACCTATATTTATTTTATCAAGCTTAAAAACGCGCTGTCGCGCAAAGAAAAAATTTAAGCTTTAGATGTTCCTGCCACCAGCAGGATACTGATTTCGTAAAGCAGGAAAATAGGCAGTGAGACAATCGAGAGGGTAAAGATATCACCGGTTGGCGTAATGACGGCGGCAACAATAAGAATTACAACAATGGCGTACCTGCGTTTCTTTTTCATAAAATCGGCCTTAAGCAGACCGATTTTAGCAAAGAACCAGGCCAATACCGGTATTTCAAACATTATTCCCATTAGGAGTGACAAAACCACCAGGGTTTGCATATAGGAACTCAGGGTAATAGTGTTCACCACTTCCGGACTGACCTGATAAGTGCCTAAAAAACGAAAAGAGAGCGGGAAAATAATATAATAGCTCAGCAGCACACCCAGGAAAAACAAACTGTACGCCCAAAAGAGTACTCGTCCGGAATATTTTTTTTCGTTATGGTAAAGTGCCGGCGAAATATAGCGAAAAAGGATAAATACAATGTATGGTGAGCTCAGCAATAAGGCAGCAAAAAAAGCCGCTTTCATATGTACAAAGAATTGGGCGGCAAGCTCGGTACTAATCAGTTTTACTTCGAATTCGGGTAAGGACATCTGAGGCCAGGCAAGCGACGAAGACAACTGATTGATAAGCCTGTAAAGTACGAAATCGGCCCGGTGTGGCGCCAAAATTATAGTAAAAAGGGTTTCTTTAAAGGCAAAAGCAATCATAGTCATAGCTGCCACAACTACGACTACGCGAATTAAAACAACTCTGAGTTCATCCAAATGTTCCCAGAATGTAAGTTTCTTCTCCGTCATACAGCTTTTTTATTGTTTATCGCTGTCTTTTTCTTTTTTATTGCTAAGCGATTCGTCGTCGGTACTGTTCATTTCTTTTTTGAAACTTTTGATGCCTTTGCCGATTCCTTTCATGATATCGGGAATCTTGGTGGCTCCAAACAATAAAAGAATAGCCAGTGCGATAAGAATCAGTTCCGGGGTACCCAACCCCAATAATAATGGCAAGTAATACATATTGTTAGTTTTTAGTGTTAAAATCCGAAATCGTCCAGGACGACCTCTTCTCTTTCTTCGTCTTCAAAAACCTTGGCAGGCTGTTGAATTTCGTGTCCTTCAACATAAACAGCTTTATAAGGTGCTACGGGGCAAATAAACTCACAGCCGCCACAACCAATGCAAATATCCGGATGTGGTTCCGGAATGGTCAGGTTGCCTTTGTAGGGAACCATTCTGAGCGCCTGGGTGGGACAATGTTCCGAACAGGCCCCACAATGGGTTTCATTACGGTAAACAACGCAGTTTTCAAGCACAAAAACCACCCTGCCCATTTGCGTACGATGTTTTTCTTCTTTGGTCAGCGTTTTCAGGGCACCGCTGGGACAAACTTCGGTACACAGGGTGCAGTCGTAATTGCAATAGCCCCTGTCAAACAACATTTGAGGTTGCATAAGACCTTCGGCGCCGTATTGCAGCAAGCCGGGTTGCAGCACGTTGCCCGGGCATTTGCTGACGCAGAGATGGCAGGAAGTACATAAATTATTGAAACGTGCTCTGTCTCCGGCGCCGGGAGGCATCAGAGGCACAGTTCTCTTTAAAGGCCGGAGATTGTTGATCAGTTCCGGATTGAAGCCGGCGGCCAAAGCTTTGGGCAGTAATAAGCTGCTCATCATCAAAACCGAAAGAAATTCCCGTTTGGAGGCATCCGGGTTTGTTTTAGCATTTGTTTTGGCTTTGGTTTCAATTTTTGTATTGGTCTCGATTTTTTTATTGGTCTCGATTTTTGTCCGGTTCGTGTCGATTTCCTGTTTTTTTACTTTCCAAAAAGGAAGGTACCGCACCGCTTTTTTGTTGCAGGTTTCCATGCAGTTGAAACAAGCGACGCAACGGCTGTAATCGATGTTTGCTTTTTTATTATCAATACAGGAGGCCTTACAATTGAAACTGCAAAGACCGCATTGATTACAGGTTTCGTGGTTAATACTCAATCTGAACACGGAAAACTTGCTAAAAAAGCCCAAAACCGTACCTACCGGGCAAATGGTATTACACCAACTGCGACCAAAACGCCAGGCCAGAACAGAGACCACCAACAAGCTTAGCAGGGCAAGGCCAAACGAAGTCCAACCCCAGAAAGGAATATCGACTTTGTAAAAAGTGTAATTATTGAAAGCAGTAAATAAATGCTCCAGGCCGTTGTTGGCAGCCATATATACAGGCTTGAACAAGTGAACAGCTATTCTTCCGTATATACTGTAGGGGTCAAGTAAATCCAATACCAATCCAAGGCCGCTTACATAGGTAATGACCACCAGTGATAAAACCGACCAGCGTAAAATCGTTTTTGCCTTGCGGAATCTATGCCTGAGTTTTTTCTTGCGAAAAAGATTGGCCAGCCTGGAGACCACATCCTGATAGATTCCCAAAGGACAAATTATTGAACAATAAACCCTGCCAAAAACCAGCGTAAGCAGCAAAAGCAGCAATAAAATGCCCATGGAAAGTGAAAGTAAGGCCGGAACCAGCTGAATCTTTGTTATAGACTGCACACTTTCCGGAAGAAGATGGGAGAAATCCAGAAAAAAGAATGTCAACACAATAATGGCCACTATTGCCAGACCAATTCTAAGCTTTCTTAGCATTCTTATTTGATTAGAGCTTAATCCTTTTTATGTTCAGTTTGTTTAAGTCAGTAGTACCCAGACCTAATTCTTCTCCAAATCCCAGGTGTTTAACCACATCCATGGGCATAGAACGAATCTGATTGAAAAAGGAAGTGGCGGCGGTATCGACTGCGACAATTTCCGGCGATACGAACAGAGCCTTTGACAAGACCACATCCGATTCAGAACGCCCCTGAGGTCCGTTGGTCTGCAAGACACGATAGGCATCCACCACATTAAGCACCGGTTTTTTGTTCAGCGTGCAAATGTCGGCAATGCATTGTTGTAAACCTTTCATATGAAAGGTCCTGCGATCCCAGACAATACCCATGTAATTTTTCATGGAAATGGTCAGTCCTGAACCACCGTGATTTTTGAGTATAGGCACATTGATCCAGACGTCACTGTCTAAAATGGCCTGATGAATCTTGGCATCTTTAAGTATCTTTCCCTGAGGCAATTCCACTTGCCGGTAATAAGATTCCTGATTAGCGGGCAATACTTTGGCTCCGGCTTCTTTAGCGGCAGCTTCGATGCCGCTGTTTTGATAACATTTCACCCAGTCGTCGCAGGTATGATCGAACACGGTTACTTCGGAAGCTCCGGCAGCAAAACATTGCCTGATGATTTCTGCGATAAGCAGCGGATTGGTGTTTCCGGCTCTTTCGGGCACTCTGTCCCAGCCGATATTGGGTTTGATGCAAACCTTTTGTCCACTTTTGACAAATCGATTCATGCCTCCGAATTCGGCAATAGCCTTTTTGAACATTTGGTCGGGTTCTCCTCCCATAACTGCAACCATATCAACCGCCTGTTCTGCTTTTTTCTCTTCGGGAACAAGAGCGGCCAGCGACTTTGCCGGTTTTACGGCTAATCCTATTCCGGCCAAAGCGAAAATCTTTAAAAAATTTCTTCTGTTCATGGCTAAATGAATGTAATTTATAAAACAAAAATTCGGGAAACCCTGGCAAATATACCACAGTTTCCCGAAAAAATGTAAGCTATAAACAATTATTAATTAAGCCAAAAAGGATTTTACCTGTTTATAAACATTGGCAGCGTTGAAGCCCAGCTTTTCGTCCAAAACTTTGTAGGGAGCCGAAAAACCGAACGATTCCAACCCCCAGATCTTCCCTTTGTCGCCAACGAGCCCCAGAAGAGTAACCGGTAAACCGGCGGTCATACCAAAGATTTTGGATCCGGCAGGCAAAACTTCTTCCTGATAAGCCGGACTTTGGTTACGGAACAAGCCTTCGGAAGGAACCGATACTACGCGCAGTTTAATGCCGTCTTTGCGTAACAGTTCTGCTCCTTCGACCAGGGTGGATACTTCCGAACCCGAAGCCAGCAGTATAACATCAAAATCACCGTCACAACTGACCACGTAAGCACCCTTTTGGGCTTGCAAAGCTTGTTTGTACGAACTTCCGGGTAAATTCTTAATATTCTGGCGGCTCAGGATAAAAGCAGTAGGTGTATGCGTATTTTCCAGGGCCATTTTATAAGCTACGGTGCATTCGTTAGCGTCTGCCGGACGTAAAACCAACATGGAATTGTTGCCTTTGTGATTTTTGAGTTTTTCCATCAGGCGGATTTGAGCTTCCTGTTCAACGGGCTCGTGCGTAGGTCCGTCCTCACCTACCCTGAAGGCGTCGTGGGTCCAGATGAATTTAACAGGTACCTCCATCAAAGCAGCCATACGAACG
Organism: uncultured Bacteroidales bacterium; assembly: GCA_964575345.1. Classification (GTDB taxonomy): domain Bacteria; phylum Bacteroidota; class Bacteroidia; order Bacteroidales; family UBA1402; genus UBA1402. The sequence continues at coordinate 142,680 of CAZNQD010000001.1, forward strand.
GCCGGTTTCATGTAATCGGAAAAGACAAAGAAGGTTCCGCAGGCAGGAATCACACCGCCGTGCAGGCCCATACCTATGCAGACGCAAGCCATGGTCAGCTCGGCAACTCCGGCCTGGAGGAAGGCTCCGCTGAAATCGCCCTTGGTCATGGCCTTGGTTTTTTTGAGGAAACCATCGGTTTTGTCGGAATTCGACAGGTCGGCCGAAGCCACGATCATGTTCTCAACCTGAGTAGCCAGAGTGCCAAGGACTGCAGCAGAAGCAGCCCGGGTGGCGATGCCTTCTTTTTGTTCTATAGCTTCCCAGTTAATCTGAGGAACTACTTTGTTGAACCAATCTTCCATTTTTTTGGCCAGTGCAGGTTGTTGAGCAGTCCAGGTTGCTTTTTTAGCTTTTTTGTCCTTCATTATTACTTCCAGCTCTTTACGCCTGGAGGCATAGAGTTCAGCCACATCGGGGAAAACACGGAATGGATCTGCCGGATTGCCGCCCAGATTCTCAATGGTTTTAGCGTAACTGGCTCCGGCTTCGCCCAAGGGCATGCCGTGTGTTGAACATTGGTTCTCAAAGGATTTGCCTTCTTCGGTAAGGCTGCCTTTGCCCATTACGGTATGCCCGATGATCAAAGTGGGTTGAGCTTTGGTTTGCAGGGCTTCGTTCAAAGCTTTACGAATTTCATCAACATCATTTCCGTTGATATCAATCACTTTCCAGCCCCAGGCCTGATACTTGGCAGCCGTATTTTCGCTGGTAACAGCGGAAACACCGGTTGAAAGCTGAATGGCGTTGGAGTCGTAAAACATAACCAGATTATCCAAACCCAGGTGGCCGGCCAAACGTCCTGCTCCTTGAGAAATTTCTTCCTGTACACCCCCGTCAGAAATAAAGGTATAGATGGTTTGGTTCATCTGTTCGCCAAATTTGCTTTGCAGGAACTTGGCAGCAATGGCCGCACCCACTGCATAGGTATGTCCCTGTCCCAGAGGCCCTGAAGTGTTTTCGATTCCTCTCTGTATATCCACTTCGGGATGTCCCGGTGTGGGGCTGCCCCATTGACGGAATTGGGCCAGTTCTTCCATGCTGAATTTTCCGCTCATGGCCAGCACCGAATACAACATGGGTGACATGTGGCCGGGATCCAGAAAGAAGCGGTCGCGTCCTTCCCAGGCAGGATTATGGGGATCGTAGATCAGGTATTCAGAAAATAGTACGTTGATAAAGTCAGCTCCGCCCATCGCGCCTCCGGGATGGCCAGATTTGGCCTTTTCAACCATAGAGGCAGCCAATATGCGAATATTGTCGGCTGCTTTGTTCATTAATGTAGTTGAATTCATATTGTATAAAATTAAAAATCAAATAGTTGAATAAAATGCCTTTTCGGTCAACTCTCCCAATTGACAATACTCCCGATATTTAGATTCGTAAAAGCGAACCATTTCGGGATTGGGGCGATACTCCTTGGTGAAGCCCTGTCCCATGGATATCTGGGCATTCTCTACCTTGTCGTAAACTCCTGCCACTACGGCGGCAAACATGGCAGCACCAAAGGCACAGGTTTGTTCGCAACGGGCTACCTTGATAGGCTGGTTGAGTACATCGGCCATAATTTGCATTACAAGGGGTGATTTCAGAGAGATACCACCTATACCAATAATGGTGTCGATTTTGACTCCTTCCTGTTCGAAGCGCTCGGCAATGGCTTTGGATCCGAATGCAGAAGCTTCCACCAGGGCTCTGAACATCATGGGAGCCGTAGTACCCAGAGTCAGGCCGGTGATACTGCCCATTACCAGCTGGCTGGCATCGGGAGTGCGCCGTCCGTTCATCCAGTCGGTTGCCAATACGGAACTTTCGTTGGGGTCAACTTTGGCAGCTTGCTCCGAAAGCAGGGGAATCATTTTGTCCAATGCTTCGTCCACCAGCATTTGTTTGGTCTTGATATCCAGCAGATCCGATTTGGCAATGATTTCTTCCACCGGCCAGGCCAGGACACGTTTAAACCAGGCATAAATATCTCCAAAAGCAGACTGTCCGGCTTCCAGACCAACGTAGCCCGGAATGACAGAACCATCGACCTGTCCGCAGATGCCTTTGACCAATTTGTCTCCCATTTCTTTATAAGAAGCGGTAACTATATCACAGGTAGAAGTGCCTATCACTCTTACCCAGGCGTTGGGAACGATTTCTGCTCCCACGGCACCCATGTGGCAATCGAAAGCACCAACACCCACAGCCACTTTGGTAGTAAGCCCCAGGCGTTTGGCCCATTCTTCGCTGAGGTGGCCAACGCAGACATCGCTGGTGTAAGTGTCTTTATACAGTCGTTCACGATAACCGGCCAGCAGGGGATCAAGTTTGGTCAGGAAATCTTCCGAAGGCAAACCACCCCATTTTTCATGCCACATGGCTTTGTGGCCCGCTGCACAACGACTGCGTTTCATTTTACCCGGTTGTGCCGTACCACATATGTGGGCAGGCAGCCAATCGCAATGTTCGGCAACTGAATAAGCGGCTTTGCGTACACTTTCGTCAGTCCGGAGAATATGCAATATTTTTGCCCAGAACCATTCAGAGGAATATACGCCGCCTTCGTAAGCCGTGTAATCTATTTTCCATTGTTTGGCCAATTCGTTGATTTCTGCCGCTTCTTTAATGGCTGTGTGATCTTTCCACAGAATGAACATGGCATTGGGATTCTCCGCAAATTCAGGGCTCAAAGACAAAGGCTGCCCTTGCTTGTCGGTAAAAACCGGAGTGCTGCCGGTGGTGTCAAAAGACATCCCTATTACCTTTTCGGCCACTTCAGGATCGCAATTGGCTAATGCTTCTTTGACGGAGGCTTCCAGACATTCCAGATAATCTTTGGGATGTTGGCGGTATTGGTTAGCTGTCGGTTGACAATATTTGCCTTCGGCCCACCTGGGATAATAGCGCACTGAAGTACCCAATTCTTCTCCGGTAAGGGCATCGACCACCAGAGCACGACAAGAGTCTGTTCCGTAATCCAGTCCTATAACGTATTTTTTCATAATGAATGATTTAGCGCAATGCTTTGTTCAACATATAATAAACTTCGTTGGTACGCATATCCTGTTTGAACTGACGAATGGTAGTATCCTTGTCAATAAGCAGCAATTCAATATCAGCGATTTCGGCATAGTCTTCCATGTATTCTTTGGTAAGCGAGAAAGAGAAGCTGGAATGGTGGGTACCTCCGGCCAGGATCCAGGCTCCTGCTCCCACTTCGAAGTTGGGTTGAGGAATCCAGAGCGCACTGGCCACCGGCAGTTTAGGCAGAGCCTTGGGTTTGATGACTTTCACATCGTTTACGATCATGCGGAAACGATTGCCCATATCTACTATAGTACAGGCAACTCCTTCGCCTTCGTGAGCAGTAAAGACCAAACGGGCACAGGTGCCGGCATCCCCGATACCCAGGAAATGTACCTGAATTTTGGGTTTAACTTTCGAAATGGCGGGACTGATCTCCAACATATGTGCCTGAAGCACGGAACTTTTTTCGCCATCGAAATTCAGGGTATAATCTTCCAGGAAAGAACCTCCGCCTTCGAGCCCAAGGCTCATGACGTACATGGTTCTTACCAGAGCAGCAGTCTTCCAGTCTCCTTCGGCGCCGAAACCATAGCCATCGGCCATCAGGCGTTGTGCGGCAAAGCCCATGAGTTGATCCATGCCTTCCAGTTCATCGAAACTCGAAGTAAAAGCTTTGGCTCCTTTTTCGTCCAGGAAACGGCGCAGGCCTATTTCCTGAGCAGCGGCGGCACGTAAATGGCTGTGGTTTTCACCTCCTTTGGCTGCATCGGGAGCAATGTCGTATAATTTATCGTATTCTGCCACCAAAGCATCAATTTCGGCATCGGTAACAGCATTGACATAAGGTACCAATTTGGCGATGGGAGCATTGTCCACGTGATAACCCAGACGAATTTCGGCTTCCACTTTATCACCGTCGGTCACAGCCACGTTATTCATGTTGTCACCGAAGCGAATGATACGCATACTCTGAGCATCTGCCCAGCCGGCGCAAACACGCATCCAGACGGCAATCTTGTCCTGAGTTGACTGATCTTTCCAATAACCGACAACCACTTTACGTGGTTTGCGAAGGCGACTGGTAATATGGCCAAATTCCCGGTCTCCGTGAGCACTTTGGTTCAGGTTCATGAAATCCATATCCATGGTGTCCCAGGGGATTTTTTCGTTGTATTGTGTGTGCAAATGCAGCAAAGGTTTTTTGAAATCCATCAGGCCGTGTATCCACATTTTGGCCGGCGAAAAAGTATGCATCCAGGTAATTACACCTATACATTTAGTATCAGCATTGGCAGCTCTGAAAGCCGCAGAGATTTCGTCAGACGAATTGACGGTGCCTTTGTAAATAACTTTCACGGGCAGTCTGCCGGAATCGTTCAAACCCTTTACCATTTCATTGGAATGTGCATCAACTGACACAACTGCATCACCACCGTACAACAACTGTGCACCGGTAATGAACCATACTTCAAGATCGCGATAATTCATAATAGTGGAAAAAATTTATTTATTAATACTGTTTTTTGTTTATTGACCATAATAGGCACCGGGCCCGTGTTTGCGGAAAAAATGTTTTTTTATGAGCAGAGGGTTCATTGTAAGTTTGGGATTGACCGAAAAGGCTATATGAGCCATTTTGGCTACCTGCTCCATAACAACGGCGTTGTGTACGGCGTCGTCAGCCGACTTGCCCCAGGCAAAAGGGCCATGGTTTTTGACCAGGACTCCCGGCACCTGAACGGGATTAATGTCTTTGAAAGCCTCCACAATAACCAGGCCGGTTTCTTTTTCATATTCACCCATCACTTCCTCTTCGTTCATGTCGCGGGTGCAGGGTATTTCCCGGCTGAAATAGTCGGCCTGGGTAGTACCAATATTCGGAATGGCCAGTCCGGCCTGAGCCCAGGCGGTGGCGAAAGTGGAATGGGTATGAACCACACCGCCAATTTCGGGAAAGGCTTTGTATAATTCTAGATGGGTGGCAGTGTCGGACGAGGGTTTGAGTTTCCCTTCTACTTTTTGCCCGTTCAGGTCGAGCACTACCATATCCTCAACCTTCATATCTTCGTAAGCTACTCCCGAAGGTTTTATCACCACCAGTCCTTTTTCCCTGTCGATGGCACTCACGTTGCCCCAGGTAAAAATAACCAGGCCGTGTTTTACCAAATCGAGGTTGGCCTTAAATACTTTTTCTTTGAGTAATGACAGTTCCATAAGGATAAATTTCTATATTCTTATAAGTTGAAGCAAAAGCCGTTTTGACTTGCTTTTTCGTATTCTTTGTGATCAAAGGTATATAAAAAGGCTCCCTTCCTTGAACCCTGTTTGTCCTTTTCATTCAATTTAACCAAAAAGGGCATGGACTTAATTTTCTTGCGAAAATTACGTTTATCCAAAGGCCGGTCATAGATTGCTTCAAACAAGGTTTGCATTTGAGGGAGCGTGAATTTCTCTGGCAAGAGGTTGAAGCTAACCGGTTTGGTGGATGCAGTATGCCTCAATGTCTTCAAGGCAAAATCAACCATCTCTGGATGGTCAAAAATCAAATCGGGCAGTTCGTCGATATTAAACCAATGCGCCTGATAGGAAGGTTTAATTTTGAGAGCTTCCTGCTCCAGGTCAATCAAGGCATAGAAAGCGACGGAAAGCACTCTTTCTCCGGGATCGCGTCCGGGCTGACTAAACATTTTCAATTGCTCCATATAAATGTTTTCGAGCCCGGTCAGATTGGATAAGACTCGTTCTGCGGCTGCTTCGGCGCTCTCGTTTTCTTCGATAAATCCTCCCGGCAGGGACCAGGTGCCTTGTGCCGGTTCCATTTTACGTTTGCACACCAAAAGATTCAACTGCCCCTTTGCAAAGCCGAAAACCAGGCAATCGACAGATACAAAAAATCGGGAATGCTCCTTATAGAATGAATTCATGCCTTCAATTGTGTAGGTACAAAAACCGGAAAAGTTTTATATAATCAGGTGAACCCGGCAAAAACCGGGTTCACCTGAAAAGAATTACCAGAATACAGCGTAAAGAGCGACGATGATTACGACTATTCCCATTGCTCCCAGCAGGAAGCCTGTGTCTGTTTTGAATAAGCCGGTATTCATTTCGTAGGCCTTTGCGTCCTTATGGGTGGAATTGGCATTGGTAAACATCATGATTGAAAGGAAGCCAAGGAGGAAGGTTAACAGTAAGATGGAGTGGAAGCCAATGTGTCTGAGGCTGAGACCAAACCAATCTGTTCCGAAAACAGCTGCGCTGATAAGAGTGATACCTGCAGCGATGGCAAAGAACCAGCCGGCTTTTACCAGACCTTTGCGTTTTGCGGGCGATTCCGGCTCTACGACTACCTGGTGCTTTTTGTCGAGGAAAGTAATGATGACGGCCATTGAAATCAAAATCATACAGACATAACCCATACGAAGAATAAAGGGCAGATCAGGTAAGGCTATTTTCATAAGAATGCCAACCGGTATGGTTGCAATGGTAGTCCATAAGGCAGAGGTATTGGTTGCTCTTTTCCAAAGAAGCCCCATACCAAACACTACTACCACGCCCGGATAAATAAAGCCTGTAAATTCCTGGATATACTGGAAAGCCTGATCCATTCCTCCCAATAAAGGTTTGGCTGCAACAACGGCAATAACCAATGCAACCATTGCCGTTAAACGACCTACGAGAACCAATTGTTTTTCGCTGGCGTTTTTATTAATCTGTTGTTTGTAGATATCCATAGTGAAAATGGTCGAAGTGGAATTCAGCATCGAAGCCAGTGAAGAGACTACGGCAGCAACCAGGGCAGCAAATGCCAGACCGCGAATGCCCACGGGAGCAAAGTTGCGCAACAACCAGGGGTAAGCATCGTCTGCCCGTCCTATCGTGCCTGTGAGCGTTTCGTGTAAATTGGGAAATTCGCCCTGATGTTCAAACATGACAAAGGCGGTGATGCCGGGGATTACTACGATAAGAGGGATCAGTATTTTGAGGAAGCCGGCAAAAATCAAGCCTTTTTTTGCTTCCTGCAGGTTCTTGGCAGCCAAACCTTTTTGAATAATATATTGGTTGAATCCCCAATAACCAAGGTTGGTAAGCCACATGGCACCAAAAATTACAGCCAGGCCGGGCAATTCTTTGAAGCGTTCCCCGTCAATGTTCTGGTCAATAATCATGCTGAAATGCAAGTCGCCCTGGGTTTCTTTGATCTTGGTGAAAATGGTTTTGAAGCCTTCGATGGCGCTGTTGGCATCACCACTGACAGCTGCAAGGGCAAACCAGGCGGTAATAAGTCCGCCGCCCACAAGAAAGACCACCTGCAACACATCGGTCCAGGCTACTGCTTTCAGGCCGCCGTAAATAGAATAAATACCGGAAAACAACAAGAGGCCGATTACTCCGTACATTTGGGGTATACCCAAAATCTGATTCATTGCCAGTGCTCCCAGCCAGGCTACCGAAGTCAGATTTACAAACACGTAAACCAACAACCAGAAGAAAGAGAAAAAGAAAGCCACACCTTTTCCATAGCGTTCACGTGCCAGTTGTGGAATGGTGAAAATCTTTCTGTCCAGCATTATGGGCAAGAGGTATTTTGCCACCAGGATCAAGGTGATGGCCGCCAGCCATTCGTAGGCTGCAATACCCAAGCCAATGCGAAAACCGGAACCGGACATTCCGATAAAATGTTCAGCCGAAATATTGGCTGCAATCAGAGAGGCTCCAATAGCCCACCATGAAAGTTTGCCACCGGCCAGAAAATAATCCTTGGAATCTCTCTCCACTCCTTTTTTGGAACGTGAAAGCCAAAGGCCGAGCCCTACAATCATCACAGCGTACGCGACAAAGATGATGTAGTCGAGGGTTGTAAAACCAGCGTTATTAGTCATAACAAAAGATTAATTAGTTAATATTAAGGTTTTTAAAAAATTATTTCTTACTTAGTTTTTGTTGCAGGGCTTTTTTTCGGAGTTGACGCAATGTTCCGCTTCGGAGCCGGCGCAGGGTTTTTCTTTAACTTCTCCACAGGATTGTTGGCAGCAGGAATCGGAGCAAGCTGCTCCCTCTTTGTCTTTGCAACATTCCTTGTTCTTATCACAACATTCTTTAGCCTTGTTGCTGCACTTCACGCCAAACTGGTAAATACAATGGCTGGTGTATTTTTCGCCGGGACGTAATACTACCGATGGCCAGTCAGCCTTGTTGGGGCTGTCGGGATAATGCTGGGTTTCCAGACAGATGGCGGCACGCTGATTATAGACGATACCCTTTTTGCCGCTCAAACTGCCGTCCAGGAAATTGCCGGTATATATCTGTACTCCGGGTTCAGAAGTGAAAACCTTGAGTATACGTCCGCTTTGGGGATCAAGCAACAGACAAGCCGGTTTAGCAGCATCTCCTTCGGTATTTAACACCCAGTTGTGGTCGTAACCGTTGCCGTTTTTAAGTTGTTCAAAACTAAAGTCGTCAATGCGTTTTCCAATAATTTCGGGTTTGCGGAAATCCATCGGAGTATTGCATACGGGAGCGATTTCGCCGGTGGTCATAAAGGTCGAATCAACCGGGGTAAAGGCATCGGCATTGATCATCAGAACATGATCGGTTATGCTTTGCGAAGGATCAGCACTCAGATTGAAATAAGAATGGTTGGTCAGGTTGACTATGGTCGGTTTATTGGTTTCTGCCTCGTAACGAATGTCAATGCTGTTGTCGTCGGTAAGCGTATAAACGGCTTTAACTTTGAGCTCGCCCGGGAAGCCCATCTCTCCGTCTTGGGAAACATAGGAAACCTCCAAACTTTGTTCATCCAGCTGTTTGATGTCAAACATGCGGTACTGGAAACCCTTTACTCCGCCATGAAGGCTGTGTCCGAAATTGTTCACGGACAATTGGTATTCCACGCTGTCCAGACAGAATTTACCCTGATTGATGCGATTACCGTAACGGCCGATAAATGCGCCAAAATCGGTGGAATTGTCCAGGTAATCCTGAATATTGTCAAAACCCAGGACTACGTCGCCGAATTTTCCCTTTTGATCGGGCACCATTATAGAAACAATGCGGGCTCCGTAATTAATCATACAAACCTCCATGCCGGCGGCATTTTTTAAAATGTACAAATCGTTTTGCTTGCCATCGATTTCGGTCTGGAAGTCAATACGGTTTAGTTTTGCCTTGGGGGCATCGTAGCTGGTGCAGGCATTCAGCAATAACACCGCTGACGACAATAAATACACGAACTTTTTCATAGCGTACCAATTTAAGATTTATCGAATGTTATTTAGGTTGTTTGCCAATGTATGCCAAAATGCCGCCGTCCACATAAAGAATGTGGCCATTCACGAAATCCGAGGCAGAAGAAGCCAGAAAAATAGCCGGCCCCTGCAAATCTTCGGGCGTGCCCCAGCGGGCCGCAGGAGTTTTGGCAATAATAAATTCGTTGAAGGGATGTCCGGGAACCCGTAAAGGAGCTGTTTGCGGAGTAGCAATATAGCCCGGTCCCAGTCCGTTCACCTGAATATTGAATTCACCCCATTCACTGGCCAGATTGCGTGTTAGCATTTTGAGGCCACCCTTGGCTGAAGCGTATGCAGCTACGGTTTCGCGGCCTAACTCACTCATCATTGAACAGATATTGATTATTTTACCAGCTTTTTTCTTTATCATGCCGGGAGCAACGGCTTTGGACACGATAAAGGGCCCGTTCAGGTCGATATCGATCACCTGGCGAAATTCGGCAGCGGTCATATCAACGGCCGGAATGCGTTTGATGATGCCGGCGTTGTTTACCAGTATATCAATAACGCCTACTTCTTTTTCGATTAGGGCCACCATGGCGTTTACCTGATCTTCGTTGGTAACATCACAAACATAGCCTTTGGCTTCGATGCCCGAAGCCTTGTACTCTTCCAGGCCTTTCTCGATCAATTCGGGTTTAATGTCGTTGAAGATAATTTTGGCACCGGCTTGTGCGTAAGCCTTGGCAATAGCCATTCCAATGCCGTAAGATGCACCGGTTACCAGCGCAATTTTTCCTTCTAATGAAAATGGATTCATGTTAATACTATTTTTTGTCAACGTAATTCGGTAAAAGTGAAGAAATCCTGATCTCCGTAATCAAGGTTTTCGCCGCCCATTCCCCAGATAAAGGTGTAATTGTTGGTGGCAGCAGCTGAATGAATTGACCATTCCGGCGAGAGCACGGCCTGGTTGCGTTTCATCCAGATATGGCGGGTTTCGGCGGGTTCTCCAAGAAAATGACAAACAGCGTGCTCTTCGGGCAGATCAAAATAAAAATACGCTTCCATACGGCGGCTGTGGATATGAGCGGGCATGGTATTCCAAATGCTGCCGGGAGCCAGCTCGGTCATTCCCATTTGCAATTGACAGGTAGGTAAAACCTGATTCACGATCATCTTGTTGATGTTTCTGTGGTTGGCGCTTTCCATGCTGCCCATTTCGGCAACAATAGCGTTTTCTTTGGTGATTTTTTTGTCCGGATAAGTCATGTGAGCTACCAAAGAGTTGAAGTAAAACAAGGCAGGATTAGTAAGATCTTTGCTTTCGAAGTACACTTCTCTGTCGCCGGCACCCAGATAAAGAGCCTCTTTGTATTTTAAAATAAACTGTTTATCTCCAACCTTTACAATGCCTTCGCCCAGGCCTACATTGAAAATGCCTAATTCGCGGCGGTGCAGAAAGCAGGGAGCTTTCAGGGCGTCTATTGCCTCCAGTTTCAGAGATTCACCCTTGGGCAGAGCGCCCCCTACAATCATTCTGTCGTACATGGAATATACCATGTTTACTTCGTTGGCAACAAAAAGATGGTCGATTAGAAAGTCCCTTCTAAGCTCTTCCGTGTCGTAACTTTTTACATCCCTGGGATGTGCCGCATAGCGGAGTTCGTAGTTGGTTTTCATGATGGAATATCGTGTTAAGTGTAAAAAGACCTTTTATTGACAAGTTGCAAAAGTAACATAAATCTGTTTATAATGAAAAAGCTTCCCATTATTTTTCATTTTTAAACTTAATCGGCTTCAGTTAATCGGGCTGTATTAACATTAATTGTAGAGTAAATTTTACCCGGGGATTAAACTATTTTTTGAAGCAGGCATCAAAAAGCCGTCATTTTTATTGAGAATCTATCTTTTTTTCACTTTACACTTATTATGAGAATAAAATTGTTTGCCCTGCTCCTGCTTTTATTTAGCCGGGTCGTCGCATTTGCGGCAGAATACAGTATACAATCAAAGATGTTGGACAAAGCCACCGACGGAGCTATTGAAATGGGTTCTGTCCGCTTGCTGGCTCCGGGAGATTCCAGCCTCGTTGTTGGAACCCTTAGTGATCAGGCGGGGCGTTTTACTTTATCAAAAATAAGTGTCGGAAAATATATAATGGAATGTCGTTATCTGGGTTATAAAACCGTTTACAAAGACATAGAAATCAAAGACAAATCCATCATATTACCCAATATATTCATGGAAGAAGAATCCAAACAACTGGACGAAGTACAGGTGACCGGTATGGCAGCCCAGATGATTGTAAAAGTGGACACCATTGAATACAATGCGGCAGCTTTTAAAACGGCCGAAAACGCTGTGGTCGAAGATTTGCTCAAACGCTTGCCGGGAGTACAGATCACCGATGGAAGCATCACTGTTAACGGTGAAAAAATATCGCGCATCAAAGTAGACGGAAAGAAATTTTTTGACGGTGATATCGAGATGACTACCAAAAACCTGACGGCCGATATGATCGACAAGATTCAGGTGGTGGACGAAAAATCGGATATGGCCAAATTAACCGGATTTGAGGATGAAAATACCGAACGCATTATCAATTTACAATTAAAGCCCAACAGACGCAGAGGCGTTTTCGGCAACGTTAGTGCTGCCGGAGGTGCCGATATCGACAATGGATTTAATTACGACGCTTCAACCTTTTTGGACGATGACTTTCGTTACAGCGCCAATGCTTTCCTTAATATTATGTCGGCCAATGCCCAAACAGCCGTCATGGGCGGAGCCAATAATATTAACAGCAGCTTCAGCGGCAGGGGGCGTAGCTTTCGTGGCTGGGGAGGCAACAACGGCATAACCAACACTCAAAATCTTGGCCTGAACAACAACACCCAAATAAAAGAAGGCCTGATAGTTGGAGGAGACGCTTCTTACAATCATTCCACCAATCATTCCAAAACAGAAAGCTCCCGTGACAGCTGGCTGAGTGGAGACACCATCAGCAACAACGACAAGAGTGTATCCAATTCACTCAGCGACAATGCCAACCTGAGATTCGAGATGGAATGGAAACTGGACTCGTTCAATACCCTTATCGTACAACCATCCGTTTCTTACAACCTGAACCAGACGGATAGAAATCAGGAGTACGATTATTACAACAACGGCGACAGTACCAGCTGGGGTACTTCGGACAATATAAACAATTCAGTGAACCTGAATTCCCGATTGAATTTGATTTATAGTCATAAATCCCGTCAAAAAGCCGGTCGCTCCCTTACCTTAAATTTGGGTGGAAGCTACGGAGAGTCCAACAGCATCGGTTACAACAAGTCCACTAAAAACACACCCGATTCTATCGTAAATATTGACCAAAAGAGCCTCAATACCTCCGGTTCTTACGGTATGAATATGCGGGCCTCTTATGTAGAACCTTTGTGGAATCTGCAGAATTTTATCGAAGCAGCCGTTTCGTTCAATTATTCCGGCCGTGATTCAGAAAAAGAACAATTCGACAACGACGGGCTCGGCAACTATCCTCTTGAAAATAAAGACCTGGAATACAGCAACTCTTTCAAAAATTACAACTTTACGCAGACAGCCGAATTGAATTACCGTTATGTCAGCCAGGTATGGAATATTATGGCAGGCTTCAGAGCAGAACCCGCCCAAACCTTTAGTTATACCACTTATGGAGACGGTACTTATTATGAAATTCCACAAAGTGTACTGAATTTTTCTCCTTCTTTGAGTGTACGCTACGTATTGGGGGAACGCAGGAATTTCATTCGCATGGAATATCGTGGCCGTACTCAGGAGCCGTCGGTGAGCCAGATGCAGCCCGTCAAAAATAATTCTGACCTCATGAACGAAACGGTAGGTAACGCCCAATTAGTCCCCTCCTACAATCAAAACCTGAGGTTGATTATGTCCAAATACAATCCCGAAACTTTCGCTTCGTGGAATGCCACTTTATTTGGTGATGTCACCAAGGATGCTTTAGTGGCCAACAGTATTTACGATCTCAGCGGAAAACAGTACAACCAGACTGTTAATGCCGACCGCTCTCCTTTCAACCTGAATGGAAGGTTTATGTACAATACTCCTCTGATTCCCAACCGCCTGCATTTTAACACCGGTACATCAGTCAGTTATACGGAAAGAATTGGTTATTCAAGTAGAAAAGTAAGTGATCTGGAAATTGATAATCTGCCGCTTGGAGCCCGCAGCCTTACCAAGATTTACGGATTCAGCGAAGATTTGTCTTTGACTTTTACCCACGACATTATGGAGATAGGTGCCAGGGGCTCTTTTAGTTATAACAATTCCCTGAATAACTTAAATAATACCGAACAAACCACTCTTAACTGGTCGGGCAGCGGTAATGTGAATTTGCATTTACCCAACAGCTTCAATATTTCGACCGATATCAGTTACAGCGATCGCTATGGTTACGCCAATTTCGACCAGACCGAAATTTTGTGGAATGCAACCATAGACAAAACTTTCAAAAACAAATTAACCGTATCACTCACCGTAAACGATATTTTACGCCAGAGACTCAACGTCGTACAGAATTACGGAGACAACAACGTCTCTTACAATAAATACAATACATTACCTGCCTATTTCCTGCTGAGTTTCAGCTACAAGATTCAGTCTTTCGGAGGCGGATTCAACGAAGGCGATTCAAGCACGCCTCAGCGCATGGGCCGGGGCATGGGCGGGTATAGAGGAGGCATGGGAGGTTCATTTCCTCCTGGCATGTAATTTTAGGTTTTGATTTAGGTTTTGGAAATGCCTCTCTGTGTTGAGAGGCATTTCTCTTTTATGTTTATTGGCATTTATTTTCATTGTTTGTTAATTGCGGAGTTAAACTATGTCTTTGCCTTTGTATCTAAGCTTGCGTTGATTATTTGTATAATTGTTTTGCGATGAGATTTCTTCTTACTTCATTTATCCTGACTTTTTTTAGTCTGAGTTTATTTTCCCAATACAGTATACAAGGCAAATTGCTTGACAAGGAAAGTGATGGACCCATTGAAATGGCCACCATCAGCCTTCTGTCTTCCAAAGATTCCAGCCTGGTAAGCGGTGCCGTGAGTGATTATGCCGGACGCTATTCTTTTTCGAAGGTAACCAAAGGGGATTACTTTATTTCCTATAAATATTTAGGCTATAAAGAAGTCTTAGTTAAAATCGAAGTGGAAGATAAATCGCAAATACTGAAAAATGTCTATCTCGTAGAAGAAGTCACCAATCTGGATGAAGTAGAAATTAAAGGAATGGCTGCCCAAATGATTATCAAAGGCGATACAACGGAATACAATGCTGCCGCCTTTAAGATGCAGGAAAATGCCGTAGTAGAGGATTTGTTTAAACGACTGCCCGGTTTTATGATAGAATCCGACGGCAGCATTACGGTCAACGGAGAACGCATAGGCCGCATACGCGTCGATGGAAAGCGTTTCTTTGACGGAGACATGGAAATGATTACCAAAAATTTTACGGCCGACATGGTCGACAAAATACAGGTATTCGACGAATTGTCCGAAATGGCTCAATTGACAGGTATCGAAGACGAAAATACACAACGCATTATCAACATCAGTTTGAAGCCCGACAGACGCAAAGGCGTTTTTGGCAATGTATCCGGAGGCCTGGGAGCGGATTTTGACCAAGGTTTACGTTACGATGAAAACTTCTTCAGAGATGACTTCCGTTACGATGCCAATACTATGGTTAATCTGTTTAAAGAGAACATCCGTACCACAGTTACCGCGGGAGCCAACAACATCAACTCCAGCCGCAGCGGCCGTGGACGGGGCAATCAGGGCTGGAGTGGCGGTAGCGGTATAACATCGACACAAAACATAGGCTTGAACATTAATGCCGAGCCTAAACCCCAAATGCAGATTGGAGGAAGCACCAGCTACAACCATTCTTCGAATTACGGCAAGACCGAGTCTTTTCGCGAAAGCTGGCTCAAAGACGTCACCAACACAAACAATTCCAAATCAGGCTCCAACTCTCAAAGCAATAACGTTCATCTGGGTTTTGAAATGAGGTGGCAAATTGACTCTCTGAATACTATAGTCATTCAACCCAGTGCTTCTTATGGACTGAATTCCAGCAACAGCCAGAGAGAATTTGATTACTACACCAACGGCGACAGTACCAGTTGGGGTGATTCCAAAAACAACAATATGTCCGATAACCTGAATACTTCCTTGAACGTATTGTTTAGCCATCGCTCAAGCAGGAAAAAAGGCCGGGTGCTTACCTTCAATTTTAGTGGCGGGATAGCCGAAAATGAGAGTCTGGGATTCAATGAATCCAACAAATTTACCCCCGATACGGCTATTTTGTTGGACCAGAAATCGGTCAACACTTCAGATTCATACAATCTGGGACTGAGGGCCTCCTTGGTAGAACCATTATGGGATGTACAGAACTTTTTGGAATTCAATGCTTCGGTGAATTATTCCAATCGAAATTCATTCAGAAATCAATACGACAAGGACGAAGACGGAGAGTATACACTGTACAATGCAGAGTACAGCAATGAATTCTGGAACACCAGTTTATCACAAAATGTGGCTGTGAATTACAATTACCGGGATGAGAAATTGAATATTGTTGCCGGTGTTACAGCCTCTCCCTCTCAAACCTTCAGCTATACCGAATACGGTAACGGAGAAGTGAGAGATATCGAGAACAAAGTCTTCAATTATTCACCCAACCTGAGCGTACGTTACAACATCGGCGGTTCCCGCAGACATTATGTCAGAGTACAGTACCGGGGCCGTTCGTCGGAACCAAGCGTATCACAAATGCAACCGGTCAAAAACAATACCAACCTGATGCGCGAAACCGTAGGAAATCCGAGCTTGCTCCCCGCTTTCAGCCATAGTCTGAACCTCAATTATTCCAAATCCAACCCGGAATCGCTGGCTTCATTCAGCACTACGCTCAGTGCCGGCATGAACAAAGACGCCCTGGTGTCCAACAGCATCTACGATGCCTCAGGCAAAGAATACAGCCAAACAGTGAATGTGGACAAAGCCCCTTTTAATTTCAATGGCAGTGTCACCTATAACAGGCCTGTCATAAAAAACAGGCTGCATTTTCAAACCAGCACTTCGGCCGGTATGAGACAAAGTATCGGTTATTCCAGCAGAAATGTTTCCAACGATGCCATTGATGTGGATAACCTGATCCTGGGTGACCGCAGCATTACCAACACCTACAATGCCGGTGAAAACTTGTCACTGACATTTACCCATACTATTGTCGAAGCCGGACTCAGAGGCCGTTTTAATTATTCCAGAAGTCAAAACAACCTGAATCCGGAAAGGATTCAGACCACCATCAACTGGTCAGCTAACGGGAATGTGACCCTTCACCTGCCTTACGACATAAATATTGACAACGATCTGAGTTATAGTGCCCGCCAGGGATACGCCAATTTTGACCAAAATGAATTGCTCTGGAATGCCCGGATAGACAAAGCCATCTTTAAAAAGAAATTTACCCTGCAGCTCAGAATTAATGATATTCTGAGACAAAGGCAGAACATAAGTCAAAGCATAGGTGACAACTCAGTTTCCTATAACAAGTCGGATATGCTGACGGCGTATTACATTATCACCCTGAGTTACCGAATTAGGCAATTCGGAGGCCGGGCTGGCGGTTTCGACCGTGGCGGGGGTGCTTCCGGAAGAGGTATGCGGAGTATGCCCGGAGGCGATTTCGAGGGTGGTTCAGGTGGCGGTAATACCGGGGGTGTTGATTTCGGAGGATAAGGCCGGATCAAAATCTCCGTTGGCTCCAGGCAAAGCCTGTAATAAATACAAAAGCAAACAGGGGAAGAATAAAGCCCAAAGCCATGCTTTGTTCGCCAATCAAACCCATTACAACGGGAAAGATGGCCCCACCAATGAGGCTCATTACGATGTAGGATGAAGCCTTTTTGGTATGTACTCCCAGACCTCTTACTCCTAAGGCAAAAATGGTAGGAAACATAATGGACATCAAAAAGAAACTCAGGTAAAGAGCGTACACCGAAACTATGCCTAATGATAAGATTACCAATACCATACACAGGACCGATAAAGCACCGAACAAGGCCAGCAAGGTGGAGGGTTTCATCTTTTTCATCAGCACTACGCTGCTAAGACGTCCCACCAGGAATATGCCCATTCCACCGAAGCTGAGCAAGCGGGAAGCTTGTAAATTCGTAAGATTGTGATCCAGCTCTGTCACGTAATTGATGAAAAAACTAAAGATGCCGGTCTGGGCGCCCACATACATAAATTGGGCTATAATGGCAAGAATCAGATTCTTGTGTGACCAGATCGAAGTAGCAGGTTTTTGCAGCTGCTCCTCTCCTTCCGTAGGATTGATTTCGGGCAGTTTGATGAAAAACAAAACCAGGCCCACCAGCAAGACAGCCAGTCCGATAACAATATATGGTTTGGAAATAGCCATATTGTCGCCCTGATCGGCTCCGAAAATCAAGGTCCCTCCAATGAGCGGCCCCAGTATCCATCCCACCCCGTTGAAAGCAGCTGCCAGATTAATGCGCTGAGCCGAAGTAGATTCACTGCCCATAGATGTTGCATAAGGATGCGCCGCGGTTTCAATTATGCACAAGCCACAGGCAATGATAAACAAAGCGATTAAAAAATAGATGGGTATGTGAAAGAAGGCCGCCGGAATAAAAGCAAAGGCACCCAAAGCAAACAAACTTAAACCGCTGATAATACCTCGCTTGTAGCCGACTTTATTCAACAAAAGGCCGGCCGGAATGGCCATAATAAAATAGCCGATGTAGGTCGAAAACTGAATAAAACCCGATTCAGCTTTGCTCATATTGAAAGTGCCCTGAAATTGTTTATTGAGTACATCCAGCAAACCATGGGCTGTACCCCAAAGCAAATACAAACTGGCAATCAGAATAAATGGAATCAGGTAATTTTGGCCGCTACGGCTGGTAAACATGTTAGTCTTCATAGAATTTTTTAAAAGCGCAAATATAAGCAAAAACTGCAATCATAGCTTTTAAATAGTTATTTTTGCAGGCAAAAATAGCATCAACCTTGGCAAAAAGAAAGAAAGAACTCCCTTTGTTGGAGAATATAGAGATCGAAGCCTTTGCTGCCGAAGGCAAAGCGCTGGCAAGAGTAGATAATCTGGTGGTTTTCGTACCCTTCGCCGCTCCCGGGGATGTGGTGGACATCAGGCTCAGCCGTAAACGCAAGCAATACGCCGAAGGCCGGATTACAACCATTAAGCAGTATTCGTCTGACAGGGCCGTACCCTTTTGTACTCATTTTGGCGTTTGCGGAGGTTGTCAGTGGCAACACCTGCCCTATCCCTCCCAATTGAAATACAAACAGCAACAGGTGCTGGATGTGTTGCAGCGAATCGCCAAAGTTGAATTACCCGAAGCCCTGCCGATTTTGGGTTCTGAAAAAGATCGCTTTTACCGCAACAAACTGGAATATACTTTTTCGAACAAACGCTGGCGTACCACAGAAGAAATCCATTCGGCCGATGCATTCAAAAACAACGAGGCTCTGGGCTTTCATATACCCGGTATGTTTGATAAGGTGCTCGATATTGAAAAATGTTGGCTGCAAGAGGATTTTACCAATCGGGTGAGACTTTCGGTAAAGGCATTTTGCCTGGCAGAGCAAATGGATTTTTTCGATTTAAAGCTGCAGCAAGGCCTGATGCGCAATCTGATTGTGCGTACAACATCCTCCGGACAAAAAATGCTGATTGTTGTGTTCTTTCGAGACGAGGTAATGGCCCGGGAAGCATTGTTGAACCACCTCCTGAACGAATTCCCCGAAATCACCAGTCTCATTTATGTCATCAACAACAAAGCCAACGACACTATTTTCGACCGGGAGACAGTAGTTTACCACGGCTCAGCTTATATTGTCGAAGAAATGGAGGGACTGCAATTTAAAATCGGGCCGAAATCCTTTTACCAGACCAATTCGGAACAGGCATACCGCCTGTATTCATTAGTCAGGGAATTCGCCGGCTTGCAAGGCAATGAATTGGTCTACGATTTATATACCGGCACCGGCACCATTGCCAATTTTCTGGCCCGTCAATGCCGCAAAGTCATTGGTATCGAATACATCCCCGAAGCCATCGAAGATGCCCGGGCCAACGCCGAACTCAACGGCATACACAATACGGCGTTTTTTGCTGCTGATGTCAAAGACCTGCTCAACGAAGCTTTTATGGCCGAATACGGCCGTCCCGATGTGCTTATTACGGATCCTCCCCGCGCCGGCATGCACGAGGATGTGGTCAAAACCATTTTGACCGCCGCTCCGGAGCGAATCGTGTACGTAAGCTGTAATCCCGCCACTCAGGCCAGAGACCTGAGCCTGCTGGACAGCCTGTACAAAGTGGAGGCCCTGCAGGCAGTAGATATGTTTCCCCATACCCAACATGTGGAAAACGTGGTGTTGTTAAAGCGCAAAAGATAGGCAATACACTGCTCAGTGGCGGTGACGCAGCGCTTCGTACATCAGAATGCCGCCCGCCACGGAAACATTGAGCGAAGCAATGTCTCCCAACACCGGAATTTGTACGATTTCATCGCAGAGCGACAAATGTATCGGAGCAATGCCTTGATCTTCGGCCCCCAGAATCAAAGCCATAGGGCCAGAATAATCGGCATCCCTGTAGTTTTTATCAGCCTTTTCGCTGGCCCCGATCAGTTTTAGGCCCGATAGTTTCAAAAAACGCAGGCTTTCTTTCAGATTGCGCTCCCGGCAAACCGGTAAATGATACAAAGCACCGGCCGAAGTTTTGATGGCATCGGCATTGACACTTACACTGCCGGTCTGGGGCAATATTACGGCGTGAACGCCCGCGCAGGCACAACTGCGGGCAATGGCACCAAAGTTGCGAACGTCGGTAATACCGTCCAGTACCACCACAAAAGGCATAATGCCCTGATCATAAAGGCTGGGAATCAGCTGATCCAGACGTTGATAAGTGATGGGAGAAATAAAAGCCACCACTCCCTGATGGTTCTTGGAACTCAGGTGCATTAATTTTTCCTGGGGAACCCGCTGAACCGGAATCTCATAGCCTTTGAGGACTTCGCTGAGTTCACGCGAAAGATCGCCTTCCAGATTTTTACGTATCCAGATTTTGTCGATTTCTTTGCCGGCATTGAGCGCTTCCATTACAGCCCTGATGCCGAAAACCATGTCACTGCCGCCCCCCTGGGGACGTTTTCTGATGTTAAACTGATTATTCATTTATTCTCCGTATATCAAATGACGAGCGTTGTTTATAGCGGCCTGGCTCAAATTGGCGCCGCTTAGCATCAGGGCAATTTCCCTGACTCTTTCTTCTTCGCCGAGGCGTATGGCCTTGCTTAGGGCCTGTTCGCCCTCTTCGGTTTTAAATACTTTATAATGTTGCTGCCCGCGGGCGGCAATTTGAGGTAAATGGGTAATGCAGATAACTTGCCGCTTGTGAGCAATCTCTTTCATCAGATCGGCCATTTTATGCGCAATTTCTCCGGAAACGCCGGCATCAATTTCATCAAACAACAAGCAGGAATAATTGCCTTTGCTTGCCACCAGTGCCTTAAGGCTTAGCATCAGACGGGAGATTTCACCTCCCGAAGCAATTTGGCCAATGGCTTGAGGAGCTATGTTTTTGTTGGCCGAAAACAAGAAAGTCACTTTGTCCATACCCAGTTCATCGGGCGCCTTTGCTTCTATGTCGATTTTGAAAAGGCCGTGAGGCATACCCAACTGTCGCAACTGGGCACTGAGATGGTTTTCGATTTCCCTGCACTGGGCTTTTCTTTTGCCGGATAAGAGTCCGGCTTTTTGAAGGGCAGCCTGAAGGGCCTCGTCACGCTTTTGCCTGGCGGCATCGAGTAATTCCTGCCCGTGTTCGATAAAAGCGATTCTATCTTCCAGGTCCACTTGTCTGTCCAGCAATTCATCGAGCTTATTAGCCTTGAATTTTTGCAGCAATTCGTAGAGCAAACTTAGTCTATCCTGAACCTGTTCCCTTAGTTGGGGATTGTATTCCACATCGTTGCACCAACGGGCAACATCACGCTGCAAATCGTTCAAATCGACAAAAGCGGAATGCATTCTTTCGTGGGCTTCTGTTATCTTAGGCCAAAGCGAAAGCAGTGAGGCCGATTCCTGTCCGGCCGATTTCAGCAGGCTGCAAATGCCCTGTTCCTCGTCCGAGAGCAGATTTTCTATTTTACTGAGCGCGGCCTTGATTTCTTCGGCATGTTCCAATACGGACAATTCCTGTTCCAATTGTTCCTGTTCACCGCTTTTAAAAGCAGCAGAGCGCAGTTGTTCCAGCTGAAAAAGCAGAAAGTCTTGTCCGTCAATGTCTTTTTGTATGCTTTCTTCCAGGGTCTTCAATTCCTGAACGGCCTGCCGGTAGTTTTCGTATACCAAACGGTAGGCCGTCAATTCCTCGTGACTTTGAGCCAGGTTGTCCAGCAATTCCAGCTGGAACAAGCTGTTGTCCAGCAAGAGACTTTCGTGCTGAGAGTGCACGTCCACCAGTTTTAAGGCCAGATCCCTGAGAAGGCTTAATGCTACCGGAGAATCGTTGACAAAAGCCCGGCTTTTGCCGTTATCGTACAATTCCCTGCGAACAATGCAGGATTCCGGATCGAATTCCATGCCTTTTAGGCTGAAAAAGCCGGCCAGCTCATGCATCTGGTTGAATTCGGCTTCGACTACGCAGCGCGAGGCTCCCTCTTTGATGACACGTAAATCGGCCCTTTGCCCCAGAATCAGGGCAATGGCTCCCATCAAGACCGACTTGCCCGCTCCAGTCTCTCCTGTAATGACAGAAAATCCGGATTCAAATTGCAAATCCAGATTTTCGATGAGTACATAATTTTCTATGTGGAGCTTCGACAACATACAATCAGTTATTGTTCTTGATAGCCTGTAAGCGGTTGCTTTGTCCGGGGTAAATAAAACTAAGCAGGTCGAAAACCTCTTGTTTTTCTTTGCTGTCTGCTTTGGAATAGAGCTGAATCCATTCTTCCATTTTGGAATCAGCCAGATTGCTCAGCAAAGGAGAACCGGGATTCAATCTTTTTACTTCTTCCAGTACACCAAAAGAGGCAGTAATAATTTTACGGGCAGCCACAGCGTCCTGATGCAAGAGGTCCATGCCCCGGCGGTGATAGTTGTAATTGAGCAGACGCATGGCTTTTTGGTTTTCGTCGTTCAGGGCATGGGTCCAGCCCCAACAATTTTTATCGTCTTCGTTCGATTTCCAGTTATCGCCCAAAAAACCCTGTGCCTGAGAGACGATGTCACTGGCTTTAGCCAGAAAGACTTCTCCGCCGTAGGGAGAAAAACTGTCAAAATCCATGCAAAGAACGATGTATGTCCAAAAGGCAAGGGTGGCGGTTAAATTGCTTTGCATGTTGGTCTCGTTAAATTCCAGTTGCTGGTTCTCCTGGTATTCAAATTCCAGACTTTGCCTGACATTGAGCAGGCTGCTTGTGTAAGAGGAGCCAAATACCGGCCTACGCGATTGAATTTGAAATTCCGCCTTATGAACGTTATTATCTCTATTTTGAATAATAATCAAAATGTTACACTCAATTTTTTCGTTTTGGGCTATTGGTGCGTTCGACCATCTACGTTCGTTCATAAATTCAGTCACAGCATTCCGTAAACTTTCGTAGATAGCCTTGTCGGTACCTTCAATTTGGTCGGAATTGACCTGCACTCTGCAGTTCAATTCCTGAGCCAGTACAAGTCCCTTGCCCGAAAAAGAAAACAGGCCAAGGAAAACCAGACTTGATAGAAGGCTTTTAAAAGAGCTCATAATTTGGTAATCAGATGGTTTACAATGTCTTCTGCCACCTTTTGTTTGCTTTTGAGCGGGAATTCCAGCACTTTTCCTTTGGGCTCCAAAATCTTGATTTTGTTGGTGTCGCCTTTGAATCCGGCACCTTTGTCGTTAAGGGAATTCAATACGATAAAATCAAGTTTCTTACGCTCCAGTTTGGCCTGGGCATTTTCAATCTCGTTGTCTGTTTCCAGAGCGAAACCTACCAGTATTTGTCCGGGTTTCTTTACGTTCCCCAGATTAAAGGCTATGTCTTTGGTCGGTTTTAATGTCAGCTTGATGCCTTCTTTGTTGCTCTTAATTTTGGAAGGATGGGGATTTTCGGGACTGAAATCGGCCACCGCGGCACACAGAATAGTGACATCGGTCGTCGGGAAATAGCGCATACAGGCCTCGTACATTTCGGCTGCACTTTCCACATTAGTGCGGTGAATGGCAGGATGACAGGTTTGAAGTGAAACCGGCCCGGAAATCAATTCCACCTGAGCTCCCCTGTTGGCACAGGCTTCGGCCAGAGCATAGGCCATTTTGCCGGAAGAATAATTTCCTATAAAACGTACCGGGTCTATTTTTTCGTAAGTCGGCCCTGCTGTTATCAACACCTTCCTGTCTTTCAGATCAAGCTGAGCGGAAAAAAAGCTTTCGAGCTTAGCAACAATTCTTTCGGGTTCTTCCATGCGCCCTTTGCCTTCGAGCCCGCTGGCCAGTTCTCCGCTGGCAGGCTCGATGATATGATTGCCATAGGATTTGAGCAATTCCAGATTGCGCATGGTGGAAGGATGCCTGTACATATCCAGGTCCATAGCCGGAGCTATAAACACCGGGGCTTTCATGGAAAGATAAGTCGTTACCAGCATATTGTCAGCAACGCCATTGGCCATTTTGCCCAGGGTCGAAGCCGTAGCCGGAGCTATCAGCATCAGATCGGCCCATAAGCCCAGATCGACGTGGCTGTGCCAGAGGCCGTCCCTGGCCGCAAAAAATTCGCTGATTACCGCTTTGCCCGACAAGGGGCTCAAAGTGACCGGAGTTATAAACTCTTTGGCTGCAGGTGTCATGACCACCTGAACTTCGGCACCTTTACGAACAAGGAGCCTCACTAAATGGGCCGATTTATAGGCAGCTATGCTTCCGGTAACGCCCAAAACGATTTTCTTTCCTTTCAACATACTCTCATTTCTGCAAAGAACGTAATCTGATTTTGGTGAGCACATTCTTGGTGTTCAGGGCAAAATCTCCGTTCATCATCCAGCCGTAATAGCCGGGATCCTTTTTTAAGATCTCTTCGACGGAAACATCTTTGTATTTGCCAAAGTTGAAAACTTCTTCCCCTTTGTTGTTGTATATAAATTTACCGGAAAAATCCACGTTGCGGTTCTGGGTTGAAAACTCGGACAGAAAAGTAATGTCGTTTTGCAAGTCGGGATAGCGTTCCAACTGAGCCTTGAGCACCTCGTAGGTTGCTCTGGTGTCGGCTTCTGCACTGTGGGCGTCTTCCAGTTCTTTGTTGCAATAAAAGCGATAGGCGGCACTTAGGTTGCGTTGCTCCATTTTGTGAAATATCACCTGGACATCAATAAACTTGCGGGTACTCATGTCCAACTCTATTTCGTTGCGCAGGAATTCTTCGGCCAGCAGCGGAATATCAAAGCGATTGGAATTAAAACCGGCCAGGTCACAGCCCTTGATGTCGTTGGCAATCACCTGCCCGATTTCTTTGAAACCGGGACAGCCGGCCACCATTTCATCGGTAATGTGATGAACCTCGCTGGCCTCTTTGGGTATGGGGATACCGGGATTTACCCGATAAGTATGCGATTCTTCTTTTCCGTTGGGATGTATTTTCAGATAGGAGATTTCGACTATCCTGTCGGTGGCAGGATTGATGCCGGTCGTTTCCAAATCAAAAAATACGATGGGATTTTTTAAGTTCAGTTCCATGTTTTACAGTTTG
>CAZNQD010000001.1:167919-180185 GCA_964575345.1 uncultured Bacteroidales bacterium
GTTATTGGCCGGATCGGCACAAACAGACACCCGCTTGAGGGCATTCAGAAAAGAGAGGCGGTCGACCAGCACCGTATAAGGATTGTTCTGGGGAATAACAGCATTGTAATTGGGGAAACGACCCTCGAGCAGACGGCTTAACATGGTGTAGTCCGACATCATAAACAGGGCGTTGTTTTCGTCAAAAATAATTTTGACGTCTTCGCTTTCTTTGGGTAGTATATTTTTCAGGACCGAAGCCGGTTTCTTGGGAATGATCAATGTGGAAGCCCTGGCTTCTTCGCCTTCGACAGGGGCTTCAGCATGAAAGGACAGGTTGGTCAGTTTTGCCAGTTTGTGAGCATCCGATGCCACAAAAGTAACATTGTCGGGAAAAATATCCATCACCACCCCGTTCATTACCGGCCTCAATTCGTCATCGGCCGAAGCAAAAAGTGTAGAAGCGATGCCTCTGTACAAAAGATTGGCCGGCATGACAATTTCTCCCAGTTTGTTTTTGAGCGGTTTCATTTGAGGATATTCCATACCATCCTGAGCCACAAAATTGAATTGTCCGTTTTTGTAGTAGATATTCAATTCCATGCTGTCAGCCTTAAATTCAAAATGCAATGGCTGTTCGGCAATCTCTCTCAGAGATTCCAGCATGTTTTTGGCCGGTATGCAAAAGAGGCCGTCAGAATCGGATTCGACTAATTCCATAGTGGTTACCAGGGTGTTTTCCGCATCCGAAGCGGTAACCGTCAATTGGCCGTCTTTGATTTTAAACAGAAAATTATCCAGGGCAGGCAGGGTGTTTTTGGAGTTAATAACTCTGCTGATGGTTTGAAGATGACCCAATAATGTAGTACTTGATGCAATAAATTTCATGGCGGAAATTGTTTAGATGAGCTACAAAGTTATGAAAAAAATAGAATAGCCCTGAATTCAGGCTGAAAAAAAATAATAAAGATTTAAATCACACATTATCAATATATAAGCTTAGAGTATTACTACCTCGGCTTGAAGCCTGATACCGAAAGTGGAAAATACATCGGCAGCAATTTGTTGGTATAAGTCATAGATTTCCTCTCCCCGTGCAGCACCCAGATTTACCAGAACCAGGGCTTGCTTAGGGTAGACCCCTGCCCTGCCCGACGATTTGCCTTTCCATCCGCAATACTCAATCATCCAGGCAGCAGACAGCTTGACTTTGTTGTTGGGGAGCTCCCAGTGAGGCAGCTCAGGGAATCGTTCAGCCAAAAGGGCGAAGGCAGCGGTCTCCAGTTCCGGATTCTTAAAAAAGCTGCCGGCATTGCCCAACACATCCGGATCCGGAAGTTTAGAGGAGCGAATATCCAGTACCGCCCCACGTATCAGGGCCAGGTTGCCGTGATGCGACTCCGGCCCTTGCTGCAGGCCGCCCTTCGAAATCAGTGCTTCTTTCAGATTGCCGTAATCAAGGCGATAGGCAGGCTTTTTGTTCAGGCGGTAACTTATATAACAAACAATGTAGCGATCTTTCCATTCCTGCTTGAAACGGCTGTTGCGGTAAGCCAGCCCGCATTCCTCAACCGGCAGTACCAGACTGTCTAGAGTCTGCCTGTCAAAGACCTCGACGGCTTGTATTACATCTTTGGCTTCCACACCGTACGCCCCGATGTTTTGAATGGGGCTGGCACCTGTCAGTCCCGGTATGCCCGAAAGGTTTTCTATTCCTCCCCAGGCCTGCGATACACAAGTTTCAACAAATTGATCCCAATCCAGCCCGGAACCCGCCCGGAGCAATACTTCCTCCTCGTTTTCGCGCACGACTTCCACACCGCTTATCGCCGATTTTAGTATTAAACCGGGGAAATCTTTAGTGAAAAGCAGGTTGCAGCCCCCGCCTATCGGCAATATGAGGAGTTTAGCGAAACGTTTATCTTGCAGAACTTCCCTGAGTTCATCGGTCGTTTGGTATTCTGCCCAATAGCGGGCAGAGACGTTCAGGTGGAAACTATGTTTGTCTTTTAGGCAGACTTGTTCCTGTACAATCATTAGCTTGAGGAATGAGTTACAAAGATACGAGAGATTTTTGATAATTAAGGGATTTTTGCCTACTTTCGCCCGACTTAAAGTTCAGCCATGGATGCCGCAAACCACACTTACCAGGCCTTAAACCAACAAAAACTACTCTCTGTTATTGTGCCGGTGTTCAATCGTGCCCCGGTGCTGAAGACTTGCCTGGAAAGTATCCGCCTCCAGAGCTATCGTCCCCTGGAACTGATTTTGGTTGACAACAACTCAGAGGACGAGAGTTTGCAAATCTGCCTCGAATATCAGCAGCAATACCAAACTGCCGATTTCAGCATTGCAGTGCTGCAGGAAACAAAAAAAGGAGCCTGTGCCGCCAGGAACAAAGGCTATGCAGCCTCTACAGGCGATTACCTGCTCTTTTTCGATTCGGACGATCGTTTGTATCCCGACTATGCTGCTGTGATGTTCAGAGAGGCAGCTCTACAACACAACCCTCCTCTGCTGGCCTGCAAAGCTGATATAGAAGACAGGGACAGGCGTTTTGTTTTTCCCAAGCGGATACACGCACAGCCGGCTGCCCAACTCTACGACCCCGTCCTCAAAACCGCCTCCTGCCTGATTCGTCGCGATTTAATGGAAAAATGCGGCCCCTGGGACGAAGACTTGCAACGCTGGCAGGATCTGGAGTTTGGTTTTCGCCTGCTGCTCCATGCTCCCGAAATCTGCTGGATTTTGCGCCCGCTGTTTTACTCAGGAGTTTTGGGCGATTCCATCACTTATGCTTCTTACAGCGCAGACCATCATAAAATGAACCTGAGCCTGGATAAGATTCGTCAGCACATAGATCAACAAAAAGCCGAAGAAAAACCCGCCCTGCTCAAAGCCCTGGCATTCAAGACCATCTCCATGGCTGCCTTGCTGCATCGGGAGCAATCCTTCGATCTTTCAAAACAGTACTACAAAAAAGGCCTGAGCCTCTGCCCCACAAAATCGGGAACAGTCCTGCTCAGGCTTCATTATCTGTATACCCGCCATGGCGGCAGAGGTTTCTGGCGTTTGGCAGAAAAGATTCTTTAAGGCTGATCCTCTACTTTTTTCCCGTTTAGAAAGACCTCTTCAAAAACCACATTCTCCGCTCCGATTACCAGATTTCCTTTTTCGACGTTACTAAAATTACAATTCCGAATCAGAATGTCGTGCACGCTGACGTGATCGGTATAACCGTCTATCCACACCCCATACTTGCTTTTGTTTGACTGAATGTTATTCAGAATCACGTTGCGGATTACCGGCATATTGGGGCCTTTGGTGACGCGCTCGTATTTGAGTTCCATGCGCATGACCGATTCTTTGCATTCACCTACCTGAATGTTGCGGACAAACAGATTCTCGATGGTACCTCCGCGCAGGGGATTGGTTTTGAGCCGGACTATGCGATCCAGATTAGGACTGTCCATTTCGCAGTCTTCGGCCCAGACATTGCGGCAGCCGCCCGATATTTCACTGCCTATCACCACCCCGCCGTGTCCGTCTTTCATAACGCAACGGCGGATGATGATGTTCTCGCTGGGGGTATTCCAACGAAAACCGTCCTTGTTGCGGCCCGATTTAATGGCGATGCAATCGTCGCCTGTGTTGAAATAACAATCTTCTATCAGTACATTTTTGCAGGATTCGGGATCACAGCCGTCGTTGTTGGGTCCATGGCTTTCTACGGTTACCCCGCGGATGATTACGTTTTCGCAAAGCAAAGGGTGTAGTAACCAAAAGGGAGACCTGTTGATGGTAATGCCTTCGACCAGAACATTATTACAGAGATAGGGTTGAAAAAACGGGGGACGCAGGCGGTCTTCGATGCTCATTATGCGTTCTTCGACGGGAATCTCTTCGGCTTCCATCCGGGCCAGGCGATTACGTCCGGCTTCTTTATCGCCGTTCCATTCCTGCGATACCATGCCCTCTTTCCAGCCGTATTCCTTTTTGCTTTTCCAGGGCCACCAATTATCGGACGAAGCCTGGCCGTCGAGGATGCCCTTGCCGGTGATGGCAATGTTTTCCTGTTCGTAGGCGTAAATAAGCGGCTTTAAATTATAACAATCCCAACCTTCCCAGCGGCTCAGCACCACCGGCAGATAATCTTCGGGATTGGTGGAAAATTTCAACACGGCTCCCTCTTCGAGATGCAAACAGACATTGCTTTTGAGCTCAATGGGGCCGGTAAAGAAATTACCGGCGGGAACAATCACTTTGCCCCCTCCCTGCTTGTGACATTCCAGGATGGCCTGATTGATGGCCGTGTTGCTGTAGTCTTCGACAGCTTCCTTAGCGCCAAAATCCCGGATATCGAACTGCCGGTCGGGAAATTTCGGTTCCTTAATGCTCTTTAGAACTTTGCCGGCCTGTTTCCAGGCTTTCTTTTCGACATCGGCAGCCGAAAGAGCAAAAACAAGCAACAAGCTCGTTGCCAATATGGTTATCAGTGGGATATAAACTCCTTTTCTCATATTTTCAGGGTTTTAAGGCTTCATATAAGGTTTAATCGAGGACAAATATATCTATTTTAGTTTAGATTTCAAGATTTCAAGCA
This sequence comes from uncultured Bacteroidales bacterium, assembly GCA_964575345.1. Taxonomy (GTDB): domain Bacteria; phylum Bacteroidota; class Bacteroidia; order Bacteroidales; family UBA1402; genus UBA1402. Next base: position 172,502 of record CAZNQD010000001.1, read on the forward strand.
ATTGACTTACGGCCTCTTTGTTATTGGAACTTGCTTGCTGACAACGGATAAAAGCACTGCCAACAATGGCACCCGAGGCATATCGGCAAGCGCTGTCAAAAGTGGCTTTGTTTGAAATTCCAAAACCAATCAGGCAGGGATTCCTGAGTTTCATGGCCTGAATTCGCCTGAAATAATGCTCTTTTTTCTGATCAAATTCTTGTTGCGGACCTGTGGTCGATGCAGATGAAAGCATGTAAATAAAGCCCTTGCTATGTCTGTCAATCAGACGTATCCGCTCTTCGGGCGTTTCGGGACTGATCAGCAAGATGTTTTCCAATTCATACTTTTTAGCCAGTGGTTCAAATTCTTTCAGGTATTCGGCCAATGGCAGGTCGGGTATAATGAAACCATCTATACCGCAGGCTCTGGCCAGACGGCAAAAGTTTTCGAAGCCAAATTGCAGCACCGGATTGACGTAACCCATCAGAATCAGAGGGATATCGGTGATTTCTCTGACTTTTTCGAGTTGTTTAAACAAGAGCTTCAGGCTCATTCCATTGTTCAGAGCCTGCTGGCTGCTGTGTTGAATGAGCGGGCCGTCGGCCATGGGATCGGAAAAGGGGATTCCGATTTCAATCATATCAATCCCCTGCCGGCTCAATTGATCGATGATTTCGAGCGTGTCATCGAGTTGAGGGAAACCTGCCGTAAAATAAACCGACAGAATCTGCTGTTTTTTTTGCTGGAATAGTGTATTAATTCTGTTCATAATTAAAATGTTAATGCAATAAAGGACATTCCTGTATAAAATTCTTAAGTTGTTGGATATTTTTTACTCCCGCTGCTGTCTCGAAACGGCTGTTGATATCCAGTCCGGCCAGTCCGGGGTGTTTGAGTTTCCCCAGTATTTGAGCATCTTCGGGGCCGATTCCACCGCTTAGAAAAAATGGAGTTATCTCCCGGTAATGTTTCAAAATTTCCCAATCGAATTGGCGGCCTGAGCCTCCGTGTTCAGGGCTTTTGGTATCAAAGAGCAAAAAGTCGCAGGCATCCTCGTAAGCCTTGGCGACAAGGAAATCCTCTGCTTCTTTTACAGGCAAAGCTTTGATCAGGACATAACCCACCTGTCTCAGTTCCCTGCATTGCCCTGGACTTTCCTGGCCATGCAATTGCAGGGCATTCAGACTGTAGCGTTTAGCCGTTTCGAGAATCTCCTTGTTCGGGGCATTCACAAACACCCCGGTTTTACGGATATGGGAGGGTATTTCCAGGGATTCCGGCGATTGAGTCAGAGGAATGTTTCTGGGCGAAGGCGGATAGAAAATGAAGCCCATAAAATCGGGATTCAGAGCCGCAACCCGAAGGATGTTGTCCGCTTCCCGAAGGCCGCAAACCTTGAGTAAAAGTTTATTCTCGGTCATCTTAGGACAATTGTTTAATAAAGTCAGACAAAGCTTTGCCGGGATCGGCAGTTTTCATAAAAGCCTCTCCCATCAAAAAACCCTTGTAACCGACCTGACGCAAAGCCAATACATCTGCCGGGGCCGAAAGGCCGCTTTCGCTTATCTTAAGCACCTGTTCCGGTAAGTAGCCGGCCAGCTCGAACGAGAGTTGCAGATCGGTTTCGAAACTTTGCAGCCTGCGATTGTTTACACCAAGGATGTCAATGTGTTCATTTATGTGATCCAGCTCATTAAGACTGTGAATCTCTAGTATAACTTCAAGACCCAATTGCCGGGCTTTAGCCGACAGTGACCTGGTTCTAGCCGGTGTCAGAGCTGCCGCAATCAGCAGAATAAGGTCTGCCCCCAGAGCTTTACTCTGGCAGAGCTGATATTCGTCCAGTATAAAATCTTTGCGCAACAAAGGCAATTGAACTCCTTCCCGCACCAGCGAAAGATCCTGAGTCGTACCTCCAAAAAAGTCCTCATCGGTCAATACAGAAATTCCGCTTGCACCGGATGATTCGTAAGCCGAACAAACAACTGCTGCCCCGGCATCGGGATGAATCCAGCCTTTGGAAGGCGATTTCCTTTTGAACTCTGCAATGATGCCACTGGCCGAGTTCTCCAGTGCTTCTTTCAAAGAAAGACACTTGCGCTCAAACAGAGGCAGAGTCGTCAGTTTATCAATGCTCATCAGAGCCCGGTCACGGGCAATGATTTTTGTTTTGTAATTCAATATTTCGTCGAGAATGGTCATTATATTGTAATAATAGTTGTTTTATTTGCTCTTTTCTGATGAAATTTATCAATGCTGTGCTTCTCTTGCTTTGCTGAAAATAAAACAGATTCAGCGATGCAGAATTTTTTAATTGCTTTGGATTGAAATCACGTTGAACATCAGCAATAAATCTCCAAAAAGCCTTTAAATGCCTTTTTAGCCCTGCCCGAAAACAAACTCTCTTCGGCCATGGAACGGCAGGTTTCCAGCGATAATCCGGGCTTCAGAGTTTGTATGGCCAATGCTGCATTCATCACTACAACGCTTGTTTGCGCAGGGCTGGCTCTGTTTTCAAGTACCCGTTCAAAAAGCAAGGCGGCCTCTCCGACTGAATTTCCTCCGCTCAGTTCTGCCGGAGAGACAGGTGCAGTCACAAAATGTTCCGGCGAAAGGAGGTATTCCTGTGTGTTGTTGATGATTTTGGCTTCGGCAGTCAGCGACAATTCGTCGTAACCGTCCAGACTGTGCACCAAAGTGTATTGTGTGCCAATACGCTCATTGATATACTTATAGAGTCGCAACATGGTCAGACTGTACACGCCCAGCAATTGATACTGCGGTTGGGCCGGATTGATCAGCGGGCCTAAGACATTGAAAAAAGTCCGCACCCCCAGGGCTTTGCGCACCGGAGCTATGTTTTTCATAGCCGGATTAAACAAAGGTGCATGCAAAAAGGCAAAGCCACATCGTTCGATGGCAGCTTGCAATACAGCCGCCTCCGATGTGAAACGAGCGCCAAAGTATTCCAATACATTTGAGGCCCCGCTCACCGAAGTAGCGCCGTAATTGCCGTGTTTGGCCACTTTGAATCCGGCTCCGGCCACCACGAAACAACTCAGGGTGGAAATATTGAAGCTGTTTTTGCCGTCACCCCCCGTCCCTACAATATCAATAGCCTCGTAAGCACTCAGATCCACTTTTATGGCCAGATTCAACAAGGCTTCGCGAAAGCCCATCAGCTCGTCCAGGGTAATGGGACGCATCAGGTAAACGGTAACAAAAGAAGCCATTTGTTCGTTGTTGTATTCGCCCGCAGCAATCCTGGTCAGCACTTCTGCGGCTTCTGTCCGGCTAAGACTGTGATAGTCGAACATATTGGTCAGTATTTGTTTCATTTCGTTGTATTATGCAAGTAACCAGTTATGAATTAGTTGTTCCCCGCAGGGTGTCAGCACCGATTCGGGGTGAAATTGAACACCCCGTACATCGAGGCTTCGGTGCCTGAGAGCCATAATCATGCCCTGCTCGTCTTCGGCCGTTATTTCCAGGCAGGCAGGCAGCTCTTTCCCCGAAACTGCCCAGGAATGATAGCGTCCGGCCTCGAAAACAGCCGGAAGCTTGTCGAACAGGATATCTTGTTTTAAGACCCGTATGGGACTGGCTATACCGTGATAAACCCGTGACAGATTGATCAGGCTGCCGCCAAACACTTGGGCAATGGCTTGCATGCCCAGGCAGACTCCCAGTATAGATTTTTGTGGAGCGTATTGCTCAATGATTTCCATCAAGAGGCCCGATTCCGAAGGGATTCCCGGTCCGGGCGACAACAGAATTTTGTCAAAACGGGCAATGTCAGCCAGGGCAATCTTGTCGTTGCGATGCACTTCCAACTCCTGAAATCCCAGTTTACGAACCGCATGTACCAGATTGTAGGTAAAGGAATCGTAATTGTCTATAAGTAGTATTTTCATAATTCTGTTTGTTTAGATGCCAAATCAATGGCCTTTTTCAAGGCTCCCAGTTTACTGTTCACTTCCTGCAGCTCCTTTTCTTCGTCCGATTTGGCCACTATGCCGGCACCGGCCTGATAATAAAGCACATTATCCCTGCTTATAAAAGATCGTATGGTAATGGCCTGATTCATGCTGCCGTCAAAACCGATGTATCCTATACAGCCGCCGTATAGTTCTCTGTCGTGGGCTTCGATCTGGTCAATCAATTGCATAGCCCTGATTTTGGGAGCTCCCGACAAAGTGCCGGCCGGAAAAGTATCTGCAAACAGGCGGATGCGATTGGTGTTTGGGGCAAGTTCAGCACGAACCAGCGAAACCAGGTGCATCACATGCGAGTAATTTTGAAGTTCGCGAAAGAGCTCCACACTCACTTTGCCGGCATTGCGGCTCAGGTCGTTGCGGGCCAGATCGACCAACATTACATGCTCGGCATTTTCTTTGGGATCTTTGAGCAAAGCCTCTCCGGCTTCTCTGTCCTGCTGCGCATTACCGCTGATGGGAGCCGTGCCGGCTATAGGCGTTATGTAAACTTCTTCCTCTCTGATCACCAGATGAGCTTCGGGCGAAGAACCAAAAACACGGAAAGAACCGAAATCGAAATAAAACAAATAAGGCGAAGGATTGATGGAACGCAGCCTGCGATAGAGCAAAATATCATCGCCCTTGAAGGCTTGTTTAAAGCGTCGGGATAAGACTATTTGAAAAACATCTCCCCGGTAACAATGCGCTTTGCCGCGGCTGACCATGGCGCGATAATCTTCGTCAGTGATGTCCGAAACTTCCCGGCCTGTTGTCTGAAAATCGTACAAGGCAATATTGGGACTTTCCAGTATGTGCAGGATATCCTGAATACGGCTGCTTTCGCCCTCAAGGAGATTCTCTGTCACAGAAATCTCGTTGCGGTAATGATTCATGCCAATGACGTATTTAAACAAGACATACTGCATCTCGGGCAGATTGTTTTCGGGGGTCCCGACATTTTTAGTGTTCGCAGCATTCCCGGGGGCGCCGGCGTTTTCGGGACGCTTGGCATTCAGGGGGTTCGCAGCGGCAGATAGATTCAAATCTTCGAAATAACGTACCGCTCCGTAGGCGGTATAGCCAAAAAGCCCGTTTACCAGACCTGCCTCCTGCCCTTGCAATTGAAAAGAGGCGATGAAATCATTCAGACTATCGGCAACTGTATGTTTGTCTTGGATGCGGATGTCCTGTTTTGTTCCGTCGGGAAAACTCATGCAAATACTTTCATTTTCCACTTTGTAGCTTGCCATCGGTGAAAAGGCAATATACGAGTTGCTGTTTACCGCCGTATGGTAATCGGAACTTTCCAATAAGACCGAGTGCTTATACAAGTCCCGTATCTTCAGATAAAGGCCGATGGGTGTTTGCAGGTCTCCCAACAACTTAAGGGTATTTACCTGTAATAAAGTCGTTTTCATAGGATTTATCATTTAAATTCGTCGAAATAATTCAAAAAAGCGGGCATGTCTTTATCTCCCCTGCCCGACAAAGTCAGAACCAGCAGATCCCTCGGTTGGAGCTCAAGTTTACCCAGGCAGGCAAGCGCATGGGCACTTTCTATGGCCGGAATTATCCCTTCGAGCCGGGTCAGCTCCAGGGCTGCCTCCATAGCTTCATCGTCAGTGATGGCCAACACTTTGGCTCTGCCGCTTTTGGCCAGGTGCGCATGAATGGGGCCGATGCCCGGATAATCCAGGCCGGCCGAAATGGAATAAGGTTCCATAATCTGGCCGTCTTCGGTTTGCATCACCAGGGTCCGGCTGCCGTGTATTACGCCTTCGCGGCCCAAATGAATCGTGGCGGCCGATTGCCCGCTCTCCAGTCCCAAACCGGCAGCTTCAGCTTCGATCAGCTGCACCCTTGCATCGTCCAGATAATAGTAAAAACTTCCGGCGGCATTGCTGCCACCACCTACACATGCCAGCAGATAATCGGGATACTCACGTCCTTCTTTTTGAAGCAATTGTTCACGCATCTCCCTGGAGATAACCGACTGAAAACGAGTTACCATATCGGGATAAGGATGTGGACCCACTACCGAACCAATAATGTAAAAAGTATCTTCCGGATGACAACACCAGTCGCGGAGGGCTTCGTTGGTGGCGTCCTTGAGTGTTCTGTTTCCCGATTTAACAGGAATAACCTCGGCTCCCAGCATACGCATTTTTTGCACGTTCAGGTATTGCCGCTCCACATCGAGTTCACCCATATAAACAATGCACTGCAAGTTGGTCAGAGCACAGACGGTCGCTGTGGCCAGACCGTGTTGCCCTGCCCCGGTCTCGGCAATGATGCGCGTTTTGCCCATGCGTTTAGCCATCAGAATCTGACCGATGGTATTGTTGATCTTGTGTGCACCGGTGTGATTGAGATCTTCCCTTTTGAGGTAAATTCTGGCCTTATAACGCTCCGAAAGGCGCCTGGCCAGATACAAAGGCGATGGCCGTCCCACATAATCCCGCAAAAGGCTTTGAAATTCCTCCTGAAAAGAAGGATCCTCCATAATGTTCAAATAGTGATCCCGGAGTACTTCTACATTTTTTTGAAGTATTTCGGGAACATAGGCTCCTCCGTAGTTTCCGTAGTAACCAAGTTGATCGACTGAGTAGTTCATTGTGTTGAGTGTTAAGCATAAAAAAAGGCCTGTCGTGAGATCGACAGGCCCTTTTATGGATTAAATATTTACATAGGTGCTTCAGCTCACGAGGTTCGGATTCGTAAGTTGCGCCACCAATTGTTGTTGTTCAGAAATCGGGAATTCATTTTTATACTGATTCAGGCTGCAAATAAACAGGATATTTTTTTATTCAACAAATAAATGATGAAAAAAATTACATTTCGGGATTCCAGTTCTCTTTTCCGGCCAGAACCGCTTCCACTGTAAAATCTTTTAAAGCATTCTCTTCCAAATTCTTAGCCCAGCTCACACGACCTTCCCGCCAGGCTCCGGGGCCGGTATTGAGGCATTCGTAAAATCGGGCTGTCTTTTCGTTTTCGGGATTTCCCCAATTGTTCCAGCCCTGCGGGCGAACAAAATCGCCTATTTCACATTGCACAAAGACCGAATTGCCGTAAGGCCTCCAGGGCCGTCCCAAATAGACTTGTATGCCCTCGTTGGCGGTCAGCTCGCATTGATTGAAAACAAAACCGTATTTCTGATATTCCGGAGTGGAAGGAGCCGTAATATAGGAATTACGTTTGCAATGAATTTGGCAATTCAAAAAATAAGCAGTGGCAGAGCCGAAAATAAAATCGGTCGTACCTTCGATGTAACAATCGCGGTAATACTGGCGGCTGGTTTCGCTGCCGGCAAAGATGGTATCCTGGTTGCCCAGGATACGGCAATTGATAAAACTGGCCTTATCACCCTCTACATGCAGAGCCACAGCCTGTCCCAGTTGAGGGGCATCGTTTTCGATGGTCAGGTCCTGAGCCCTGAAACCATGCCCCTGAACCAACAAGGTGTAAGTTCTGAAAGTGCCCATTTTAATCTCGGTGCCCGGTATAGGCATATTGGCGTGATCGCCCCAGCGAATGATGGTGCTGTCTCTGTCTTCGCCCAACAGAGTGATGTTCATGCTATACGTGGGCACTACTATTTTTTCGCGATAAACGCCCTTTTTAATAAAAATGGTTTTTCGTTCGCTCATAATAGCACGCAGGGAATGAATGGCTTCCTGAATGCTGGTAAAATCGCCGCTGCCGTCTTGTGCCACTACCAGGTC
>CAZNQD010000002.1:0-32818 GCA_964575345.1 uncultured Bacteroidales bacterium
ATGCCGAAAGCGGCGAAATCACCAACATAGGCCGGGGCGGTTCCGATTATACGGCGGCGATTCTGGCCTCGGAACTCAATGCTTCTATCCTGGAAATCTGGACCGATGTGGACGGTTTTATGACGGCCGATCCTAAAGTAATCAATAATGCATATGTTATTGAGAATCTTAGCTACGTGGAAGCCATGGAGCTCAGTAACTTCGGGGCGAAAGTGATTTATCCTCCAACCATTTTTCCTGTTTATCACAAAAATATTCCCATTCGCATCAAGAATACCTTCAATCCCGAAACTCCGGGTACATATATTTCGCGCGACAAGAGTTTGGGCGAAGGCAAAGCCATCAAGGGTATTTCGTCCATTCCCGATACCAGCCTGATTACTATACAAGGCTTGGGCATGGTAGGAGTAATAGGAGTGAATTACCGGATTTTTAAAACACTGGCCAAGGCCGGTATTTCTGTTTTTCTGGTCTCGCAGGCTTCGTCGGAGAACACCACTTCGATAGGCGTGCGCAATTCAGACGCCGAAATGACGGTCAGGGTGCTCAAAGAAGAATTCAACCACGAAATTGAGATGGGCGAAATCAACGATATTTTTGCCGAAAGCAATCTGGCTACAGTGGCCATTGTGGGTGAGGGGATGAAGCGCACGCCCGGTATTGCCGGCAAATTGTTTACAACCCTGGGACGTAACGGTATCAACGTAATTGCCTGTGCGCAGGGAGCTTCCGAAACCAATATCTCGTTTGTGATTAAGCTCGATCATTTGCGCAAAAGCCTCAACGTGATTCACGATTCTTTTTTTCTGAGCGAATACCAGGTGCTGAACCTCTTTTTGATCGGTATCGGTACCGTGGGCGGCAGCCTGCTGGATCAAATCAGGCAGCAGCAACCCAAGTTGATGGCAGAAAATGGCCTGAAACTCAATGTGGTGGGTATAGCCGATATAGACAAAGCCATATTTTCAAGAGAAGGCATCGATTTGGAAAAATACAAGGGTTTATTAAAATGCGAAGGCAAGATCAGCAGTCCTGAGTTGCTCAGGGACGAAATTCTGAACATGAACATCTTTAATTCCGTTTTTGTGGATTGCACGGCCAGCCCCGAAATCGCAGCCCTTTACGCAGAATTGTTGTCGCATAATCTCTCTGTGGTGGCGGCCAATAAAATAGCGGCATCGTCCGATTACGACAATTACGCACGGCTCAAGGAACTGGCCAGGCGCAAAGGCGTGAAATATCTCTTCGAAACCAACGTGGGAGCAGGTTTGCCCATTATTAACACGATGAACAGCCTGATTCACAGCGGAGACAGAATTTTAAAAATGGAAGCTGTCTTATCGGGTACCTTGAATTTTATCTTCAATACCATCAGTGCCGAAAATCCCCTGAGCAAAACCATAAAAATGGCTCAGGAAAAACGTTTTTCGGAGCCCGATCCCCGCATCGACCTGAGTGGAACCGATGTCATCCGGAAATTGGTGATTCTGGCCCGCGAAGCCGGTTACAGGGTAGAACAGGAAGATGTGGTGAAAAATCTCTTTATTCCCGACAAGTATTTCAAAGGCAGCCTGGAAGATTTTTGGAAAAGTATTCCCGAACTGGATGCCGGTTTCGAAGAAAAACGCAAGTTGCTCGAGAAAGATTCCAGGCACTGGCGCTTTGTGGCCAAAATGGAAAACGGAGCCTGTTCGGTTGGCCTTCAGGAAGTCGGGCCGCTGCATCCCTTCTACGATCTGGAGGGCAGCAACAACATCATTCTGATACAGACCGAGCGTTATTTTCAGGATCCCATGGTGATAAAAGGCTATGGAGCCGGGGCCGGGGTAACGGCCGCAGGGGTGTTTGGTGACATCATCTCTATCGCGAATATTCGTTAAGATGAAATACCTGATTGTTTTGGGAGACGGCATGGCCGACGAAGCCATCGAGGCCCTGGGAGGAAAGTCGCCCATGCAGGCTGCCTTTACTCCCTGTATGGACAGGATGGCCAAAGAGGGCCGCTGCGGACGGCTCATCACGGTGCCCGAAGGTTTTCCTCCCGGCAGTGAAATTGCCAATCTGAGCCTGCTGGGCTACGATGTAAGTAAGCAATTCGAAGGCAGGGGCTCGCTGGAAGCCGCCAGCATGGGAATTAATATCCCCGAAGGCTGTATGGCGGCCCGCTGCAACCTTATTTGTGTGCAGGACGGCAAGATTAAGAATCATTCTGCCGGCCATATTTCTACCGTTGAGGCTGGAGAATTGATTGCTTTTCTGAATAAAGAACTGGGCAGCGGGGAGCTGATTTTTCATACGGGCGTTTCCTATCGGCATCTCTTACTGCTCAGGGGCGGCAACAAAGACTTGAAATGTACGCCGCCTCACGATGTGCCGGGTACCGCCTGTACCGAGGTACTGCCCCGGGCCATGAATCTCCGGGCAGAACCAACTGCTCGCCTGCTTCGTGAGCTGATCTTGCGTTCACAGGAGCTTTTGCCGGCTCATCCGGTCAATCTGGCCCGCAAGGCCAAAGGCCTGGATATGGCTAATTCCATTTGGCCCTGGTCGCCGGGGTATCGTCCCGCCATGCTGCCCCTGAGCGAAAAGTATCCGATACGCAGCGGTTCGGTGATTTCGGCTGTGGATTTGATCAAGGGCATAGGCGTTTATGCCGGCCTGGATCCTATCGATGTGCCCGGAGCCACGGGTTTGTACGATACCAATTACGAAGGCAAGGCTCAGGCGGCCATCGACGAATTGAAGAAAAAGGATTTTGTGTTTTTGCACGTGGAAGCTTCGGACGAAGCCAGTCACGAGGGGGATGTCGACTTAAAGATCCGTACCATAGAGTATCTCGATCAGCGCCTGATCCGTCGCATACTGGGGGAAATTTCCGGCTGGGACGAAGCCGTCACCATTGCTGTTTTGCCCGACCATCCAAGCTATTGCCGGACCAAAACCCATGCGGCAGAGGCGGTACCTTTTCTGATTTATCGCAGCGGGGGTAACTCGTTCCGTCCCCCGGCTGTCAAAGGCAGTGATAGCTCTTTTGCCCCCGACAAAGTGCAGGTCTTCGATGAGTTCTCGGTGCAGGCAGGTTGTTACGGCACTTTGCGGGGAGAGGAATTTATTCGCGCTTTTTTTGGCTTGAAAATCTAAAAGGCAGTCCGGCCCGAAGAACGAATGGTGAAGATGTTAAATTGATAAAGTCCGACAATTTTATTTGATCAACAAAATAATGAACTATTACAGTACCAATAAAAAAGCCCCCCTGGCTTCTTTGCAGGAGGCGGTGGTCAGAGGTCTGGCTCCCGACCGGGGCTTGTATATGCCTGAACGGATCAATACCTTGCCGGCTTCCTTTTTTGAGGAACTTCCCGGCCTGAGCTTTCAGGAAATGTCCTGCCGGGTGGCAACGGCTTTTTTTGGAGAAGATCTTTCCCAAGATACCCTTCGGGAGCTGGTCTACGATACTTTGAATTTTGAAACTCCTCTGGTCAGGATAGACGAGCATATCTACAGCCTGGAGTTGTTTCACGGCCCAACCCTGGCCTTCAAAGACGTGGGTGCCCGTTTTATGGCCCGGCTGCTGGCCTATTTTATCCGTCGGCAGGGGCAGGAATTAGTTCATGTGCTGGTAGCCACCTCGGGCGATACCGGCAGTGCCGTGGCCAATGGTTTTCTGGGAGTGGAGGGTATACAGGTACATGTTTTGTACCCCAAAGGCCTGGTCAGCGAGATTCAGGAAAAGCAGTTTACCACCCTGGGGCAAAACATCACTGCTCTGGAGGTAGAGGGCAACTTTGACGATTGCCAGCGCCTGGTCAAGCAGGCTTTTATGGACGCAGAGCTAAACGAAAGACTGAATTTAACTTCGGCCAATTCCATCAACGTGGCTCGTTTTCTGCCTCAGGCTTTTTATTATTTCAATGCCTATGCTCAATGGAAACGCTGCAACGATTCTTCGGAGCTGGTCGTTTGCGTGCCCAGCGGAAATTTTGGCAACATTACGGCCGGCTTTTTTGCCCGGCGTCTGGGTTTGCCCGTCAAACGTTTTATTGCTTCGAACAACCGCAACGATGTCTTTTATGAATACCTGCAAAGCGGCCAATACCGGCCCCGGGCCTCGGTAGCCACCCTGGCCAATGCCATGGATGTGGGCGATCCCAGCAATTTTGCCCGCATCCTCGATTTGTACGGGCATTCTCACCGGGCCATCAAAGCCGATATAGCCGGAGCCCGTTACGACGATCAGCAAATTCGCGAAACGCTCTACCGGGTTTATCAAGAAAAGAAATACCTGCTCGATCCCCACGGTGCCTGCGGATACAGGGCTCTGGAAGAAGGCCTGAGGAGGGGCGAAAGCGGCATTTTTCTCGAAACAGCCCATCCGGCCAAATTCAAGGATACGGTCGAGAGCATACTGGGCGAAACGATTGTTGTGCCCGAACGCCTGCAGGCCTTTATGCAGGCCAAGAAACAGAGCCTTCCCCTGAGTGCCGGTTTCGAAGAGTTCAAGGCTTATTTGTTGCAACAAAAAAGCCAGGATAAATAAAAAAATACTACATTAGCGCCGCTGAATTTTTAATACTATGGAACAATCTGCAATGTATCGCCCCGAGACTTCGGGTCAGGGATTTAGGGAATTTACGCTGAGAGCCTTGCTCATTGGGCTGGTTCTGGCGGTAGTGCTGGGAGCTGCAAACGCTTACCTGGGCCTCAAGGCAGGCATGACCATCGCCGCTACTTATCCGGCGGCTGTAATCGGCATGGCTGTATTACGTTTTTTTAAAGGCAGCCTGCTGGAAGAGAATTTTGCCCGTACGGTAGGATCCATTGGCGAATCGGTAGCTGCCGGTGCCATCTTTACTTTACCGGCCTTTTTTATTGCCGGCGTCTGGGGTGGGGAGGCATTTTCTTCCTGGAGCAGTTATATGACGGCTTCGCTCATCCTGGTTACCGGCGGTGTGCTGGGAGTGCTTTTTGTGGCTCTTTTGCGCAGAGTAATGGTCGAAGACAAGGAATTGCCCTTCCCCGAAAGTACAGCTGCAGCCGAAATACACAAAAGTGGACGCAGCAGCACGGGTGATTCCAAATACCTGATCTGGGCCATGGTCGGAGGTGCACTGGTAACTTTAGGTTCTGCCTTGCAGCTTTATGCTTCGAGTGCCAAAGCCTTTTTCAAGGTGGCCCTGGCCAAACTGACCAGCGGACATACCATCGAAGGAGGTTTCTATGCCGCTGCTCCCAATGTCAGCCCGGCCTTTTTGGGCGTTGGTTATATTATCGGTCCAAGGCTGGCCTCGCTGAACTTCAGCGGCTCGGTGATGGCCTGGGGCCTGATGGTTCCGCTCCTGCTGGCTGTATTTGGCCGTGATTTTGTGAACGGTTTTGCCGTGGACGGCGTTGTTCCCGATTCTCAGGAAGCCTGGATGTTGGCTGCCAATACAGTATGGCAGTCGGTGGTAAGGATTGTGGCCATAGGCGGAATGTTGCTGGCAGCCATCTTTACGCTTTACCGGATGCGTTCCAGCCTGACCACCGGCCTGAAACGTTCGGTGAAAGACTTGAGAAAAGCAGCCACCGAAAGCGGCGAAGAAGTGGTAAGGACCGAAAAAGACCTGAAAGCTTCCTGGGTATTGGCAGGCATTGTGTTGGCCGCCATTGCTACTTTTTGCATTACTTATTTTATTTTCAATACTTCCATTCTGGTGGCAGTGGTTGCTGCTACCATTATGATAGTGCTGGCCTTTTTCTTTTCGGCTGTTTCGGGTTATCTGGTGGGTTTGATCGGTTCAAGCAATAATCCCATTAGCGGCCTGACCATCACTGCCCTGGTGATTACCGCGCTGATTCTGGTGCTTTGCGGAGTAAACGAAAACACCGGAGGCGTGGCTGCCGTGCTGGGGGTGGCTGCCATTGTTTGTGTGGCTGCCGCCGTGGCAGGCGAAATGTTTCAGGATCTCAAGGCCGGGCATATCCTGGGTGGAACGCCCTGGAAAATGCAGGTGGGCGACATCATAGGTGTAGTGCTCTCGGGTTTTGTGATGTTTGGTGTACTGATTATTCTGAACAACGCCGATATTGCCATGGGAGGTATGCAGGGTTATCGCGGAGGTTTTGGCAGCGAAGCGCTGCCGGCTCCCCAGGCCAGCCTGATGGCCATTCTCTCCAACGCTGTAGTGGGCGGTTCCATGACCTGGATTTTGATTATTGCCGGTATGCTGCTTTGTGTAGCCCTGATTTTGATGGGTGTAAAGAGCCCCATGCTGGTGTTTGTGGGTATGTACCTGCCTTTCCAGACAGTCTGTGCCATTTTTGTGGGAGGCCTCATCAAAGGTTTACTCGATATGCGTACAGCTAAATTGAACTATTCGCCCGTTCAACTGGCCAAAGTCGAAAATACCGGCGTTTTACTGGCTTCGGGCATGATAGCCGGCGAGGCTCTGATGGGCCTGGTCATTGCTATTTTTGCCCTCTTCAATGTTTTCTTCTCGGAGATGTTGCCCATAGAGCAACCCAGTTATTGGATCGGCCTGGTACTGATGCTCGCGATGGCCTATCTGATGATACTCCTGCCTCTGAAAAAAGCCGCCAAAACCAATGGCCAAAAATAAAGCCCAAAACTTATTCGATCTGATACCCTCGGTCAGTGACAGGATACGCATAGAAGCAGGGGAAGACAAGCTATTGCAGCTGGTCTTCCCCCGTTTCAGATCAGCCTGGCTGAATCGTCGTCTCACTCCCAGGGGAAAATCACCCTACATTCACATTAAGCTCGAAGAACACGGATCGGCCGTCGTGCAATTGATAGACGGCCAACGCAGCGTCAGGGAGATTGCCCTGGCCCTGGCCGATCATTTCGGTCAGGAACCGGGCTACGAGCAGCGGGTGGCTGTATTTATTGAGCATTTGCGCAGGGACGACTACATCAGCCTCAGGCAGCCAGCGGTGCTTTAGTCTTGCTTTTTGTCCTTTTTAAAACAGATAGCCTTGAAATCACAATAGCTGCAATTTTCGGACACAGGGGTTTGATCGAAGCTTTGTGCCGGATCGAACAATTCGTTGATGACATGCTGCAGTTCGGTTTCGAAAGTTTCCCTGAGTGCTCCGAAATCATCCACCAAAAACTTTTCTCTGGGATTTACGGGATTTTTTAATACTATATCTGAGCTGTAACCGGGCTTTCCGGCTTGATGTATGTACATGAGTCCGGGTTTAACCATCGAAGCGGGATAGCGATCCTTGATGATGCCGGCGTAAAGAAAGGTCTGAAAGACGTGTCCGTTGCGCTTTTTGTCAGATTTGAACAAATCGTTTGCAAAAGAAGTCTCTTCGGCTTTGCCGCCGGTCTTGTAATCGCAAATGCGGATTGTCCCGTCTTTTTTATCCATGCGGTCGATGATGCCTCCGATGCGCAGTTTTATTCTGCTGTCGGGAGCAGGACTGATTACCAGGTATTTTTCTACGGTAGTCTCCAGGCCCAGCAATTCAAAGGGGGCATAGTCCTGGTCTTGTTTGAGTAAAAATTTCAGGAATTGAACCAACAGTTTACGCTGAATAAGTTGTTCGCCATTCAGGGCCGGCAGGCTTTGCCTGTCTTTGAGGCGGAAAAACTCTTTGGCCATAAAATGCTCCACTGTACGTTCCAGATGGGCTTTGTCGGCGAACAAAGCTTGCAGGTCGGCTGCCTCAATCCTTCCGTTTAAGCGATCGCCGGCGACTGAATCGGGTGGATTCAAAGCAAGGTTGAAAGCCCGGGTATCTTCCATGCTTGCCAAGATGTCTTCGTGGCTGTGCTTACGTCCGTTTTTTTGTAAAATCAGCCCTGTATAGAGGTATTGAGCGGCTGCGTGAAAAATAGTGCCAAAACACAGTGGATCCATTTGTTCGCTGAGCTCTTCTTCTTTTTTCAGCTTCCGCAGATACCGATAATAGTACTTCAAAGGGCAGTCAAGGTAGGTGTTCAACATGCTGGGAGAGAGGTAGCGCTTTTGGCTGTTCTCCATCGCTGAGGCGTGGTCGTACATGTCGTAAAGCTGCTGCATCAGTGCCGGAGTCTTGGGAACCTGAATGGGAGAGTTTTGGAGGGCCTTGATTCCTGAACTCAGATGCAGGATTTCGACAGGCAAGCCGGTTTCTATTGTCAGTTGCAGCATAAAGCGACTCATTTCGCCCCGATTCAGGCCTTCGGTGGAGCTGTTATATACCAGTGTGATGTTTTCGGCCCTTTGCAGTGCTCTGAAGAAATAATAGGCAGAAATGGCGTCCTGATGCTCCGGGCCGCTCAGATTGAACGCCCGGCGCAGGTTGTAAGGAATAAACGAGTTATCGGCTCTGTTTTTGGGCACTTGTCCTTCGTTTACCGAAAGCATCAGTATGTTTTTGAAATCCAGACAACGGGTTTCGAGCAGTCCCATAATTTGTAAACCGTTGAGTGGTTCCCCCGAAAAAGGCACACTCAGGTCGAGTAGCTGAAGTAAGAGCTTTTTGTACGTTTGCAGGTTGATTTCGAGCAGGTCTTTTTTTAGGAGGGCGTTCAGGCGCTGCACCTGGGTGTAGCTTTTGAACAGGGCTTCCTGAAACAGGGGTAAATAGATTTCGTTGGTTTTGTTGTCGGTTTGGCCTCTTTCCATGCTTGCAGCGTCGTCATCACTGTTTGCTTCGTCTTCGCTGTCGATGGTCTGACTCAGGAGGCTGAACAGGCTGAGTAGCAGTTCTCCCAGCTCGTAGGGTGTTTTTACAGGACTGAACAGGAGGCTCAATAAGGCATCTTGTTGTAATTCGCCGTATTCCGGGTAGAGGCGGTTTTTGATGCGCAGTTCTTTTTCGAGAGCTGCAGCCGCGGGGCTGGTTTTCCGGATGTAGGGATTTTGCAGCAAAGGCAAAACATAGCGGGAGCGAAAGTGTTTTTTGCCCTGGTTGTCGCAATGCAACAACAAAACCTGCCTGATTAAATGGTAGACGGCTGTTTGTTTGACCGGATAACCCATGGTGACATTCAGTTCCTCAACCTGCGCAGGTACGCATTGAAGCAGGCCGGGCAGGAGATTTTCGTTGCAAAGGACGATGGCAGTATCACGGTCGGCAGACAGGGATTTTGTTCCTTCCTGTGCCTTGCTTGCGTTTTGTTCCATCCAACGGCTGGCGTAATGAACCTGGGCATGCTCGGTGGAAGAATCTATGAATTGAATTTTTTTGGCTGTCTGTTTCCAATTATCAAAACAGCTTTCGTGCAGCTCGTTTGGAAATTGCTTCAGATTCTCGCGGATAAAATGGCCGGCTTCGTGTCCGGGATTGTTCAGATAATAGTGGTCGTAATCCCAATAGAAGCGTGCTTTGCCGGCTTTCTGCAGCCTGCTGAACAGAAATTTTTCACAGCTGCTCAGGGCGTTGAAACCAACAAAAAGATAGGATTTGGCTTCAAAACCTTGCTTATCGTCAAAATGTTCAACCACCCAACGTTGCAGCATGCCTTCGTAGGCCATATTCCCGGCCCTCAGTTCCTCCCTCAGCTGAGTATAGATGTTGAATAATTCGTTCCAAAGGCGGATAAAGCGTTTTTTCAATTCGCTGCGATCTGTTTCGAAATGGGCAAAGAATTGCTGAATGGCTGCAGTCTGTTCGGGCGATAAATAGTCAAAGTCATCGCTATAGGCGGCCAGTTCACTGATATTGCGAAACAATTGCCCGGCGTCGGCCAGGTTTTTGTCGATGTTGTCAAAATCCTTGAGCAGCAGATTGCCCCAGGGGTAAAAATCGTCGAAACTTTCTTTGTCCAGCCCCTGTTTTTGATACACTTTGAACAAAAGGCTGTTGAGCAAAACGGGATCGCTGAGTTCCAGCGGGCAGTGGAGTTTGAAAAGATCGCTGATGTTGCTGAATTCCGGCGCCCATATGGCTTTTCCTGCTTGTTTGTAGAGAGCCTCTACAAAAAACAGCCTGGCCCTGTTGTTGGGGAACACAATGCAGAGTTCATTCAGGCTGTCTGCATACTTGTTATAGATGTCTTCGGCGCAATAGTGCAGAAATGTTTTCATAGCCTTACCTCCCCGGCTTCTACTTGTTCCACCTGTTGTTCGTCGACGTACCATAAGTAACCTTCTACCTCTTTGTGTCCCATTTGGCGGAGTAATTCCATATACCGGGCCACTTGCCTGCGGTATTTTGACACGACTTTTCCGAATTTAAAATCAATCACCACCACTTTGTCCTGTTGTCGAATAACTCTGTCAGGGCGCTTTTCGCGCAATTTGTGCTGAGTGTCTTCGTATAAAATAACGCATTCATTGTACAGACGGTAGTTGCCCGAATACCATTCTTTTGCCTGAGGGTGTTCCAGGGCTGTCTGAGTATAGCGCAACAGCTCGTCCTGCTCCTCTTCGCCAATCAAACCTTCGGCCGCCAGCGAGCGTACGGCCATTGGGGCATCTGACTTCTTTTTGATGCGCGAAAACATTTTATGCAGGAGTTTGCCCCGGTCTATATAGCTGTTGTGAAATTCACCTCTGCTGCCTCCCAATACAAAATCGCGCGAAGGATTGGATTGCCGGAATCCGGTTTTGTGGGTGAAACTTCTGTACTCAACGGCGAAGTCCTGTTCGGTCCTTAAGTCTTTGTCCCCGTTTGAATCGGTACAGATGCCGCCGTATTCAAAACCGGCGACTTCGGCGTTTTCTGCTGTATCCTCCTCATTATCTGCGATTCCATCATCATCTTCATCGTCATCTTCAATAATCGGTTCATTTTCGACGATGTCTTTGGCTTTGAAGCAGGACGAAAACAAGGGATGAGCCGGGTCGGACAGTACTTTATAAATTAATTGAGCTACTGATTTAATTTCCTGATTATTTTTAGTGCCTTTTTTTTCGGGTCTGGGAGCTTTGCTGCAGATTATTAAATTTTTTTCTGCCCGGGTAAAAGCCACGTACAGCAGGTTGAGGTTGTCGACGAATTGTTGTATGCATTCTTCCTGATACTCTTCTCTGAATATGGTATCATTCATACGTTTCTGGAAATTAACCGGAATCAAAGGCAAAGCTGCGAAGGGCTGCAGGTCGGTATGACACCAGAGCAGGTTGCGCTGATCGCCTTCGGTGGACCAGTCGCAAAAAGCGGCAATAACGCTGTGGTATTGCAGGCCTTTGGCTTTGTGGATGCTAATGATGCGAATACCGTTCATGCTCGAGGCCCGGGGTAAATTGGTGCTGCTGAGATGTTCGTCCCAATAGCGCAGGAAGCTGTTCAGGTCGGAGGTGTTTTTTTCGAGAAATTCCTGCAGTTTATCCATAAAACTAAAAAGATAGCTTTCCTGAGCAGGTATTTTGCCGAGGTCAAAAAGACGTATCAACAAGTCGGCCAGTTCAAACAACGGAATATGAATCAATCCGTTCAACTGTGATTCGAAGCTTGCCGGCAACTCTTCCTCAAAGGTCTCCGACTCTTTGCTGTAGATTTTGAAAAGTTTACTCCGGCATTGTTCGAGCTCTTCTTTTGCCAGCTTGTCGTCGGGATTAGCCAGTATTTTGAGGGCAGCAATCAGCAGTTGTACGGCGGGGGAGGCATCCAGACGAAAGGCCTCATCCGACACAATGGTATAGCAAAAGGGGCTGTCGGGATGATCTGTCTGATATTGCGCAAAGTAGGTGGCAATCTCGGGTATATGCTTATTTTGACGTATCAATATGCAAATTTGATCTGGTTTAATTCCTTGTTCCTGAAGATATTCTACTTGTTTGACCACCTGTTCCAGGCTGTGCCGGTAATAATTTTTATCGTCCCGGACAAACAGGGCTTTCACCCAGCCTTTCTCCTCATTACGGGGGCATTGTTGCTCTATTTCTCTGTAGGCCAGGGCAAGATCGGGGCAGTCTATTCCGAGTTTTTGTTCCAAAGAGGCTGTGGAGAGCAGGCTGGCCTGTTTGAAAAGGGCATTGTTGAATTGAACTATGCGTTGTTCGCTGCGGAAATTGCTGTTAAGCGCATTAAATTGCAGGGCTGTTCCGGCCAGTTCCTTCTCTAAATTGCCCAGGATTCGCCAGTCGCTGTTGCGCCAGCGATAAATGGCTTGTTTTTCGTCCCCTACCAGCAGGCTGTCGTAAGCCTTGGAAAGTCCTTCAAAAATCAGGGGCTTGAAGTTGGACCACTGGATGCGCGAAGTGTCCTGAAATTCGTCTATCATGATGTGTTGCAACTCTGTACCCGCTTTTTCGTACACAAAGGAGGTGTCGCTATCGCTTATGAGGGTTTTTAACAAGACCGCTGTGTCTGAAAGCAAAAAACGGTTTTGTTCCCGGTTGATGGCCCTGACTTCGAGGGAAATATCGGTGAGCAGGCCGATTTTGTAGATGTGTCTCAGGCTGAGGTTGCAGGAATGATAGAGGGAACAGAGTTGGGGCCGCTCAGCTTCGCATTCCTGCATAAATGGTATCAGCGTATTTTCGGCCAGTTTTATTATTTCGAACCGGATGGGTGTTTGGCGGTGGCCCATTTTTCGGGATCTGTAAGGGCTTGTTGAACAATGGCATTTAAAAATTCTTCTTTGTATTTTTCGTCGAGCAGTTTTACAAAATAGCAGGCTACACCGCTTCATTTACCGGATAAATCATCAATTCAAAGCCCGTTCTGCGCGATAAGCTCAAAGAAACGCTGGCCCATTTTCCGGAGCTTTTCGCCGGCCTGGGTTTTGAGTTTATAGAGCTCCTTGCGATAGTCGTTTAGGAATGATTTATCGGAGCGCACCTGATAGAGTTCCTTCCCTCTGGACTGAAAAGATTCCGAAAATATTGTCTCGCCAAATTTTTTGAGGGCAGGAGCCACTCTGCGGTCGCGTCCTTCGAACAGATTTTCTTCGATGTAATCCTGTATCCATTCGAGCAGTTCTTTGTTGTCCCCTGCTTTTTCTATCATCAGGTCTACGGCCTCTTCCAGGATTTCGTCTTTTTCGAGCTCAATGTTCATGGAAGTGCCAAGCCCCCGCTCCCGGGCCAGGTTGCGCAGGATGCTCTGAAAAAAACTGTCGATGGTTTCTACTCTGAAGCGGCTGTAATCGTGTAATAAAAGACTTAAGGCTTGTTCTGCCCTGACAGCGATGCTCTGCCGCGACAGGCCGGTCTCCTGTTCCAGGGTTTTCAGCACCGGATTCTCTTTTTCGATACGGGGGTTTGCAAGCAGTTGCAGGTAATTGAGAATACGCTCCTTCATTTCGGCCGTGGCTTTGTTGGTACAAGTCACCGCCAGGATATGCCGGTAGGATTCAGGGTTTTTAATTAAAAGTTTGATGTATTCCACCGACAGACGCCAGGTTTTTCCTGAGCCGGCAGAGGCTTTGTAAATATTAATCCGGGCCATTTGCTGTTTTCAATGCTAATTTCCCCTCCGAGACAGAAAATCAGAGAAGAATTCTTATGTGCCAAAGATAGAAAATACTTACCTTTGTCGCTAGTACTACAAGGATAAAAATTGATTCATTCTGCATCCATGAAAGCCGGGTTCTGCCTTTTTTGCCTCGCAGCACTGCTGATGCTTACTAACATTAACAGTGTTCTCTATGCCGCTGACAAGCTGTCGGCGCAAGAAGAAAAAAAGATACGCTCGCTTATCTCCAAAATGAGCCTCGAAGAAAAAGCCGGCTTGTTGCACGGCAATTCTAAATTTTACGTTGAGGCTGTCCCCAGGCTGGGTATTCCCGAACTGGCCCTTTCGGACGGCCCTCACGGAGTAAGAGCAGAAATCAACCGGGATAATTGGAATTACGCAGGTTGGACCAACGATTCCTCTACTTATTTTCCAACCGGAACAGCTCTCGCTGCCAGCTGGAATCCCGATCTTGCCCGTTTGCGCGGCGAAGTGCTGGGCGAGGAGGCCCGTTTCAGAGACAAAGATATTTTGCTGGGCCCTGGAGTGAACATTATCCGTTCTCCGCTCTGCGGCAGAAACTTCGAATACATGAGCGAAGACCCTTACCTGACTGCACAAATGGCAGCAGCCTACATCCGGGGTTTGCAGAGTCGCGATGTGGCAGCCTGCGTCAAGCATTTCCTGGCCAACAACCAGGAAACCGACAGAGGTTCGGTGGATGTGCACATGAGTGACCGGGCTTTTCATGAAATATATTTGCCGGCGTTTAAAGCCGCCGTGCAGGAGGCAGGTACCTATTCCATCATGACGGCTTACAACAAGTTTCGGGGTCTCTGGTGTGCCGAGCAGCCTTATCTGCTCGACAGTCTTATGCGACAGGACTTGGGTTTTGACGGGATTTTTGTCAGTGACTGGAACGGTACTCATTCTACATTGGCTTCTGCTAAAGCGGGTTTGGACCTGGAGATGGGCACCGAGAAGCCTTACAACGAATATTATTTTGCGCAGCCTCTGATCGATGCCGTCCGCAAAGGCGAATTGCCCGAATCTTTGGTCGACCGTAAAGTGGCCGGGATGCTACGCCTGATGATGAAACTCAACATTTTCAACCCCGCTAAGCGCTTCGTAGGTAGTTTTAATACCACCGAACACCAGCAGGCCACGTATCGCTCGGCAGCTGAATCGATCGTGTTGCTCAAGAATGACAATAGTATTTTGCCTCTGGATGCAACCAAAATAAAATCGCTGGCTGTCATTGGTGATAATGCCACCCGCAAACATTCTTTCGGCGGCCAGAGTTCTGAAATCAAAGCCTTGTACGAAGTGACTCCTCTGGAAGGATTGAAAAACAGGGCCGAAGCTCAGTTCGAGATCCGTTTTGCCCAAGGTTATCAAAAAAGCCGTCAGCCTTCGGACAAGCCTGACTGGGACTTGATTGACGAAGCGGCTGCCCTGGCGGCTCTATGCGATGTGGCTGTTGTAATGGCCGGCCTCAATCACGACTACGATACCGAGTCGCTCGACAAACCCGATATGGCTCTGCCTTATGGCCAGCTGGAGCTGATCAGGGCCGTGGCCAAAGCCAACCCCAACACCATAGTGGTGATGATTGCCGGTTCAGCGGTTGACATGGCCGGTTTTAATTACCGGGTTCCCGGACTGCTTTGGGCCTGGTACAATGGAATGGAAGGCGGTAATGCCCTGGCTGACGTCTTGCTGGGCAAGGTCAATCCTTCGGGCAAAATGCCTTTCAGCCTGCCGGTTTGCCTGGGACAGTCGAACGCCCATGCTTTGGGAGAATTCCCGGGCCGCAACGGGCAAGTAAAATATTTTGACGATATTTTTGTTGGTTACCGCTGGTTCGATACCTACGACATTGCTCCCTTGTACCCCTTTGGACACGGCTTGTCTTATACTCAATTTAATTACTCGGAATTTCGTGTGGACAAAGAGGAATGGACTATGGACGAAAAGCTTCGTCTCAGTATGGTACTCAGCAATGCAGGCCGGTGCGACGGAGCTGAAGTGGTTCAGTTGTACATTTCCGACCCGGAATCGGAATTGCCCCGGCCCCAAAAAGAACTCAAGGCCTTTCAAAAAGTCTTTCTCAAAGCCGGCGAAAGCCGTCAGCTGGTTTTTGAGTTAGCCATGAGCGATCTGGCCTATTACAACGACATTAAACAGGAATGGCTGCTGGAACCGGGCATGATTAAGTGTTTGCTGGGCTCTTCGTCGAGAGACATCAGGCAGGAAATAAATATCAAGGTCAACTAAAGCCAAAGAAATTATTCAATAAAGCGCATGATATAGTACAAATATGAACAAAAGCATCAATTGGTCTGAATTGTCGTTTGGCTATTTGCCCACCGACTACAATGTCCGTTGCTATTTTCGCAGGGGCAAATGGGGAGAACTGGAAGTTTCGTCCTCTGAAAACATTTCTATGCACATGGCTGCCACGTGTCTGCATTACGGTCAGGAAGCGTTTGAAGGTTTAAAAGCCTTCAAGGGGAAAGACGGAAAAATCCGTATTTTTCGTCTGGACGAAAACGCTAAACGTCTGCAATCTTCGGCCGAAACTATTTTGATGGAAAAATTTCCATTGGAAATGTTTAAAGAGGCCGTACTGAAAGTGATAAAATTGAACGAAGCGTATTGTCCGCCTTATGAATCGGGAGCTTCGCTCTACATCAGGCCTTTGTTGATCGGAACCGGCCCGAGAGTGGGAGTCAAACCGGCCGACGAGTATTTGTTTGTAGTATTTGTAACGCCTGTAGGCCCTTATTTCAAAGAGGGTTTTAAACCGACCAATATGGTGATTATGCGGGAATTTGACCGGGCTGCCCCACAGGGTACAGGACATGTAAAGGTCGGTGGTAATTACGCCGCCAGTTTGCATTCCGGCGAGATTGCTCATACCAAAGGTTATTCAGCCGTCTTGTATCTTGATTCCAGAGAAAAAAAATACATAGATGAATGCGGACCTGCTAATTTCTTTTTAATCAGCGGAAAGAGCTATGTAACCCCGGCTTCGCATTCCATTTTGCCTTCCATTACCAACAAAAGCCTTATGCAACTGGCTGAGGGTATGGGCATGGAAGTGATACGCAGACAAATCAGGGTAGAAGAGCTCAGTGATTTCGAAGAAGCCGGCGCTTGCGGTACCGCGGCTGTAATCAGCCCGGTGGGAAGGATAGACGATGCGGATACCGGGAAAAGCTACGTGTTTTCCAAAGACGGCAAACCGGGCAAAGTCTGTGAACAATTATACCACAAACTCAGGGCTATTCAGTACGGGGATGAGCCCGATACCTACGGCTGGATTACTATTGTGTAAGTAAGGCTGTACCGGTTTTATGGCAAAAAACAAACTGAAAAAATTTGAGGATCTGCACAACTGGGGACATGTGTTTGAGTTCCCGCTCAAAGAAGGCCGCCGGCCCGAATGTGAGTTCAAAGGACATTGGAGCCTAAGCGTATTTGGCAACGATCATCCTCTGGTTTTGGAGTTGGGTTGCGGCAAAGGAGAGTACACGGTGGGACTGGGTCGTTCGCGGCCGGATATGAATTTTATTGGTATAGACATCAAGGGGGCCCGCATGTGGAGCGGTGCCCGGCAGGCCCGGGAAGAAAATCTCGGGAACGTGGCTTTTTTACGCACTCAGATTGAGTTGTTGAACAGCTTTTTTGCCCCCGGCGAAGTGGCCGAAATTTGGTTGACTTTTCCCGATCCACAAACGAAGAAAGTGCGCAAACGTCTCACTTCGACTTATTTCATGCGTATGTATCAGCAGGTTCTGGCTGCAAACGCCGTTTTACACCTCAAAACCGACAGCCGCTTTATGTATGAGTACAGCCTGGCCGTCTTAAAGGCCAATGCTCTGCCTCTTCTCTGCCGGACGCAGGATCTTTATTCGGATTCGCTTCCGGTTCCCGAAATACAGACATTTTACGAACAACAATGGTTATTACGTGGCATTAAGATTAAATACCTCAAATGGTCCATTCCGGCAATCACTGACTGGAAAGAACCCGAAGTAGATATTGAACCGGACGAGTACAGAAGTTTCGGACGAAGTGCCCGCGTATTACCAAAAGATAAACAACTATGAACATTTATCCTAAATTGATTTTGGATGCCTTGTCCAAAGTGCGCTACCCGGGAACCTCCCAAGACTTGGTTACTTCCGGCATGGTAGAAGACAACATTCGCATCGAAGGCAACAAAGTGAGCTTCTCGCTCATTTTTGAAAAACAAAACGATCCCTTTATCAAATCGGTGGTCAAGGCTGCCGAAACGGCCATCCTGACTTATGTGGGAGAAGAGGTCGATATTAAAGGGAATATCAGGGTTGTCACCCGCCCGGCCGCTCCTGCCAAGGAAGAGGAACCCCTGTTGCCCGGAGTAAAAAACGTTATTGTCGTTGCTTCGGGCAAGGGTGGCGTGGGTAAATCCACCATTACCACCAATCTGGCGGTGGCTTTGGCCGCCGAAGGCTACAAAGTGGGCTTGCTGGATGCAGATATTTTCGGGCCTTCCATTCCCAAGATGTTAGATTTAGAGGAGGCCAGGCCGGCTATGGAAAATATTTTGGGACGCGATATGATTATTCCCGAAGAAAAATATGGGCTGAAAATTTTGTCTATAGGCTTTTTTGTGCAAAAAGAAAATGCCGTAATCTGGCGTGGCCCCATGGCCTCCAATGCCCTGAAACAGCTTATAGGCGATGCTTATTGGGGTGATCTGGATTATTTCCTCATTGATTTGCCCCCGGGTACCAGCGATATTCATCTGACAATAATACAGAACCTTAAACTTTCGGGAGCCATTGTGGTTACCACCCCGCAACAGGTGGCATTGTCCGATGCCCGCAAGGCGGTCGATATGTTCCAAAACAAAAAGATCAATATACCCGTCCTGGGTTTGGTCGAAAATATGTCTTGGTTTACTCCGGCCGAACTGCCTCAAAACCGCTATTATCTTTTTGGCAAAGACGGGGGAGCAGAGTTGGCTGAAGAAAGAAGAGTTCCCTTGCTGGGACAGATACCTCTGGTGCAAAGTGTTTGCGAATCGGGTGACGCGGGAACGCCGGTGGCTCTGAACGCTGATACTGTAATGGGGCAGGCTTTCAGGCGGTTGGCTGCTGCTGTTCAGGAGCGTCTGGAAAAACGGTGATACTAGCTTACTGACTTGAATCTTTACCGATAACTTCGGTTTTCCCCTTGTCTGAATTCTTTTCGGCAGGTTCTTCTGTCGTGGAGCCCCATTCAGAATTTACCGGTTCTTCGTCGTCGTCTTCTTCCTCCTCCTCCGGGGGAGCCGGAGCCTGAGGCCCCTGCTTTTTCAGCAGCAAGGCCCAGAGCAGGCCGGCCATGGCCCCCGACAGATGGCCTTCCCAGGAAATATCCCGGTTGAATTCTCCCCAGGGGAACATATTCCAAAAGGTGCTGCCATAGAGAAAAACCACTACAAACGATATGGCCATCAGTGGTTTGTGTCCGCGTATCAATCCGCTGAAGAATAGAAAAAAGGCGTAGGCATAAATTAAACCACTGGCCCCGATATGCCAGTTGGCTCTGCCGATGAACCAGGTGAACAGCCCGCTGCAAAGCCACAGCAGGAGGCTGCCTTTCCAAAAGAGTTCGCGATAGAAATAATAAAAACACCAACTCAAAACAAAGAGGGGAACGGCGTTATTAAAAAAATGTGCCCAGTTTTCGTGGATGAAGACCTGTGTGAGTATCCCCGGAAGGCTTGAGATCTCGCGAGGGTAAATGCCCAAGCTGTACCAGTCGGCCTGCAGGCCACTTTGCAGAGCCTGCACCAGGGCAGGCAGGCACACCAGCAGCGTGGGGACATAAAAGGAAAGCCTGAAGCGTTTTTTTTCAATATCCATGTTGCTATGGAGCTTAGTGTCTTAGTAGGTTACTGATATCTTGCGGGCCATCAAAGCCTGCTGCAGATCGGGCAAGTCGTAATACTTTGAGGCTTTGGGTACGATGTAGGAGATTTGTTCTTTGGTGGTGGGATGTTCCAGTAAATATTTCCACGAAGGTATTTTGCTGTGCAGCCTGAGTTCCCGGAGTCTGTCGAGCAAAAAAGCGGCGTGCAGAGCAGGAGGAACGCATTTTCCGTAAGCTTCGAGCTGCAGGCCTCCGACATTTTTGAGTGTTTCGTGTTGCCCGATAAAGGAGGCCAGCATTAAAATGTCGGTAGCGCGCTGCCCGACCAAAGTCTTGCCAATATGTAGCGACATCATGCCCACACTGTATTCCGTATTGAAATACTTGCTTTCGTTGCGTTCGGGTTTATCGAGGCTTTCGCCTAAGCCCCTGAGGTCGGCCAGCAGCAAAATCTGCCCGCTGTTTTGGCAGAGTTGAATACAGGAATCTGCGACGAAACATTTGCCCTGCTCATGCAGGATAATTCTGATAGCATCCTGTTGTGGCTTATCGGGCAGAAGCAGCAGGCAGGGCAGGGGCGTTTCGTTTTCGGCATGCAGGATATACCTTTCAAGCCTTATTCCTTCTAAAGGTATGGATCCGTTTTTTTCGGCCCTGACTTTGGTGACGGGATTGATTCCGGCCAAAGAGGCAACTTGCCGGTTTTGTGCTTCGGGGCTCAGCTTGTGAAATTCGGCTCTGAGCCCGGCCTGCTCTTGCCAGATTTGTTGATTGCGTGCCGGCGTCAGCAGTTCTCCTTTCGACAGGTAGGTGCTTAAATTTCCTTCGGGCGTACAGCGCATTTCGTCGGCAGGGATGGATTCAAAGTCGTAGGCAGCCGCTATGCCGGTTTCCTCTGCAAAAGATGTTGCCGAGGCATAGTCGGCTTTGGAGGAAGTGTTGCAAAAAGTTTCGCCTTTTTGCTCTTTGTTGCAGAGGTATTTGAGGAACCAGGCCAGTACCAGATTTTGTTTTTCTTCTCCAAAAGCATGGCCGTCGTCTCCGACGTAAAGGAGTACGTGTTCCGGTCGCCCGCAGGCTGAATAAAATTTTTTTAATTCCCTGAAGCTGGCTTCGGCTCCTATACGGTCAACAAAATCGTAGGCTCCGTTGATGATAATCAGAGGTTTCGGAGCAAATGCCGTGATAAAGTCCACCTGTTCAAGAGCTTTGAGGCCTTCGCCGGGCAAATGCTGACAACCGTCCTGGGGAGCAATCACTTCTATGCTTCTCCGTCTTTGCGTAAAATAACCTCCTATGCCTCCCACCTTGATGCGTGAATCAAAGGCAAGCAGGTATTCCGCCTGGGTGCCGCCGCCCGAAAACCCGAAACAGCCTATTCTGCTCGTATCTATATCCGGCCGGCTGTACAGGTAATCGATGGCTCTCAGGTTGTCCCATAATTCATCCTTGACCACTGATTCGCCCACAATCAGTGAATTCATAAGCAGGAGGGTGTGTTCGTTGGTGCCGCTGCCGCCACGGGCCGGGTTGTTGCCATCCCGGTCAATCAACTGAAAACGTTCGCCCTGACCGGGAGGATCTACTACCATGGTAGCTATGCCATTGGCGGCATACAAAGCTGCCTGGTATTGGTATGACAGCATTTGTTTGCCCTGGGCTCCGTGCCCGCAAAGCATCAGCACGACGGGGTGTTTCCCGGCCTGGCCGGGCAAATAAAGATGGGCGGTGACCCTGCGGTTGGGGCTGCTTTGATAGATGATTTTCTCTAAGCTGAATGCTCCGAAATTGTGGCTGCCGCAATTTTCTACAGCCAGGACTGTACGATTGGGTATAGGGCTGAGTAAATCAAGATAAGCTTCTTTGGTTTTGTTGCTGTATTCACGGGCTTCTTCAGCGCTGAATTCAGAGCAGAAAAAGGCATCACGCTCCAGGTATTGTTCGTAAACCTGCCGAAGCAGGTATTTGTTGAACATCAGGTCAGTGTCGAAAGTCAGGAACCGGCAGAAATTGCTTTGTGCTGATAGTGCAGCAGGCCATAGCAGGCCTGCAAGAAGTAAAAACAGGAAGTGGCGTTTCATGATACCGGGTTTTATAGCCCGTAAAAATACATAATTTTAGTACAGCGACGAAGTTTTGTATATTTGCGTTTTCAAACCTCGAGCTATGACTGTTGATTATCGCACGGAATACCTGGAAGGCATATTGACACAAAGATATAACCCTGAAGAATACCCTGTTCTTCAGAATCAGATGGCTGCATGGGATGTCCGTAAACCCTTCAGCGGCCTCAGGCTGCTGGATGCCACTCCGGTATTCACCAACACCATACTTAAACACCTGGCCCTGATTAAAGCGGGTGCTACTTTGTATGTGGGTTTGTCCGATGCCATAAGCTTTGATCCCAAGGCTAAAGGTTTGCTTCAGTCTGCCGGTATACCCTTGCTGCACAATAAGCAAGCGCCCGTGGATATGGATTTGATTCTGGATTGTGCCGGGGCTTTTTCGCACTGGAACTCAAAGTTGGGCTACGTGGAATTAACCCGCAGTGGTTATGAACAGTATAAGTCACTGAATAAAAGAGTTTTTCTGGCCGACAACGGAAAGATAAAACTAATTGAAACCCTCCTGGGAACAGGAGAATCGTATTTCAGAGCGATGAAACAATTGGGTTATGAGCAATGGAAGAAACGCAGGCTGGTGATATTCGGCACCGGTAAAGTAGGCCGGGGCATTGCCATCCATGCTCTCAAACTGGGAGCCCATGTCACTATGGTAAGCGATCCGGCTCGGTGTGATCAGGGCTTGCCTGCTGTTGAAGCAGAGTTTGTTCCTTATACCGATCGTCAGGCTGTTGGAAAGGCGGTAAAAAACGCTTATGCCGTAGTAATGGCTACCGGCCGGGCCGCTTCTTTTCAGGCAGATTGTCCACCGGCTGACTGGCAGCAATCGGAAGCCCTTTTTGCCAATATGGGAGTGGAAGATGAATTTGGCCCCTCTGTCCCTTCCGACAGAGTATTGATGTATAAGAAAACGCTGAATTTTACGCTGGAAGAACCTACCCTTTTGTGTTATATTGATGCTACCATGGCCTTGCACAACCGGGGAGCGGAATACTTACTCAGGCACCCCGAGGCAAAGGCAATGATTGAACCTCCGGCAGAAATGGAGCAGGAATTACTTAAAATCTGCCGCAGCAAGTCCGGGATATCAGCCGAGATCGATTGTATATTTGCTCAGAAATAATTTATATGAAAAGCATTTTAATTAAAAATATATTGCTGGGCCATAAGTCTCAGGATGTTCTGATCGAAGACAAGCGCTTTACGCGTATCGGAGAAAACATTGATTTTCCGGCCGATCAGGTCATCGAAGGCAAGGGCAAGGCCCTGCTTCCTCCCTTTTACAATGCACATACCCACGCTGCCATGTCGCTGCTGAGGGGTTGTGCCGAAGATATGCCCCTGACACAATGGCTGCAGGAGAAAATCTGGCCCCTGGAGGCCAAAATGCAAGGCGAGGATTTGTATACAGGCACCCGCCTGGCTATCCTGGAAATGATCAAGTCGGGTACGGTGTTTTTCAGCGATATGTATTTCAATATCCCGGTTACTGTCCGGGCTGTGGAAGAAATGGGCATTCGGGCTGCCATAGGGGTTACTTTTCTGGAAAGTAACGGCACAAAATACGTAGAACGGGGCTTGCATTTTCTCGAAAATCTACCCGAAACTTCATCACGCGTGCAGATTACCATTACTCCCCATGCTGTCTATACAGTTGGTGCAGATTTGTTTAAACGTCTTGCGGCTATTGCCCGGGAACGCTCTCTGATTATTCATACCCATTTGGCCGAAACAAGGCAGGAAGTGCAGGATTGTATAGCGGCTCACGGCATGAGCCCTGTGCGCTGGCTCGATCATTTAGGCATACTGGGCCCCAAAACGGTGGCAGCTCACGTTATTCACGCAGACGACTACGAATTGGATTTACTTAGGGACAGAGGGGTATGGCTGGTACATAATCCCTGTTCCAACATGAAACTGGGCTCCGGTGTTTTTCGCAGTGCTGACATAATCGAAAAAAAATTAAATGTAGCCTTAGGTACCGATGGTTGTTCTTCCAATAATAACCTTGACATGCGGGAAGAAATGAAAATTGCCGCTCTTCTGGCCAAAGTGCATTACGGCAGCGAAGTGTTGAAGGTTGAAGAGGTATTTCGTTGGGCCACCTTGAACGCTGCCCGGGCTTACGGACTGGATGCCGGCGAGATTGCCGTGGGTAAACTGGCCGATGCGTTGATAATCGATTTGAACAACGTGCGTATGGTGCCCTCATACGATTTACTCTCGAATTGGGTCTATTCGGCGGACAGTTCCTGCATAGACAGTGTTATCTGTGACGGTAAATTTCTGATGCAGGGAGGAAAGGTGCCCGGTGAAGAACTTATTTTGGAAGCGGCCGTAAAAGCAGCCTCTAAGCTGGCTAAAAAAAAGTAAGCAGGAATGCCGAAAACATACTATCTTTGCAGCTTTATCAACAAGCAATACTTTTATGCCAATCTCATCACGCCGCGGAGCTTTAATGCCCGAATCGCCCATCCGTAAGCTGGTACCCCTGAGCAGACAGGCTATTGCCAGAGGAGTTAAAATTTATCATCTCAACATAGGTCAGCCCGACATCAAGACTCCCCAGGTAGCCCTGGATGCTTTAAAAAACATTGATCGTTCCATTTTGGAATATACTCCCAGCGAGGGTTTACTGAGTTTACGCAAAAAGCTGGCGGGTTATTATCAAAAGTTTCACATCGATGTTGATGCAGAGGATATTATAATTACTACCGGCGGCTCCGAAGCCGTGCTCTTTGCCATGATGGCCTGCCTGGATCCCGGAGACGAAATCATCGTTCCGGAACCGGCCTATGCCAACTATACTGCTTTTGCCGTGTCTTGCGGTGCAGTAATCAGACCATTTTTGCTGAACATCGAGAACGGCTTTGCTATGCCTCCTGCCGAGGAATTCGAAAAAATGATCACCCCGCGTACCAGGGCGATTCTGATTAGCAATCCCAACAATCCCACCGGTTATTTATACAATCGCAAGGAGCTGGAAGATATCCGTGACCTGGTAAAAAAATACGACTTGTATTTATTTTCGGATGAGGTTTATCGGGAGTTTTGCTATACCGGGGCTCCGCATATTTCTTCTTTTCATCTCGAAGGCATACGCGACAATGTGATTTTGATTGATTCTGTATCCAAACGCTACAGTGAATGCGGTATCCGTATAGGAGCCCTTATCAGTAAAAATATACAGGTTCGCAAAAACGTGATGAAGTTTTGCCAGGCCCGTTTGTGTCCGCCCTTGATTGGGCAGTTGGTTGCCGAGGCCTCTATGGACGTCCAGGAAAGCTACATGGATGAAGTTTATCTGGAATACCTCGGGCGCAGAAATTATATGATTGAGGCCATCAACAAAATTCCCGGTTGCTATTCACCCATGCCCATGGGGGCTTTTTATACGGTAGCCCGTTTGCCTATTGACGATGCAGATCGTTTTTGCGCCTGGTTGCTGGATAGTTTTGAATACGATCATAAAACCATAATGGTTGCCCCGGCTTCGGGCTTTTATTCTGCTCCCAATGTGGGCCGAAACGAAGTCAGGCTGGCCTATGTCCTGAACAAGGAGGATCTGGCAACGGCCATGATGCTGTTGGAAAAGGCGCTGGATGTATACCCCGGCCGAACCCTTTGATTGCGGCAAACAAGGTCTCACGGAGGCCATCGG
This sequence comes from uncultured Bacteroidales bacterium, assembly GCA_964575345.1. GTDB lineage: Bacteria > Bacteroidota > Bacteroidia > Bacteroidales > UBA1402 > UBA1402. The sequence goes on from CAZNQD010000002.1 coordinate 25,030, forward strand.
AAGAATTGTCTGTAAAGTCTGAATATTGAGTTTAGAGTTTTTTATAGCTAAACGCTTGTTCTTCAAAACAGAAGATCAAAAGCAAGTTTCACGGCCGGCGGTGCGCATAGCTACTCTGGGTATAGCGACAGGCCTGGCGGTGATGTTGATTGCCGTGGCTGTGGTGGTTGGATTCAAACATCAGGTGGAAAAAAACATCATCGGCCTGAGTTCTCATATACAGGTTACCAGCTACCAGTCAAATTACTCTTACGAGATGGCAGCCATGGAGTTGCCCGAACAACTGTCCAAACAACTGAAGTCCATTCCCGGAGTGCGTCACGTACAGCGTTTTTCTACCAAGCCGGGCATGGTCAAGACGGAAGAATCTTTTCAAACCCTTGTTTTTAAAGGATTTGGTCCTGACTTTGATTGGAATTTCCTTAAACGCTATCTGTTGGAGGGGAGTTTACCCGAATTAAACGACAAGCTGCCCTCAACTCAGGTGCTGCTCTCCAGTGAAATAGCCCGGCGCCTGAAATTAAAACCGGGCGATAAATTACTCTGCTATTTTACCCGGAACGAACAATTATACACTCGTCAATGGGAGCTCTGTGGAATCTTTGAAACCCATTTCTCGGAATTTGACAAAGTGTTTGCTTTGGTCGATGACAGGCAAATTGTCCGTCTGAATGCCTGGGAGCCTGAGCAGGCCGGCGGCCTGGAGATTTTTATCGATGATATCAGGGACTTGTCTCAGGTAGAGAACGATGTATATAATTTGCTGTTTCAAACAGGAAATCTGTCGGGCAATGCTTACATGGTACAATCGGTGTACGATCTGAATCCCGACATGTTTGGCTGGCTCGATCTGCTGGATATGAATGTATGGCTGATATTGGTGCTGATGATTTTTGTGTCGGGCTTTAATATGATTTCCGGCTTGCTGATCCTGATCCTGGAACGGACCAACCTGATTGGCATGCTCAAGGCTATGGGTGCAGACAATGTCTCGGTGCGCAAGGTGTTTTTGTATCTTTCGTCCTTTTTGATTGGCAGGGGTATGCTCTGGGGCAATGTGTTAGGCCTGGGATTGTGCTTGCTGCAGTATTTTTTCGGCTTTCTGAAACTGGATCCTGCAGTATATTATATCGATGCCGTTCCCGTAGAATGGAATCTCTGGAATATTATATTTCTCAACCTGGGCACCTTACTGGTTTCACTGCTCATGATACTGGGGCCCTCGGCTTTGGTAGCCAAAATTAGCCCTGTCAAAGCCATTCGCTTTGATTAATCCTGAATTTTCTCACTGATTCTGGATTTTTCCTGTATTTTTGTCCGTAGATCGAACATACTATGGGAAAAATACTTGAATTGCTTAAAAAGCAAAAATACCTTGTCTCCGACGGAGCCTGGGGAACCTTTTTGCAAGCCAAAGGCCTGCAAGCAGGTACTTGCCCGGAACTTTGGAATATCGACCATCCAGGGGCGGTGAGCGACATCGCCCGCAGTTATCTGGAAGCCGGTGCCGATATGACAGAAACCAACAGTTTTGGTGGTAATTCGTGCAAATTAGCTCATTACGGCCTGGCCGGCCGGGCTTATGAAATCAATCGTGCCGCGGCAGCTCTGTCCAGACAAGCCGCCGGCCAGGACAAAATTGTGCTGGGATCGGTGGGCCCGACAGGCAAGTTTCTGATGATGGGCGACCTGAGTCCCGAAGAAATGTTCGAGGTATTTTACGAACAATGTCAAGCTCTCAAAGAAGGAGGGGCCGATGCCATAGTGGTAGAAACCATGACCGACCTGGAAGAAGCTCTGATCGCGGTTCGTGCTGCTGCAAAAACAGGCCTGGAAGTGCTATGCACCATGACTTTTGATTCTTTGGCGGGCGGCGGCTACCGAACCATGATGGGTGTTTCGCCCTCCGACATGATTCAGCCCCTGATCGAAGCAGGAGCTTCTGTGATAGGCAGCAATTGCGGCAACGGTTCCAAAGGAATGATCGACATTGTGCGCGAGATTCGCAGTGTGAACCGGGAGATACCTGTCCTGATTCAGGCCAACGCCGGCCTGCCAATCTATAAAGAGGGCAAAACGATCTTCCCGGAATCTCCCGAAGAAATGGCAGCCTCGGTTCCCGGATTGATCGAAGCCGGAGCCGATATCATTGGCGGTTGTTGCGGCAGCACACCTGCGCATATAAGGGCTATAGCTGCCCGGGTTAGAAAATAAGTCGCAGAAGAAATGAAGCCGGATTTTGATGAAATAATAGACAGGCGCGACACCAACAGCCTGAAACACGATTCCTGTGCTGCGGTCTTTGGCCGTGAGGATGTGCTGCCTCTTTGGGTGGCCGATATGGATTTTCCTTGTCCTGAAGCAGTTATCCAGGCAATAAGGAAACGACTGGAACATCCTGTTTTTGGCTACTTCAGCCACAGCGAGGTTTTTTACCAGTCTATTGTGGGTTGGATGCGCAGACGGCATGGCTGGGAAATAAAAAAAGACTGGATTAGTTTTACTCCCGGGGTAGTATCCGGCCTGGCTATGTCTGTGCAGGCCTTCAGCCGGCCCGGTGACAAAATAATTGTACAGCCTCCTGTTTATCATCCTTTTTACTATGTGGTCGAGAGACAAAACCGGGTCTTACTCTACAATAAGCTAATCCGTAGTGAGGATCAATACTTCATGGATTTTTCCGATTTGGAAGAAAAACTGAAGTCGGGGGCCAGAATGTTGTTATTGTGCAATCCTCACAATCCGGTGGGCCGAAGCTGGACAAAAGAAGAATTGCAGAGGCTGGGTGAATTATGCCTGAAATACCATTGTCTGGTAGTATCTGACGAGATACATGCCGATTTGATAATGGAAGGTTTTGTGCATACACCCATGGCTGGTCTGAACCCTTCGATAGCCGAAAATACGATTACTTTTATGGCTCCGAGCAAAAGTTTTAATCTGGCGGGTATGGCCAGTTCGGAGGCCATAATTCCCAATCCTGAGTTGAGAAAATCTTTTATCAGAATAAGCAACGAAGTTTTACATGTCAGCCTGGGTAATACTTTTGGCGATGCAGCCCTGGAAGCGGCCTATACTCATGGCGAAGCCTGGCTCGATGACTTGTTGGACTATTTACACGGAAACCTGCTTTACTTAAACGATTTTATCACGCGTCAACTGCCCTCTCTCGGGCTTTATCGCCACGAGGCCACTTATCTGGTATGGGTGGATTTCTCGGCTCTGGGTTTGGAGCACAAGGCCTTGCAACACAAACTGGTGCATGAAGGTGGATTGGGCTTTAGCGAAGGCAGTATTTTCGGACCGGGAGGAGAGCAACATATGCGCATCAATATTGCCTGTCCGCGTTCTGTGCTGGAAACAGCCATGAAACGACTGCAGGCTTGCTGCGTTTAAAGAAAAAAATTATCTTTGCTGCACTTAAAGCTTTTATCTACAAACTGAATAATTCTGATCGCTATGAAAAAACACCTTCTTGTTCTAACAGCTGTTTTCGGTATAGCCGCGATGGCTGTTTCTGCAGAAAAGGCCAATCTGGTTATTAATGCCGGCCAACCCGGTGCGCAAATCAGCAAACACATTTACGGACATTTTGCCGAACATCTGGGTAACTGTATTTACGGTGGTATTTGGGTAGGACCCGAATCCCCGATACCCAACACCGATGGTTATCGCAAAGATATTATCGCAGCCCTCAAACACATTCAGATTCCCAATCTGCGCTGGCCCGGAGGATGTTTTGCCGATGAGTATCACTGGAAAGACGGTATCGGACCCAAAGCAAGCCGGCCCAAAATGATCAATACCCATTGGGGCGGAGTGGTCGAAGACAATTCTTTTGGCACCCATGAATTTTTGAATTTTTGCGAATTGATAGGAACTGAACCCTATATCTGTGGCAACGTGGGCAGCGGAACAGTTGAAGAAATGTCCAAGTGGGTGGAATACATCACTTTTGACGGAGAATCACCCATGGCCAACCTGAGGCGCGACAACGGACGTGACAAACCCTGGAAAGTGAAATTCTGGGGAGTAGGCAACGAAAACTGGGGTTGTGGCGGAAATATGACCCCTGAACACTACGCCAACCTGTACAGGAATTATGCCACTTACTGTCGCAATTACGGAGACAACCGTTTGTTTAAAATTGCCGGAGGAGCGAATTCCTCAGACTACAACTGGACCGAGGTGATGATGAAAAACGTCGGCGCCGGTCAGATGTGGGGCCTTTCACTGCATCATTATACTGTTCCCAAAGGCTGGGGCCCCGGAGGTAAAGGATCTGCTACTGATTTTACCGAAGAGGAATACTTTACAACTATGGAGAAGAGTTTGTTTATGGATGAGCTTATTGGAAATCATGTAGCTATAATGGACAAATACGATCCGCGCAAAAGGGTAGCTTTCTGTGTGGACGAATGGGGGGCATGGTATGACGTGGAACCCGGCACCAATCCCGGTTTCCTGTATCAGCAAAATACTTTGCGCGATGCCTTACTTTGCGCAGCAACCATGAATATTTTCCATAAATACAGTGACCGTGTCCGAATGGCTAATATTGCCCAGATGGTGAATGTTTTGCAGGCAATAATTCTGACCAAAGACGATAAAATGGTGCTTACTCCTACTTATCATATTTACGATATGTACAAAGTGCATCACGACGCCACCTACATTCCGGTCGAGATGCTGAGTCCGATGTACAGACTGGCCAACAGATCATTGCCGGCTTTGAATGTCAGTGCTTCTAAAAACGCTCAGGGAGTGATTCATGTTTCTATTGTTAACATCGATCCCAAAAACGATATAGATGCCTCTTGTTTGTTGAAGGGCGTTAATGCTAAAAATGTAAGCGGAATTATCCTGAGTTCCGATAATCTTACGGACAAAAACACTTTTGAAGACGCAGAGAAGATTACACTCAAAGAATTCAAAAAAGCCAAAATCAACAAGGGCGAACTTAGCCTGACAGTTCCTGCCAAATCGGTAATAACACTGACAATTCAATAATGAAACCGAGGTGTTTGTACATCTCAAATAAACCACAGAATGCGTACATACAATTTTTTAGCCTTCGACCTGGGAGCCACCAGCGGACGAGCCATTTTAGGAACGCTGGGCGAAGGTAAACTCGAAATGAAAGAATTAACCCGGTTCCCCAATCTTATTATGCCCATCAACGGCAAATCGTACTGGAATATTTTCGGAATCTATGAATCGCTCAAAGCAGGATTAAGAGCTGCTGCTGCATCCGGACAAAAGATCGATGCCATTGGTATCGACACCTGGGGCGTAGATTTTGTTTATGTCGGCAAGGACGGCACTTTTTTGGGTTGTCCCCGGGCCTATCGCGACCCTTACACCGATTCCATTCCCGAAAAGTATTTTGAACTGATTTCCCGCAAAGAAGTATACAATCGAACTGGTATCCAGATTATGAATTTCAACAGTTTGTTTCAGCTTTACGCTGCCAAATTGGAAAATTCGTCTGCCCTGGAAGCCGCCGATAAAATTTTGTTCATGCCCGATGCACTTTCGTATATGCTGACCGGCAAAATGGTTTGCGAATACAGCATTGCCTCCACTTCGCAGATACTGAACCCAAGAACCAGGCAGTTTGATCCTTCTCTGCTCGAGGCCGCCGGTATCAATCCGGATATATTGCCCGAAATAACCGATCCGGGTGTGGTAATTGGCCCGCTCTGCGATGCCCTGGCCGAAGAAAGCGGTTTGGGCAAAGTTCCGGTTATTGCCGTGGCCGGACACGACACAGGCTCTGCCGTGGCTTCGGTGCCGGCCGAAAACGAATGCTTTGCCTACCTGAGTTCCGGCACCTGGTCGCTGATGGGTATCGAAGTCAGAGAACCCATCATCAACGAAGAGTCATTCCAAATGAATTTCACCAACGAAGGCGGTGTAGACGGTACCACCCGTTTCCTGAAAAACATCACCGGTATGTGGTTGTTGGAGCAATGTCGTAAGGAGTGGAAAAAGACGGGAGTATCCTATTCCTATCCGACGATAGTGGAACTGGCCTCTTCGGCCGATGGTTTCCGTTCGCTGGTTGATCCCGACGATCCCTCTTTTGCCAATCCGGCAAGTATGGTCAAGGCTATTGTTAATTACTGTGCTGCTACCAGTCAGCCTGTGCCACAGAATCATGCACAATTCATCCGTTGTATTTTCGACAGCCTGGCGCTCAAGTACAATTACGTTTTGAGCAAACTGCAACAAGTGGCCGGTTTTAGAATTGAAAAACTGCATATTATTGGAGGAGGTGCTCAAAACCGGCTGCTTAACCAGTTTACATCCAATGCCATCGGACTGCCGGTAGTGGCAGGCCCTGTGGAGGCTACTGCCATAGGTAATGTGATGATGCAGGCCAAGGCTCTGGGAGTGGTCGGGAACTTGCAGGAAATGCGTACGCTGATTTCTTCTTCTATTACCACCGAAGTATTCCTGCCCCAGGACACTATTACCTGGTCACTGGCTTATCAAAAATATTTGAATATCATCAAAAAATAAACATTAACCCTTTAAAAAAGAACATTATGGTAAAAGAAAAACTCGTTCAGCAGGCATACGAAATTGCCAAAGAACGTTATGCAGCCGTTGGTGTCGATGTAGATGCCGCCTTGAATAAACTCCAGAAAATATCCTTGTCTCTGCATTGCTGGCAGGCCGACGATGTCAGTGGATTTGAAAATCCCGACGGAGAACTCACCGGTGGTATTCAGTCTACCGGAAATTACCCCGGCAAGGCCAGGAATATCGAGGAATTGCGGGCAGATATTAAAAAAGCAACTTCTTTTATACCCGGGAAACATCGCTTGAATCTTCACGCTATTTACGGTGATTTTCAGGGAAAATTTGTTGACCGTGACCAACTGGAACCCAAGCATTTCGAAAGCTGGATGCAATGGGCCAAAGAAAATGGAATGAAATTGGATTTTAATTCCACCTCTTTTTCTCACCCCAAAAGCGAGGCGCTCACTCTGGCCAGCCCCAAAAAAGAAATTCGTGAATTTTGGATTGAACATACCAAACGTTGCCGGGCCATTTCCGAGGCTATGGGTGTTTATCAGGGTTCTCCCTGCGTGATGAATCTTTGGATTCACGACGGCTCAAAAGATATGACCGTCAATCGTCTGGAATACCGCCGCATTCTGGAACAGTCACTTGACGAAATCTTTGCACAGAAGTACAACAACATGAAGGATTGTATCGAAGCCAAATTATTCGGTATCGGTGCAGAATCCTATACAGTGGGTTCGTACGATTTCTACCTGGGTTATGGAGTTAAGAATAAAAAGATTGTTACCCTGGATACCGGCCACTTCCATTTGACCGAAAGTATAGCCGACAAGATTTCCTGCCTGCTGCTATTCACCCCCGAAATTATGTTGCACGTTTCCCGTCCCATTCGCTGGGATTCCGACCACGTGACTCTTATGAACGACGATACGCTGGATTTAGCCAAAGAGATTGTACGTGCAGATGCTTTGGGCCGTGTTAATATTGGCCTTGACTATTTTGACGGATCTATCAACCGAATCGGAGCTTATGTCATCGGCTCCCGCGCTACCCAGAAATGCTTCCTGCATGCTCTGCTCGAACCTCTCGAAATACTTAGAAAATACGAAGCCAACGAACAAGGTTTCGAACGTCTGGCTTTGCTTGAAGAATGCAAAGGCTTACCATGGAATGCCGTTTGGGATTATTTCTGTCTGAAGAACAACGTTCCGGTGGGCGAAGATTTCATTCCTCAAATTCAGCAATACGAAAAAGA
>CAZNQD010000002.1:32918-65141 GCA_964575345.1 uncultured Bacteroidales bacterium
TTCAAAGATTATACTTCGAATACCGGGAAAGTATGGGTTAATAACCTATTCTTCTGTGCTTTGGCCGGCTTGCTTTGGTATTCTCAGTTCTTTGGCTTATCCGTCGGTAAAAGTTTTCTGGCTGGAAATACCATCATGCTGGCTTTCTCCTGGAGTATTCTGATGGCTCTGAACGTTACCTTCAGCAATGTCTGGGGCATTTTGCTCAAAGAATGGAAAGGCGTATCTGTCAGAACCATCACAGTGTTGATATTGGGCTTGCTTATTCTGGTCTTTTCGGTCTTTTTTCCGAATCTGTTTTAACAAGCTGCCAATCTATATAAAAAAAAGGGCGTCTTTGTCGGACGCCTTTTTTTTATTCCATTTGCCGGGTCAGGGTTTCGCGGATCAAATTGCGCAATTGAAGTTTTTGGTTATCAACAAGCCTTCGGCTTACCGGTCGGTAATTTTCGGCGTATTTACAGGCGGCCGGCCTGATCCTGAGGTCATCCACAGTGCCCCGGATGTCCACGCCCAGGCGGGTGGGCAAGGGGCTTTCGAGCAATGAAATATGATAATCGAAACTCATATCCAGGTTGTGGCGACCTCCCACGACGGCTTTGTATTTGTCCATTACTATGGTAAAGGGATACACGTCTACTTCGTTTTTGAATACCGTGAATTCGGCGGTCAGACTATCAACTCTGTTTTCGGTTTTTTTGTTGAACAAAAGAATCTTTGAAATTTGGCCAAAGGTTTCGCTGTCCATCAAAACCAAATTATCTCCCCGAATCGAGGAGGCTCCTCTAAGAGTGGATTTTTTTAAATTGTAATTTTTGTCGAGATAGGTTTCGGCCGCCAGGTGAAACTCGCCCTGGCCTTTGAAAGAACTCAGCATGGGCATAATGGTGTCCAAATCGGGAAACATACTAAGCAGTTCGTCAATCTGAATGTCAACCATATGATAATCCAGTCCCAGATAGAGGTGGTTGGTTCTGGGGGAGCGGTACATCGCCGTCAGCTTAAGCCTGGCTGCAGCACTGACAAAACCAATTTCTTCCAGGATAAGGGCATCGTCCTTGATGTAAAGCCTCCCGGTGAGGTTAGTGGCGATCTGATTGCCTACATAGGCGTTCATAATGCTGGTATTCACGCTGAGGTCGATGTTTTTCGGGACCATAAAGGGGCCGGATTCTGCTGTGCTGTCTGTTTGTGCTGCTTCCTGTCCGGCGTTTTCCTCGTTTTCCTCATTTTCTGTTCCTCCCAGTCCGCTGGTAAGTTTCATCAGCTGATTGACATCGGTGAGGTTGGAAACGAAGTTAAGCTCTCCTTTGAGGTTGCCGGTATGATTCAGGTAATCGCCAATATGCAGCACATCTCCCATAAGTTGAAAATCGGAATTGCCCAGCTGGATACGGCTTTCGATAATATTGAAGGCTTCGTTGCTGTAGTTGAAGCGGATGTCGGGTACGAAAATCTTCTCGGAGAGGGCAGTCAATTGAACATCACCTTCCTGTAAATAGACTTCCAGTTTGGGATTCCAACGCAACAAAAGCTGTTCCTGAGTATTGTCTTCGTATGCTTCTGCTTTGATTCCGAGAGATTCAGTGTTGATGACTTCCTGTCCGTAACGCAGGTTAAGGGCAGAGTTGAAGTAGTCGGCCTTGAGAAGGGCTCTGCTTTTGTCCTGCTCCTGGCCTTGCCTTTGTAACATAGCCACAGGGTTTTTGGCATTCAGCCGGATACTGTCCATTTGAGCATGAAGCTGCTCGGCTTCCACGTCAAAATAGAGGTCCGAAACGGCGGTGCTGTCAACAAAGTTTATTTGCATGGCAATTTCTGCTTTGGGATTGAGTAAGTCCGCTGCTATCTGATCGTACCAAACCAGGGCATTTTCGGCTTTCAGTTTGCCCGAGAAGGCGATGCTGTCGGTAGTGCTCATCACATCAGAGAGCTCGAAATAAACGTCGGCCTGTTGCAGTTCTGCTTTCAGGCTGCTGTCTTTGTAGGCCCACAATGAAGTACATTGGCATAGATCGGCGCTGAGCAACGAAGTGAGGCTGTTATTATTGGGAATACGTAGATTCAGCCTGCCCCGGGGCGTTTCCAGCTTGTAATCCCGGTAACGTCCTTTGAAATTTTGCAAAAGGAAATCGGCCTGAACATGCATTTGTTGCAAATTCATCTCCATCAGTTCTGAGAGATAAAACTGAGCTTTACCCGGGCCTTTGGCCCTGCCAATCAAGCTGATATCCATATCATCGGGCAAGAAGTCCCTTATTTCCTGCATGTCAAGATCCAGGTCCATATCGAGATCAATATGCATATCGTCCCCCAACAGATCATTGATAAAAATCCTGCCTGCAAAACCTGATTTTCCGGTATGGGCTTTTGCTTCCCGAAGCACAACATAGGAAGCTTGTTGACGGTTCAGATCAACAAACAGTTCTACGTTGGAAGAAAGATCCTTTAATTCTACAGCAGGATCATCGTAGCTGAAAGAACTGTTTTCCAAAGCGCCGTACAGGAGAATCCCTGGCATAAGGCTGTCGTTGTACAGGCCACTTACTTTGCCCCGGAGTTCGAAGAGCCCGTCTACGAAAACATTTTCGGGCAGGCTGGCCATAGCCGGAGGTATCAATTTCAGGCTTGGTTGAATAGCTGCCTGTGCTGTTTCAAAATCCAGGGCAAACAAAAGTCCCTGATCCTGTAGTGCAATTGAGCCACTGCTTTGAAGCCGGAAATGGTTAAGAGCCATCAGCGCTTTTGTCAGGCTCAGTTTATTCTCTTCAAAACAAAGCGGAAGTTCAATATCCAGGCTGTCCTTGTCCAGGTAGCTTGCTCCGTCCATGCTTAGACTCAGGTCGGGACTAAACAGGCAGAGCAGCCCCTCAGCCATTTGCTCCCGATACTTCAGGCTCAGGTTGAGGTTCAGCCCGTTTGCCAGGGCAAGTATACTGTCGGCCTTATCGATGTATAAAATTCCGGCTTCCTGCAGGTTGAAAAAGCCCAGCTGAATGGATTTGAAAGGCAGAGTCAGGGCTGTGGTATCTTCGGGATCACTTTCCAGATTAAGGACAGCAAAATTGGATTGTCCGCTGCTGTCGATGTATGCATGGAGGCTTAGGTGGTCGATGAGAAAAGTATCGACAACCAGGGCCTGTTGCGAGAGTAATTTTCCCAAATGAACAGAAGCCTTTATCTGTTTAATTCCCAGCAGGGTGTCGTTAGGAGTACCCGGAAAGGAATTGAGCAGATTCAGCTCCTTAATATTAAGTTCCAATTGGGGGAAGTTGTCAAACAGATTCAGGTCGATGCTCCCTATTTCGCATGGACAGTCCAGGTATTTTTCTGCCTGAGTCTGTACCAGGGAATGGAGGCTTTTGGGGTTCAACAACAAGGCCAATACCACAATAAAAACCAGAATCGGCACACTGACGATGTATGTCAGTACCCGGGCTATTATTGGGAGGGCCTTTTTCATAAATCAGACACTAAATGTTGGGAAGCTCTCGTCAGGAGCTGCTTTTGGTAAAACTGTGGGTGTTACCAAACTCGTCCTCGTATTTTAGGCTGGTGGCCGTAAGTTCGGTAACTGTATATACTTTGGGTACCACACCTCCAATCTCCATAATGTGCATATGAGTGAGGGTGGAGTAGACCAGGGTCCAGGTAAATGCCTGAGCTTCCTGTTCAGTTACATCGTCGGCTGTATCCCAGGTCAGTCCTGTGCCATCCTCATTGTAGCGGTAATACTCAGTACCGGAAACCCATTTGCCTATCAGTAGCGAAGAGTCGTATTCAAATTCAGTAACACAGGAGCTGAATACATAGCCGATAAAAAAAAGAATCAGTAAAAACAAGCCTGTTTTGCGTTGTGATTTTTTCATAGCCTGGGTTTATTTCTTTTTGGGTGAGCTTTTTCTGACCATTTTGCGGCCTTTTTTTTCGTTAGTTTCACCGGCTTGTTTTTCTATGAGTTCAAGACAATCCTGATAGCTGAGTGTAGCCGGATCTGTTTTTTTGGGGATTTTGTAATTCTGCCCCTTTTTACTTATGTAAGGGCCGTACCGGCCATTTATAACCAATAATTCCGGATCTTGTTCAAAGCTGCTGATGATTTTTTTACGATCTTCTTCCTGCTTGTTTTTAACAAGTTGGATGGCTTGATCCAAACTCAATTCCAGAGGATCGAATTCTTCGGGCAGGGAAACAAATTGATTTCCATGACGGATATAATTGCCGTAACGCCCGTTACCTACGCTTAGGCTTTTGTCTTCGAAAGATCCCAGTTCGCGGGGGAGCTTAAATAAGGCCAGGGCTTCTTCCAGGCTGATGCTGTCCATGCTTTGCTCTTTTCGCAGGGAGGCAAATAAGGGCTTTTCTTGGTCTTCGGCCGTACCTATTTGCACCAGGGGACCGAAACGTCCGATTCGTACCGATACCGGACGGCCGCTTTTAGGATCGTTGCCCAAAAGCCGGCTGCCCACTTTTTGGCCGGAATAAGCGGTGGCCTCCAACACAGCCGGATGGAAAGCTTTATAAAATTGGTCGATCAATGCCACCCATTCCAATTCGCCTTCGGCAACCTGGTCGAAATATTTTTCCACAGTGGCCGTAAATTGGAAGCTCATTATGTCGGGGAAAGATTCCAGAAGAAAATCGTTGACCACCATACCAATATCGGTGGGAAAGAGTTTGGCTTTTTCCACACCGCTCATTTCGGTTTTGATCTTATCGCTGATTTGTCTTGTTTTGGACAATTCCAGCAGGTTGTACTGGCGTTTTTCGCCCTCCCGGTTGCCTTTTTCGATGTATTCCCGTTGCTGGATAGTGGAAATAGTCGGGGCGTAGGTCGAAGGCCTTCCAATGCCCAATTCTTCGAGTTTACGAACCAAAGTGGCTTCGGTATAACGTGGCGGTTTTTGGCTGAAACGCTGAACACCCTGGGCCGTATCCATGTTCAGTGTCTGATGAAGCCGGACAGGGGGGAGCAATTTGCTGTTACCGTTTTCGGCTTCATTTTCCTTGTCGGAATATTCGTAGACCTTCAGAAAACCTTCGAAGGTAACGACTTCTCCACTGGCTGTGAATAGTTGATTACCATTGGAATGACTTATGGTTACGGTGGTTTTCTCCAATTGTGCGTCGGCCATTTGAGATGCGATGGCCCTCTGCCAGATGAGTTCGTATAATTTCTTTTCGGGCCCGGGGCCATCTATGCTGTGCACATTCATATAGGCCGGACGTATGGCTTCGTGCGCTTCCTGTGCTCCTTTGCTTTTGGTTTGGTACTGGCGGGTTTTGACGTTGTCTTCACCGTACAGGCGAGTGATTTCGGCTTTGGCGGTATTGATGGCCAGCGAAGATAAATGAACCGAGTCGGTACGCATATAGGTGATTTTTCCCGATTCGTAGAGTGATTGGGCAACCCGCATGGTCTGAGCTACCGAAAACCTGAGTTTGCGGGCCGCTTCCTGTTGCAAGGTAGAGGTAGTAAAGGGAGGGGCAGGTGAGCGCCTGAGGGGTTTGGTACTGATATCTTCCACTTTGAATGTGGCTGTTTTAAGCAGTTCCAGCAAAGCGAGAGCTGATTCTTTTTGTTCGATTTTTTCGGGAAATTCAGCTTTGAGTTCCGCTATGCTTCCGTCGGGAGCAGGCACCAGAAAAACAATACTCAGCTTATAAAAGCTTTCTGAATTGAATTGCTGAATTTCTCTTTCCCGCTCTACGACCAGTCGAACAGCCACCGATTGCACCCTTCCGGCAGAAAGTGCCGGTTTAATCTTTTTCCAAAGCACCGGCGATAATTCAAATCCCACAATGCGGTCGAGCACGCGGCGGGCTTGTTGTGCATTTACCAGGTTGAGGTCGATGTTGCGGGGATGTTTGATGGCGTTTTCGATGGCCTCTTTGGTGATTTCGTGGAATACAATGCGTTTTGTGTTGTCTTCCTTAAGATTGAGCACTTCGGACAAATGCCAGGCGATGGCTTCACCTTCGCGGTCTTCATCGGAGGCCAGCCAAATAATTTCTGCTTTTTGAGCTGCTGATTTTAATTCACCCACCAGTTTCTTCTTTTCCGGAGAAACTTCATAGACCGGTTTGAATTTATTTTCTATTTCAATACCGAAATCTTTTTTTCTCAGGTCACGGATGTGCCCAAAACTCGACATTACCTTAAAGTCTTTTCCTAAAAACTTTTCGATGGTTTTGGCCTTGGCCGGGGATTCTACTATGACTAAATTCTTTTGCATTAAAGAGTGCTTTCAGTTAATCCGGAACTATTCATCCGTAAGTTCAACATCAAAAAAAAGGTGGGCCTCAACTCAGTTATTCACTAACTCATGCCTGTAAAAACGGCGCAAAATTAGTAAAAACACTTCAGTGTCAAGTTATTTTCTGAAAATTTATACAGAAATGATCATATGCAGCCCCTTATCCCTCTTTATACCAACTCGCGTAGAACTGGTAATTGTCCGAAATCCTTTTATTGATCGTATTGGTTTGTTCTGCGTCGGCAAACTTGACAAATTTAGCCGGGACACCGGCATAGACGCTGTAGGGTTCAATCCTGGTTCCGCTGAGCACCACTGAGCCTGCGGCAATTATGGCACCTTCGCCGATGACGGCATGATCAAGCACTACAGAGCCCATTCCTATGAGTGCAAGTTTCTCAATTTTAGCTCCGTGTATAGTGACGTTGTGCCCGATGGAAACATTGTCCCCGATTTCTATGACGGATTTCTGATACAGGGTATGCAGCACAGAGCCGTCCTGAATATTTACGTTATTTCCTATACGTATGGAATTGACGTCTCCCCGCAGAACTGTGTTGAACCAGACACTGCAGCCCTCGCCCAATACTACATCTCCGATAATGCTTGCGTTTTCGGCCAGATAGCAATCCGGACCGATTACAGGGTCGAAACCCCGGACTGATTTTATTAATGCCATATTATATTTCCTTTGTTTTAAGGGCCAGCCAGGTTTTTTCTTCTTCGCCGAGAAAAGCCGAAAGCTGGCTGTAGACAAAACGGTGATAAGAGTTTATCCAGTCGATTTCCTGCCCGGTATAATAACTCTTTTCAATGGCCTTAAGCTCCAAAGGGCAAAGACTGAGAGTTTCGAAGCCCAGGAACTGCCCGAATTCGGATTCCCCCTTTTCGACTACCAGCATCATGTTTTCTACACGCAGGCCGTATTTTCCTGCGCGATAAATGCCGGGCTCGTTGGATATCACCATACCGGCTTTGATCAGCTCGGGATTTTCTTCCATGCGTATGCTCTGCGGTCCCTCGTGCACATTCAGGAAATGCCCTACGCCGTGACAGGTGCCGTGCCCGTATTGCAGCAGATCTTTCCAGAGAAACTGACGGGCCATAATGTCCAGCTGAGAGCCTCTGGTATGCGTGGGAAATACACATTCGGACAAGGCTATGTTGCCTTTGAGAATGCGGGCATAATCCTGTTTGAATTCCTCAGGTGTGGCTCCCCGGAAGAGAGAAAAAGTCCGGGTAATGTCGGTAGTGCCCTGGAGGTATTGGCCTCCGGTATCTACCAACAGGTAACCATCGGGCAGAATTCTGGCCCTGGAACTTTCTGAGGGGCTGTAGTGGACAATGGCTCCGTGTTCGTTGTAACTAATGATGGAATTAAAACTGTCTCCTTTGCAGTGGTCCTGCTCCAACCGGAATTCACTCATTTTGCGTACCAGATCGGTTTCGTAAAATTCTTCTCCCTGTTCAAGGGCAGCCTCGAACCAGCGCCAGAAACGAACCAGGGCTACACCCTCCTTTTGCATGGCGGTACGGAATCCGGCAATTTCGACCGGATTTTTGACGGATTTCAGAGCTGTTGTAGGAGCGGTGCCTTCCACCCGACGGCAATGAGAGGGTATATATTTGTAAATGTAATAGTTAATGCGGGCTATGTCTGTAAAAACTCCCGAACCTGTTGGAAGTTTTTGTAAATCTGCATACAAAGCGGAATATTCCCGCAGTTGAATATTGTTTTTTTTGAGATAGATTCGTGTGCTTTCGTCTATTTTGTTCTTGTCGGTATAAAGGTTCGCGGCGTCCGGGCCAATCAGGGCAAAAGCAAGACCTACCGGATTGAAGTCCACATCGCTGCCCCTCAGGTTGAACAGCCAGGCGATATCGTCCAGGCCGCTGACGGGCAGATAGTCTGCTCCCTGACGGCTGAGTTCGGCTCTGAGTTCCAGAAGTTTTTCTTTTACGCTCTTGCCGGCATAGTTGGCAGGGAAAACATAAAAAGGAAAATCCGGCAGGTCCGGCCTGTCGGGCCACACCCGGGTGTAAGGTTTAAAATCGTCTATTAGTTTTACTCCGTGTTTATTGAAGACCTGAATCATTTTGAGTGCATCGCGGGCAGCAAACACTTCTCCGTCAATACCCGCCGAACGATAGTTCATGCCGGCTATCCATTCGGGAATGCCGGGAGTTTCGGGCAGGGTGGTTTTAAACAAATCGATACCGCTGCCCCTGAGTTCCTGTTCCGCCTGAAGATAATACCTGGAGTCTGTCCATAAGCCGGCTTTGTCTTTGCCTACTACCAGAGTTCCGGCACTACCCGTAAATCCCGAAAGGTATCTTCTGAATTTAAAATGTGAGGAAACGTATTCTCCCTGATGGCAGTCGGAGGTTGGAATTATGCAGGCTTCCATAGCATTTTCCCTCATCAGGTCACGTAATGCCGCCAATCTTTCCGGAATGCTCTTATACATTATATATAGGTATGTGGTAGGTTTAGTAAAATCACAAAGGTAGTAAAAAAACAGCTTTTCAACTTAGGCTCCCGAATTGAATTTTGGACAGGATACATAAATTTTTTTTGAAAGATTCTGAGTTTTTTTTTGTTTACTGATTTGTTTTGCCTACTTTTGCAGGCCAAATTAAAATCATTTTTTATACAAAAACACGATTATGATCATTGTTCCCATCAAAGAAGGTGAAAACATCGAAAGGGCTTTGAAAAAGTTCAAACGTAAATTCGAAAAAACAGGAACCGTTAAAGAACTGAGAAACAGACAGGCATTCAGCAAGCCTTCGGTTGTCAAACGTCAGCAAAAAATGAAAGCTGTTTACGTTCAACAGCTGCAACAAAACGAAGAGTAAAAACAGGCAGGAAAACGCTTAAAATTAAATCCGTTTTTTTGCTGTTTTGAAATAGCTTTACTATATTCGTTGCGGAATAATTTTTCAAGCAGCGGAGCTATGTGGGTGGAGCAATACATACAATATTTACGGTATGAGAAAAATTATTCTTCTCATACCGTTTTTGCTTATAAGCGCGATTTAGAACAATTCCTTGCCTTTGCCTCCATTACCTTTCAATTGGAGCATCCCTCAGATATTGACGCCGATATTATTAGAGCGTGGATGCTGTCCTTAATGGAAAAGGGTGATTCCGCCCGTTCGGTCAATCGCAAACTTTCTTCTCTTCGTTCGTATTGGCGTTATTTGTTGCGTCAGGGCCTGGTGATTGCCAATCCTACACAAAAAGTGCTTACACCCAAAATTAAGAAAGCCCTTCCTTCCTTTTTGAAAGAAGACGAATTGAACAATTTACTCGATAAGGCCAGGGAGGAGGCACAGGCCGATACTTTTACCGAAAGCCGTGACAATCTTATTTTAGAGATGTTTTGCCTTACAGGCATCCGGCGGGCTGAATTAATTGGCCTTAAAACCGGAGACGTAGATACAGGTTCAGCTTCGCTCAAAGTTACAGGTAAGCGCAACAAACAGCGTATTCTGCCCTTTGGAGCCGCTTTGAAAAAATCAATAGAAAATTACCTGGTATTACGCCGCGATTATCTGGATAAACTCGAAGATTATCCCGAAGTGGAGCCGCCCTTTTTTATCAATGCCAAAGGACGGGCCCTGAATCCCCGCCGGGTCTATAGTCTTGTCAATGAAAGGTTGGCTGAAGTTGGCAATTTATCTAAAAGAAGCCCGCATGTGCTCAGGCATACATTCGCCACCACCTTGTTAAACAGGGGAGCCGAACTGAACGCCGTAAAAGAGCTGTTGGGGCATGCCAGCTTGTCTGCAACGGAGGTGTATACCCATACCACTTTCGAAGAATTAAAAAAAGTGTATAAACTAGCCCATCCAAGGGCAGAAAATTGAAAAGGAGATTAATTATGGAAATTAGAATTCAATCCGTGCATTTTGATGCGACCAGTACCTTAGAGAAATTTATACAAAAAAAGGTAGCTAAACTGGATCAGTATTACGAAGGTATATTATCGGCCGAAGTAACTCTGAAAGTAACTAAGCCTGAAACCGCCGCAAACAAAGAAGCCCTGATCAGGCTCAATATTTCAGGCCGGGATTTGTTCGCTTCCAAAACCTGTGACACTTTTGAGGAATCTGTCGACGAAGCTGTGGAAGCTTTGGGGAGACAATTGAAGAAACATAAAGATAAAATCCGCAGTAAATAAAATTTCAAAAATAGTTTTGTGGTTAAAAAATAATGTCTACATTTGCAGCCGTTTCTCTAAAAAGGAGTTTTAGAGTACGGCTGCTTTGATGTAGCCGTGTAAATTGAAGAAATTTGGGCAGTTACCAGAGTGGCCAAATGGGGCAGACTGTAAATCTGCTGGTTGATACCTACGGTGGTTCGAATCCATCACTGCCCACAAACTATTTTAGGGGGATCGGCGTTTTTTGGAATCATTGAACCCAAGAATATTTTGCGGGAATAGCTCAGTTGATAGAGCATTAGCCTTCCAAGCTGAGGGTCGCGGGTTTGAGTCCCGTTTCCCGCTCTTTTAAAATTGCCTGTGTAGCTCAGTGGTAGAGCACTTCCTTGGTAAGGAAGAGGTCCCGAGTTCAAATCTCGGCACCGGCTCAAACAAATAGATTACTTACTTATTTTAATTTTCGATTATGGCAAAAGAACATTTTAACAGGACTAAACCCCACGTCAACATCGGTACGATTGGCCACGTGGATCATGGTAAAACCACATTGACTGCCGCTATCACTATGATTTTGGCAAAAAAAGGACTTTCCGAAGTTAAATCTTTCGATCAGATTGACAACGCACCGGAAGAAAAGGAAAGAGGTATTACAATTAATACATCGCACGTTGAATATCAAACTGAAAAACGTCACTACGCTCACGTAGACTGCCCCGGACACGCTGACTATGTTAAGAACATGGTTACAGGTGCTGCCCAGATGGACGGTGCCATTATAGTTGTAGCCGCCACCGACGGTCCTATGCCCCAAACTCGTGAACACATCCTTCTTGCCCGTCAGGTAAACGTTCCCAGATTGGTTGTTTTCATGAACAAATGCGATATGGTTGACGACGAAGAAATGCTCGAATTGGTTGAAATGGAAATGCGTGACTTGTTGGGTTTCTATGAATTCGATGCCGAAAACACACCTGTAATTCGCGGTTCTGCTCTGGGAGCCTTGAACGGTGTTCCTCAATGGGAAGACAAAGTAATGGAACTTATGGATGCAGTGGACAATTGGATTGAACTTCCTCCCCGTGCCATTGACAAACCTTTCCTTATGCCCGTCGAAGACGTATTCTCGATCACAGGTCGTGGTACCGTTGCTACCGGACGTATCGAAACCGGTATCATCAAAACCGGCGAAGAAGTACAAATTATCGGTCTGGATTCCAAAGGTAAGAAATCAGTCGTTACCGGTGTGGAAATGTTCCGCAAGATTCTGGATCAGGGTGAGGCCGGCGACAACGTAGGTTTGCTGCTCAGAGGTATTGACAAGGACGAAATCAAACGTGGTATGGTTGTAACCCACCCCGGAAAAGTAACTCCTCACACTACTTTCAAAGCTTCTGTGTATATCCTGAAAAAAGAAGAAGGTGGACGTCACACCCCCTTCCACAACAAATACCGTCCTCAATTCTATATCCGTACCCTTGATGTAACCGGCGAAATAAGCCTTCCCGAAGGAACCGAAATGGTTATGCCCGGCGACAACCTGGAGATCAAAGTAGAATTGATCTATCCGGTAGCTTGCAGCGAAGGTTTGCGTTTTGCTATCCGTGAAGGCGGACGTACAGTAGGATCCGGCCAGATCACCGAGATTCTGGTATAAATAAAACAATTATACTCTCGGTGGGGCTGTCTCTGAACGATAGCCCCGCCGGAGAGTGTTTTATTACGGGTCTAGCTCAGTTGGTAGAGCATCGGTCTCCAAAACCGAGTGTCGGGAGTTCGAGTCTCTCGACCCGTGCCATAAACCCCATCTTATGAAAAAGTTTTTTAAAAGGGTCGCCACCTATATCAAGGATGCATACAATGAACTCATACACAAGGTCTCCTGGCCTACGCCGTCTGAGTTGAGCAATAGTGCGATTGTCGTATTAGCTGCTTCCCTGGTGATTGCGCTCATTGTGTTTATCATTGATTTAGGCTTGGAAAATCTCATGACCTTCATCTACGAGAAGGTGTTTTAAGCTGAAGGAAAATGTCTGAAACTTCAAAGAAATGGTACGTTTTACGTGCTATTAGTGGTAAAGAAAACAAAGTGAAGGAGTATATTGAAGCTTCCATCAATAATTCCTCCCTTGGTGAGTATGTGTCTCAGGTATTGATTCCAACAGAAAAGGTTTACCAGTCACGTGCCGGGAAAAAGGTGCTCAAAGAGCGTTCTTATTTGCCCGGTTATGTACTGGTCGAAGCCAATCTGGTAGGTGAAGTGGCACACGCCCTTCGAAACATTCCCAATGTGCTCGGTTTTTTGGGTGGAATGAACAACCCCCAGCCGCTCCGTGAGTCCGAAGTAAATCGCATCCTTGGTAAGGTTGACGAATTACAGGAAGCCGGAGACGACATTAGCATCAATTACTATGTCGGTGAGAGCGTAAAGGTGAATTTTGGGCCCTTTAGCGGTTTTAGCGCAACCATCGAAGAGGTGAACAACGAGAAGAAGAAACTTAAAGTCATGGTGAAAATTTTCGGCCGGAAAACTCCGCTCGAATTGGGTTTTATGCAAGTGGAAAAAGAATAAAAGATGGTTACGCATCCTGAATCTTTTTTCAAAACAATCCTCAAATTTTAAAACAAAACAAAAATGGCTAAAGAAATTGCCGGTCAAATCAAATTGCAAATAAAAGGGGGCGCGGCAAATCCCTCTCCGCCTGTAGGACCTGCATTGGGTTCCAAAGGTGTGAACATTATGGAGTTTTGCAAGCAATTCAATGCCAGGACACAGGACAAAGCCGGAAAGGTGTTGCCTGTTGTCATCACGTACTATTCCGACAAGTCTTTCGATTTTGTAGTTAAAACTCCTCCTGCAGCCGTACAGCTGCTGGAAGCTTCCAAAACCAAATCGGGTTCGGCTGAGCCAAATCGCAAGAAAGTAGCTGAAGTTACCCTGGATCAGGTTAAAGCAATTGCGGAAGACAAAATGAGCGACTTAAACTGCTTTACGCTGGAGTCGGCCATGAAAATGGTTGCAGGTACAGCCAGAAGCATGGGTATCAAAATTAAGGGTGAATTACCCACGAACAATTAAACTTCGACGAAAATGGCAAAATTGACAAAAAATCAAAAACTGGCTTTGGAGAAGATTGAAGTGGGTAAAACGTATTCATTGAGAGAAGCTTCAGGACTTGTAAAGGAAATCTCCTTTACCAAGTTTGACGCTTCGGTCGATGTAGATGTTCGCCTTGGAGTTGATCCCCGTAAAGCCAATCAAATGGTACGCGGCGTAGTGTCGCTGCCTCACGGAACCGGAAAACAAGTACGGGTATTGGTGTTGTGTACTCCTGACAAAGAAGCCGAGGCTAAAGAAGCCGGAGCTGATCATGTAGGTCTTGACGATTATATCGAAAAGATAAAAGCTGGTTGGACAGATGTGGATGTAATTATCACCATGCCTTCAACCATGGGTAAAATTGGCGCTCTAGGCCGGGTTTTGGGTCCCAGGGGCTTAATGCCCAACCCCAAGAGTGGTACTGTTACCATGGAAATCGGCAAGGCAGTCAGAGAAGTTAAACAAGGAAAGATTGATTTCAAGGTAGACAAGAACGGTATCGTTCACACTTCTATCGGAAAAATCAGCTTTAGCCCGGATCAAATCCGCGAGAATGCAAAAGAATTTATTCTCACTTTGATCAAGTTGAAACCGACTGCTGCCAAAGGCACTTATATGAAGAGTATTTATCTTTCAAGCACAATGAGCAAGGGCATCAAAGTGGATCCTAAGAGCATTGAAGATTAAAAAACGAAACAATTATGAAAAAGGAAGATAAATATATTGCTGTTGAGCAAATCACCCAATTGGTAAACGAATACGAACATTTTTATGTTACCGACATCGCTGCCTTGAATTCCGAAGAAACCTCTTCGCTCAGAAGAGCCTGTTACAAGGAAGGTGTTAAGCTCTATGTAGTTAAAAACACACTGCTTAAAAAAGCACTGCAAAGTTTCGAAACCGACTATTCTCCTTTATTCGTTACCTTAAAAGGCAACACCGCTCTGATGTTTTGCAACACCGGAAATGTGGCTGCCAAACTGATTAAGGATTTCAGAAAGGATAAAAGTGTTCCGGCTTTGAAAGCTGCATGCGTAGAAGAGTGTTTCTATATCGGTCCCGAACATTTGGAAACCCTGATTCATGTCAAGAGCAAAAATGAACTGATTGCAGATCTTATTGCCTTGTTGCAGTCACCGGCTAAGAATGTGGTTTCTGCCCTCCAAAGCGGAGGCACTATACTTCACGGTGTTTTGAAAACACTGGGAGAACGCGAAAATTAGGACTTCTACATAGAGAAGCCTCAAAAACAAACGAATAAACAATTTTAAATAACACTTAATACATTACTAAAATGGCAGATTTGAAAGCTTTTGCTGAACAATTGGTAAATTTAACCGTCAAAGAAGTCAACGAACTTGCTGAGATCCTCAAGAATGAATATGGTATCGAACCCGCTGCTGCTGCTGTTGCCGTAGCTGCCGGTCCTGCCGCTGCTGCCGGTCCTGCTGCAGAAGAAAAAACTTCTTTTAATGTAGTTCTGAAATCAGCCGGAGCAGCTAAATTGGCTGTTGTAAAGGCAGTAAAAGAATCTTGTGGTCTTGGTCTGAAAGAAGCCAAAGACTTGGTAGATGCCGCTCCTTCCGTTTTGAAAGAAGGCATTGCCAAAGACGAGGCAGATGCGCTGAAGAAAACGCTTGAAGAAGCAGGTGCCGAGATTGAACTTAAATAAAAGTACTCACCTGATCAACAGGTCCCCCGGTTTAGAATCTCCGTGATTGGAGGTTCTAAACCTTTTGTGTCTATATTCTTTTTAAGTTCATATAATCCCTCGATAAATGTCCTCAACTACTGACAATCAAAGAATAAATTTTGCATCTATAAAGAGCCCGATCGATTATCCGGATTTCTTGGAAGTGCAATTGAAGTCATTTCAGGACTTCCTGCAATTAGATACCCCACCCGAAAAAAGAAAAAACGAAGGATTGTACAAGGTGTTTTCCGAAAGTTTTCCCATTACGGATACACGGAACAATTTTGTCCTCGAATTTATTGATTACTACGTTGATCCTCCCCGTTATAGCATCGATGAGTGTATTGAGAGGGGATTGACCTACAGCGTTCCCCTGAAGGCAAAACTCAAACTCTATTGTACTGATCCGGATCACGAAGATTTTGAAACTAAATTTCAGGATGTATACCTGGGTGCGTTCCCTTATATGACCCCCAAAGGTACTTTTGTGATCAACGGTGCCGAGCGTGTCATCGTATCACAATTGCATCGTTCACCCGGAGTATTTTTTGGTCAAAGTGTGCATGCCAACGGGACAAAACTTTATTCCGCCCGCATTATTCCCTTCAAAGGCTCGTGGATAGAATTCGCCACGGACATCAACAATGTGATGTATGCCTATATCGACCGTAAAAAGAAATTACCCGTAACTACTTTATTGCGTGCCATAGGTTTTGAAACAGACAAAGACATTCTGGAAATTTTCAACCTGGCCGAAGAAATTAAAGTAACCAAAACCGGTTTAAAAAAATTCATCGGCCGTAAACTGGCTGCCCGTGTTTTGAAAAGCTGGGTTGAAGACTTTGTGGATGAAGACACCGGCGAAGTGGTTTCCATAGAAAGGAACGAAGTGGTGATTGACCGCGAAACCATTCTTGAAAGCAGTCATATTGACGACATACTCGAATCGGGAACCCCTACTATTCTCTTGCACAAAGAGGATACCGGCATGTCCGATTACAGTATTATATATAATACACTGCAAAAGGATCCAAGTAATTCAGAGAAAGAAGCCGTGCTGTATATTTATCGTCAGTTGCGTAATGCAGAACCGGCTGATGATTCCAGCGCCCGCGAAGTAATCCAGAATTTGTTCTTTTCCGAAAAACGTTACGACCTCGGAGAAGTAGGCCGTTACCGGATTAACAAGAAACTCCAGTTAAATACGGATATAGATACCAAGGTTCTGACCAAGGATGATATCATTCATATCATCCGCTATTTGATTGAACTGGTCAATTCCAATGCCATAGTGGACGACATTGACCACTTAAGCAACAGACGTGTACGCACCGTCGGCGAACAATTAAACAATCAGTTTGGCGTAGGACTTGCCCGTATGGCCAGAACTATTCGCGACAGAATGAATGTGCGTGACAACGAAGTGTTTGCACCGGTTGACCTGATCAACGCCAAAACGGTTTCTTCAGTCATCAATTCCTTCTTTGGAACGAATGCCTTGTCGCAGTTTATGGATCAAACCAACCCCCTGGCCGAAATGACCCACAAACGCCGCTTATCGGCTTTAGGCCCCGGCGGTTTGTCGCGTGAGCGTGCCGGTTTTGAGGTTCGTGACGTGCATTACACTCATTACGGGCGTCTTTGCCCAATCGAAACACCCGAAGGCCCCAACATCGGTTTAATTTCGTCTTTGTGTGTGTTCGCAAAAATCAATAAACTTGGTTTTATCGAAACTCCCTACCGTAAAGTCAATAACGGTAGAGTCGAAAAAGAGGTGGTTTTCTTAACCGCAGAAGAAGAAGAAAATCTGGTAGTGGCTCAGGGCAATGCTCTGTTGAAAGAAGACGGTTCTTTTGTTCGCAACCGTATTAAATCCCGTCTCGAAGCCGACTTCCCGGTGGTTGAACCCGACAAGGTTGACCTGATGGACGTTTCTCCTTCTCAGATTGCCTCTATTGCCGCCTCTTTGATTCCCTTCCTGGAACACGACGACGCCAACCGCGCCCTGATGGGTTCGAACATGATGCGTCAGGCCGTACCCCTGATCCGTTGCGAAGCGCCGATAGTTGGTACCGGCCTGGAAGAAACTCTGATAAAAGATTCCCGTACTCAATTGATGGCCGAAGGCGATGGAGTAGTCGAATTTGCTGATGCCACAAGTATCCACATCCGCTACGATCGTACCGAAGAGGAAGAATTTGTCAGTTTTGACGACGCAGTTAAGATCTACAATATTCCCAAATTCCAAAAAACCAACCAAAGCACTACCATCGACCTTAAACCCATTGTTCACAAAGGACAAAGGGTCTCTAAAGATCAGCTGCTGACCGAAGGTTTTGCTACTGAAAAAGGCGAACTGGCTCTTGGCCGTAACCTTAAAGTAGCTTTCATGCCCTGGAAAGGCTATAACTTCGAAGACGCCATCGTGCTGAACGAACGCCTGGTGCGCGAAGATATTTTTACTTCCGTGCATGTTGATGAGTACACTCTCGAAGTTCGCGAAACCAAGCGCGGAATGGAAGAACTGACTGCGGATATTCCCAACGTCAGCGAAGACGCCACCAAGGATCTGGACAAAAATGGTATCATTCGCATCGGTGCCCATGTCAAACCCGGTGATATTCTTATCGGTAAAATCACTCCCAAGGGCGAATCCGATCCTTCTCCCGAAGAAAAACTCTTAAGAGCTATTTTTGGAGATAAAGCCGGTGACGTCAAGGATGCTTCTCTGAAAGCAACTCCTTCTCTTAGTGGTGTAGTTATTGACAAACGTCTCTTCTCCAAAGCCATTAAGAACCGCAAGAGCCGCCTGACCGACAAAGCCATCCTGCCTAAACTCGACGAAGAATTCGAAGCAGAAGTAGCTGCCATACGTGCCGTATTGCTCGAAAAACTCTGGGTTTTGGTCAGCGGTAAAACTTCTCAGGGAATCAAAGATAACCTGGATACTGAAATTGTACCCAAAGGCGTTAAATTCACTCAGAAGATTCTGAATGAAATCAACTATTCTTCCGTTCAGTTGAGTAAATGGACCTCCGACAATCACAAAAACGATATGATTCGCGATCTGATTATTAATTACCTCAAGAAGGAAAAGGAATTGGATGCGAAACTAAAACGTAAAAAGTTCAATGTGACCATAGGAGATGAGTTACCCGCCGGCATCATTCAGATGGCCAAGGTTTACATTGCCAAAAAACGCAAAATCAAGGTTGGTGACAAGATGGCCGGCCGTCACGGAAACAAAGGCATCGTTTCGCGCATTGTCCGCGAAGAAGATATGCCTTTTATGGAAGACGGAACCCCGGTAGACATAGTCTTGAATCCTCTTGGCGTGCCTTCGCGTATGAACCTGGGACAAATCTTTGAGACAGTATTGGGATGGTCCGGACAAAAGTTGGGCGTTAAATTTGCCACGCCTATTTTTGACGGCGCCAGTCTGGAAGATCTGGAACAATGGTCCGACAAAGCCGGATTACCCCGTTACGGTAAATGTTACCTCTACGATGGCGGCACCGGTGATCGTTTTGACCAGCCGGCCACGGTAGGCGTAATATATATGCTTAAACTCGGCCATATGGTTGATGATAAGATGCATGCCCGTTCCATTGGTCCTTACTCTTTGATTACCCAGCAACCTCTGGGTGGTAAGGCTCAGTTTGGCGGCCAGCGTTTCGGAGAAATGGAAGTTTGGGCGCTCGAAGCTTTTGGAGCTTCGCACGTGCTGCAGGAAATCCTGACTATCAAGTCGGACGATGTGGCCGGCCGCAGTAAAGCTTTTGAAGCAATAGTCAAGGGAGAACCCATGCCGCAGGCCGGCATTCCCGAATCCCTGAACGTATTGTTGCACGAACTCAGAGGCCTGGGCTTAAGCATCGAATTAGATTAACAACCTCAATTACATACTGAATATGGCTCTCAAAAAAGATATAAAGACCAAAACAAACTTCTCGAAAATCTCCATAGGATTGGCTTCGCCCGAAGAAATTCTGGAATTGTCGAGTGGTGAAGTATTGAAGCCGGAAACCATTAATTACCGTACCTATAAACCCGAACGAGACGGTTTGTTTTGCGAAAGGATTTTTGGTCCGGTAAAAGACTACGAATGTCATTGCGGTAAATACAAGCGTATTCGTTATAAGGGTATAGTCTGCGACCGTTGCGGCGTGGAAGTTACCGAAAAGAAAGTACGTCGTGAACGTATGGGGCATATACAGCTGGTAGTCCCGGTTGCCCACATTTGGTATTTCCGTTCACTGCCCAACAAAATAGGCTATTTGCTGGGTTTACCCACCAAAAAGCTGGATTCGGTTATTTACTACGAACGCTATATAGTTATCCAGGCCGGAATACTCGAAGAAGAAGATATCAAGGTTAATGACTTACTATCGGAAGAAGAATACCTGGCTCTTATGGATAAACTGCCCAGGGAAAATCAAATGCTCGAAGACAGCGATCCGCGGAAATTCATTGCCAAAATGGGTGCCGATGCAGTTCACGACCTTTTGTCCAGGCTCGATCTGGATGCACTGTCGTTTGATTTGCGTCACCGCGCCAACACAGATACCTCCATGCAGCGTAAGAACGATGCGCTCAAACGTCTGCAGGTGGTGGAGTCTTTCCGTGCAGCCAGGCACAAAAACAAGCCTGAGTGGATGATCATAAAGATTGTTCCGGTTATCCCTCCCGAATTGCGTCCCCTGGTTCCTCTGGACGGCGGCCGTTTTGCGACTTCCGACCTGAACGATCTCTATCGTCGTGTTATCATACGCAATAATCGTCTGAAACGCCTCATAGAAATCAAAGCTCCGGAAGTGATATTAAGGAATGAAAAGCGCATGCTGCAGGAAGCTGTCGATTCTTTGTTTGACAACTCCCGCAAATCAAGCGCCGTAAAAACCGATTCCAACCGTCCGCTTAAATCCCTGTCCGATTCGCTCAAAGGCAAACAAGGTCGTTTCCGTCAGAATCTGTTGGGAAAACGTGTTGACTATTCAGCCCGTTCCGTTATTGTAGTCGGCCCTGAACTGAAAATGCACGAATGCGGATTGCCCAAGGATATGGCTGCAGAATTGTTCAAACCATTTATCATACGTAAGTTGATTGAACGCGGAATAGTAAAAACCGTAAAAGCAGCCAAAAAATTTGTAGACCGCAAGGATCCTGTAGTTTGGGATATTCTGGAACACGTCATGAAAGGCCATCCCGTGCTGCTCAACCGTGCCCCTACCTTGCACCGGCTCGGTATTCAGGCTTTCCAGCCCAAAATGATAGAAGGCAAGGCAATTCAGTTACATCCTCTTGCCTGTACGGCCTTCAATGCCGACTTTGACGGAGACCAGATGGCTGTACACCTTCCCCTGGGTAACGAAGCTATTGCCGAAGCTCAATTGTTGATGCTGGCTTCGCACAATATACTGAATCCGGCCAACGGAGCTCCCATTACCGTTCCTTCGCAGGACATGGTCTTGGGTTTGTATTACATTACCAAAGAGCGAACTGGAGTTCAGGGAGAAGGCTTGATATTTTATTCTCCCGAAGAAGCAAAGATTGCTTACAACGAGAAAAGAGTTTCTTTGCATGCCATTGTTAAAGTGCGTATCAAAGACGAACTGATACAGACCACCGTAGGCCGTATTATTGTAAACGAATATGTGCCCGAAGAAATTGGTTTTGTAAACACCGTTCTTTCCAAAAAAGAACTGCGGAATGTAATTGGCAAAGTCATTGCTTCCTGCGGAGTGGCACGTACTGCTCAGTTCCTCGATGATATCAAAGATTTGGGTTACTCCATGGCTTTCCAGGGAGGTTTGTCTTTCAACCTGGACGATGTGATCGTTCCGGAAGAAAAAGCCGATTTAATTCAGGAAGGTTATGAGGAAGTCGAATCCATCATGGAAGAATGGAGACAGGGCTTTATCACTCCCAATGAACGTTACAATAAGATTATTGATGTTTGGACCATTGTAAATAACAAACTTTCCAATATTCTTATCAAGCAGTTGGCCGAAGACGATCAGGGTTTCAATTCCGTACACATGATGATGGATTCCGGAGCCCGCGGATCGAAAGAACAGATTCGTCAGTTGTCCGGTATGCGTGGTTTGATGAATAAACCTCAAAAATTTGGCGCCGAGGGAGGACAAATTATCGAAAACCCCATTTTGGCCAACTTTAAAGAAGGTTTGTCGGTGCTGGAGTATTTTATTTCCACGCACGGTGCTCGTAAGTCTTTGTCTGATACTGCATTAAAAACAGCTGACGCCGGTTATCTTACACGTCGTCTGGTCGATGTATCTCACGATGTTATTATCAACGAAGAAGATTGCGGAACCCTGAGAGGACTCACAGCCGTGGGCATCAAAGGGGTAGCCACGCTTTACGAACGTATCCTCGGACGTGTTTCTGTGCACGACGTTTTCAATCCTGATACCAACGAGCTTTTGGTTTCGGCCGGCCAGGAAATTACAGAAAATATTGCACTGAAGATCCAGGAATCTCCCATCGACCGGGTGGAAATCCGTTCGGTATTAACCTGCGAATCCAAAAAAGGAGTCTGCGCCAAGTGTTACGGCCGTAACCTGGCCACCGGACGTATGGTCGAAAAAGGCGAAGCTGTGGGCGTTATAGCTGCACAATCCATTGGTGAACCGGGAACCCAGCTGACACTGCGTACTTTCCACGCCGGTGGTGTTGCCAAGAGTGAGAATGTTGAAAACAAACTCATTGCACCTTACGATGCCTTGGTTGAGATTGATGAATTACGGGTAGTGCCTTCTTTTGAAAACAAAAGCGTCAGGATCGTAGTAGGCCGTTACGCCGAAATCCGCCTGATTGACCCTGTTACCAATATGGTTACCACACATAACCTTTCTTACGGATCACGTTTATACATCAATCCAGGGGATATGGTTAAACAAGGCGATCTGATATGTGAATGGGATGTCTATAATGCGGTAATTATCTGCGAACAATCGGGTAAAATTGAATTCGACAGTATTGAAGAGGGTGTCACTTACCAGACTTATATGGACGAGACCACCAAGATTAAGGATAAGATCATCATTGAATCCAAAGATCGTTCGCGTGTGCCTGCCATCCATATTATGGACGATAAGGGCCAGCGCCTGCACTCTTATAACTTGCCCGTGGGTGCTCACCTGCTCAAAGAATCGGGTGAACGTATCGAAACAGGTCAGGTGTTGGTCAAGATTCCGCGTGCCATACCTAAATCGGGTGACATCACCGGAGGTCTACCCCGTGTTACCGAATTGTTCGAAGCCCGCAACCCATCCAATCCTGCCGTTGTTTCCGAAATTGACGGAGATGTAATAGAATTGGGACGTATCAAACGTGGTAATCGTGAGATCGTTATCCAGTCCAAGACGGGTGAGGTCAAAAAGTATCTGGTTCCCCTGTCCAAACAGGTGCTGGTACAGCTCAACGACTTTGTCCGTGCCGGAACGCCTCTGTCGGAAGGTTCCATTACTCCCTCGGACATCCTGGCCATAAAAGGTCCAACCGCTGTTCAGGAATACATTGTAAACGAAGTTAAGAATGTATACCGCATGCAGGAAGTAAAAATCAATGACAAGCATTTCGAAGTTATTGTGCGTCAGATGATGCGTAAGGTAGAGATTGTTGATGCCGGTGATACTCATTTCCTGGAACAACAAGAGGTAGACAAAAATGAATTTATGGAAGAAAACGATCGTATCTGGGGCAAAAAAGTAGTACTTGATCCGGGTGATTCTGCTACTTTGAAAGCCGGTATGATTGTCACTGCCCGTAAATTGCGTGATGAGAACTCCAGTCTGAAACGTCGCGACCTGAAGCTGGTTGAGGTAAGAGATGCCATTCCTGCCACTTCCAATCAGGTTTTGCAGGGTATAACCCGTGCGGCTCTTCAAACCAGCAGCTTTATGTCGGCGGCGTCCTTCCAGGAAACTACCAAGGTGCTCAACGAAGCAGCCATACAGGCCAAAGTTGACCGTCTGGAAGGCATGAAAGAAAACGTGATTACGGGTAACCTGATACCTGCCGGAACCGGACAACGTGAATTTGAAAAGCTGATAGTTGGTTCAAAAGAAGAATTTGACCGTATTGAAGCCACTCGTGACAGCCTCACTCAGGATGTCGTACTTGAAGAAGCCGAGCTTGAATAACTGATTAGTAAGTAATCTTTAGCATAATCAGAAAGAGGAAGGCCGTTCTTTGGAACGGCCTTCCTTGTTGTGCCGGTTACCGGTGAAAGTTGTATCCGGTTA
Organism: uncultured Bacteroidales bacterium; assembly: GCA_964575345.1. Taxonomy (GTDB): domain Bacteria; phylum Bacteroidota; class Bacteroidia; order Bacteroidales; family UBA1402; genus UBA1402. The sequence continues at coordinate 56,402 of CAZNQD010000002.1, forward strand.
ACTTATTTGACTACCGATGTACTGCCTGGTATAGTAAGGCTCAGGCTTTGTAACAAGGGTGAACTCAACATGATACGGACATCATCCTTTGCCTCTTCGTCAAGGCGGATGTAGGCCAGCAGACGGCCATTCTGGCAGCGCTGTCGGTTGTCGCGGTAGTTGTCGCTTACGTTATTGCCACCGCTTTCGAGCCCCAGCAAGACGGCCGGGCCAATCACGTAACAAACGATTTCGTTGTCGGCCAGGTATACCAGGTTACCCTCTTTGTCGACCACTTCTATTTCTAATTGCAAGAAGTCAGTATTGCTTCTTTCAAAAAAGTGAGCCTGTATGGCATAGGGCGCTCCGCTACTGATGATTTTGTCGGAGGCAGCCGCTGTGGCAGCATTGCTTTCATAACCCAAGGCTTCAAGTTCACCGGCTTCGTACGGAATATCCCAGTAAATGATGCCGCTTTGCTCGTCGTAGGGTTTGCGTTCTCCAACTGTCCTGCCGTTAAGTCTGAGTTCGGCTTCGGCGCAATTGGTATAAGCTACTACACGGATCTGACGGCCTTCTTCGTAATTCCACAACGGTGGTGCATCGGTCGACAGCCATTGCCTGTTGCTGCGCCTGTTGTCTCCTCCGCCGGGGTAGGTGCCGACATAGATAACCGGTGATTCGTTCCAGAGAGCTCGTCTAAAATAAGCTCTGGGTTTGATATGACCGGCCAGGTCGATCAATCCGGTGGTAAATCCTCTCGAAGGCCATCTGCCCGATTCTCCCAGATAATCAAAGCCTGTCCAGAGAAATTGCCCCATAATATAGTCTTTGCCCGTGACGGCTTTCCAGTCTTCGAGCCCGTGGCGGTTTTCGCTGCCGTAGAGAACGCGGTCCGGATAGGTTTTATGATCCTCCTCGTAGCGATTTTCGGTATAATTGTAACCGACCACATCGAGCGCTGCGGGATAGGTGGTATAATTAGACATAACAGCTCCGGCCAGGCCCGCTGTGACAGGCCTGGAGGTATCGTGTTGTTTTACCACAGCAGCCAGTTCGGACGCAATTTCACCCAAACGCTCTGCTCTGGGCTGACTGGGTAAATAACCCCTGACGTGCTGCTGCCCTATGCCTTCCTTGTCGAGTACGGGATGTGAATAAGGATCGTTGGGATAATCGACTTCATTGCCGATACTCCACATTATAATACTGGGATGATTCCTGTCGCGCCGGACCATATCAGCCAGGTCGCGCTTGCACCACTCCCTGAAGTAGAGGGCAGAACCCTGAAAACCGGGAGTGCCTACATTCCAGCCTTCTATCCATTTCTTTTTAGGATATTCCCATTCATCAAAGGCTTCGTTGTTGACCAACAATCCTAATTCGTCGCAAAGATCGTAAACACAAGTAGCCTGAGGGTTGTGACTGGTTCGTATGGCGTTGCAGCCCAGCGACTTCAGCTGAATAAGCCTTCTTCGCCACACTTCGCGGTCTATGGCGGCTCCCAGGCAGCCGGCATCGTGGTGCATGCAGATTCCTTTGATTTTTAGTGATTTGCCGTTTAGACTAAAACCTCGGTCGGGGTCAAAATGGATGGTACGTATGCCCACTTTGGTGTTAGTCTGATCCAGAAGATCGTTGTTGCTCAGTAATTTGGTTTCGAGACGGTAGAGATAGGGATGGTCCAGATCCCAGAGCTCGGGATTTTGTACTTTTATTTCTTGTTCCAGCTTTGGTTTTTCCCCGGCAGACAGCACTATTTTGCTCTGGGCGCTGCCTAAAAGCTGATCATTGTTGTCGTAAATGTTTTGACGCACAGTGCAACTGATATCTTTAGTGCTTTCATTAACAAGTTCGGTTTGTATTTTAAGGAGCGCGTTTTTCCCTTTTATCTCCGTTTGATAAGTAACACCCCAAAGATCTATATGGGTTTTGGGAGCATACACCAGCCAGACGTCGCGGTATATTCCTGAACCTGTATACCATCTGGAATCGGCATAGTCCTGGTGATCAACCCTGACAGCCAGTACGTTTCTGCCTCCAAAATGGATATAGGGCGTCAGGTCGTACATAAACGAAATATAGCCGTTGGGGCGTTTGCCTATCCATTTGCCGTTAATAAAAACTTCGCTGTTGTTGTAAACGCCCTCGAAATAGACATAAACTTTTTGTCCTTCCAGATCGGAGGGGATGTCCAGGTCTTTGCGATACCAGGCGATACCTCCGGGTAAATAGCCTGTACAGCTGGCCCATTGCGGGCTGGGAGTGCCTTCAACGCTCCAGTCGTGCGGTAGTTGCAGTTGCCTCCACGAAGAATGATCCAGAAACTCAGCCCCACCGTATTTGAGGTCGCCTAAGTTAAAATACCAGCCCTTATTAATGAGCTGCCGCTTGCCAAAGCCTTGTGCAAAGGCCGGACAAGCGGTCAGCAATATCAGACAAATCGTACATATCCTGCGGATTGACATAACTGTGTCGTTTTAAGGTTAATACCGCAAAGATGCCACGATTGCTTCAGAAATGCAAATTCATTTTTATCAATAATCTCTGTAATCCATTCTTTATACACCAGAATTCATTCATTGCCGGCACAAACTCCAAAGCGGCGGGTCATACTGCTGTCCTGTGCGTCGCTTACCTTAACATCTACGTAAGTAATACCCTTAAATCCTTTGGGGGCTTTTAGTTGTGCCTGTTTGTCTTTGATTTTAATTTTTAAATAACCTGCGTCGATGACCTCAAATTTCGGAGCATCTGCATAAGCAATAAATAATGCTTGTAAATCAATGTTGCCACTGCCTTTTTCGTCAAGATAAAAGCGGGGAAGAGACATCCATTCCAGGTAATCTTCCAGTGCTGTGTAACCGTCCATGTCCTCGTCGGCATTGGCGTCCGAGAAATCACCCCGCATTGACGAGGGGTTGCTGCCCTGCATTTTTTCCCACCAATCGGGCAAGCCGTCGTAATCGGAGTCAAAACCTTCGGGACGCACTTCTTGGGGATAATCCTCGTAACCTCCTGCGTCATCTTGATGATCAATAATTCCAGGTTTCTTTGATTTGCTTCCGGTATAACCAAAGCTTCCTTCCAGGGTTTCACGTACTATACGCTGGTCGTGTTCGTCAAAGACAGGCATAGTGCAGCCCACATCGGAGAGTACCGATTTGTAAGCATCATCAGCAGATTCTATGTTGGCTTGAGAAGGGAAGAAGGGCTGCTTAACGAACACTTCCCAATCAAGTTGCTGATTTCTGTAGAGCTGATAAGTTCTGCCGCAACTATCGTCACTACCATCGCAGGCTAATGTTCCATCGGTGTTTTCAATAATGTTGCCTTTGTAATAATAACTCTGTGAACCGGAACCCAGTCCTTCCAGCTGAGCTTTGAGAATGATGTCCTGCGAGGTGGCCGGGCCTTTCTTGTAGTAGTTATTGACAAAATTCACCTGATGAGCTCCACCATCGGTGGCTCTTGTTCCCCAGTTGTACACTACATTGTTAAAGATGTCCATCCGGCCGGCATAGGCTCCGTAGGGATCGAGCCCTCCGCCCAGGCTCCAGTTGCGTCCGTTGCAATGAGCCAACAGGTTGTGATGGAAACTGCCGATGTCACCGCCAATAGTTGCTGCGTAACCGTGGCCGGAGCCTTCGCCGTAATTCTTGTGTCCGGCAATATTCAAAGCTTCTGCTATCATAGTACGTTGGAGGCTGAAGTTTTTGCCGCCTCGTGAACTGAAACCTTCGTCTATGGTCCAGCTGATGGAGCAGTGGTCAATGATGCTGTGGTTGGCTCCGGCCATGCCCATGCCGTCGTATGTTTGACCTGCGCCGAGGCGTAGTCGCACGAAACGGCAAATGCCCTCACTACCTATACCCAGAGGCGCCGAGCGAATGCAAATACCTTTACCAGGAGCAGTCTGGCCGGCAATGGTAACGAAGGGTTGATTTAACACCAACCTGGATTTTAATTCTATCACTCCGGACACATTAAACACTATGGTACGCGGGCCAATGTCGTTGGTGATGGCTTCCCGCAGGCTGCCCGGCCCGTCGTCGTTAAGGTTGGTTACCACCACTACTTTTCCACCCCGGCCTCCGGTAGCGTATCGACCGTAACCTTCAGCTCCTTCAAAGGCAAGTTGCCTTGGCCGGAATGTCCAGACATCTCCCTGAGTTAAATTGCCTTGTTCGTCTACAAGGTCGACTCTCCAATAGTAGCTGTCTAAACTGTAAAGATCTTGTACAGGATAAAAGTTTTGCCCGGCCGGAAGTTTGGCCAGCAAACTAGCCTGACTTCCCAGCATCTCTTTGTCGAGGCTGAAATACACCACTTGTTCTTTTGGATTTCCCTGACGGGCTGTTTCCCATTCCAAATTCAAAAAGCCGGCGTCGGCGTCGGCATGCATATCCCCGTCTGCAGGAACAGGTTTACGGGCTTTTTTATTGTTGTCGGTGGTGTTGATTTCGAAGCCGTCTATGCAGACGTTTTGAATACTGATTTTACCATCACTGCCTGTAAATGTTTTGTCCGATTCAAACAAAAGGCAGATGACCTGTTTTTCGTTAGTGACATTAACTTCGGTATAAACACTCGTGGCTTCGCTGTTAAGTTCTACCCGGTTACTGCATACTAATTTATTTTGTATCAGTTTTCCATCCACATATACGTTTATTGGGCTGAAGTCTTTTTCTTCGCTTTTTCCCCAGGTATTGTGAAAAGTCTGGATAGAATGTCTGCCACGTGGCAGGCCTGAAATCAACATTTCAATATCTCCGCCCTGGTCGTTGCTGGTTGTCACTCCGTCGTTGCTGAGCAAGGCATAGTAAGGAAATTGCAAATATTTTTTGGACCAATCTGTGGTTAATTCCGTATTCTGATTATTCTTAGTTCTTAGAACTATTTTTACGCCTGAGAATACGGCAGAATCTGCAACGCCTCCCTGTATTATCCATGATTCATAACCGGGTTGATGCACCTGATGCAGGTAAAAGGGCTGTACTGTCTGGTTCAGGTCAACTTTAATGACTGGTTTTTGCGCTGTCGCTGCCAGGCAGGCACAGGCAATTAAAACAAATGATAGTCTTTTTTTCATAATTAATTACTAAGGGTTTTTTTATTCTTTTATATGTAATCCAATGGTTCTTTGCATGGAATAACCGTCATCGTCAATCACTTCCAGATTGAAATAACTGATGCCGTTTGTTTTGTTTTTTGCTTTAATCCGGGCCTTGGTTCCTTTAATATGGACTTCAGCCTGAGTTGCCCCCTTTATCTTAAAGACCGGATTGTTGTTGAATCCAAAAAAGAATTCCGGGAGATCTATAGTGAGGCTTTGATTCTTATCCAGCGAAATTTGAGGTACCGACATCCATTCCAGGTAATCTTCCAAAGCTGTAAATCCGTCCATATCAGGGTCTGCGTTACTGTCGCTGAAATCGCCTTTGGGAGAATGGGGATTGCTTCCGTGCAGTTTCTCCCACCAGTCGGGCAGGCCGTCATTGTCTGAATCAAAATCATCGGGACGTCGGGTCTCAGGGTAATCTTCGTAACCTCCTGCATCCTTTTCGTGGTCAATAATACCTTTGTTTTTTGTGGGGTCCTTCGAAGACAATTCAGGAAACTCAGCATCAATGGCCACTCTTTTACTGCTGCCTGAATAGGTGTAGCTGCCTTCTGAGGTTTCGCGGAGAATACGCTCATCGTGTTGGTCGGTCAAAGGCAAATTGCATCCAACGTCGGAGAGTACCGATTTATAAGCCAAAGTTGCCTCCTGGATTCTGGCTAAAGAGGAGAAAAAGGCTGAGTCCACAAAGACTTCCCAATTGAGTTTTTGTCCGTTGTAAAGGCTATACAATCTGCCGCAGGTATTGTCGCTGCCATCACATAGCGTATTGCCCTCCTGATCAACCATGACGTTGCCATCGTAGTAATAACTTTGTGTGCCGGCTCCTACACCTTCGAGCTGGGCATGCAGCATATGGAATTGGGTCGTGGAAGGACCTGTTTTGTAATAGTTGTTTACAAAGTTCACCTGATGGGCACCCCCGTCGGTAGCACGAACGCTCCAGTTGTAAACCACATTATTGAAAATATCCAGCTTGCCCGCATAATGTCCGCTGCCGTCAAGACCCCCGCCCAGGCTCCAGTTGCGGCCGTAGCAATGAGCCAACAAATTGTGATGAAATGAACCTACATCCCCGCCTATGGTGGCCGCATAGCCGTGTCCGGTGCCCGGAGGATAATTTTTATGATCTGCCAGGTTGAGAGCTTCCGAGATGAGTGTGCGTTGCAGGGTTATATTACGTGCGTTACGTGAGCTGAAGGCTTCATCACTGGTCCAGCTGATGGAGCAATGGTCAACTATGCTGTGATTGGCGCCGGCCATACCCAAACCGTCCCCGGTAGCTCCGCTGCCCAGACGAAAACGCAGAAAGCGGCAAATACTTTCGCTGCCTACGCCAAAAGGAGCAGAACGAATACAGATTCCTTTGCCCGGAGCCGTTTGCCCGGCTATCGTAATGTGGCTGTGCCCCTGACTCAAACGTGACTTAAGAGTGATGATGCCGGACACGTTAAAAACGACGGTTCTCGGGCCAATGTCCCGACTGACAGCCTCGCGGAAACTCCCGGGCCCGTCGTCGTTGAGGTTGCTTACCACCACCACTTTTCCGCCGCGTCCTCCTGTAGCGTAGCGACCGTAACCTTCGGCTCCTCTGAAAGCCAGCCGACGGGGTTGAAAACTCCAGACATCGCCCCGGGTAATGCTTCCGTTTTCTTCTTGCTGATCGACTCTCCAATAATATCGCTGCAGGCAATACAGATCTTGAGCGAGCCAGGAACAATCTGCTTCTGATAAAACAGCTGCAGCCTGCTTGCTGTTTCCTGTTTCTATGCTTGCCACATTGGCTGAGTCGGTGCCAAAATACAAGTATTGTTTGCTGATTTGTACATTGGGAGCTTTTTGCCAGTTCAAATTCAGGAAGCCCTTATCTGCATCGGCGTGGAGCTCTCCGTCGCCAGGTGATGGCAGTCTGGCTTGTTTGCTGCGATCTGGAGTATTTATCTCAAATCCGTCCAGACAAATTCCCTGGCCGTCTTCGGAAACAAAGGTCAAAACCATTTCCTGCTCTTTGCTTTCTACTTCGAGCATAGTTAATAAGATTGTAGCCAGGCAGTTGTCTTCGACTCTGCAGGTTCTTTCTATCTTTTCATGGATCGGCTTTCCATCAAGGTATACCGATATCAGTCCAGGTCCATTGCTTGAAGGATTGTTCCAGGAATTGTGAAAAGTTTGCAGACTGTGTTGGCCGGGAGGCAGTCCTTTTATGCGCATTTCCAGAGCTCCCCTGCCGGCAACGGAGATGCCGTCGTTGGCCAGGCGGGCAAAATAGGGGGATTGTACCTGCATTTTGGACCAGCCGGTTTCGAGTATTGCTCTATCTGAGTCTGTTGCTTTCAGCTCTACACTGATTCCTGAGAAAACAGCTTTACTGCTTTGTCTTACCGGAACCACCCATGAGGTATAGCCCGGTTCGTTTACTTCGGACAATCGACGTCCAAATTGATTGATATCTATTTTAATAACAGGGAATTGAGCCTGTAAACAGCTAATAAGGGATAAGCCAAGGATTAGGCTGAGGGTTTTAATCTTCATCAATTGGACGATTTTATTAATTTGATGACTTCGTTAATTTCTCCATAACGGAGATCTTTGATTTTTAGGAGATAGAGCTGATCGGGGAGTTGTTCCGGAAAAAGTATTTGGAGGTGGTTAGAGCCCTGATTCACTGTGTATGTCTTTCTAAAGACCTCTGTCCCGCTGAGTTGGTGCAAACTTACGTTCAGTTGTTGGTCTTTGGAAGAATAACAGTCGATGTGGATTTGGTGTTTAAATTGTTTAGGATAGACTTCAAGTTGTTGCTTGTTAGTTTCGCTGCTCAAGGCTGTGTTGTTGTCTCCCTGCACCAGGATGCCAATTCTGCGTTGTATGCTGCTGTTGTCTTCGTCCCTGACTTCAAAGTCAAGATAGCTGATGCCTTCGAAATTGGTTTCGGGTACTACTACTGCTATGCTGCTTTCGATACTAAGCTGCAGGTTTTCTGCTTCTTCTATAAGGCTAAAGACAGGATTTTTGTCGTAAGCCAAAGCGAAAGGAGCCAAATCAATAGTGTCTGCAGTGTTTTTGTATAGGTAAAAGCGGGGGATGGACATCCATTCAAGATAATCTTCCAGGGCAGTATAGCCATCCCTGTCCGGGTCGGCATTGCTGTCCGAGAAATCTCCATCGGCAGAGTTTGGATTGCTGCCGTGCAGCTTTTCCCACCAGTCGGGTAAACCATCCAGATCGGAATCATAATCTGTGGGACGTACAATTTCGGGATAGTCTTCGTAGCCTCCCGCTTCGTCCTGATGATCAATAATACCGCCTTTCTGGCTTAAACTTCCGGTATAAGTATAACTTCCGTTAAGCGTTTCGTTGATAATGCGTTGGTCGTGTTCATCAAAAACAGGCATCGTACAGCCCACGTCGGAGAGTACCGATTTATAGGCATCTCTGGCCGATTCGATCCGGGCATGGGAAGGAAAGAAGGCTTCATCAACGAACACCTGCCAGTCCACTACCTGATCACCGGAAGTAACGTAAGTGCGTGAGCAAGTGTTGTCACTTCCGTCACAGGCAAGGTTTCCGTCTTTGTTTTCGACTACGTTGCCTGCATAGTAATAACTTTGTGAACCTTTGCCGGTACCTTCGAGCTGAGCT
>CAZNQD010000002.1:65241-86068 GCA_964575345.1 uncultured Bacteroidales bacterium
GTTGCCTGCATAGTAATAACTTTGTGAACCTTTGCCGGTACCTTCGAGCTGAGCTCTAAGTATGGTGTTTTGTGAAGTAGCAGCTCCTTTTTTGTAATAATTGTTGACGAAGTTTACCTGATGAGCTCCTCCGTCGGTGGCTCTGGATCCCCAGTTGTATACGACATTATTGAAAATATCCAGTCTGCCGGCGTAATAGCCTGCAGCATCGAGGCCCCCGCCCAGGCTCCAGTTGCGGCCGTTGCAATGAGCCAGCAGGTTGTGGTGGAAAGAACCCACGTCTCCGCCAATAGTGGCCGCATAACCGTGGGCAGTGCCCTCGGGATAATTGGCATGGTTAGCTATATTGAGGGCTTCTGAAATCAATGTCCTTTGCAATGTTATGTTTTTAGCATTACGGGAACTGAAAGCTTCGTCTATAGTCCAGCTTATAGAGCAATGATCCACAATGCTGTATTCACCTCCTGCCATTCCAAGGCCGTCGAAAGTAGTTCCCGCTCCCAGTCTGACGCGCAAAAAACGACAGATGCTTTCGTCTCCCACACCAAAAGGGGCTGAGCGTATGCAGATCCCTTTGCCCGGAGCCGTTTGTCCGGCAATGGTCATGTTGGATTGACTCTGAGTCAAACGTGACTCCAACTGAATGACCCCCGAGACATTAAACAAAATGGTTCTGGGCCCAATGTCGTTGGTGACAGCTTCGCGGAAACTGCCGGGTCCGTCGTCGTTGAGGTTGGTTACATATACTACTTTGCCTCCCCGTCCACCTATGGCATGTCGACCGTAACCTTCTGCGCCCCGGAAAGCCAGCTGGCGTGGGCGGAAACTCCATACCTGTCCCTGTGTAAGGTTGCCGGCTTCATCCTCCTGGTTTACTTTCCAATAATAAACATTCATGCTGTAGAGGTTCCCGACACGATAGCTGCTGTCTTGTCTTTCGAGTTCAGCCAAAAGACAGGAGGAATCGCTTAAAGCCACGGCCGGGGAATCGGTACTGAAATAGAGGATATTCTTAACGGAGTTGGCCGCAGGTTGCCACTTCAGGTTCAAAAAACCGCTGTCGGCTTCGGTATGCATATCTTTATCCGAAGGATAGGGGAGAGTCGCCTGTTTGGCCGTTTGAGGTGTATTAAGTTCAAAGCCGTTGATGGTTACACTGATTTCTACCTCTTTTGGAACGTTGGGATCGGACACCTTAGTTTCTGTCGAGGTAAAATCTTTATCCGATTCAAACAGGAATACCATTTCCTGGCCTTCGTATTCCACCTCAAAGTTGGTATAAAGAGTAGTAGCGTAGGCATTGACTTCAACCCGGTTGGAACGTAAAATGTTTTCGTGCACCAGCTTGCCGTTGAGATAGACATTGAAGGGACAAAAAACATTGTTGTCGGGATTGCTCCAGGTATTGTGATAGCTTTGCAGGCTGTGTTCCCCTATAGCCAGTCCCCGGATGCGCAGTTCAAGATCTCCACCTCCGCTGAAGGAATTGGTAACACCATCGTTGGCCAATCTGGCGAGATAAGGAGCTTGGATGTGTAATTTAGACCAGCCGGTTTTAAGCAGGGAACCTTCGGGATAAATGGCGGTAAGAATAAACTCCACTCCGGACAGTGTGATAGAATCTTTGCTTTGTGAGGCAACAACCCAGGGAGTATAGTCGGGTTCGTTGACTTCAGATTCTGAACGGCCGGACATATTTAAGTCCACTCTGACAACGGGTTCTCCTGCCAGGATATTAAGGCATAAAAGACCTGCTGACAATAATAAGTACAAAGGCTTCATAAGATGATTTTAGTGATAAATAATGTCCATTTTGTGCAACATGGTAGCTCCGCCTCCCGTGGAACCGGTGTGCTGGATGCCGCTGCCTCCAAAGTTGTTTTCGGTGATTTCTGTTTCCAGCTTCACTTCGTGGGGCAATTCGGGATCGCTGTTATATGGTTTGGGCGTAGTAGTGGAAATTTCGGCTTTCAACAGCTTGCCTTCCGTTACGAGCTTTATGCTGCAATTCGTCAGAAAGCATGTAGCCGAGACTGCTTCGGAGATTTCGCGGCTGATTCCGTTGTTGTATTCCATCAGCACAAAGTCTACCGCGTTTGCGTATTTTGGAGTCCGGACTATGCGCAGGCCGTAACCGCTCAGGCTTTTGGTATCGAATTTTATGTAAATATCCATGTATTGACCGGTGGCGCTGCCAAAGCCCTGCCCGGCTGTTTTGCAGGGGTCGGCCAATATGTTTACTTCCATGTTGCCGTAATTTTCTTCGATCGGTGTGTACAACAGACGAGCTCCCTTTTGGCCTTGCAGAAAACCGGTTCCGCTTGCTCCGCCTTCGGCACTGCCGTAAAACCAGGCGTTCTCGGAATTTGCCTGCCAATTGTAGGCTTCGGTATCGGCCGGTTTGAAGGCATCGACTGTCCAGAAACCGGGCAGGATTTGCTTTTGTGTATCAGCGGGGAAATTCTGAAAATCGTTTGTAATAATCCGGGCGTTCAAGACCTCCTCTTTGGTGACCGGCTTAGTGCTGCAAACTGTAAAGGCAGTTCCGGGAAGGCTCCTTATATGCCTGGGCTCAATTTTGGCCTGAAGATAATAACCGACGTCGCCGGCGCTGAGGGTGTAACTATATTCCGGTTGATTCAGCCGGCTGACGGCAACAGGTATGGCCTCTGTACCCTGGGCGTCTTTACAGCGGTACCAGGTAATAAGGGATTGGTCTGCCCTGTTTCCAAGGTTCAGGGCATAACTCAGCTTTATAATGCCCTGATCGGGGGCAGACAACACAGGATATTCTGTAAAACGGGGAGCAGGAAGAATGCCTGGTAAAACCTTGATTACAGAAGCCCCTCTTAGTCCCGAGGAATGTCTGGCTTCCACTACGACAGTTCGTATTTCATCACTCTGATTGTTCCCAATCAGCAGGCAATTTCCGTCTCTGAGCCTGCGAATGTATAAGAAGCGGGCGTCTTCGGGATTGACAGACCATTCGACTGCTCCTGCAACCGGAAAATCCCCGAACCGATTGACAGCATAAAAAAGTGTATCTGCTTTTTCTCCGGTTTGGAGGTCGATAAACTGAGGTTTTACACTCAGTTGAACGGGAACCATGCTGTAATCAAAATTGTCTTTCTGAGAGGCAGCAGCCACCATTTCTTTAATGCCCTGCGGATCCCAGTCGTCGTTGCTGCGCAGCAAGTTATACGTGTTATAGATTGGTTTCCCTTCGTATTCAAAGCGGTAAGCCTTTAATACTTCCTGGTCGGACATATCTACGGTCAGGTAAGGACGGTCGGATTGAAACAGCACAGCCCGGCTGTTTAAACTTACATTGTATTGGTAACAGCGCATATTGTCTTTGGGGTATTGAGTCCAGCCCAGATAGAGGGAATCTCCGTTGTTTCTGAAGCGGCAATCGACCAAAGCTACCTGGCTGCCCACTTTGGTCAGGTATTGGGCATGCCGGGTGATTACGTTAAAATCGCAATTCAAAAAGGCGGCACCGGTGCCATGTGTACTCCAGAAAGGTTTAGAACTGTAAAAATCAAGGTCGCAATTCAGATAGACCCCGTTGCCGCACAAGGCATCGTCGGTACTTTCGAAATGACAATCAACGAAAAAAGCTCTTTTGCTGCCTACAAAAGGACAGGTGTTTAATCGGCTTATAAAGGAACAATTGCCGGCATAAATTTTGTCGCTGTTGTTACATAGTGCCAGCTGAGCCTGAGTAATGGCCGGGGAGCGTTTCTCTCTGTTGAGAGATGCTTTCAGCGGATAAATCAGGTCTACATTGCAATAATTTCCCATAGTCAGATTTTCACAGCGAATGTTGTCTCCGTTGAAACGAAACAGGGTAAAGTTGCCCACTGCTCCCTGTGTTTGCCCTCTGTTGCATGCCAGTACAACATGTTGAGGATCTTTGCTCAGGCCGTAAAAATGCAGATTGCTTTCGTCAATAACCAGGCCATAGGGGATTCCTCCATTTTCGCCGATTCTTTCTGTAGGATCGTTCGGATCGTCTATCCAATAAACATATGGAGCAATATACAAAGTCATTGCTTCTTCGGGGCTGCCTTCGCGGATGTCTTTAATTGCCTCGTTAAAAGAATTGTACACAAAGGGATAACGTTTGACAATCCTGTCGGGTAAATTGCCATCAATGAAAAAAGTCTTGTCACCCAATACGAATTTATTGTTATTATAAAGGACATAATCACCCTTGAAAACGACAGGGTCCTCTCGATCAAGAGGTGAATAGGAGTAAATAAAGGGATTATTGGGTATATAAATCCACCAAGTTAAAAAAATGGTGAGAGCAGCTAATGCGATAAGGGTGATCAGGCTGGACTTTTTCATTTCTTCAGAGTTTTAAGGTTCGCAAATATAATTACTTATGTGTGGTTTGGTTGTGAATCAGGCTTGTTTATAAGTTTTTTTGTAATTATTGAAGCTATTTTCGGTTTGGCCTTAGCCTTGATTTAATAAATGTGATATTTTTGCCTTATTCCTTTATTTAAAGGCAAAAAGAGCTATTTTTGTCCTTCAATGCAAATTAAATTTGAATATAAATCAATAAGCATGAAATGCCAAACTTTTTTTCGTACAAGTCTGACAGGGCTACTTTTTCTCTTGAGTTTTAATCTTTTTGCCAAATTAAATAATTATCCGGTTCCTCACAGGGATACCATTCCGGCTTTTCCCGGAGCCGAAGGAGCCGGTAAATTCACTACCGGAGGCGCCGGAGGACGGGTATATATCGTTAACAAACTGGACGACGACGGAACGGAAGGGACCCTTAGATGGGCTTTGGAGCAAAAAGGTAAACGCACGGTGGTTTTTGCTGTAGATGGAACTATTTCGTTGAATCGCCATTTGGTCATTTCTAACGGCGATTTAACCATTGCCGGGCAAACTGCTCCCGGCCAGGGTATTTGTCTGAAAAATTATCCATTGCAGATTTCTGCCGATAACGTAATTGTTCGCTATATACGCTCCAGAATGGGTGATGAGAGGGGCACTCAAAACGATGCCATGGGTGCCATGCGCCAAAAGAATATTATTGTGGATCATTGCTCCATGAGCTGGAGTACCGATGAATGTGCCTCCTTCTATAATAATCAAAACTTTACCATGCAATGGTGCATAATAAGTGAAAGCCTGGCCAGCTCCATCCACGAAAAAGGAGAACATGGCTATGGTGGCATTTGGGGCGGACAACCCGCGAGTTTTCATCACAATCTGATTGCTCACCATACCAGCCGTACTCCCCGTTTTAACGGAAGCCGGCAAACTCACAGACCGCAGGACGAAAGAGTGGATTTCCGTAACAATGTCATTTACAACTGGGGGCCGGTCAATGGTGCCTATGCAGGCGAAGGGGGCTTTTATAATCTGGTAAACAATTATTATAAACCGGGCTATGCCACTGTTCAGAATAAAAAATTAATCAACCGCATTTTTGCACCCTGGGTCGGCAAAGTCAGTCCTGAATACCCCAAGGGTGAAACCGGCCGGTTTTATGTGTCAGGTAATTTTTTTGACGACAGTTCTCCGGCCCTGAATCAAAAAAATAAGTCTGTGCTGGCAGCCGTGAATCAGGACAACTGGTTGGGTATACATCCCAACGAAGATTTCAAAGGGGACTTGAACGAATTAAGAGTTGATAAGCCGGTTGAAATGGCTGAAATTAACACACAAAGCGCCCGGGATGCTTATCTTGCCGTTTTGGCCAATGCCGGTGCCTCGTTTAAACGAGATGACATTGACAGGCGAATTGTTGAAGAGACCCGAAACGGCATTTGCATCAATTACCAGAACGGTGGCACAGGTATAGTGGACAGCCAAAGCCAGCTGGGCGGCTGGCCCGTGCTCAAGTCTGCTCCGGCGCCGGCGGATTCCGATGCGGACGGCATGCCCGATGAATGGGAAAAGCTTAAGGGGCTGAATCTCAATGATACTGCAGACGGCAGCCTGTATCAGCTGAGTCCGTCTTATACCAATCTCGAGGTATACATGAATTCCCTGGTCAGCCGGCCTTGGGAAGATACCGCTTTGTCGGTGGATGAACGTATAGAATTGCTGGTATACGAAATGACTTTGGAAGAAAAATGTGCCCAGTTGGTCAACGGAGCACCGGGTATTGAACGCCTGGGCATATTACCCTATGATTGGTGGAGCGAAGCATTGCACGGTGTTGCCCGAAACGGCAGGGCTACCGTTTTTCCGCAGGCCATCGGCCTGGCGGCGACTTTCGACGAAGACTTGATTTTCAGAGTGGCCTCAGCCATTTCGGACGAAGCCCGGGCCAAGTTCAATGCATCCCGGGCTATGGAGCGTTACGAACAATACTCCGGCCTGACCTTTTGGACTCCCAACGTAAATATCTTTCGTGATCCCCGCTGGGGCAGGGGGCAGGAAACCTACGGCGAAGATCCCTACCTGACTTCGCGACTGGGAGCGGCTTTTGTACGCGGTTTGCAGGGAGACGACCCCGACTACCTTAAAACAGCAGCCTGTGCCAAACATTACGCTGTACATTCCGGCCCCGAAGCATTGCGTCATGAATTTGATGCCCATCCTTCTGCCAGGGATTTTTACGAAACTTATTTACCGGCATTTGAAACCCTGGTTAAAGAATCCAAAGTGGAAGCAGTAATGGGAGCATACAACCGGGTCTATGGTTTGCCGGCTTGCGGCAGCGCCTTGCTTTTGGATACTATACTCAGGCAACAATGGGGCTTTGAGGGACATATCGTGTCGGATTGCGGAGCAATCCGGGATTTTTATACTACACACAAGGTGGTACAAACTCCCGAACAGGCAGCTGCCATGGCGGCAAAAGCTGGTCTTAATGTAAATTGCGGTTCGGTCTATCAGCATTTAGGTGCAGCTATCGAACAAGGGCTGATAACAGAAGCCACTACAGATGATTTAATCCGCCCTCTGTTGAAGACCAAAATGAAGTTGGGATTCTTTGATCCCTCATCGGCCAATCCCTACAACAATATAGGCCCCGAAGTGGTTGAGTCGCCTGCTCACCTTGCTCTGAGCAGAGAGGCAGCCGGCAAATCCATAGTATTGCTCAAAAACGACAAAGGGGTGTTGCCTTTGGATAAAAATATTCGCAGTCTCTACATAACAGGGCCTTTTGCCGCCGATGCCAATGTCTTGCTGGGAAATTATTACGGTCTGAGTTCTTCGCTTTCTACTTTTTTAGAAGGGATTGTGGCAAAGTTGAACCCGGGCAGCAAATGCGATTACAAGCCCGGTATTATGATGGAAGGTGACAACCTGAATCCCATAGACTGGACCACAAACGACGCCAAAAAAGCGGAGGCCATGGTCGTTGTGCTGGGAGTCACTCCGCTCAGGGAAGGCGAGGAAGGAGAATCCATAGCTTCTGCACACAAAGGCGATCGCCCCGATTTGAACTTGCCCGAAAATCAAGTGAGTTATTTGAAAAAACTGCGTCGCAACAACAATAAACCCATTATTGTAGTCCTGACCGGAGGCAGCCCCATTACCATGCCCGAAGTGGCAGAACTGGCCGACGCCCTTTTGTTTGTCTGGTATCCGGGCCAGGAAGGCGGAAATGCCTTGGGTGACGTTTTATTTGGAGACGTAAATCCTTCCGGCAGGCTGCCGGTTACTTTTCCTAAGTCGGTAGATCAGTTACCGCCCTACGAAGATTATTCCATGAAAGAAAGGACCTATCGCTATATGACTCAGGATCCCCTGTATCCTTTTGGCTATGGGCTGAGTTATACCACTTTTGCTTACAGGGATGCGCAGCTGGAATCGGCCACCGTCAAAAGAGGCCAGCCCCTGAAGATGGAAATCAGCGTCGAAAATACAGGCAAGTGTCCGGGAGAAGAAGTGGTACAGTTTTATCTCAGCAAACCCGGGGCAGGGAGCACTGGCCCCTTCAGTTCCCTGATTGGTATCAGGCGGGTTAAACTTGAGCCCGGTCAATCTCAGCTCCTGGAATTTGAAATCAGCCCCGATGCCATGACTTCGATAGACGATAAGGGGAAAAAACAATTGCTCAGGGGAGATTATACCCTGATTGTATCTGCAGCTGCTCCGGTTAAGAAAAGCGAGGAACTGGGTGTTAGTAATCGTGTAGATTTAAATTTTAGAATGAAATAAATTATGAAACCACTTTATCATGTTGGAAGGTATTCCCAACTTATGTACAGGTGTTTTTCCAAACCTCAACGCCTGGGGGTGTTTCTTAAGCAGACACTTAAAGAAATAGATTTACTAGGCGTCAACTCTCTTTTTATTACCCTGATTGTATCCCTTTTTATGGGAGCTGTTATGACCATTCAGACTCAGAATAACATAGAAAATCCAATATTACCTTCTTATACCGTGGGCCTGGTTACCCGCGATACCTTGTTGCTTGAATTTTGCTCTATGGTTTTATGTTTGTTCCTTTCGGGAAATATCGGATCGAATATAGCTTCTCAGATAGGAACGATGCGAATTTCGGAACAAATTGATGCCATGGATATTATGGGAGTGAATTCTGCCAACTACATTATTTTGCCCAAAATTGCAGCTGTAGTATTTTATGTTCCCATTCTGGTAGTATTCAGTATGTTTACCGGAATGTTGGGCGGATACCTGATTGCCTTATTTACCGACATCATTACCACCTCAAAATTTATTTATGGTATACAATATTGGTTTATAGAATGGTATGTGTATTACTCTCTGATAAAAGCGGCTGTTTTTGCCTTCATTATTGCCTCTGTATCGGCCTACTGGGGTTATTATGTGCGCGGAGGCACCCTCGAAGTTGGTAAAGCCAGTACCATGGCCGTTGTCACTTGTAGTGTGCTTATCCTGCTGGCTGACGTGATTTTAACTCAATTATTATTGCTATGATCGAAGTCAGGGATGTAAGTAAATCTTTCGTTGGTGATGAGCGTGTATTAAAACACATCAGTACTGAATTTCACAGCGGAAAAATCAACCAGATCATTGGGCAAAGCGGTTCGGGCAAAACGGTTTTATTGAAATGTATAGTAGGCCTGCACACTCCCGATTCGGGCGATATACTTTACGACGGCAGAAGTTTCGCGGCCATGACTAAAAAAGAAAAGATGCAACTGTGCAGCGAAATCGGCATGCTCTTTCAGGGTTCGGCTTTGTTTGATTCTCTTACCATTGTCGAAAATGTGCTCTTCCCCATGCGAATGTTTTCCGATAAAAACGATAAAGAGCAACAAGACAGAGCCCGTTTTTGTCTCGAGAGAGTTGGCCTTTACAATGTTTTCGATATGTATCCCTCTGAATTGAGCGGAGGAATGCAAAAAAGGGCTGCCATTGCCCGGGCTATTTCGTTGAATCCCAAATATTTGTTTTGCGATGAGCCCAATTCGGGCCTGGATCCTCTGAGTGCCATCAAAATTGACGAATTGATTGTTGAATTGACCAAGGAATTTCAGATGACCACCATCATCAATACCCACGATTTAAATTCGGTCTTAAGCGTGGGCGAGCATATTGTATTTATTCACAAGGGAGAAAAAGCCTGGGAGGGACCTAAAGAAAAAATTTTTATCTCGAATTGCCCAGAATTGAATGACTTTATTTTTGCCTCGGAAATGTTTCAGAAATTCAAAACCAATCTTGTCAGCGAGCAATCAGGGCAAATTTGAACACTTAGTATGAAAATCATCTCTTACAACCTGAACGGTATCCGATCGGCCCTGAGCAAAGAGTTAACAGCCTTTTTGCGGGAAGAAGCGGCCGACGTGGTCTGTTTTCAGGAAACCAAAGCCCGGCCCGACCAAATTGATTCTTCGGTGTTTTGGGAAATCGGTTACCCTTATTGCTATTATCATTCTGCAGTGAAGAAAGGCTACAGCGGCGTAGCTATTTTATCCAAACAGCAACCCGACAGGATTGTGGTGGGCATGAACAATCCCAAATACGACAGCGAAGGCCGGGTGCTCAGAGCCGATTACGGCGATTTCAGCGTTCTTTGTGTCTATGTGCCCTCGGGCAGTATGGGCGATATGCGGCAGGAATTCAAAATGGAATTTTTGTCCGATTTTATCGAATTTGTCGGGGAGCTGCGCAAAGAACGTCCCCATTTGCTGATTTGCGGAGATTTTAATATTTGCCACAAGCCAATAGACATCAATCACCCCGAACGACATCAAAACGATTCCGGCTTTTTGCCCGAAGAAAGAGCCTGGATGGACGATTGGGCTCAAAGCGGCCTGATTGATACCTTCAGACAGTTTGACCCTTCGCCCGAAAAATACACCTGGTGGAGCTTCAGAGCCGGTTCCAGAGCCAAAAACCTGGGTTGGAGAATCGATTACCACTGGATTACAACGACACTGGAATCCAGGCTGAAAGGGGCGGCTATACGCTCAGGGGCCATGCATTCCGACCATTGCCCTGTGCTGGCAGAGCTCGATCTTTAAATAAGCTTTTATCTTTAAATCATAAATACTATGGCTGTTAACCGAGATTCTTCTTCCTTATTCCGTCTTGTATTTTTCCTGGTCGCCCTGGCAATCATAGTTGCTTCCACCTGGTTTTCGAACAACCTGGGTAAAGAACTGGCCGCTGAAGAACAGAAAAAAATCGAGCTCTGGGCCGAGGCTATACGGCTTTTGGCCCAGGAACCCCAGCCTGGCGAAGAAGATGTTCGTTTTGATTACACCCTCACCCTGAAAGTAATCGAAGGCAACACCAACATCCCGGTGATTCTCACCGACGACGAGAACAATATTCAAAGCTATGCCAATCTGAATTTGTCCAAAAAAAATCCAGAGGCCGACCTGGAGATAAAAGCCGCACATTTGATACAAAAAAACAGGCATATTCGGGTAAAATTAGACGAAAACAGCTCGCAGTACGTATATTACGACGATTCCGATTTATTGAAAAAGCTCCGTTATTTTCCCTTTGTGCAATTGGGGGTAATGTTTGTTTTTCTGGCCGTCACCCTGGTTTCGCTCACCGTGTTCAAGAGATCGGAGCAAAACCGCGTATGGGTGGGTTTATCCAAAGAAACGGCGCATCAGCTGGGAACACCCATTTCGTCGCTTTTAGCCTGGGTGGAATTACTCAAGCTCAAAGAGATTGATCCCGTTCTGCTGGCAGAAATGGAAAAAGACACGCAGCGTTTGCGCACCATTGCCGAACGTTTCTCCAAAATAGGCTCCAGGCCCGATGCCGAATACCATACACTGGCTCCGGTGGTGGACAACGCGGTCCATTACCTCAGGGGACGAAGCTCGCAAAAGATTCGTTTCCGTACGCATTTTCCCAACGAAGAATTGTCGGTATTGTTGAATATCCCTTTGTTTGAATGGGTCATCGAGAATTTGTGCAAAAACTCCATCGATGCCATGAACGGTGAGGGACAAATAGATATCGTAGTGAGCGAACAGAAAAAACAAGTCTTTATCGATGTTTGCGACGACGGCAAAGGCATACCCAAAAAACACTTCAAAGCCATTTTCCGACCGGGCTTTACCACCAAGGCACGCGGCTGGGGGCTGGGCCTGTCGCTGGTAAAACGAATTGTCGAAGAGTACCACAAAGGCAAAATCTTCGTCAAAAGCTCCGAGCCGGGCAAGGGTGCCTGCATCCGCATAGTATTGCACAAAGCCGTTAAAAGCTGAATTGGGCTCCCAGGTAATAGGTACGGCCCTGGTAGTGTGAAAAGGCTATTCTGGTTGAATAATCGGGCGAATAAAGAGAGGCTTTCTGGTTTTTTCGGTTCAGAATGTTCCCTACAGTAGCAAAGAGTACCAGCCTGCGTTGATTCTTTCCGAAGATCACCTGATTCAGGCTTACATCCAGTCTGAAATAAGTATTGTATCTCTGAGAATTACAAGTTCCGAATTGAGGTTCAAAGGCGTAGGCCTCTGCAACATAACGGCCGCTTTCCGCAGGCGTATAGCGTAATCCTGTTCTATATACACCGCTGCAGGAAAGGCTTAGCATGTGTTTGCCTGTATAACTTAAATACGCTTTAAGAAAGCAGGGCAAGTCGTTTTCGGCTTTATGCCAACTACTGTCAGCCTTGATGCCGGCATTAAGCAGAGTATACGAAAAAGAGGCCCGGAATCTGCTCCATTCGTATTCCGTCGAGCATTCCAATCCCCGTATCTTGCGTTGCAGTATTTTCATTCTGTATTCCGGGCCGTAATAAGTGGGCGACTCTTCCTGCTTACAGTAAGCAGCAAGCTGAATATACAGCTGCTCTCCCTGATAGGTATACTCCAGCGACAATTGTCGCGATGTTTGGAGCGAGAAGCGGGTATAGCGGTAAACAGGATAAAAGCAGGCCTGGTAGCTTCCGCCGCTGAGCAGAAAACTGTGTTCTTCCTCAAACTTCTTTCTGAGATTTACCTGATACGAAAGGTAAGCAGGAAGTTTGTCCGAGAGGATTTTTTTTCTTAGGCCCAAGCCCAGAGTGATTTGTCCTGGCAACTGAAGTTTGGCATAAAGCACGGCTTCGGGAATAAAGCAAGTAATGCTTGTGTCCTGATGCAGCATGGGCACCGAGTCGGACATGGAAAAAGCAAATGCAGGTTTGTCGGTTTTAAAATCCAGAGATAAATACTCGGCCGCAAGGCCTGTTTGCAACAAAAGAAAATCAAAGGGAAGAAATTTCAGATTCAGGGAAGTTTTCCATTCCCGTTCTTTTTGAACCGACTGCAAAACTCCCAAGCCAAAATCAGAGCGGCTCAAATTATTACCCAAATTAAATTCCAGGTAAGAGCAGCCTTTGTGCCAGCCAAGATTAAAAACATTGAATTGTCTGATTTTTTGCGCAGTAGTGCCTACTTTTTTGCCAAAGGCATAGTCTTCGGCCAGGAAGCTTTCGCTGATACCGTAGCTATAAAGATTAATAAAAGCAGCCTTTTTGTTCCATCTGAAATTCAGACCGGCATCGTCAGTACGAAAAGCTTTTATCCTGTTGCCGCCGGGATTGAAAAACAAATAGGGCTCAGAAAACTGATGATTGGCGTAGCATTGAACAAAAGCTTTTTTGCCCAGCCTTTGCGCCCTGAATAAACCAGCATTGGCCATCGATACAGACAGTTGTGTTTCGTCCTTTTCCATTTCGTTGCAGGTATGAATCTCCACCAGGCCTGAGAGCGCGTTTGTCCTGCTTAGTGGCGGATTCCCGGCATAGATAGTCATATCTTCGATCAATTCGGTATTGAAAAGGCTGAAATTACCCATGCCGCTCAGTTGGGTATTACGGACCGGTGCCGTAATACTTATTCCGTTGAGCAGTACTTGAGCTGCGGAGGCCGGGCTGCCCCTGAATTCAGGATTGGCATTTTCGGCAGTGTTGCTCGAAGCCGGTAAAAAACTGAGGGCTTTCAGGGGATCACCGTCTGAGATCGGAGACAAATATATATCCAGTTTATCTACTTTCTGTAAAGAAAATTCTTCGCTAAGCCTGGGGTTGTGTTCAATTATAGCAGCCGTCAGCATACGGTTGTCTTCCTGTAATTTAAGCTCTGTAAAAGATGAAAAATCCAGGCCTTTCAGGGGAATATTCAAGGGTTTGTATCCTACAAAAAAGAGGAACAGGCTGTCGTCTGTTGCCGTATCGGGTATATCCAGACTGAAGTACCCTTTGGTGTCGGAGTAACAGCAACAATTGTCCAGTTGTTTTAAACAAACAAGAACAGAAAAAAGGCCGTTTCCGTGTTGATCGCAGACCCTACCCTCGAGCAAGGAATGGGCCTGAATACACAAAGGTAAGAGGCAGGCAAGGCTCAGGATAAAACCAGGTTTGACCATAGTGGAAATGTCATTAAAGCCGCAATCATAAACCAATACAGGCTGATATTGATACAGGCAATCAAAAAAAACAGCAAATATCCAAAGCGCTTCAGGGATATTTTTTCTGAGAAAGGGTGTTTTACAAAGCCTTTGAAACATTCGTAAGAATTGCCAAACAAACGTTCTTCGCCAATCAGGTCCTCAAACACATAATAGCCGTCTGTGCCTGGAAAAAACATATTCAGATTGCTCAACAATTGAACCGCATAATAATAAAACAAGCAGGCTGTAAGCAAAGCAAACACATCGGGTTGGTGGTAATGGGACAGAATGTTGAGCAATAGAAGCATGATCAGGACATCCATCAGAATTCCGGCCAGGCTGAGTTTGATTTTTCGTCGCTTATCGTGCCACAACTGCACTTGGTCAATGTGTGTATACATGACCGGAAAAACCAGAAACATCAGCCCCAGGCCCATGCTGTTGCTTTTCCCTCCGTAACGCTTGTAGCAAATATAATGTCCTGTTTCGTGGATAAACAGACAAACAAAAATACTCAGTACCAAAAGCAGAAAAAATCCGAGAACCGGAAGGTGAGTCATTCCGAAACCGGAAAATCGTATTTCAGCCCCCGGCATCAGCCACAATAAATTGCTCAACAAAACCATCATCAAGAGATAGAGTGGCAGCAAAATCTTTTGTAGTCGTTCAGAAAGGGCCATTTTACGCAAGACAGTATTGCTGAGGTCCAGAGAGCATAATTTGTAAAAGCGCAGATTACCCTTACACTCCGCAATGAGCTTCAGCCCGCAGAGTTTCCCGATTATTCCCAGGAAGCGGACAAAAAGGAAATATGCTGTTATTTTAAAACCGGAACTTCTTCCCGGAGTCTTTTTGATCTTGTCCGGCCGAATGAGCAGGCCCAGTTGGCGGGCTTTGTTGGTGAGTGTATCGAACAAGTCTTTTTCTATATGGTAATCTTGCATAAGTCGGCAGACCTTCTCATAATCATTCTCAATACTGTAACATTGTAAAAAAGTGTATTCCGCTTCGGACAAGCTCACCAAAGCACCGTTGTTGTCGTTTTTCAGGATCAATTCCGAAGCGTTTTTATCAAAAATCAAAAAATCTTCGTTCCATTGCCAGGCTGCTGTTTTCATAATCCTGTTATTTACCTATAAACATACTGAGCAAAGCGCTTTCGTCGGGTTGCTTAAAACCCAGGAAATCATTCAGATGCTGGTCGATGTAACCGCCTATGGCGCAGCAGGCCAGTCCGTTGGTTACTGCCGACAAATGCAAATTCTGACAGAGAGCACCCACGTCCATCAATACAAAACGCAAGCCCCGGTCGCCGTATTTGCAGGAACATCTGTTCAACACTCCTCCAAAAACAACGATACCGGAAATCATATCCAGATTCCAGGAACCCAGCACTGCTTCCGGAAAACATTTTCTCAATTGGCGAAAGAAGATTTTTTTGCTCACTGCCGGCTGCAATAACTCCAATGCTTCTTCGTGGGGATTGTAAACATAAATACCTTTTTGTAAGCCAATGGTATTCAGATTGATGTAGTACAAATCTACCGGATAAAGGGCGCCGCCCGAGGGGATACTCCTGCGCGACAAATGGTGGCTGTGTTTCTCGAAGCGTTCGGTAATAAAATAGGAACTCAGCAGCAAGTTGGCCAATTCTTCCAGCCTAATGTGCTCATGAAAGGAACGACTGCTTTTGCGTTTAATCTGCATAGTTCGCAAAGCAATGCTTTCTTCGTTAAATAAAGCATTCAGCTTTATCCTTTCCGTAGTTCCCCTTTCCAAAGTATGGGCAATAATTTGCCGGCTGTAATAGGGAATATTCATTATACTTTGAATCCGTCGGGCATTTTCCAGCTGATTAAAAGAAGTCATGGAGGAACTTTGCATAAAATCCAGTGCGTACTGGCTCAGCCCCTGTTCGTAAAAAAGATTGGCAACATCCATGGTTTCTACTTGAATTGAAGGATTCTGGGATCATCGGGGTAAAGCTTCAGAGCCTCGGCAAATAAGAGCCTGGCCTTTTCGATATCCTTGCGGCAATAATGATCCAACAAATAATAGTAGGCATCGTTTTTGCCCCAGGAGGGATCGTTGGGATTGTCGCTGTATTTGTCGCGGAGTGAAATGGCTTTTAAAAATAGCTCTTCGAATTGAGTTTTTCCTCCGTAAACAGCCGGAGTGTAATAATCCCGGATGCCCAAAGCCAGGTAGGCCCTGAGGTTTTGGGGATCCATATCGATGGCTTTTTGAGCATATTTTTTGGCTTCTCCGCTTACAAAGGGAATTTTGATGGCTGAGACAAAAGCCACGCTGTAATTTTTTAGGATGGACAATAAAGCGTAGTCCTCCGATTCTTTGTTTTTGATTTTATTCAGACAATGCAGGGCTTCGGACAATTCAATCCGGGCTGTTTTCTGAAATTCTTCGGCCGGATTGGATTGGGCACACAGCGACTTTTTGTATCGGCCATAGGCTGTCCAGTAATTCAGGTAGCGATTGTTTGAGCTTTTGTTCTCCATCTGGAGAATATTGATAACTTGGTCGATTTCTTCCATCCTGCCGGTATTGAAATAATGAATAAATGCGGAGTCGATTTCTGTTTGTAAGTTCTTTGCCTGCAGAGGTAATGCCAGGGCAAACAAAGGCAATAAAAAGAGTTGTTTCATACTGATTAGTTTAAGGAAAGGGATGAGGATAAGCTGTGAATAAGGCCTGATTGCCGTTGAGGCAATATCCAAAAAAAGGCCAGTTGTGATTACCGGTCAACAAAGACCAGCCGGGAGTTACTACCCGCAAAATTTTGTATTGCAGTTCTTCTGCGTCAGGCGGACTTATGTCTTTGTAAACAAGGTGTTTAAGTCCGACTTTTTTGAGTTCGTGAAGGGTAAAATCCATGCATTTATTGTCGGGATCAGCACGATAGATTTTTTCATCACCCGAATCAAAACGCGCAGCCTCTCTGAGTATAGGTGCTTCTTTTCTGAATTGGGGATATTGATTGTAAAAATGAAAATGTTTGTCGAAATCGTCAATGTGGTTAAGATCCGGTTCATCCGGTAATAAATGCTTTTCACTCAGGCTGATCGCGTATTCTATGCCCTGATATGCTTCCAGACAGGCTTTGATCAGAGCCTGAGTTTTGCTGAAACGCGCTGCACAGCCCAATGATTGGTAAATCTTGTTCTTATAGCGGAAATAGAGAAAGACCACCATACATTCCACAGGGGAAAAAGCCGACAGGTCAAAACTCTTGATTTGAACAGCCCGATTTTGAAAGAGCCTGCAAAGCGTTTTGTTTTTATGGTAATGCCTCAAAATGAGTTCTGTCGTGTAAGAGCGATAAGGCAAAGCATCCTGGTGATACCAGAACAAAGCGAAAGCATGTCTTTCGGCACATTCCAGAAAACCGCTTATTAATGCCTCCCGGCCTGTTTTACCGGCTGCAGTTCCGGTAGAAGTAGTGCCTATCATATAATTGTGAGGGCTTTTAATCTTGCTGAAGTAGGGCATATATATGCTAAAAGCGGGCATCCAGCACGACTCTCCCGTAATATGGTCGCAGCATTCAGTCCAT
This sequence comes from uncultured Bacteroidales bacterium, assembly GCA_964575345.1. GTDB lineage: Bacteria > Bacteroidota > Bacteroidia > Bacteroidales > UBA1402 > UBA1402. The sequence goes on from CAZNQD010000002.1 coordinate 82,631, forward strand.
TCAATGAGATCGTCTTCTCCCAAAGGGTACACATTCAAGTCCCGGAGCCTTTCGTATTGTTCATCGGAATAATAGCGAAAGTGTTCAGGTGTCAATACGGGTTCGCTTCTGGAAAGTTCGGAAAAGCTGCTCACCTTGAAATCTTCCGAAGTATAAGAAGCGCAGGCATAGCGTTCCAGAAATTCTCCCAGTGCTCCCCGATAGCTTTGCTCTTTGTCAAAGGCGATGGAACTGCCCTGGATCTCCTTGCGACGGCAACTCATCCAGTCCAGGTTTTTACCCGATACTACGCTTTGCACCAGATCGGCCGGCATAAAACGGCGATTGGGAATTGTTATCATGGCCTCGCTTAGCAAGCCCGCTGAAGTATGACAAATCGTTTTCATTCTCAGGCATTAAAGGGGCTGAAGACTGTGCCTTTGAATAAAGGGGAAGCCGGATCTTTAAGAATTTGTGTTTCTTCGGTTTTGTATTGCAGAAAATCAATAGTATAGGATTTTCCCATCAGGTGAGTTGATAATTTACCTTTGAAACTCCAGAAACGCTCCAGTTCGGTCATGATCATTTGCATACCCGCGTGGTAATGGGTATAGGAGCGTATATCGACGTTATGGCAACGTTGTTTTTCTTCGGACAGGATAAATTCCGAATAAAGAGCCAGACTGGACAAATTGACAGCCTTGCGTTTCATGTAGCAGCTGAGCGAAGGTGTATTCATGGCTGGCACGACCAGCGGCCCCAAAATAAGAGTGCTGGGCGAGAATTCGACATACAGAACAGGTATCATGCTTTTGTAGCTCCGGTACGAAAGATCCTGCAGCAGCGAATAGTGGTCAAATACCGGACTTATGGCCAGAATCAGATGAAATCCCTGCACATTATTGTTCTCGAATACTGGATTAAAATTGAGTTCGAACTGTTCTGTTTTAAGGTCAGTACCCAAATGCTTAAATACATCCTTGTTCCCGTAGAAGCCAATTTTCTTTAATTGCTTTTTTCGATCACACTCTCTGTATATCAAATTGTTGCTTAGTAGAAATTTTATAATTTCTGAAAACTCTGTTTTACTGACAAATTCCGATTGGAAAGCTTCCAGCGAGGCTGTACTGCGAAGATGCTTCAAAACCTCTATAATTTTATGGTTGGCTTTGCTTTGGATTTTTATCAGATTTCCATCAGAACGCTTGCAGTAAATGGCATCTTTGCATTCCCAGATGTCCATGTTTTGTATTTTGATTTTCATTGTATTAGTAATTCATTGTATTAAGTATCTCGGCTGTTCAGGAGAGACGCTCACAGGCATAAGCCCTGAACGCCTCTCCCTATACTAAGCCTGAATCAAAAACAACAGATTGGTTAAACCTAAATGTCCTTGTTTAAGCTTAAGGATTCACCAAGATTACTCGGTGTAGTTACCGTGGAGGTTCCGCCGCTGCCCTCGCCGGTGCCAAAGCAACAGGAACAGCAACAGGTGCAGCAACACATTCCGGGAAGGTTGCGTTCGGTCAGCATCAGAGGAGCGGAACGATCTTCCACTACCTTCATAGTCATTTCAAGTGTTTTCATGATGTGTAAGATTTATATGATAAGGCCTACTCTTTATTGGCTTTTCGGCTATCTCCAGGATTAATCCGATGCAAAATAAAAGCAAAGAAATCATTAATCAAAACCCCGTAATCATATTAACACAATAAAAACAAAGATTTAACATTAAACATATAGGCACAAAAAAACCGGAGTTGATAGCTCCGGTTAATTTCTTGTCGTATAATTAATTATGCAACCAGTGTTGTCAGGATCTCCGTCAAGCCCTGAGGATCGGGAGTGTAATAGTCCGCGCCGATTTGTTTGCAAAACTCATTGTTTACAGGGGCTCCTCCCACAAAGGTGATGGTTTGGGGCGAGGCCTGTTTGATGGCTTTGTTTATTTCTTCCATGCTCACCATGGTGGTGGTCAATAAGGCAGACATGCCTACGTAAGCACCGGGATGGGCTTGGATGGCTTCGATAAATTTATCGGCCGGGACGTCCACTCCCAGGTCTATTACCTCGAAGCCACTGCCTTCGACCATCATGCTTACCAGATTCTTGCCAATGTCGTGCAGGTCGCCTTTGACGGTACCTATTATGAATTTACCCTTGCGTTTTACAGCGCCGGAATTGAAAAAGGGTTTTAGGTGATTCATGGCGGTGCTCATAGCTCTGGCAGACATCAGCACCTGGGGCACAAATACTTTGTTTTCTCTGAATTTAACTCCGATTTTTCCCATACCGATTATTAATCCTTTGGTCAGGATGTCGTTGGGCGAAACGCCCTGTTCCAGAGCCTTTTTGGTGTATTCGTCAGCACCTTCCCGGCCTCTCATGTCGGGAGGGTAGGGCGAGGCCAGGTTTATTTTACCGTATTCAACGCAATAAGCGATTTTTTCCAAAAGTTCTTCCATGTTGTAATTATTAAAATAATGTCTGATGACAGACTGCAAAATAAATCAATTTTCGGGGGCTTTACAAACGATATTCCCGACGCAATTGTGCGGCTGTCGAAAATATCGTATGAATCTTATCGTCGGTCACTTTATCGTCCATATTGATGCAACAAATACCAGTTAACCAGGGATTGGCGCAATCTTTGACCAGTCTGCGGATATGTCCTTCCAGGGTCTCGCAGCTCATCGTATTAATGCTTACGGGATCCAGACGAATATTGATAAATGTAGAGGGCAAATAACTGCGCAGGCAGGCCAAATCCCCGCCCCAGCCGGCATCCAGAAAGTCGAGATGGGGAATCTTTGCCATTTGGGCAGCGTGCCTGTGGGGATCGGGGCCGCAGTAATGCACACCGTAAGGACGGTATTTCTTACTCCATTCCACATCGAAGGAGAGCAGAAATTCTTCGTACTGTTCCTCCGAAATCATGGTATGGGAGCATTCCGAATGCAGGTAAACGGCCGGCCTTATGTTGATAACATTCCGGTTTACCGAAATGGAATTACTGCCGGTTTCTTTTTGGATAAAACAGAAAAAACGCTCAATCAGTTCGGCTATCTTTTTAAAATACAGCTTTACTTCTTCGGGCTGCAGGCAGAGATCCATCAATATTTCTTCGCCTCTCAGGTCCATGGCCAGGTTCAGGATTCCTCCCCAGTTTACGTCGCCTTTAAGATAGCCGAAGCGGCTTTTGAGTTCGGACATCAGTTTTTCGAGCCTCTTAAAAGCCGGACAGGCAAAGGCTGTATCTACATCAATGCTCAGATCTGTTTTTTGAGCGGGGATGACCTGGGGGGCGCTGTCGGCAAAAAAGCGAATTTCACAGCCCAGCATTTCCGAAAGCAAATAACCGGCTGCGTTGTGAACGGCCCCGATTTGCGGCAGATCCTTGTCGCGATCGCTTCCCAGTCCGTATTGCCCGAAGCGCTCATACAATTCTTTTTCCATGCG
>CAZNQD010000002.1:86168-88780 GCA_964575345.1 uncultured Bacteroidales bacterium
GATCGCTTCCCAGTCCGTATTGCCCGAAGCGCTCATACAATTCTTTTTCCATGCGGCGTTCTGATTCTACTCTTTTGAGCGGATGGTAAAAGAAGTCTTCGTCAAAGCTGATGCCGCAATGCTTATGCCACCAGGAGGGATGAAAAACGATTTCCACCGGTAACATCTCGTTGCTGAAAGCGGGATTCTTGCTGAAAGTCATATCGTCTTTATGTTTGCTTCAAATGTACAGCTTTTTTTTGCCGGCCCCAAAGCCGGATGTGCATCATACTGTCTTATCTGACCTGAATCTGCAGGCTGCCTTTTTGCGGTCCGCTCAGCCATTTAGCCTGAGAGGAGGGGCCAACCAGATCGGTCGAATTGACTTTGTTCCGTACACCGGGTATTACGTCCAGCACAGCGATTCCACTTTGAGGAAGGGTGTAGAGCAGGGCGTCGCGTCCGTCCCGGGGTGTAAACACGCCCAGATAACTGCCCGGCGTTCCGTTGCCCAGCCAGAGCTGAGCCTGAGTGGTTTGGAAATCGGCCCATTTCCAGTCGTTGTAATAGCCTTTGAATTCAGGATAAACAAAACTTTCAGCCGGGATGGGATCGTTGTACTCCTTGTCCCAAACGTTGAAGAGGGTGCCGTGCATACGGTTTTGCCAGACCCGGTAGGGGCCTTTGCCCAAGAGGCGCATAGCCTGCACGTTTTCTTCGGGATAATCAAAGCAAATGCCTGCCAGCTCAACGACTCCTTCGTATTGGTATTCGTAATCAACAGTGATTTCTTCCTGATCGGTGATGGTCCAGCAAACATTATTCAGATTCCCAAAATAATCTGCTTCGAACACAATTTTATCTTTTTGTTCCTCTACTCTGAAACTGGTCAAAGTGGAGCTTCCTGAAATATCTTTGTAAATTCTTTCCTTGCTTTTGGCCAGTTTATCGTCGTGGTTGTAAAACACATCCATAGAGCGGTCACTGCGACGGGCGGCTACAAAACGCGGCCCATTGGAAAGGGATACCTTTTTGTCCCCTTTACTGATTTCTTTCAAATAGCCTGTTTTGGTGTCGAAACTCAGGCGTGTAGCACCCGATTCTATAATCAGGAGATCCCCTTCACGACTTTGTGATAATTTAGCGGAGGCAGCTTTTGATTGTTCAGGCAGAGCAGCACTGATATAATCCTGATCGCTTTTCCAGTACCAGCCCCAGGTATATATTTCTTCGCCCCTGGGATTGATGATGCTGACATACAGGACATCGGCTTCTTTCCAATTGGGCGGCAGCGTAAGTTGAAGCTCGCCGCTTTGGTGTGGGGCCAGTTTGGGCCCGGCTTGTTCGCCCCGGCTTACAATGTTGTGACCTCCGCTTTTATCTCCCGGTTTGGCAAAATTGCCTAATGACCATTTTATGCGGCAATCTTCCAGCGAAATAAAGTCGTAGCGGTTTTCTATATTAAATTTTCCCGTAAAAGCTTCAGGATCTGAAATAAAGCTGTTTTGATCCTGCCTTAGGGCTTCTGTCCTGTCCGTACCGGAGGTGGTTCTGCCCAGCGCCTTGATTTGTACCGGGCACCAAACTTCTTTGACAGTGAAGAAGCTGCCTTCTTTTTCGTGATGAGGCCCTACGATGCCGTCAGCGCCGTAGTTGCCCGAATTGTCGATGCGGCCGTTCTGGTCGGTACGCATCACGCCTTCGTCGGCAAACACCCAAAGAAAGGCTCCGGCGCAGCGGGGATGTTTACACATCATCTCCCAGTAATCCCAAAGTCCTGCACCGTGGCCGCCGTCGTAAAGGCCGTGTAAGATTTCGGTGGGCATAAAGATTTCGGGTTTACGCATGTATTCCTGCGATTCGCCGTAGGAACGGTAATGCATGGTCTCGAAGCCGCCAAAATTACCCTGAGGGTGAAGTACCGGGCGTTTTTGCGGATCCCAGGGATGAAATTCGCTGTCGAGCTCTGTGTTCCAGCCCCCTTCGTTGCCGTTGGACCACCAGATGATGCTCGGATGGTTCAGGTCGCGGGTAATCATTTCCTTCACCAGTTGTTTTCCCACCTCGGTGTCGTATTTGCCGTGCCAGCCACCGAGTTCATCCATCACGTAAAGTCCCAGCTCGTCGCAGGCCTCCAGAAAAACAGGATCGGGTGGATAATGCGACAGGCGGACAGCGTTCAGGTTCATTTCCCGCATAAGACGCACATCGGCGTAATTGTCTTCTTTGCTCAGGGTTCTGCCGGTTTCGGGCCGGAAACTGTGGCGATTCACGCCCCTGATCATTACTTTTTGTCCGTTGATGTATAAACCGTCGCTCTCTTTGACCTCGATGGTCCTGAATCCTATACGTTGTTCTTTCACTTTATGGACAACATCCCTGCCTTTGATCAGACTGAATTGCACATCGTATAAATGGGGTGTTTCGGCCGTCCAGGTTTTTATGTCCCGGAATTGCCCTTTGACAATGATCTTGTCTGAACCCGGCCTCAATTCAGCTTTCAGGGCTTTGCCGATGTTTTTACCTTCCCGGTCGCTTAATTGTGCTTCGACGCTGTATTCTCCGTCCAGGGAAGAACTCAGAAATACTTCGGCGTAAAAAGAGCCGTCGGCTTTGGCGTCAATAGCTGTACG
>CAZNQD010000003.1:0-79524 GCA_964575345.1 uncultured Bacteroidales bacterium
AAAAAGCCTTATAATTAAATCCTAACAGAACAACAAGTCATAACTCTTGATTCCTACAAGTACCGCAAGAATATATACCGGCAAGATTACCAGAAAACCGATCGTCTTTGAACTTTTTAACGCAGAACTATTCATTGTTTTCGACTTTTAATCAAAAAGCGTCATCTGTCCGGTGATTTTGTCAATCAGTTTACCCGGATTCTCTTCCTCTTCAAATTCATCGGGCTCAGAAACAATGACAGCTTCAGGTTGGGAATTGTTATCCTCCTCTTTGGGAGGCGGATAACGTAAAGGCTCTATTTCTGTAATTTCGTCAATTTCAAAGGTGCTTATGCGTTTCCCTTTGGCCTTGAAACTCTTGATTCCTATGAATTCATCGCAATCCAGTACCAGTTTTTCCCGGTAACTGTCGTTGCCACCAAAGCTGACTTCGATGCGCGGATAATACGTATCGCTGAGCAGTATTAGTCTCGACTCGGGATTATCTCCGGTAAAACTCAGCTTGCGTTGCGAAAACTCGAGCGGGAAACGTTTCAGATAAGGATAATTCTGCTGCTCTGCATCAAAAAGCGCCGCTGTCCAGATTTTGTCCTTCTCATATTTTTCTATGCGCATAATATTTTCCTCGTAATGATTACTAAGGTCAATATTCGTCATATAGTATTCTCCGTTTTTTGTAATAACCAAGATGCTGTCTTCGTTCTGGAACTCACCCAGGTATTCGCCGCGTCCGTCGTAATTGAGCCTCAGCACATCCCGATCGAACCAGACCTCGCGGCCGCCCAGCGTGGAGCCGCCCTTTTGCTTCAGCATAATTTTGAAGGCATCGTTTTTGGTCAGAATATTCCCCATAGATTGACGGCCTTTGATGGCTATCTCACCAAAATCCTTCTCGAATTGTAATTTTTTGATTCTGGGAGCAGGCTTGAGGGTAATACGGACAATTTCGGCCTCGCCGTTGGGATTGGCACTGAAATACTGGATGCGCGAACCCGGGCTGCCTTTGGTAAGATCGTATTCCTTGTCTCTGGTAATGCCGTTCACGGCGAAACGCTTGATGTAGGAAGTGCCTCCCCCTCTGTTGTCAAATTTGCCGTCCCGGTAAATGACATTGTAGATGGTGCGGGTATCGTTTTTCTTGAAAACATTCAGGTAAAGCACGTTTTTGCCGACAAACATTTTCTCGCTCACCTTGACCACCTTGTACTTGCCGTCTTTGTAAAAAAGAATGACATCGTCCAGATCGGAACAGGGGCAAACCAATTCGTCTTTTTTGAGGGAGGTGCCAATAAAACCTTCTTCGCGGTTGATGTATAATTTTTCGGTGGCTTCTACCACTTTGGCCGCTTCGATGGTGTCAAAGCCCCGGATCTCGGTTTTGCGGGGAAAAGCGGCCCCGTATTTCTTTTTCAGGCTTTCGAACCAGGCGATGGTGTATTCGACCAGGGCGGCCAAATGATGATCGATCTCTTCGATCTGTGCCTGCATCGTTGCAATGGCTTCTTCGGCCTTGTCGGTGTTGAACTTCAGGATACGGGCCATTTTGATTTCCATCAATCGCAGCAAATCCTCGCGTTTGATTTCGCGTACAAAATCCTTTTTGAAGGGCTCCAGTCTTTTGTCAATATGCGACAGGGCCTTATCCATGTTGGCACTTTCTTCAAAAGCCTTGTCCTTGTAGATCCTTTCTTCGATAAAAATCTTTTCGAGGGATGCAAACAAAAGACTTTCGAGCAATTCCCCCTTGCGGATAAGCAACTCCTTTTTGAGCAAGTCCATGGTGTTGTCGGCCGAGTACCTCAACACATCGCTAATCGTCATGAATTGCGGCTTTTCGTCTGCAATTACACAGCAATTGGGAGAAATGCTTACCTCACAATCGCTGAAGGCGTACAGTGCATCTATGGTTTTGTCGGATGATGTGCCCGGAGCCAGGTGTATCAAAATTTCGGCGTTCTGGGCGGTATTGTCGTCCACTTTCCGGATTTTGATTTTATTTTTCTCGTTGGCTTTTAAAATGGATTCTATGATGCCCGAGGTGGTTTTGCCAAAAGGAATCTCGGTAATCACCAATGTCTTGTTGTCGAGTTTGCCGATTTTGGCCCGTACTTTAACACTGCCCCCTCGTTCTCCGTCGTTGTAACGACTGATATCTACGTAACCACCGGTTTGGAAATCGGGGTAGAGTTTAAAAGGCTCATTACGCAAATAGGCAATGGAGGCATCAATCAGCTCATTGAAATTGTGAGGAAGAATTTTGGAAGAAAGGCCTACTGCAATCCCTTCAACGCCTTGAGCCAACAATAAAGGAAATTTTACCGGCAGGCAGACCGGTTCCTGGTTTCTGCCGTCGTACGAGGGTTTCCATTCGGTAATTTTGTGATTGAACAGCACCTCCAGGGCAAATTTGGAAAGCCTGGCTTCTATGTAACGTGGAGCTGCGGCCCCATCTCCGGTGAGCAGGTTGCCCCAGTTCCCCTGACAATCAATCAATAAATCCTTTTGCCCCAATTGCACCAAAGCATCACCAATGGAGGCATCGCCGTGAGGGTGAAACTGCATGGTATGGCCAATAATGTTCGCCACTTTGTTGTAGCGGGCATCGTCCAGGCGTTTCATGGAGTGCAGAATTCTCCGCTGCACAGGCTTCAGGCCGTCGGCAATATGGGGAACGGCACGCTCAAGGATCACATACGAAGCATAATCCAGGAACCAGCTGCGGTACATTCCCGTTAATTGTTGCTTAATGTGGGCAGGATTGAGCAGGTCAGGCGAGAGCGTAAATCCATCTTTGTCTGCTCTGGTCTGACCATCTAAATTGTCTGGAACATCAGTCTCATTCAGAAAATGTTCTTCCTCCATACAAGGCTACAGTTTTGGGTTATTTTAAGTCACAAAGATACGATTTTTTTCATCCGATGTGCATAAAAACAAATTAAACCCTACCTTTGCAAACTAAAAAAAAGCACCTATGGCACAACAAGAAGATGTTTTTAAGAAACTGATTTCCCATTGCAAAGAATACGGTTTTGTTTTCCCTTCCAGTGAAATTTACGACGGATTGTCGGCTGTTTACGATTACGGCCAAACGGGAGTTGAACTCAAAAACAACATCAAGAAATATTGGTGGGACTCCATGGTGCTGATGCACGAAAATATTGTGGGCCTTGACTCGGCCATCTTTATGCATCCGACCATCTGGAAAGCTTCGGGCCATGTAGATGCATTTAACGACCCCCTCATCGACAACAGGGATTCCAAAAAACGCTATCGCGCCGATGTACTCATCGAAGAGCAACTGGCCAAATACGACGATAAAATTGATAAAGAAATAGCCAAAGCTGCCAAACATTTCGGAGAAGCCTTTGACGAAGCCCAGTTTAGAACCACCAATGCCAGGGTTATCGAAAACCTGCAAAAAAAGGAAGCTTTACATCAGCGCTTTACCAAAGCTCTCAACCAAAACGATCTGGAAGCTCTGCGTCAGATAATATTGGACGAAGAAATTGTCTGCCCCATCAGCGGCACCAAAAACTGGACCGAGGTGCGTCAGTTTAACCTGATGTTTTCCACCGAAATGGGTTCCACTGCTGAGGGTGCCATGAAAGTTTATTTAAGGCCCGAAACCGCTCAGGGGATTTTTGTAAATTACCTCAACGTCCAAAAAACCGGAAGGATGAAAATTCCTTTTGGCATCGCTCAGATCGGCAAAGCTTTTCGCAACGAAATTGTTGCCCGCCAGTTTATTTTCAGAATGCGGGAGTTTGAACAAATGGAAATGCAGTTTTTTGTTAAACCCGGCACTGAACTCGAATGGTTTGCCAAATGGAAGGAAACCCGCCTGAAATGGCACAAAGCCCTGGGCCTGGGTGATCATAAATATCGTTTTCACGACCACGACAAACTGGCACATTACGCCAACGCCGCCACCGATATTGAATTCCAGTTGCCTTTTGGCTTCAAAGAGGTGGAAGGCATCCACTCCAGAACCGATTTTGACCTGAGCAGCCACGAAAAGTATTCCGGCAAAAGCATCAAGTATTTCGACCCGGAACTCAACGAATCGTATGTGCCTTATGTCATAGAAACTTCTATCGGGGTTGACCGTACCTTCCTGAGCATTCTGGCCGGTTCTTACGAAGAAGAAATGCTGCCGGGAGGCGAAAGCCGGGTACTGCTCCACCTGCCTGCAGCCCTGGCGCCTATCAAGTTGGCCATACTGCCTCTGGTCAAAAAGGACGGCCTGCCCGAAAAAGCTCGTCAGATCATCGATGAGCTCCGCTTTGATTTTAAATGCCAATACGACGAAAAAGACTCCATCGGCAAGCGCTACCGCAGACAGGACGCCATCGGGACGCCTTTTTGCGCCACGGTTGACCACGACACCCTGCAAGACAATACCGTTACAGTACGCGATCGCGACAGTATGGAACAAATTCGCGTCCCCATCGAAGAGCTGAGATCGCTGATTTCCGACAAAGTAGATCTGAAGCAATTGCTCAGGAAACAGGCTTAAACCAACATACCATGAAAAAAGTAGCATTTCTGATAGCCTTCAGCCTGCTTATTGCCTGCAAACAGGCCGATAACAGCAAACAGGAATCCGGAACCGCACAAGGAGATCTGGGCAACGGGTATTTTCTCAACCCCATATTGGGCGGAGATTACCCCGATCCAACCATCATGAGAGAAGGCAAGGATTATTACATGACCCATTCTTCGTTCGACTATGTTCCCGGCCTGGTTGTATTTCATTCCACCGACCTGGTCAACTGGCAACCGATCAGTTACGCCCTGAAACGCTATCTGGGCTCAGTCTGGGCTCCCGATATCTGCAAACACGAAGATCGCTATTACATCTATTTCACGGTGGCTCACCCTTCGGGCAGGATGAATTTTGTTACTTACGCCGATTCCCCCTACGGCCCCTGGAGCGATCCCATCGATTTAAAAGTTGGCAATATTGATCCCGGGCATGCTGTAGGCGAAGACGGATCGCGCTGGATCTTCCTGAGCGCAGGCCAAAGAGCCAGACTCAGCGACGATGGCCTTGCTATAGTTCCCGGCAGTCTGGAAAAAGTGTACGAGGGCTGGATTTATCCCTCGGAATGGGTTACCGAAGGGATGTGCCTGGAAGGCCCCAAGATGCGCAAAATAGGGGATTACTTTTATTACCTCAACGCCGAGGGGGGTACAGCCGGGCCGCCAACCAGCCATATGGTAGTTGCCGCCCGCTCCAAATCCATCAACGGGCCCTGGGAAAATTCGCCCTATAATCCCATTATTCATACCTGGCAAGCCAGCGAGCGCTGGTGGTCCAAGGGACACGGATCGATCATAGATTCCCCCGAAGGCGATTGGTGGATTGTTTACCATGCCTACGAGAATGGTTTTACCTCCCTTGGGCGGCAAACTTTGCTTGAACCCATCAAATGGACCGACGACGGATGGTTTGTGGCTCCCTCGGGAACCGACATAGAGCGCCCTTTAAAGAAGCCTCTGCCCTCTGAAGAAATAATTGATCGCCGTAGCAAACTGGGAGAATTCAGGGTAGGTCTGGACTGGAAGTTTTACAAGGATTTCGATACTTCACGTTTTGAAGTGAATCAAGGGGAGCTGCTTTTGCAGGCTCAGGGTGACAGCCCCGGGAACTCCTCGCCCATCATGTGCGTAGCCGGCGAACACGCATACGAAATTGAAGTGGAAATCGAAAAAGACGAACATACTACCGCCGGGCTGGTTTTGTATTACAACAGTGATTTCTACGCCGGTATAGGTTTTGACCGACAGCGGACCCTGCGTTTTCGCCAGGGCATTCTGCGGACGGCTTCCCGCCACCAGGGAGGCAATCGCCTGTGGTTGCGCCTCAGAAACGACAATCAGGTATTGACCGGGGCTTACAGTTACGATGGAATTAACTGGATTCAGGAAACCTGGGGTATGGAAATATCAGGCTACAACCACAACACGCTCTATGAATTTCAAAGCATGTTGCCCGCTCTTTATGCTGCCGGCGAAGGCAAAGTAAGATTTAGAAATTTCAAGTATACTTCGCTCTGATTAGCGTTCCGAATAACAGTCGTCCCGATTGAAATTCTTATTAAATCAGGTATTGCGAAGAGATGGAACGATTGTCGTAAACACGCTGAATGGTGTCGGCGAACATATCGGCAATGCTTAGTATTTTCACTTTGGTCGAGACCTTGTTGTAAGGTATACTGTCGGTAAAGATCAATTCTGTGAGGTCTGATTGTTCGACCAGCTCAGTGGCCTTGCCGGACATAACACAATGACTGGCTACTGCACGCACCGATATAGCGCCTTCGCCCAACATCAGATTGGCTGCCTTGGTAAGAGTACCTGCTGTATCGACCATGTCGTCAACCAACAAGACATTTTTGCCTTCGACATCTCCCACTATACGCATTTCGGCTACTTCGTTGGGTTTGTTGCGTGATTTGTGACAAAGGACCATAGGTACGCCCAGGTATTTGGAATAGGAATTGGCTCTTTTGGAACCTCCTACGTCCGGGGTGGCAATGACTAAATTTTCCAGATTGAGGGAACGGATATAGGGAAGAAAAATGGTAGAGGCATATAAATGGTCTACAGGAACATCGAAAAAGCCCTGAATCTGATCGGCATGAAGATCCATAGTAATCAGGCGGTCTATGCCGGCCACAGACAAAATATCTGCAATCAGTTTAGCGGCAATTGATACTCTGGGTTTATCCTTGCGATCTTGCCTGGCCCAGCCAAAATAAGGAATTACAGCAATTATTTTCCCGGCCGAAGCACGTTTCGCTGCATCAATCATCAGCAGCAATTCCATCATATTGTCGGAATTAGGAAAGGTTGACTGCACCAAAAAAACATAATCTCCCCGTATGGATTCTTCGTAAGAAACAGAAAATTCCCCGTCAGCAAAATGCTGGATATTCATTCTCCCCAGCGGACATTCCAGAGCCGCACATATTTTTTCGGCCAGGTAATGAGATTTAGTTCCTGAAAAGATTTTGATAGGCCCCCGTAAATGCATAGAACTTAAGCTTGAGAAATTATGAGGTTGTAAATCGAGCACAAAGATAGACATTTGCTTTCAAGAATCTGAGTAATGTCTAAAAAAAATCTCCCGGTATGTTTTCAGGTCTTAATGCTGTATTTCCATATTCTTCCGTAATAAGCCGGTAACAGCATGGGTAAAGAATCCTGGGTATTCAGTTCCATAGGCAGCATTTCACCACTCAGTAAGTCCCGGCCCAGCCATTGCTTTTGAGGTTTAATCTGTAGGTATTCAAAGGCATGTTTCGGTATGCGAAGCTGAATATGTTTGCTTTCGGCACCGAAATTTACTACTACCAGCAAGAGTTCCTGATCTGCTCTGCGCAAAAAAGCAAACTGTCTGGAGAAATCAAAATAGGGATTGTCCATGTTTACATACATCAGGTCAAAAAACAAACCCCTGTACAAAGCCGGCTCCTGCAAGCACAAATTCAGGATTTTAGCGTAATTTATGCGTAATTCTTTTTGTTCTGCACTCAATAAGGCACCGTCAAATCTTCCCTGGTTGCTCCAGTCGGCCAGGCTGTCTATGCACCAGTAGTCAAAAATACTACTGCGTCCGTCCGATCCGCTGAAACCTTCCTGATACATGCCTTTTTCGCCCAGTTCCTGCCCCGAATAAAGCATAAAAGGATTGTTCCGCATACAGGCAGATACCATCAGGGCCGGCAAGGCTTTGCGGGGGTCTTTGGCAAAAAAATCGGAGGCTATACGCTGTTCGTCGTGATTTTCGAGAAAATTCAACATGTAATCCTGCAAGAGGCCGATTCGTTTCCAGCAATCCGATATAACACTGGCCGGCGCGTATTCGCAAACAACACTGCGTAAAGTATCGTAAAGCCCCACTTTATCGTACAAATAATCAAAACCGCCTCTTCGTATAAAAGGCTCATACAAACCCGGATTATACACTTCGCCTATGAAAAGCACCGCTTTGATCTTTTTTATCTGAGGTATCACCCAGCCCCAAAACTCCAGAGGCACCATTTCGGCCATATCGCAACGAAAACCGTCTACACCAAGCTTGACCCAGTATTCCAGTACGGCTTTCATTTTGTGCCAGGTGTCGGGAACCGGATCAAAATACGTCAGGTTCCCGCCTTGATAATCAATACCGTAATTCAATTTTATGGTTTCATACCAATCGTTAACCGAGGGTTGAGCCTTAAAACAATCGTTGCCTGTTACTCTGGCAGGCTCTTCGGTGTATTGCGATTTTTTACCGGGAATTTGTGCTTCGGGGGGAAGCCGGAAAGAGTGCCCGGGTAAATAATAAAAATTATTGGCAGGCGAAAAGGCTTTGTCCGTTTGATCCCTGGAACCGAAATCTTCCACATCTCGTGGAGCTGTATCAGAACAATAAGTACGGGCCAGGTGATTGGGAACGAAATCGATAAGGGCTTTCAAGCCGGCCTGGTGCGTTCGCCTGAGCAGATTTCTGAATTCTTTAATTCTATCAGGCACTGACACAGCCAAATCGGGATCTACATCGTAGTAATCTTTTATGGCATAGGGCGAGCCGGCCTTACCCTTTACCAATTCGGGCGGATCGGGCTTTATGCCGTACTGCGAATAATCGGTTTGAGTAGCATGTTCCAGCACTCCGGCGTACCAAATATGAGTCACTCCCAGCTCTTTGACAGCATTTAGAGCTTTGGTACTAAAGTCATTGAATTTCCCCGTTCCGTTGGCTTTGATGTCTTGGTTGCTTAGCGGGTTTCTGTTGTTGTTACCGAAATAGCGTGGAAATACCTGATAGATAATTAGTTTAGCCATATTATTAATTGGCTCTGATTTTAGCAATCAATCCTTGCAATACTGCTCCCGGGCCTAATTCGATAAATTCATCGGCTCCGTCTTTCAGCATCGCTTCCACACTTTGTGTCCAACGCACGGGAGAAGTTAATTGAGCAATCAGATTCTTTTGTATGCTGGCGGGATCTGTATATGGTTTAGCGTCGACGTTTTGATACACCGGACAACAAGGGCGACTGAACTTTGTCTGGCTGATGGCCGCCTGCAATTCCACTGCGGCACTTTTCATCAGGGGAGAATGAAAGGCTCCGCCGACTTTGAGAGGCAGAACGCGCTTTACGCCGGCGGCTTTTAGTTGCTCTGCCGCCAGCTCCACTCCTTTGAAACTTCCCGAAATCACTATTTGTCCGGGGCAATTGTAATTGGCAGGAACCACTATCTCTGATTCTATGGAAGCACACACCAGTTCTGCCAATTCGTCTGTGGCACCCAACACGGCGGCCATGGTGGAAGGATTGTTTTCGCAGGCGGCCTGCATGGCCATGGCTCTTTTGTAAACCAAACTCAAACCGTCTTCAAAAGCCAAAGCTCCGGCTGCCGTCAGTGCCGAAAATTCTCCCAAAGAATGCCCGGCCACCATATCCGGTTTGAAATCGGGCAGACATTTGGATGCCACTACTGAATGCAAAAAGATGGCCGGCTGAGTGACCCGTGTCTGTTTCAGGTCTTCTTCGCTGCCCTCAAACATAATTTGTACCAGATCAAATCCCAGAATTTGCCTGGCCTGTTCAAAATACTTTTTTGCTTCATTGGAACTGTCGTAAAGGTCTTTGCCCATACCTGTAAATTGGGCTCCCTGTCCGGGAAATACATATGCTTTCATACTTTTGTCTTTATATTTCGGGGCAAAAATACATAATTTTAAAGGAATGCGGATTTTTTCGTATTTTTACAGCCCGATAGATTTTTTGAATATAAAGCATAAATGTAAAAAGACATATAGATTGAACCCTTATACACTATTAGATTATATCAATAAATGAAGTATTTTTTCCCTCTTTTCCTTTTTGTCCTGATTGCCTGTAACGGACGTTCAGGCCAGCCCTATTCACAAAAAATGGTTGAATCGCTCAGTCTGCGCACATTCAACAACAACAGGAACGCCAGCACATTACAACAAGCCGATTTTAGCTATGTCCCCGGCTTAGTCGCTAAAAGTGTATTGAAAACCTTTGAATTATATCCTGACAAAAGACAATACTACGAAAGCGTCAAGGCCTATGCCGACCGTCAACTCCAGGACGATCCTGCTGCTCCGCTCAAAGTCAGAGACAACGACATCGATGCCATCAACGCCGGCAAAATCTTTTTTGACTTGTACAAGCAGTCCGTAAAAGACGGCGATACACAAAGTGCCGAAAAATACAAAGCTGCCGCCACCTTTATGTATAATAAACTTAAAAACGAACATACCCGGATTCTGGCTCCCAAACCCGGAGCCGGTGGTTTCATTCACAAAGAACGCTATCCCGACCAGATGTGGCTGGATGGATTGTATATGGGAGCCGCCTTTTATGCAGAATGGGAAGCCACTTTCGGAGGATCCGGCAACACAGAATCCTGGTCTGACATTGCTCTTCAATTCAAGACGATTCACCAGTATACCTGGGACAAGGAAAAACAACTCAATTATCATGCCTGGTCTGCTTCTCCGGCCGATCTCAATTCTTTCTGGGCCAATCAGCAGGAGCCTTTCACGGGAGCCTCAAAGGAATTCTGGGCCAGAGGGTGCGGTTGGTATTTTGCCGCACTGGTTGACGTACTGGAACTAATGCCCAAAGAACATCCCGATTACAAGGCCTTGCACGACATTTATACTCAGGTGGCTTTGGGCCTGAAACGCTGGCAGGATAAAAATTCCGGCTGTTGGTTTCAACTACTGCAATACGACGAAACTACCACTGCTGACGGCCTGGGCGATTTGGTAAACGGGCAACGTCACAATATCGGAAATTTACCCAATTACCTGGAGTCATCGGCTTCGGGCATGTTCTGTTACGGCATGGCCAAAGGGGTGCGACTGGGCTTACTAAACAAAAAAAGCTTTATGCCCACGGTCGAAAAAGCCTATCAGGGCTTAATTGATCAATTTATTACCGTCAATCCGGATCAAAGCATCAATATCATTCAGAGTTGCGCCTCCGCCGGACTGGGGCCGGCCCGTAATCCCTCACGTACCGGGACCATCAATTATTATCTTTGCGGCAGCGACGTTACCATCACCCAAAACGAAGGCAAAGCCATCGGTTCGTTCACTATGGCTTGTTGTGAGTACGAACGTTTGAAAAACAAATAAGGCATCCACATTTTTTTTTGATTATGCAAGGTCTGGTTTTTGACATCAAGCGTTTTGCCGTCCACGACGGGCCGGGAATCAGAACCACTGTATTTCTGAAAGGCTGCCCTCTTTGTTGTGCCTGGTGCCACAATCCTGAGGGCGTCAGCCCTGAGTCCCAAACTGTCAGTAAAAACATCAGCGTAGATGGACAGCTGTTTCAAGAAGAAGAGAGGGTGGGATTAAGTATGTCTGTTGAACAGGTAATGCAGGAATTGCTCAAAGAAAAAGTTTTTATGGACTGTTCACAGGGAGGTGTGACTTTTTCCGGAGGTGAACCCCTGATGCAGGCTGCCTTTTTAAGAAGCTTGCTTGTTGCCTGCAAAAAAGAAGGCCTGCACACAGCCGTAGACACTTCGGGATATGCAAAACTATCTGTTATTCAAGATATTGCGCCTTTTACTGATCTTTTTTTGTATGATTTGAAACTGATGGACGACCAAGCCCATCAACATTTCAGCTCTGTCTCCAACAAGCTTATTCTCGATAATCTCATTTATTTGCTCGAGAACAGGCACCCTCTCAGAATCCGCATTCCCGTCATTCCCGAGGTAAATTTCAATCAGGAAAATACGACTGAATGCCTGCAATTTTTAGCGGCCCACCCCGGTAATATTCAGGGAGTGGACCTCTTACCCTATCACAACATGGCCAACCACAAATACCTGCGATTCAAAAAAGAAAATTCGCTGAGTTCGCTGCAAAGTCTTCCCAAATCGAGTTTAACCTGGATCAGGGAGCAATTTGAGCGGGCCGGATTTGAAACAAAAATCGGTGGGTAACAATTATCCTATTAGTCTTATGATGACCGAACGTATTAAACAACTTCGCCGGGAAAGTCTGGAGGCTGTCAACAGCATTAATGCCGAAAGAGCTTTGCTGATTACAGAATTCTACAGCAAACACCTGGCTTTTGGAGACTCTGTACCGGTTCAGCGTGCAAAGTCTTTGCACTATATTTTGAGAAACAAAAGCATTTGCATCAACGACAAGGAATTGATTGTGGGTGAACGCGGTCCGGCTCCCAAAGCCACTCCCACCTATCCGGAAATCAATGTGCACTCGCTGCAGGATCTTGATATTCTCGATACCAGAGAAAAAGTCTGGTTCCGCGTGGATAAAGAGACCCGAAAAGCCTACGAAGACCTCATCATTCCATTTTGGCAAGGACGTTGCAACCGCGACCGGGTTATGGAGAGCATGAGTCCCGAATGGCTGAACGCTTATCAGGCGGGCATCTTTACGGAATTTATGGAACAACGGGCTCCAGGGCATACTGTGGCAGGTTACAAATTGTTTCAAAAAGGCATGCTGGACATCCTGGAGGACATAAAGCAAAGCCGGTCCAACATCGATCCTTTGAACGATCCGGCCGCCTACGACAAGCTGGAAGAACTCAAAGCCATGGAGATCGCTGCCCATGCTATCATGGATTACGCCGAACGCCATGCCCTGAAACTGGAAGAACTGGCAGCCCTCGAAAAGGACGATCAGCGTCGCCGTGAATTGCAGCAGATGGCAAAGATCTGCCATCGCGTTCCGGCCCATGCGCCCTCCAATTTTCACGAAGTGCTGCAACATTACTGGTTTATCCATCTGGGTGTAATCACCGAGCTCAATCCCTGGGATTCTTTCAACCCCGGCAGGCTGGACCAGCATCTGTATCCGTTTTATCAGGCAGAAACAGCTGCCGGAAGCCTCAGCAAAGAACAAGCCGTTGAAATACTGCAGTCTTTCTGGATCAAGTTCAACAATCACCCGGCTCCTCCCAAAGTGGGCATCACCGCTCAGGAAAGCAACACTTATACCGATTTTTCTCTGATCAATCACGGAGGCCTTACGCCCGACGGCAAAGACGCGGTGAACGAAATGACTTTCATCCTGCTGGACGTTATCGAAGAAATGAGGCTGCTGCAACCCAGCTCCATGGTGCAGCTGAGCGAAAAGAATCCCGACGCCTTTATTGAACGCGCTGTAAGAATCACCAAAACCGGTTTTGGACAACCGTCCATCTTTAACACCGATGCTATCATACAAGAGCTTTTAAATCAGGGGAAAAGCCTGGAAGACGCCCGCAACGGAGGCTGCAGCGGCTGCGTCGAAGTCGGGGCTTTTGGTACCGAAAGCTACATTCTGACAGGTTATTTCAACCTGCCCAAGATATTGGAAGTCACCTTACACGACGGTTTTGATCCCCGCACAGGAAAACAAATCGGCTTGCATACAGGAAAAGCAGATTCCTTTAGTTCCTTTGAATCCTTCCTGGTCGCTTTCAAGTCTCAGGTGGAGCACTTTGTACGCATCAAGCTGGCCGGTAGCAATCTGATCGAAAGTATTTTTATGAGACATGTTCCCACTCCTTTCCTTTCGCTCATCATTGACGATTGTGTAGCCAAAGGCATGGATTATGTAGGAGGAGGCACCCGCTACAACACCAATTACCTGCAGGGAGTGGGTTTAGGCACCATCACCGATTCACTGACCGCCATCAGCTTGCATATTTTCGAAAACAAAAGCATTAGTTTCAGCGAGTTTGTCAAAGCCCTGGAGAATAATTTCAGCGGAGCAGAAGATCTGCGGTACCGGCTTTTGTATAAAACGCCCAAATACGGTAACGACGACGATATGGCTGATGCTCACCTGGCCGAAGTCTTTGATATTTATTATCGCGCTGTCAGCGGACATGTCAGCCCCAGGGGAGCGCAATATCGTATCAATCTTTTGCCGACCACCTGTCACGTTTATTTTGGCAGTGTTATGCATGCCAGCCCGGACGGACGTAAATCGGGCCTGCCGGTTTCCGAAGGCATTTCGCCCGTGCAGGGAGCCGACAGGCAAGGTCCTACCTCCGTGCTGAAATCGGCAGCCAAAATTGATCATCTGCACACCGGTGGCACCCTGCTTAACCAAAAATTCAGCCCCGCTTTTTTTGAAAACGACGACGCCATTCGCAAACTGGGGCAATTGATCCGAGCCTATTTCAAGATGAACGGTCACCACATTCAATTCAATGTAGTGGATGCCGAAACACTGAGAGATGCACAAAAACATCCCGAACGCCATCAGGGACTGATAGTTCGGGTAGCCGGGTACAGCGATTATTTCAACGACCTGGGCACTGATCTTCAAAACGAGATCATCCAACGGACCGAACACGAATCAATATAAGCCGGGAATTTGTTTAAGCGCTAAGGCTATTTTTCTACCCTGATTCTGGCGTCTACGGCAAAGATGCCTTTGTCGGTGGCTATCAGGGGATTTATGTCCATCTCCTTGATTTCCTTGGCAAAACGCAAAAGGGTGGACAAACGGACAATGATGTCGGCATACTGTTGCTCGCCCAGGCCTTTTTGTCCCCTTACCCCTTTGATTATGGGGTAACTGCGAAGAGAACGTATCATGGAAAAGGTTTCCTCGTACGACAAGGGAGCCAGGCCATAGGAAACGTCTTTGAGTATTTCTACAAAAATGCCGCCCAGGCCGCAAAAAACCACATGCCCGAAACGATCCTCGTAATTGGCACCAATATAGAGCTCCTGGCCTTTTAACATAGGCTGAATCAGCAAGGCGCTCACTTGGGGAATGTTCATCATGCGCTCGTATTCCACCTGCAGATGCTCATTGCTGCGCACGTTCAGGGCTACACCGCCAATGTCGGTTTTATGTACCGGACCCACCACTTTCAAAACCACCGGATAACCCGCTTTTTGGGCAAAAGCCTTGAGGGCATCCACATCGTCCGTAACCAATTCATCAACCAAGGGAATTCTGGCCAGACTCAACAGGGAGCGCACATCCTGTGGACTTAAAAAGCCACTGTAATCAAGATGATCTATCTTTTTACGTACTTCGGGCACATCCACTCCATAGAGCTGAATGTCGCGGCTGGCAGGGGTCGGTGTGTTGAGTACTCTCGAAAGAGCCGTTCCCAGGGTTACTTCGTCCGAAAAATTGACGTGTCCCTTCTTGACAAAGCTTTTCACTTCGGGGCCGGCTGTTACAATCGAAGGTAAGACCGGAAAAATCGGTTTGGAACATTCTTCCATTTTTTTATGCAGCACTTCGTAGGCGTCGTATACCTTTACCAAACCGGGACTGCCAAAAATAACCATCATCAGGTTGATGTTGTCAAAATGTTTTTCACAATAGTCGATGGCCGTTGCCAGGTGCTCGGGAGTGCCCGTGCCAACAAGGTCGATGGGATTGCCTACAGCCGCTCCGGGCAATAGTTTGGTTTTTAACTCCTCTACCTTTTCTCCCTCCAGCAAGGGTACATTTATATGCCCCTTGGACAAGGCATCGGCCAACATTACAGCAGGGCCTCCGGCTTGGGTAATAATGGCGCAATTCTTCCCTTTCGCTTCCTTAAGGGTGAAAATACTGGCGACTGTTGTCAATTCTTCGCGACTGTAACAGCGCACAATGCCCGTTTTTCGGAACAAAGCCTCCACTGCCGAATCGCTGCTGGCAATGGCTGCGGTATGGGAGGAGGCCGCTCTTTTACCGGAATCACTGCTACCGGCTTTGATGGCAGCTATCTTACATCCTTTTTTTATCAGCGAAGAGGCATGATACAACATTTTATCAGGATTTTTGACCTGCTCCACATACAACATTTTAATTTTAGAATCGCGCAGGGGATCAAAATTCAGATCCATGTATTCCAGCACATCTTCTACTCCGTTTTGCTTACTGTTTCCCACCGACCAGACCGAAGAAAAACGTAAACCCTTCATCAATGCCGATTCAATGATAAAAAGGGCTGTGCCTCCGGAGCTGGAAATAAAATCAACTCCCTCGTTATGAAAATCCGGAACCGGTTGAGTAAACACTCCATGGTAATTCATATTCATAACGCCTATGCAATTCGGGCCAATCAGAGCCGTATCGGTTTCCTCCACAATTCTGAGCAGTTGCTCCTCCAGCAGAGCTCCTGCTTTGGTCTCTTCTCCAAAGCCGGCTGAAACCACAATAAAGGCTTTGACTTTTTTATCTTTTGCCAGAAGCTCAACCATAGCCGGGCAGGCTGCTGCCGGAATAGAAAGAATAGCCAGCTCCACTTCTGGAATATCCTTCACATTTCTGAAGTTTTTGATTCCTTGAATATCGCCTTCTTCTTTGTGATTTACGGTATATAGTTCTCCCCGGAATTTGCCTTCGATAAGATTCCGTACAATGCGTCCACCGGGTTTGTGTACATTGTTTGAGCCCCCAACAACAACTATGCTTTGAGGATTGATGAGTTCTTTGTTGATCATAGAGTTAAGGTTTTAAGCGCTTACCTGACAAAGGACAAATATAATTTTTTTTAGCTGTATAAATTGCTGGTAAGGAATTTTTGTCGGATATTTATCCAAAATATATGCCATGTTTTCTACTCAGACATACATTCAACGACGAAATATTCTTTGCAGTTTACTGGACGAAGGTCTGGTATTATTAATGGGCAACAATGAAAGCCCCATGAATTACGCCGACAACACTTATCCTTTTCGGCAGGACAGCAGCTTTCTGTATTACATCGGGCTGGACCAGGCCGGATTAATGGCACTTATAGATATCAACGAAGGGCAAACTATCCTATTCGGCAAAGACGCAAGCATTGACGATATTGTATGGATGGGGCCACAGGAAAATCTTGCAGTGAAGGCTCTTAAATCGGGAATTAGGCAAAACAGAGATATCAGACAGCTGCCTGAGGTGCTGAAAAAAGCAAAATCCCAGGGCAGAAGCATACATTTTCTTCCCCCCTACCGGCCCGACAACAAAATATGGCTTTCAAAGACCTTGGAACTTCCTATCGAAAAGCTGGCTGAACGGGCTTCCCTTAGTTTAATCAAAGCCGTGGTTCAGCAAAGGGAAATAAAGTCCGAAGAGGAAATTGAAGAAATAGAAAAAGCGGTAGATACTTCCGTGGATATGCACGTTGCTGCCATGAAAACAGCCCGGCCGGGCATGAGCGAAGCCGAGGTGGCAGCCGAAGTGCACCGAATTGCACTTGCCCGGGGGGGAAACCTTTCTTTTCCCATAATTGCCACCATAAACGGCCAGACTTTACATAACCATTATCACGGCAACATCCTCAGGGAAGGCGATTTGTTTTTGCTCGATGCAGGCGCAGAAACGGTCAGGCATTATTCGGGAGATCTTTCCAGTACTTTTCCCGTCAGCAATACTTTTACGCCTCTCCAAAAAATCATCTACGAAGCCAGTCTGAGAGCCCACCGCGCTGCCGTGAACAGCCTGACTCCCGGCAAGACCTTTCGGGCGGTTCATAGGGCTGCCTGTCTGTCGATCATTGACAGTATGCTTGCTTTAGGTTTAATGAAAGGGAATCCTGAAGATGCTTTTGAGCAGGGAGCCCACGCCTTATTTCTTCCCTGCGGCACCGGGCATCAGATGGGCCTGGATGTGCACGATATGGAAGATCTCGGCGAACTATGGGTAGGTTACGACGGCGAGCCCAAAAGCACTCAGTTTGGACTGAAATCGCTGCGTTTTGCCAAAAAACTCAAACCCGGCCATGTATTTACCATTGAACCCGGCATCTACTTTATTCCTGAACTCATTGATTTGTGGAAGGCAGAGAAAAAACATCCCGATTTTTTGTGCTGGAACAAAATTGAAAAATTCAGAAACTTCGGCGGCATCCGCAACGAAGAAGATTATCTTATAACTGCAAACGGCTTTCGCCTGTTGGGAAACAAGAGAAAGCCCATGACTGTGAGCGAAGTGGAGGCCTTGAGATAAAGCCCGCCACTTGGTACTCTTTAGTGACAACTGCCGCCGGGGTCTTAGAATTTGTTAATGAACAAGTCCTGCTGTTTAGTTGTCTTTTGACTCGTCTTTATCCTGCTTTTTTTTTCGAGGGATGAAACTTAGCAACAAAGCACCAAAAACCATTCCCCAGAGCGTGCTCAGGTAGGGTGAAGACTTAATGGGACAGCTGCCGCTCTGGCAGCCTACGTAATACCAATACAAAAATCCGCCCAAAGCACCCACTACTGCTCCCAATATAATCCATCTATTTTTTGAAAGAAATTTTTTCATATTTATTTTTTTTAAAACATAATGCTTTGTTTAAACATTTATTATTACTTTTCGGCTCGAAATATAAATTCCCCCCAAGGGGGGGTGAGGCACATGCTGAACACACTCTACTTTTGAACAAAAATACAACTCTTTTAAAACTTTTATCTCATGAAAACACTTAATTTAAAATGGAACTTGATTGCCGTTATTCTAGCTGCACTCTTTTTATTTTCATCTGCCTGCGATCAGATACCCGAAATTGATCCTAATTTAATCGGTGCCGAAAACAGCCTAATCAACACACCGACCACCTGGGAAGCTAACTCCGTCAAGACCATTGACTGTGCCCTGATTATTAACTCCATCCTGACCATCGAAGAGGGCTCCACCATTAAATTCACCGAAAACGGCAGCCTTTTGATAGGCTCTTCTACCAATGCTGCCCTGGTAGCAGATGGCTCAGCCGAAAAACCCATTTTGTTTACAGGGGCTGCCAGCGATGACGAAGGCAGCTGGTACGGCATCAGTTTTGGGGCAAACAATTTGTCTAATACTACCGTTCTTGATAATTGCACCATTCAGGGCGCGGGCAAAAACAACCAACCGGCCATTACCGTTGACAATACCAATATTTCCATGGATTCCTGTATTGTAAGGTATTGTATGGCAGAGGGTATTGATCTTAAAAACGGTGGAGGTTTCCGTAATTTTGAACACAATCACCTGGCTTATTGCGGCAGTTACCTGCTGCAAGGAGAACCAAACAAAATGCTCGGGCTTAGCAACAACAACAGTTTTGTCGAAAACCTGGGTAAAAACCTGCTTATTAAATCCGGCGTTTTTTCCACTACAGGCAGCCTGACAAAACTCGACGTTCCTTACATTGTTGAGGGAATTCTGGACGTTCTGGGTGCAGAACTCAGCATAGAACCCGGCGTAAGCCTGCTGTTTGAAAGCAATGCCGAACTTAAGGTTGGTGAAGGACAATATGCCGCATTAATTGCAGAAGGTACCGAACAGCAACCTATAGTCTTTAGTTCCTCTGCTCAAACTCCTCAGGCCGGCGATTGGCGGGGTATTGGATTTTATTCTTCAAATTCATCCACTAAATCCATCATTAAACATGCCGTGATTGAATACGCCGGCAATCCCACTTACTTCGAAGGTGCTATACAAAACAACAGCGGATTTGCCATGGAAAACACCACTTTAAGGCACAGCAATACGAATGGTTTACTATGCTACTCGGAAGGATATTTCACCTCTTTCCATAACAATACCATAAGCGATTGTGTAAAAGATCCGATTGTTATCTGGGCCGAAAATACACACAGTATTGGTTTTAATAATATCATCACTGCAGCTGCCGGTAAAGGAATATATGTTGATGGCTCTTATGTTACCAGAGATGTTCGTTGGATCAGACAAAGTGTGCCCTACATTATCGGCGGCAGTATTACTGTAACCTCAGAATCGGGCACAGCCAGACTGAGTATAGATCCCGGCACAAAATTGGCTTTCCAAAGCGGAGTCAAGCTTTACGTGGGAGACAACGGGGTACTGTCTGCTGCCGGTAAAACCGATTCTATGATACTTTTCACCACGAATGCTATTACACCCTCGCCCGGTGACTGGGAAGGAATTGAATTTCTGGAAGGCACAAGGGGTGGAACCCTGCTGGATTATTGCATAGTTGAATATGCAGGACATCTCGATCTTTTCAACATCTGTATAGGCACATCCAATGTCAGCATCACAAATTCTATCATAAGGCATTCAAGCAAATACGGAATTTATATTCGTTGGAACGATCCCGCCTACACTCCCGTTATTGAAAACAATACGTACGATGGGAATGAATTTAATGTGTACTACGAGCAATAGTCTTCGTGTGTGTTCGACAGGGATGAATATAACAGAACAAACCTTGCAAATTAGTATGTTTTAGCTTACCTTTGCCGGCGCAAAAAAGGACCGGTAGCTCAGCTGGATAGAGCAACAGCCTTCTAAGCTGTAGGTCTTGGGTTCGAATCCCAACCGGTTCACTTTTAAGCTTTCGGCATTCTTTAAAAGCCAGGACTGTTTAATTTCAGCTTACGAATTACCACCTTCTTTATAATTAAAAACCTCCTTCGTGTTTTATTAAGAATTCCGAACCTTAACCTTCCATTCGATTATTCAGCGTCAAAACAATCTAATTATAGAAAAATCAGCTGTTTTTCTTATAAAAACACCCGAAATGCAGAAAAATGAACAAATAAATTGCATTTTTTGAAAATTATTAAATTTAAGTCCTTATCTTGCGCCGTCAAAATTTTTAAATAATATGTACAACGGAAAAGTAAAATTTTTTAACGAGGCCAAGGGCTTCGGGTTTATTAAAGAAACGGAAACTTCAAAAGAGTATTTCGTACATGCCAATGGTCTTATCGATCGCATCAAAGAAAATGACGAAGTCACTTTCGAATTGGAAGAAGGCAGAAAAGGATTAAATGCAGTAAATGTTAAATTGGTGTAACATCTTAACATACAACATTTAGTACGATTGAGAAAAGCTGTGTTTCCCCGAGAACACAGCTTTTTTTTGTCCACAACTGCTAAAAAGGATAGCCGATGGCCAGGTGCAGGGCAAAGTCGTTCCATTGATCGATATGCTTAATCCTCCATCGATCATCGGCACTAAGCCCCGAGGGATCAAACACTTTCATGCCCGCATCCACACGAACCAAAAAGAAATTAAAATCAAAACGCAAACCCAGACCCGCACTGCAAGCCAATTGTTTATAAAATTCATCGAAATGGAACTGACCACCCGGCTGATTGTTGTAATTGCGTAAGGTCCAGATATTACCAACATCCACAAACAAACCACCCTCGAGCACCCAAAATAATTTACTGCGCAATTCCGCATTAAGGTCCAGCTTAAGATCTCCGGACTGATTCATAAAATCGATCGTATTAAGGCTGCTCTTGTAGGAACCCGGCCCCAGGGTTCTGACAGACCAGCCACGTACAGAGTTGGCTCCTCCTGAAAAATAGCGTTTTTCAAATGGCAGGATCTTTGAATTTCCATAGGGATAAGCCACTCCCATACCCACACGATAAGCAAAACGGTTACGGGGATTCAGAACTACGCTTCTGGTATATTCAAATTCTCCCTTCAGATATTGAGAAAAAGGGATATTTCCTATCGTATAAGCCTGATTTTCGTCTTTTTCGGCCCCTAGTAAGGAGTAAGCCAGGCTTAATGCATTTCCTGCCGATTCAATATTGGCGCGTATGGTAAAAAAAGTCTGGTTAGAAACTCCAAAAGGAACACTGGAATAAAGAATTCCATATTGGGTTCGCAATATAAAGTGATCTTCGTAACTGTATTTTAAATACGAATTATCGGAGAGGTAGGTCGCTTTGAAAGCAGAGTCCACCCTGGGCATGTAGACGTAGGCCAGATCGAGCAAATTCAAATTCTGACGCAAACGTTGCTTTCTCCAGGTATATTCCACGGTGCCGGCAGCCATTGTTCTTAAAAATTCCGGACGGGACAGGTTAACGTAACTGATTTTGAAATTAGTATTGGCGTCCACTCCCTTTTTGAAATCTCTGGACAAAAAAGGAATTTTAAAGTCTGGAAACTGCAAGCCGATTTCACCCCCAAACTCAGCGTAGTCGTTCTGGAAAGAACTTGATAAAGCCTCGTAGGCACCCCGTAAACTTGTGCTGAAAGTTTCTCCGCCTCTAAGCAGATTAAGATGTGAATAGGTTAATGTACCGGCGACACCCAGATCGCCTGCTGTGTTGGTACCCTCCACATCCATGGAAATTATATTGTTTTTGCCGGGAGTCAAAACAACATAACAATCCAGTTGAGCTTCACTACCTGAACTTGAATCTTGCGCGGCAATTTCCTCAAAACGAATATTGACATATTTCATATTCTGCATAGAGTTGAAGCGGGCGTAAGTTCTGTTCACAGTTCGTGCATCATAATATTCGCCAGGGGTAACCATACAATTATCTGCCAGCACTTTGGGTTTAATAAATGGTTTGTCCCGGTAAACAACTGCATAATTCTCGTAGGGTATGGAATCGTAATCCGACAGCGCCGCAAAAGGATTGGAAGCTCCCTGGAGCCCTACGTTTCGCAGGTAAACCGAACTGGGAACATCCAACATAAAATAAACATGGCGAATACGGTATTGTTTATGCGGCCCGTATTGGGAACTGCCCTCCCGGCTGCGCTGCAAATAAGGCTTTATTATCAGCTTTAAATCAACAAGATTCGTATTGATTGTACTGTCTGCCTCAAAACTGAAATGATCTTTACTGACAGCATAATAGCCATAGTTTCTGGCCCAGGAAACCAAGCGGGAACGTTCTTCGTTGAGCAGGTTGGTATCGAACTTGTCTCCTATTTGCACCGGGGACAGAGACAAAGCATCGTAAATAAGCATGTGGAAAGGATCCTGAGGATCAATTTCTGCTGTGTAGCTGTTTATTCGGTAGGCCTGATTGGGACGAATGCTGTAAATAGTTTTGATTTTCCTTCCTTTGCTCACTACCCGGGTTTCCACTTCTGAATCAAAATAACCTTTGCTGAACAAATACCGCTCTATGGCCATGGCAGAGCGCTGGGTGAGCAATTCTTCGTAAATGACCGGGGCTTCTCCAATATTTCTCAGGCTGCGATTGATCCATTTGCTTGTGTCCTGGCCGGATATGTTGTATAATCCCAGATTAATTCTAAACAGGCCCCAGAAGCGCGAATTTGGTTGTTGCCGAAGGTAATTCTTCAACTCCTTTTTTGAAAGTTCCTCGTCTTTAAGCTCTATGCTTGTCCCGGTAAGCAGTTGTCTGTCTTCCGGCACATATTTGAGTGTATTGCAGGAAACAAACAGCAGGGAAATCAGCACATAAAACAGACTTTTTATTCGCATTCGGGATTTTCTTATAACGGCAAATGTACATCATTCAAAGCAATGTTCACAAATTCAAATGGATAAATTTCTGCAGGCTGAATTTCTTTTGTAGTTTTGTTTTTCTAAAATTCGCCTATGCTAAGTAAAGCCAAAATTAAGTGGATACGTTCGCTGGATCTTAAAAAAAACAGGGCAGAACTCCATTTGTTTGTAGCTGAAGGCCATAAATTAGTAACGGAGTTGCTGCCCCTTATGTCCTGCCGCTTTTTGACGGCTACCGCAGAATGGCTGAAAAAATATCCCGGCATTAGGGCTGCCGAAATAGCAGAAGCCTCTTTATCGGAAATCGGCAAAGCCAGCAATCAACAACATCCCCAAGAGGTGTTGGCCGTTTTTGAAATACCTGACAGAAAACCGGATTTGAATTATTTAAAGACGAATTTATCTCTTGCTCTTGATAATATTCAGGATCCCGGCAACCTGGGTACCATCATTCGCACTGCCGACTGGTTTGGCATCAATGTCCTGCTTTGTTCCATAGGATGCGCAGATGCGTTTAATCCCAAATCAGTACAGGCCAGCATGGGTTCTATAGCCAGGGTTGCAGTTCATTATATTAAACTCGAAGAATTTCTTCCCACATTGAATGTTCCTGTTTTCGGTACCTTTCTCGAAGGAAAAAATCTTTACGAGTTCCCGAATCTGCCGCAGGCGGCCGTGATACTGATGGGGAACGAAGGCAACGGAATTTCCGAGAAACTTAAACCGATTGTAAACGAAAGGCTGTATATCCATGAATTTCCGGCCGGCAGCAAAAGAGCAGAATCGCTCAATGTCTCCATCGCGACAGGAATCATTTGTGCTGCTTTCAGAAGGCCGCAAACTAATTCTCGACTTCCCTAATCTTGTGTTTTTCCAAATCCACTATATAAGTGCTTTTATTACCCGGGGAGGCCTTCCCTGATTTTATTTCAGGTATGAAATCAACCACCGTCCATTCGCTGCCATCCCGGGCAAACGGTTTTGGCCAAAAGGTTGTAGTAAAAGTTGAATTGTTCAGTGGGGATAAAGGCATACTAACTGTCTGTAACATCAGCGTATCCGACAAAACTACCGAGTCTGTTTGAAGGCCCGGCGTATCTGATAAAACAACCGAGTCAGTCGCCCAAATCTCAAACCAGTTGATATAAGAGGCCGTGTCGAGCGCTTCAATCAAAGCAGCCTGTTTTTGGGCCAACTCTCGTAATTTTGCCTCTAACTTGTCGCGTTCATCCACTTCTTCGCGGATAGCCTGCATATTAAGTTCCACCTGAGCATATATCTTAGCGTATACCTTGTATTGTTGGCTGTAATGCGCCACAGAATTATAAAAATCCTCCTCCGAGATTTGGTGTTTATCTAATATCCTTCTATAGGCCAGATCCTGAAAAAAAACGTCACTTAGCCCCCGGGACCAGTCTGTTTTTTTCTTTTTGTCTACATTCTGCAACATGGCTTCTGTGAGATAAACATCTGTAAGTACGGCAGCCATCTTTTTTTGTGTAAGGACTTTGCCTTCTTCCTGTCTGCAAGCTGTCAACATTAGAGCAGACAGTCCAAGAAGCAATACTTTATTCAGTATGTATTTAATGCTGTTCATAAGCAGAATGATCAGCTTGGGAGAGAAGAACCTGACTTATTTTTCCTGCTTTTCTTTCCTGTATCCTCGGCGAGATATGAGCGATAAAAAATCAACAGTATCAGGATACCTGTAGTGATCGAGGTGTCGGCTATGTTGAAAACAGGCCTGAAAAATAAAAAATCCCGGCCGCCCCAAATGGGCAGCCAATCGGGCAAAGTAGTATCTATCACCGGGAAAAACAACATGTCAACTACTTTGCCGTAAAAAACCGGGGCATAACCACCGCCCTCGGGGAAAAATCCGGCTATCTGGCCATAACTGTGATCAAAAATCAATCCATAAAACACGCAATCGAACACATTGCCCAAGGCTCCTGCAATTACGAGCGCGATACTTAAAACATAACCTGTCGGAAAATTTTTTTTGCGGCTTATGTGAACCATATACCATATCAGCAAGCCCGCAGCAATCAGCCTGAACAAGGTTAAAAAGATCTTGTCAAAAAATTCCCAGCCAAAAGCCATACCGTTGTTTTCGGTAAAATAAATATAAAACCAATCAGCAACGCGAATGCTTTCGTGCAACTGGAAATGCGTTTTTATGTATATCTTAACCGCTTGATCGACAATCAGAATGATCGCAATTAGAACAAACGCTTTCCATAACTTGGAAAGTTTGGCCATCCCTTAAGACTTAATGTTTTTGGCTTCAATACTCAGCGTTGCGTGTGGAACCGCACGTAAGCGCTCTTTGGGAATAAGTTTCCCGGTTTCCCTGCAAATGCCGTAGGTTTTGTTTTCTATACGAACCAGGGCTGCCTCCAGATTTTCGATGAATTTCATCTGACGTTGGGCCAGACGCCCGGTTTCTTCTTTCAACAAAGTATTGGCACCTTCTTCAAAAACCTTGAAAATGGGAGAAGTATCCATTACGTCATTACCATCCATGTTGTTGATGCTTGCTTTTAATTGTTCATACTCATCCCTGGCCTTGTCCAGTTTTTTCTGAATTAGCTGACGAAACTCTTCCAGTTCTGCATCTGAATAACGAATAATTTCTGACATGGTATTTTGTATTATATGGTTAATTTCTTGTTTGAATTTTAATCTGCGAATATAACAAAAATAAACATCGACAGCAATAGAAAATAAGCCGCCAAAGTCTAAAAAAAATTACCCTTTAAAAATTTTGATTTTTAACGACAACTCATCCATTTCCAATTCTGTTCCATCCTCGAGCAAGTCGACTATTCGCAGGCTTAAACCCAAAGTCTGAGTAGAAATAAATTCTCCCCAGTCTTCCATGGTTCCGGTAAAGGCAGGATGCTTTTCAATAAGGATATGTATGCGGTCGGTTATCTCAAAATTCTGAGCCTTGCGCAGGTTCTGAATACGATTCACCAGTTCGCGCGCCAGGCCTTCTCTCCTTAATTCTTCGGTAATACTTACATCGAGGGCTACTGTAAGCCGTCCTTCGTTGGCCACCAGCCAACCGGGGATGTCTTCCGAGAGAATTTCCACATCGCCGGCTTCAACATGCAGCTCCTTGCCTTCCAGTTCTAATGTGCAACAGCCCTTTTGTTCAAACACAGCAATGGCGTCTTGCTGCATTTCTCCCAACATTTTTGCAACCAGCTTCATGTTTTTCCCGCATTTAGGCCCAAGTTTCTTGAAATCGGGTTTGACACGCTTGATCAGCAGTCCTCCGGCAGTATCTATAAACTTCAATTCCTTGACATTAACTTCGTTTAGAATGAGCTCACGGACAGCTTCGATGGCTGTTTTCTGGGCGGCATCCAACGCAGGGATCATAATGGTCTGCAGGGGTTGCCTGACCCTGATATTCACCTTGCGTCTCAGGGCCAACACCATGGACGAAATTTGCTGAGCCATCTGCATTCGATTCTCCAGGCCGCTGTCTATTGCTTCGTAATTACATTGCGGATAGTCGGCCAGGTGGACAGATTCACAGCTCTCAGCCTTTGCAACGACATTTAAATCCAAAAACAGCCGGTCTGCGTAAAAAGGAGCAATGGGAGCCATCAGACGGGATACGGTTTCCAGGCAAGTGTACAAGGTCTGGTAAGCCGAAAGTTTGTCTTTGGAGTATCCCCCGCCCCAGAAGCGCTTACGATTGAGACGGACATACCAGTTGCTTAAATTTTCGCCTACGAAGTCTGCTATTGCTCGACCCGATTTGGTTGCTTCGTAGTCGTTATAATACTGATCTGTATCGCGAATAAGGCTATTCAGTTGTGAAAGTATCCAACGATCTATTTCGGGCCTTTCCTGCAGCGGAATTTGTGCTGCCTGATTGTCGAAGTCGTCTACATTTGCATACAAAACAAAGAAAGAATAAGTATTGTACAAGGTACCGAAAAACTTCCGTCTGACTTCTTCTATACCTTCTTCGTCGAATTTTAAGTTATCCCAGGGGGAGGCATTGGTAATCATATACCAACGCAAAGGATCAGAACCGTATTTTTCGATGGTACCAAAAGGATCTACGGCGTTACCCAGACGTTTTGACATTTTGTTTCCGTTCTTATCCAGAACCAATCCATTGGAAACCACACTTTTAAAGGCAACAGAATCAAAGAGCATAGCTGCCAGCGCGTGCAGGGTGAAAAACCATCCACGCGTCTGGTCTACTCCCTCGGCGATAAAATCGGCAGGATAACATTGACCCGATTCAAAAGCTTCCTTGTTTTCGAAAGGGTAATGAATCTGGGCGTAAGGCATGGCTCCCGAATCGAACCAGACGTCAATCAGGTCGGGCTCACGCTTCATGGCTTTGCCCGAGGGAGAAACCAACACTATTTCATCCACATAAGGACGATGCAGGTCTATTTTTTCGACTGAATAATTTTCGGCCGTGTACAGACCGGGAACAAAATCCTTGTAGGGATTATCTTTCATAAATCCGAGGCCGACTGCCTTCTCTATCTCTGTGTACAGCTCGGCCACCGATCCGATACAGAGTTCTTCGCTACCGTCCTCGGTACGCCAAATGGGCAGAGGCGTACCCCAGAAGCGGCTGCGTGAGAGGTTCCAATCCTGCAGATTCTCGAGCCACTTGCCAAAACGGCCTGTACCGGTGGAGCCCGGCTTCCACAAGATGGTCTGGTTTAGGCCGATCATTTGGTCACGACAGGCGGTCGTTTTTATAAACCAGCTGTCCATGGGATAATACAGGATTGGCTTATCGGTGCGCCAGCAGTGAGGATAATTGTGTACCTGCTTTTCAATTTTAAAAGCACGGTTCTCCTGCTTGAGCATCACGCAGAGGTCCACATCCAGATTAGCTTCATTTTCGGAGCCTTCGGGCATATATTCGTTCTTGACATAACGGCCTGCGTAAGGCGCGTATTTTTCGACATTAACATTCCTGCTGACAAAACCAGGATCGAGATCTTCCAAACTGAAAAATTTACCGACGGTGTCCACCATGGGACGTGCATTTCCGTCTTTATCAATTAATAAAAGAGGGCTTATGTTGGATTTTTTGGCAACAAACTGGTCATCAGCTCCAAAAGTAGGGGCAATGTGTACAATGCCCGTACCGTCATCGGTGGAAACAAAGTCACCGCCGATTACTTCAAAAGCATTCCCACCCGGATTGACCCAGGGGATTAATTGCTCGTATTGTATACCCAGTAATTCCTCTCCTTTGTATTCCCCGGGCAGCACTTTGTAAGGAATGCTCTTTTCGCCCGCCTTGTATTTGTCTAATGGCAATTCCGCTGCTTTTGGACTGAAATGGGCAGTCAGCAATTCCTTGGCCAGGATATAGGTGGCCGGCTGTCCGGTATAAAAATTATAGCTTTGCACAGCTACATAGCTGATAGCCGGACCCACACAAAGAGCTGTATTGGAGGGCAAAGTCCAGGGTGTGGTGGTCCAGGCCAGGAAAAAGGCTTCTCCGTGTTGGCTCCATTCCGGACGTGGATTTTTTATCCTGAATTGAGCCACACAGGTAGTGTCCTTGACGTCCCTGTAGCAACCCGGCTGATTCAATTCATGGGTACTCAGCCCCGAACCGGCCGCAGGAGAATAGGGCTGGATGGTATAACCCTTGTAGAGTAAGCCTTTTTTATATAATTCCTTGAGCAGGTACCATAAGGTTTCGATGTAACGATTGTCGTAGGTGATATAAGGATCGGACATATCAACCCAATAACCCATTCTGCGGGTAAGGTCTTCCCACTCGCGGGTGTATTTCATCACGTCCTTACGGCAGGCGGCATTGTAGTCGATGACGGAAATTTTTTTGCCTATATCTTCTTTGGTAATTCCCAAAGCTTTTTCCACTCCCAGTTCCACGGGGAGGCCGTGGGTATCCCAACCGGCTTTGCGTTTTACTTCAAAGCCTTTCATGGTTTTGTAACGGCAAAAAATATCCTTGATGGTTCTGGCCATTACATGATGAATTCCGGGCATGCCGTTGGCTGAGGGGGGGCCTTCGTAAAATACGAAAGACGGCCCTCCTTCCCTCAAAGTTGTACTTTTCTGAAAAAGATTGGATGATTCCCATTTTTCTAACATCGATTTGTTGATGGCGGACAAATCGAATTCTGTGTACTCGGCAAATTTTTTTGACATCTTTGCGATCATTATCCTAATTAAGGGCGCAAAGGTACATTAAAAAAATGTACTATAAAAAGGGATTTAAAGATAAAAATCGGAGGTTAAAGCCTTGAACTCAGGAGTATATTCATCTTTCCTGTCTTCGATATGCAATTCCTGACGACAAATATCAGCCCGCGATTTGGAAAAGGCCATCAGGCAACGCTTAGGCTCTTTGCCCTGACGATGTGAAATCCGACAGATATTTGTCAGGTAAAGCCTCTGCCCCCAACAGAGCTCTTCCATTAATTCTGCGGCTTCGGCTGGCACAATAAGAGAAAAGATACCCTGCTCGCCCAGAAGCCCGGCAGCACTCATTGTTAATTGTTCAAAGCTTAACTTGTCACCATGACGGGCTAAGTTGCGTGTATAAATGCTACCCTTCAGGGCATTCCTGTAATAAGGAGGATTCGAGACGATCAGGTCGAATTTTTGCTCTTCGGGAGTAAAATTGTCGTTTATACTTTCGGGGAAAGAGCCCTGAATTATTTGTATTCTTTCGGGCCAGGGGCTGCGGGCAACATTTTCCTGGGCCTGCAATGCTGTCTGAATGTCTTTTTCGATACCAAAAACCGTGGATGAGGGAAAACGCTGAGCCAACATCAGTGCAATCAATCCGGAACCACTGCCCACATCCAGCACCCTCAACGCTGAAGCTTCGGACATCCCGGCGGAGGGTTTAGCCCAGGCACCCAACAACACTCCGTCCATGCCCACCTTCATGGCGCAACGGTCGTGAAATACCTCAAATTGCTTAAAACGAAAAGAGGAGGACGACATACTATTGCTCGTTTTCTTTCTGATAGGAGGCCGAACGAAAAGCCACGTACAATTCAATCACAGCCACTATCAACAAGATTGCCACCCAGGATTTGCCGTCTTTGAACATCAGATAGACAGCCAACATAAGAACGATGGCGTTGAAAGCGAACATTCTGTTAAGCCGCTTTAGCCTGAAATCACTGCCTCTGTAGGCCGTAATGGCACGATGGGCAATATACAGAACGACACCGGCCGCAAAACTGAATCTGGCCCAGGCATGCTGTTCCATTATCAAAACTGACGAGATCAGGATCAGCACCGCGGCCAAAATAAATAATAGATCTTTAAGTGCGTTTTTGGACATTTTATTCCAATAAAAAAATTTCTTCGTCGTCTTTTTTCATCAAGTAGCGTTCACGGGCAATTTTCTCCAGTTCCTCGCTGCCGGTTCTCAAATCCTCAAGCTGTTCCAGAGCCTGATCCCTTACTTTTTCGTATTGTCTTATTTCTTTACGTAAAGCGCGTATTTTACTATCGTATTGCATGCGTCTGATCAGGTTGTGTTCATCGATGAACACAATCAGCAGACCGAATAAAATCAACACGATCAGGTATTTATTCAAATACGGTTTAATCTTTTCGTAAAACGCCAAAATCTTGCGCATAAGTGGATTTATGAACAGGGCAAAATTACGAGAATAATCCGGATGCCCAAGTATATTCTAAATGAAAAAACCATGTTGGAACTTCCTTTTTAAAAAAGCCTTATGTATCTTTGTCCATCTTAGCCAGTAGCAAAATTAGTATGGAAAATTATTTGGTTTCAGCACGAAAATACCGTCCGGACAACTTTAAATCGGTCGTTGGACAGAGCGCCCTTACTACAACTCTCCAAAATGCCATCAAGAACAAGCAACTGGCTCATGCCTATTTGTTTTGCGGCCCAAGAGGAGTAGGCAAAACCACTTGTGCCAGGATTTTTGCCAAAGCCATCAATTGTTTTTATCCCAACAACCAGGGGGAAGCCTGCAACAAATGCGAATCCTGCGTTTCGTTCAACGAGCAGCGTTCATATAACATTCACGAACTGGATGCCGCCTCCAACAATTCGGTGGACGACATTCGTTCTCTGACCGAACAAGTGCGCATTCCGCCACAACTGGGTAAATACAAGGTTTACATTATCGACGAAGTGCATATGCTTTCTTCCAGTGCTTTCAATGCCTTTCTCAAAACACTGGAGGAGCCTCCCGCTCATGCTGTTTTTATTTTGGCAACTACCGAAAAACAAAAAATCATACCTACCATACTCTCCCGATGTCAAATTTATGATTTTCACCGCATCAGCATTAACGACATCTGTGCCTACCTGCAGTATGTGGCCGACTCCGAAGGCATCGAAACAGAACCGGAAGCCCTGAACGCCATAGCCCTGAAATCGGACGGAGGCATGCGTGATGCCCTCTCTGTTTTTGACCAGGTTTGCAGCTACGGTGAGGGCATAATTACCTATCAGCATGTCATCGATAATCTGAACATACTCGACTACGACTATTATTTCAGGCTGGTTGAGGCTTTTTTGAACGAAAATACTATAGAGGCGTTGTTACTGTTTGATCAGATTTTGAACCAGGGTTTTGAAGGCTTACATTTCATTAATGGGCTGGCTTCTCATTTCAGAGATCTCATGGTTTCGAAAGATTCCCGCAGCATAAGCCTGCTGGAGCAAGCAGAGAGTGTGCGCGACAAATACAAAAAACAGGCAGAAGAATGCAGTATGGGCTTTTTGTTCAGAGCTCTTAAACTGAGCAATGAATGCAGCCTGCAATATAATCAAAGCAAAAACAAGCGCCTTTTGGTGGAACTTTGCCTGATCCAACTTTGCCTGACCGGCGAAGCAAAAAAAAAACAGGAAGGACTGAAAACGGATAAAATCCCGGCTACCCGGACTAATTCAACATTGCAGGCCAACCCGCTACCACAGGATAATCCCCAATCCTACAGCACCGGGGAGCCCGACAAAGAGACCGTAATACCCCGGCAGGCTGTGGTGCCCGAACCTGCCCCTCAGAATCAAAATCCCGGCACTAAGGCAGCTAAGGAAAGAGCACTACCGGGTCTGACCACTTCGATACGCCGGCGTAAAATGCAGGCAGATGAAATTCCGGGCCCGGAAGCAGCCATAAAAGAAGTTATTAAGACTGAAGAACACTTTAGCGAAGAGAACCTTGTTAAAGCCTGGCTCCGTTTTGCCGGCACACTCAGGGAAGATCCTTATTTATCGAACTCCATGCAGGCCTGTAAACCTCGTTTGCTGAACAAAAGCGATTTCGAGGTGATTGTTTTTCATCCGCTGACCGCTCAACGGCTCGAAGCCATACGGGGAGAAATAGAAAACCGTTTGCAACAGGATTTGCAAAACGGTAAAGTACACATGCAGTTGCGGATCAGTGAAGAGAATGAGTTTAAAAAGCCCCTAAGCCCTCAGGATCAGTTGGACGAAATGATCAAAAAGAATCCGAACTTGCAAAGCCTGAAACAAAAATTAAACCTTGAATTGGAATAAACGACTGTTTATCCGGTAACAGAAGTTTGAAGAAATTTGCCGGGATTACGCTGCAAGTTTGTTCACTCCGAATTATTTCAGCTGGCGATTGAAGTTGATCATTTGTATTGCGGTTTTGGCTGCTTCCACTCCTTTGTTGCCGTGTATGCCGCCTGCCCTGTTCAAAGCTTGGTGCATATCGTTGGTGGTAAGCAGACCAAAAACAAAGGGAATGCTTCCTTTGGCATTCAACTGGGCTATGCCCTGCGTTACTCCGGAACAGACGTACTCAAAATGAGGTGTTTCTCCGCGAATTACACTACCCAAAGCAATAACAGCATCCACAGAAGCAGCAGCCTCCATTCTGGCCGCCCCGTAAATCAACTCAAAACTGCCCGGAACCCAGGCAACCAAGATGTTTTCGGGATCTACTTTGTTACGCAGTAAAAACTGCTGTGCTCCTTCCAACAACTTGACCGTGACATCGTAGTTCCATTCGGAAACCACAATACCTATTTTCATGCCGGATGCATCGGGCAGAGTATCAGGGTTGTATTCGGAAAGATTTTTGGTGCTCATTATTCCTTCAATCTCGTCCTTTCAATATACCTGTCTATATTCAGGCCTTCTTGTGAAAGGGGATAATTCTTTTTTATTTTTTCGTAAGATTCGCGGGCATTGTTGTATTTTCCCAATGCTTCGTAAACACGGCCGGCCTTCATTAAATAAAGGGGAGCCAGTAAATTGTTATCGGCCTGGCCTGCTCTCTCGAAATAGGGCAAGGCTTTTTGTAATTGATCGAGTTCCACATAACAATCGCCGATTGCTCCCGTCAACGCGGGTGAAACCATAATATCAACTGCATTAAGTTTACTGAGCCTGTCGATGGCTTTTTCGTAATCGCCCAGGTGCTTGTAGCACAAACCCGCATAGGCAGAAGCCAGTTTGGCAGTTTTGGTGATGCCGTAATTATCTATGATTCCTTCAAAACCTATAAATTCATAGTCATCTCCATATAGAGCCAGCTCAAATGAATCCGCAGCAAAGTACTGTTCTCCGCGGAACATCATTTCCTGAGCTTCTTTTTCTTTAGGCCCCATATAGCTGTTTCTGAAAAGAATGATACCACTCACCACTACTACGATAACCAACAAGGCCACCAAAAGGTTTTTCTGGTTGTTTTCTATGAATTGTTCCGAACGGGTCAATACTTCGCCAACATTTTGCAGTTCCTCTTTTTGAGCTGCTTTTTTGGATGCATTTTTATTAGCCATTTCTTTTATAATTGTATAAGACAAATTTGGTGTGCAAAAGTATAGCATTTCGTTCTATTAATAAAATTTCCCTGATTTTTTTTATACTTTTGTGTGCATTTTCTCCAAAATTCGTCCATGTACCTGCAAAAGTTATCCATTTTCAATTATAAAAATATACAAGAGGCCAATATTGAATTCTCTCCCCGTTTAAATTGTTTTTTCGGCAAGAACGGAGTGGGCAAAACCAATTTCCTGGACGCCATTCATTATCTTTCATTTTGTAAAAGCCATACCAATCCGGTTGACTCTCAGAATATTTTTCACGAGGCCGACTATTTTATGCTGCAGGGCAGCTACCTGATCGAGGGCAAAGAAGAAGAGTATTATTGCGCTATGAAGCGCCGCCAAAAAAAAACATTCAAATTCAATAAAAAAGAATACGAACGCTTATCCGATCACATAGGGCGCTTGCCCCTGGTTATCGTGTCTCCGGCTGACGAAAATCTGATTCGCGAAGGCAGTGATGAACGCCGAAGATTTATGGATATCGCTCTTTCGCAGTTTGATCACTCCTATATGGAGGCTCTTATGAGTTACAACAAGGCTCTTTATCAACGCAACGCTCTGTTGAAAAATGAGCAGATGAACAGGGAAGATTCTCTCTACGAAATGTACGATGCTTCCATGAACGACTATGCCGGGCTGATTTATCAAAAACGCAGGGAATTCATAACTGCCTTTCAGCCTGTTTTTGAACGTTATTACCAAGCCGTTTCCGGCCTTGGCGAAAGCATAGGACTGCACTATATATCGCATCTTGAACAGGGAAATTTGCAGGAACAGCTTTTCCGTTCGAGAGAAAAAGATATTATTCTGGGTTTTACCACCAAGGGCATTCACAAAGACGAGCTCGAAATGCAAATCGACGGCTATCCCATCAAAAGAGTAGGCTCCCAGGGGCAAAACAAAAGTTATCTGATTGCCTTGAAACTGGCACAATACGAATACCTGAAACAAGCCGGCAGGAAAAAACCTATTCTTCTGCTCGACGACCTCTTCGATAAACTCGATGCTTCGCGGGTGGAACGCATCATTCAACTGGTTTCCAAAGAAGATTTCGGGCAGATATTTATTACCGATACCCACCGGGAACACCTGAATATGATTTTACAGGCCAACGGTAAGGATTTCCGCGTTTTTCACATAGAAAACGCCTGCATTTGTCCTACAGAATAAGAAATCTATGCGCAGGAAGAACGCCCAAACATTGGCAGAAGTGCTAAGCGAAGTGCTCAAAAATCAGCAACTCCAAGGCAAACTTGACGAAACAGCAGCCATCAGGCTATGGCCCGAAGTGGTGGGCAAAGCCCTGGCTGAACATACGGATAATTTGTATTTCAAACATTCCGTCCTGCACGTCCATGTCAAATCGGCCATTATCCGCAACGAACTTATGCTAATCAGGCCTCAGTTGATAAAGCGCCTCAACGAAAAAATTGGCAACCAGGCAGTTAAAAACCTGGTG
This sequence comes from uncultured Bacteroidales bacterium, assembly GCA_964575345.1. Lineage (GTDB taxonomy): Bacteria > Bacteroidota > Bacteroidia > Bacteroidales > UBA1402 > UBA1402. Next base: position 35,495 of record CAZNQD010000003.1, read on the forward strand.
TTGCATTAATTCCCCGGATTCTATTTGAATTGGCTGAGGAGGCCTTCCAGATTGGCTGTGAATAATTTTACCGAAATGGCCAGCAAAATAATCCCGAAGAATTTTCGAATGATATAAATGCCTGCACGACCAATGATTTTTTCAATTCGCTTAACTCCCTTGAGAACCAAAAAGACAACCACAATATTCAGGAACAGTGCTATTAGAATATTAATTGTCTGAAATTCCGCCTTCAACGAAAGCATGGTTGTAAAAGATCCGGCACCCACGATGAGAGGAAATACCAAAGGCACTATGGAAGAAACTTCGGCCGGGCCTTTATAGCGAAACACTTCAATATCGAAAATCATTTCGGCTGCCACGGCAAAAATCACGATAGCACCGGCCACAGCAAAAGAAGATATATTTACTCCAAACAAGGCAAGCACTCCGTCTCCCAGAAAGAAAAAGGCAATCAAAAGAGCAAAAGAAATCAAAGAAATCTTTAATGAAGGAACTCCTCCCGGCTTTTTCTGCAAATCAATGATGATTGGAATAGAACCAACGATATCGATGATGGCAAATAAAACCGTGAATGCGCTTAATATCTCTCTTAAATTGAATTCCATGGTTATTATTTTTTGCAAAAATAGCGCATTTTCAGAAATCTTGAGTATTTTCGCAAAGGAATTATTTATACTCAAAAAAACGCGAGATGTCCAGATTTGAACTTTTTTTGAAATACCCTTTGTTTAAAGGAATGAGTATGGATGAGTTGTTCCCGCTTTTGACCAAAGTAAGCCTCGACTTTGACAATTATAGCGCCGGAGATCTTCTCTTTGACAAAGATACCGTTTGCGAAAATCTGATCTTTTTGCTGGATGGCAAAGTGGAACTCGAAAACGAACAAAAGAAAAAACGCATCGCACAAGGGCCTGAATTAATAGTTTTTACACATTTATTCGGACAGAAGCGACATATGCCGCTGATTGTCAAAGCCTTGGATAATTGCAGCATCATGCAGATCGACAGGAAATCTTTGTTGTTTTTGATGCGCAACAGTCAAACCGTATTATGCAATTATCTCGACTTGATTTCGGATCTGAGTGCTTAAATCCGGCACCGGCAAACTCATCCCACTTTCCATTTTCCACTGCTTATAAGCGATTCTAAAAGCAGTCACATTAGTACTATTGCTAAACGAATTAATTAGGACAAGACAGAAAGAATTGACCAGATGAAAACTAAATTTTTTTTTATTATGACAGCGCTGACCGTTATTGGTCTTCAGGCCTCCAATCCCTTTTTGGGAAAATACAAAACCCTGCATGAGACAGCCCCCTTCAGGGAAGTTAAAATTGAACACATACTTCCTGCCTATCAGGAAGCTATACGCCTGCATGATAAAGAAATTCAAAAAATTACCGCCAACAAAGAGCCGGCCACCTTCGCTAATACCATCGAAGCATTGGAACGCTCGGGTGAATTACTTGACAAAGTGTCGGCAGTCTACTATACCTTGCTCAACAATGAGGCCGGTGACGAACTGATGAACTTATCTCAGCAAATTTCGCCCCTGCTGTCTGAACATCAAAACAACATAGTTCTCAACGAGGCTCTGTACAAGAGAATCAAAACAGTATACGACAACAGGGAGAACTTAAACCTGAATACAGAACAAAGCCGCCTGCTCTGGGAAACGTATATGGACTTTCTGGACAGCGGAGCCACCCTCGAAGGAGCCGACCGCGAAAAATACCGGGAACTGAGCACCAAACTGAGCCAACTCAGCCTGAATTTCGGACAAAATGTGCTGAAAGCCACCAATGCCTACTCCAAAGTCTTTACCGATAAAGCATTATTGTCCGGCATTCCGGAAGATGTGTTAAGCATAGCTGCCGAAAAAGCTAAAGCCAAAGGGCTGGAGGGCTGGCTTTTTGACCTTAGTGCCCCCAGCTACGGTGCTTTTCTGAAATACGCAGACAACAGAGAACTCCGCGAAGAAATGTACCGGGCTTATATGGGCAGGAGCCTCGAAGGTGAATTCAACAACCAGCCCGTCATCAGGGATATCGTCAACGCCCGTCTCGAAATGGCCGGCCTGTTTGGCTATTCCGACTATGCCTCCTATGTGCTGCGCAGAAGGATGACCAAAAATCCCGAAACCGTTTACGGCCTGCTGGATCAGCTCAGAGAAGCCTATTTGCCTTTGGGTCAAAGGGAACTTTCGGCTCTTCAGGGATTTGCCCTGGGGTATGAGAAAAATTTCATTAAACTTGAAGCCTGGGATTGGTCGTATTATTCCCAGAAACTCAAAGACTTGCAGTTTGACCTCAACGACGAAATGCTCAAACCCTACTTTAAACTGGACAAGGTCATAGAGGGTGTGTTCGGGCTGGCCACCAAATTATACGGTCTCCGTTTCGAGAAAAACGACAAGATCCAGGTTTGGCATGAGGAGGTAAGCGCCTACGAAGTCTTCGACAAGGATGGTTCTTTCCTTGCTGTCCTTTATACCGATTTCCACCCCAGGGCAAGCAAGCGCTCCGGAGCCTGGATGAGTGATATTAAAGCACAGCACAAAATCAAAAACAAAGATATCCGGCCCCATATCACATTGACCACCAATTTCACTCCCTCTACCGCCGAAAAGCCATCCCTGCTCACTTTTGATGAAGTGACCACCTTTTTGCACGAATTTGGCCATGCCCTGCACGGAATGCTTTCCAATACCACCTATGCCTCGCTGGCAGGTACCAACGTTTACCGCGATTTTGTGGAACTGCCTTCACAAATAATGGAAAACTGGGGCACTAAGCAGGAGTTTCTGAATACCTTTGCGGTTCACTACCTGAGCGGCGAAAAGATTCCTGCCGAATTGATCGAAAAAATAATTGCCTCCGATAACTTTAACGCTGGATATGCTTGTTTGCGCCAGCTGAGTTTCGGCTATCTGGACATGGCCTGGCACAGTCTTCAAAAACCCTTCGACGGGGATGTACGTCAATTCGAAAATCAGGCCTGGAACTCGGTCATCCTGCTTCCGCAACCTCAGGAAGCCTGCATGAGTACAGGTTTCAGCCATATCTTTTCGGGAGGTTATGCCGCCGGTTATTACGGGTATAAATGGGCAGAAGTACTTGATGCCGACGCCTTTGAATTCTATACCGAAAACGAAGTCTTCGACACCCAAAGGGCAGCTTCGTTTCGCGAAAATATCCTATCCAGAGGAGGCACCCAGGATCCCATGGAACTTTATTTAAAATTCAGAGGGCGTGAACCCCGTATTGATGCTTTACTTAAACGCAACGGAATAAAATAAATGGACGATAAACAAGCCTTACTTGATAAACGATACATGCGCATGGCCTTGATCTGGGCCGAAAATTCCTACTGTATACGAAGGCAGGTCGGAGCTCTGATGGTGAAAGACAAGCGTATTATTTCTGACGGCTATAACGGCACTCCTTCGGGTTTTGAAAATATATGCGAGGACGGTGAGGGCAACACCAAAGCTTATGTTTTGCACGCAGAAGCCAATGCTATAACCAAGGTGGCCCGCTCGCACAACAGCAGCCAGGGAGCAACCATTTATGTTACTGCCTGTCCTTGTATAGATTGCGCCAAATTGATCATTCAGGCAGGTATAGTAAGAGTGGTCTACGGAGAACCCTACCATGCCGAAGACGGCCTGAATCTTTTGCTGAGGGCAGGCATCGATGTTTGCTTTTGCGATAAAAGTCTGCTTTAATTAACTATTTAACAATTCCTTGCGATGAAAAACCGGTATCAACTGTTTCTTATCATATTCCTTTCCGTACTGATCGGTATAACCATAGGTAATTTTGTTTCACTCAGGCAACAAAACAATAAATTCATTCCCTCTCTGGTGAATTTCAACAAGCTGGACGCCCTGCTCAATCTCGTATCTTCCAAATATGTGGAAGATGTGGACGAAAAAAAACTTATCGAAGGCCTGATCCCTAAAGTCTTGTTGGAATTGGACCCTCACTCGGTCTACATTTCGGCAGAAGAAATGGAAAGAGCCAACGAAGACATCGAAGGTTCGTTCAGCGGGGTGGGCATACAATTCAATATCCGGGAAGATACCATACGAGTGGTTGCCGTCATCACGGGAGGCCCCGCCGAGCAAGCCGGCCTCAGGGCGGGTGATATGATTGTCAGTATTAACGATAGTAGTTTTGTGGGTCCCGCGGTCAACAACGAACGAGTGATGAAAACCCTGAGAGGTGAAAAAAACACAGAGGTCAAGGTAGGTATACTCAGAAGAAATGCCGGCCGGGAACTCAGCTATAAGCTTATGCGAGACGATATCCCGGTGAACAGCATTGATGCTTCTTACAAGATAGGAGAAAACATCGCCTACATTAAACTCGGTAAATTTACCAGATCCACCTACAATGAGTTCTTGTCTGTTATCAGTAAAATGCAGGCACAGGACAATTGCGACCGCGTTATTCTCGACCTCAGAGGCAATCCCGGAGGATTAATGGGCCCTGCCCTGGCTATTCTTAATGAGTTTCTACCCCGAAACAGCCTGATGCTGTATGTCGAAGGCAAGGCTTACAAAAGAGAAGAGAGTTTTTCCGATGGCAGAGGTTCCTGTCAGAATACTCCTCTTATCGTGCTGATGGATGAATGGGCTGCTTCCTCGAGTGAGATTGTGGCCGGAGCCATACAGGACAACGACAGGGGATACATTGTCGGCCGCAGGTCTTACGGGAAAGGTCTGGTTCAGCAACAAATTCCATTTAAAGACGGCTCTGCCGTTCGTTTAACGGTTGCGCATTACTACGTGCCTTCGGGGCGTAATATTCAAAAACCTTTCGAAAAAGGTGATTTCAAAGATTACGAAATGGATTTAGTGAATCGCTATATGCGGGGAGAATTCGACTCACGCGACAGTATTCGGCTGAGCGACAGTCTTATTTATAATACCAAAGGGGGACGTCTGGTGTACGGCGGAGGAGGCATTATGCCCGATTTCTTTGTGCCCATAGACACCACCGGCAGCAGTGAATGGTACAATACAGTATTCAACCAAATATACCCCTATAACTTCGCGGCCAATTACGCCGATCACCACCGCGAGCAGTTATCGGCTTTAAAAACTCCTGCCGACTTAAAGGCTTATCTGCAAGAGCAAAGAGTCTTCGAAAGCTTTGTTGAATATACGGCAGCCCAAGGCATTGCCAAAAAGCCGCAACAAATCTCCGAATCCAAAGAATTGGCCGCTACTCAGATTTATGCTTATATAGCACGTAATATTCTGGGAGAAGATGCCTTCTGGATGCTCTTGCAGGAAAAAGATCCCACACTCAACAAAGCCGTTTCGCTTATCCGGGACCTGGGTGTAAATGTTGCCACGGATACAGCAGAGCAAAAACAATAAATACGATGGATACCGCGGCCGCGCAAAAAGAACAGCTAAGAAAGGCTCTGCGCTTGCTGACAAAACAACAAAACCCTGCAGAGCTCGAAAAAGAATCCAGGCTTATTTGCAACAAGCTGGAATGGAGTCCTGAGTTTAAGGAAGCCCAAAACCTCTTGTTGTATTATTCCTTGTCCGACGAAGTGAGTACGCTGGAATTGATTCAGCGCTGGTACAAACATAAAAATATTCTGCTCCCCGTAATCATCGACGACAGCAACATGGTTTTACGCCTTTACACCGGACAAACTGCTTTGCAGCTGAATCCCTGGGGTATTGCCGAACCCATAGGAGAAGATTTCTTGGTTTACGATAAGATCGACCTGGCGGTTATTCCCGGTATGGCCTTCGATAAACAGGGCTACAGGCTGGGACGGGGTAAAGCATATTACGACCGTTTTCTGGGTCAACTTCAATGCCCTGTGTTTGGCTTGTGTTTTGCTTACCGCTGCCTTGAAAGCCTGCCTGTAGAAGACTGGGACATCCCTGTTCAACGAGTGATAAGCAGTATTTGAAGGTTTTGGTTATAACTGCCGCTATACTATTTTGTCGGATTTTCCTTTTTAACCGTTCGGCTGTCTGTGTGGTTTTCCTTTTTGCATTTCTTTAATTGCTTTTCGAGATCGGCAATTTTAAGCTCCTGGTTTTGTATGGTGGTCAGCAACGAATTTAATTCCTCGTTTTCAACCGACGAAGGGAACTGGGCATCCACACGCTCCATGAAATCGCTCAGCACATTCATATAGTTTATAAAAGCCTCAAAGGGGGTCTCGTAAGGGCTGAAATAACGATACAGGCCGCCATCGGAAAAGTTCTTTGTGCTCATATAATAAAAATGGTCGCTGGTCTGCAGGTAATTCCAGTCAAGATGCAAGCGGCGGTCTTTGCTCATCCGCATCCTTTCGGCTATACTGTAGAGCTTGTTGAAAGCTTCCTGCTGAAGGTCGTTCCCCAGCCAGGCGCTTAAATCTCTTTCTTCGTCTGTCCATGAAATGGGATTGGGAACGCTGATAGGGCCTGTTGCTTTTACAAGGCCGCTAACCTCGGAAGGAGTTGAAAACTCAATCCCTTTTTCGAAGGCAAACTTGGGCAGGGCTTTAAGAAACTCAAAAATGCCGCTTTCTTTGGACTGAAGGTTGCCAAAGGTTTCATAATTCATAAATAAATTAATAACCTGCTCATTATCGGGCGTTTTGTGAATCCAGTCGATGAATTTGTCAGCCACCAATGGGTACTCGCTCCAGTTATAGTTTGAAAAACGGAAAGTGATATCATCACTCAGTTTATCGTTTTTCAACAAAAGTTTCAGGTTGGGATTTAAAGCACTGTGGTAGACAAAATTGGGGCTTTTCCATCCGAGCACCGCTTTGGCACCCTCGGAAATAATGGTTTTGTACCCCATGGAATAGATCAATTCTCCTAAATCGTCAGAATAAACTAACTCGGTATTTCTAAAGGTTTTAGGTCTTTGGCCAAATAAGATTTCAATACGTTTGCGGTGTTGCGTGACCTGGTCTTTAAACTCCTTTTCATCTATAATGGAAGACAAAGAATGAGCATAGGTTTCACTTAGAAATTCGACCGCACCTGTTTTGGCTAATTTCCGAAAACTTTCGATGACTTCCGGAGCGTATTGTTCCAGCTGATCCAGGGCTACACCCGAAATGGAAAAAGCCACCCGGAATTTTCCTTCGCTTGACTGAATCAAGTCGTAGATAATTTGATTGGCCGGCAAAAAAGAATTGGCGGCAATTCGCTGAAGTATTTGCTCGTTGGTGAAATCGTCGTAATAATAATGATCTGCACCTATATCAAAAAAGCGATATCGTTTAAGACGAAAAGGTTGGTGAATCTGAAAATAAAAACAAATCGTTTTCATAAGGCTTTATTTAATAATTACTTTATTCCTAACAGACGGTCATAAACGGCTCTGACCTTTTGTCCGGCATACTCCCATTTGATCTCGTCCACTTCTTTTTTGCCCTGAATCTTCAGAAATTCATACATGGCCTGATTGCTGATTATTGAGTAGATGGCATCGGCCATGGCATCAATATCCCAATAGTCGGTTTTGATGGCATAATTCAGGATTTCGGCACAACCCGATTGTTTCGAAATAATGGAAGGAACCCCTACCTGCATGGCTTCGAGTGGAGATATCCCAAATGGCTCTGACACCGAGGGCATTATGTAGACATCACTCGATTTTAGCATTCTGTAAACCTGGTTGCCTTTCAAAAAGCCGGGGAAATGGAACTTGTCTGCTATTCCCCTTTTGGCTACCAGGCTTATCATGGCCTCCATCATATCTCCGTTGCCTGCCATTACAAAACGGACTTTGGGGGTTTTCTGCAAAACACGGCTGGCAGCTTCGACAAAATACTCCGGCCCTTTCTGCATGGTGATTCTTCCCAGAAAAGTGACTATCTTTTGATTCGTATGTCTTTCCGGTTGAATTTCCTCGATTTTTTTGCTTACCGGCTCAACGGCGTTATGGACAGTGGATACCTTGCGGGGATCCTGATGGTATTTGCTAATCACGGTGTCCCTGGTCAGATTACTGACGCAAATGATATGATCGGCATGATCCATACCGTTTTTTTCGATACCGTAGACCTGTGGATTGACATTGCCCCGGCTGCGGTCAAAATCGGTGGCATGAACATGGATGACCAAAGGTTTACCGCTGACATTCTTAGCATGAATACCCGCAGAATAAGTGAGCCAGTCGTGTGAATGGATTATGTCGTAATGCTCGGTACGGGCGATGACTCCGGCACAAATGGAATAGTTGTTGATTTCCTCCATCAAATTGTCGGGGTAACGTCCCGAAAACTCGATACAACCCAGGTCGTTGGTGTATAAATATCTGAAATCGGCATAGATATGACCTCTCATATTGTAGTAGTCCCGGGGGCTCATATAAGAGCCGAAACGGCTATCCAGGTGTTCCCAGGAAACATCTCTCCAAACCACCGGTGTATTGCAGGCTCCTATAATTTTAACGAAACTCTGGTCTTCGTCTCCGTAAGGTTTGGGAATGACAAAAACAAGATCCATATCGGCTTGCATGGCCATTCCTCTGGTTAGTCCATAGCTGGCCGTTCCCAAACCGCCCAGAATATGTGGAGGGAATTCCCAGCCAAACATAAGTGCTCTCATCCTTGTGTGGTATTAGCTGACATTACTTTGATTATTTGTTTTATCCGAAGTATCTCCGCAACACTCATGGCAAAGGAGACAGCCCCTCTACCCCGGTAAGGTGGATTTCCGTCGTACAGTTCCGAAATAGTACCAATACCTCTGTCCGTCAGATCGTCCTCAAATCCATAAATGATTCGTTCAGCAAAGTCTAGTCCCCGGATTTTGTGAATTTTGAGATAAGCTTCAATATATGGACCAATCAGCCAGGCCCAGGCTGTTCCCTGATGATAAGCCCAGGTCCTGCGGTTTTCGGATCCTTCGAATAGGGGATTGTATCCCAGACTCTTGGGGCTGAGTGTTCGTAAGCCCTTGGGCGTGAGCAATTCCTTGGTGACAATGTCGAGTACCTGCTTTTTTTGCATCTTGTCCAGGGGTGAATAATCAAGCGAGACAGCGAAAATTTGATTTGGACGAACACTCCAATCTATTGTCTGTCCATCCACAAAATCGTACAAATAACCGAAATCGTTGCGGAATACTTCGATAAAAGAGGCTCCGGCTTTCTGTGCGAGTTCCGAGTATCGGGCTTGTAATTCCGGCTTGCCGTCAAGGGCGGCCATTTCTGAGGCAAAGCAAAGCGCATTATACCACAGAGCGTTGAATTCAACTAAATAACCTGTTCTTGGCACCAGAGGTTTACCGTACATGGTGGAATTCATCCAGCTGGCAGGTTGCTCTCTGCCGTTGGTAAAGAGCAATCCGTTGTTATGCAAAACAAGTTTATCGTGCTTTTGACCGATTATAAAATCCAGCGAATCAAACAGGAGTTTATTGTAATTTTCTGCGCATTTTTCTGTACCCTGGTCTTTGGCGTATTGTTGAACAGCCCATATCATCCACAACAAGACATCTGGTGCATCTATTTCTGTAATGGCACAATCGGCGGCTTTGTGCTCCATAAAATTTTGCAATCCTTTTTGGCCGGTTTCCATTATTGCATCAAACAAACCGGGATCTCCGGCTGCGAGGGTACAGCCCGGAAGAGAGACAAACATATCCCTCGCCCGGCATTCAAACCAGGGATAGCCTGCCAGCAGGTAACGCTGTCCGTCGGGATGTTTGTTGTAAAACTGGTAAGCCGCGTTTTTAAGGCTGTTGGTAAAACTGCTTCTTGGCGTACGAATCGCCTTTTCTTCATCAAACATTTTCCGCATAGCTGCAGGCTGGATAGCCGAAACACCTGCAGAAAAATAAATGCTTTCGTCTTTTTTAATGGGTATTTCAAAATAACCGGGAACAAACAGATCCTCTTTGTAATTATAGCCTCTTTCCTGTTCCTTCATATATTCTACATTTCTGTACCAATCGGGAGAATACAGAAATTCATTTTTTGCGGACAATTGCATGTGCAACTCAGGATAACCATTATAAAGACAAAGTTTAATTCCTTTATCGATAAGCTGATAGTCTTTATTTATATAATTATTTTCCCTGCAGAGGTCGTTGATGCTGCGAAAAGCCAAAAATGGCCTCAATCTGAGCCTGGTGGGAGAATGCGCTTCGAGTAGGGTATACTTTATCAGTATGCGGTTCTCGTGCGAAACAAATATTTTTTCCCTGGAAAGAATTACACCCCCTACCCGATAGATGGTTGAAGGGTTGGAATCACATTCAAATTCGCGAATGTATTTATGTCCCTGAGGGCTGTAATTATCTCCTTCGTATTTGTGCAAACCAAGATTGAATTCTGCTCCGTGTTGAATGACAGTTGTATCCAGGGAAGAAACAAGCACATGATTTTTCCCGTCCAGTTCAGGTACGGGAATCACCAACAAACCATGGTATTTCCTGGTATTGCAGTCGACTATGGTGGAATAGCTGTAGGCTCCCGATTTGTTGGTTTGCAACAATTCTTTGCTTAACGATTGCTGCAAGTTGACCATTAGGGCTTTATCAAATTTCAAATAGGTCATAACAGTTCTTGTTTTGCGTATTACGATGAATAATCCGCATTGGTAAAAAATCAGGTACTTATGCAAAAAAACAACAGACGAAGATAAGTTATATTTAGAAATTACAGTTGAAAAAGTTTCAAATTAAAAGACAAGAACTATATGTTTTACGTCATCTTTTTACCTGTCTTCGGGTAGTTTTTTCTTTATGGCGGGGTTTTTATTGGCAATTGCAGAATTTTAGTATTTTTGTATTCTCAATTTATACATTTACTCACGACACTTCGTACTATGGAAAAACAACAAAAAGAACTCAATCTTTCCGAACTTCTGATGCTTTTGTTCAAAGGTATCGGCAATTTAATCAAGTGGCTGTGGAATCTTTTTATACAGGCTTTGCGCCTGAGCTACCGAAAAAAGTGGATCGTTCTGGCATTCATTGTGGCCGGACTTGCCTGGGGATATTTTGCTTCTACACCCGACAAACTGACACACAAAGCGTCCGTAACTGTAAAAACCATCATTAAAGGAAGTCAGTACAGCAAAGATTTTATTAAAACATTAAATGCCGATTGCGGGAAAAAAGACAAGAGCGATTTAGCAAAAAAATTGAATATCACTGAGGAAGAAGCCAAAAAAATTGTTTCCCTGGAATCTTTCTATTTAGTTGACATTGGTGCTGATGGCATTCTTGACCAGGTTGATTATAAGGAGAATTTTAAAGGTGACACGATCAACATCTGGAGTAATAATTACTTATACGTTGAAATTTCATCCAAAGATGAAAAATTATTTCCCACAATAAGAGAGGGGATTGTCTATGCCTTGAATAATGACCTCTCTGTGCAAAAAGAGAAAGCTTTCATGAATTTGGAACATTCCGACTGGATTTCTATGCTTAATGAAGAATTGGAAAAAATCAAGGAGTTACAATCAAAAATGTTTGCCGAAGATGTAAACAACGTCACCTCTTTGAGTTTAAGGCAAAAGCCCAAGGAACAACGTTCTGACCCCAATATAATGACCGTATTGGGCGAAACAAAAATGCAAATGTTTACAGGTGATAAAATTCACTCTATGATAGTTATGAACAATCATAAACGCGGAATTAAAGAACTTGACGAAGGCGCCATACGGGTTGAATTACCCATTTTATATCTCGGAGTGGCAAACCCCCGGTACAAAGTGATGATCATCCGGGCTTTCCTGGGCTATCTTTTGGGCCTGGGGCTCTGCGCCTACCTGGTAAACCGCAAAAAGATTATTGCTTTTCTGGAAGCATAATGACTTCCGGGGCCGTCCGGATGAATGAACGACAGTTTGAAGAGTCGAGGTCTGTTGTATGGTCTTGGCAGAAACCTGCTGTAAAATACTCTACAAACCCAAAGATTTCATTATCTCTTTGAATTTTTCTTCGGCCAACTTACATTTGTCTGAGTAGTCGGAGCGTGATTTCAGCACATCGCGTACTTCGATGTAGAATTTAATCTTTGGTTCCGTACCCGAGGGACGGATAGACACTTTAGTTCCGTCCTGGCTGAAGTATTGTAAGACATTGGAAGTTTCGGGCATTTTAAGATCTAAACATTCCTCGCTATTTGGCTTACAGGCTTTCAGGCTCATATAATCCTTAACCAGAATTACCGGAGAACCCGCCAGTTCATTCACCGGTTTGGATCTGAAATTATCCATCATAACTTTGATTTGTTCAGCCCCGGATTTCCCCTTTTTAACTACCGAAATTCCCTTTTCTCTCGAAAAGCCGTATTCCATGTAAATATCCAGCAACAATTCATACAGGCTTTTTCCTTTTTCTTTGGCCCAGGCAAGTATTTCGGCCATCAAAGCACAGGACGAAACAGCGTCTTTGTCGCGAACAAAATCCTGGGGCAGGAAGCCATAACTTTCTTCCCCTCCGCCTATATACTGTCGTTTGCCTTCAAATTCCCTGATTATGGCTGCTATCCATTTGAAGCCGGTATAAGTGTCGAACATATCCACCCGGTTTCTGTCGGCAATTTCTTTGATCAACTCGGTAGTAACTATAGTTTTAACGATATACTCCTTGCCACTTTCCAACATTCCCAGTTCGGAACGTCTTTTAATTAAATAATAGATAAAGATCAGTGCGGTCTGATGTCCATTGACCAGAATCCATTCTTCCCGATCGTTTTTGACTGCTATTCCAAGACGATCGGCGTCCGGATCGGAAGCCATTACAATATCCGCATCCACTTCGGCCGCTCTTTTCAGCGCCAGCGACAAAGCCGCCGGTTCCTCGGGATTGGGCGAAACCACCGTGGGAAAGTCCCCGCTGACTACATCCTGTTCGGGCACATTGATGATGTTTTTGAAACCAAAAGCCCTGAGGCAGGCAGGAATGATTCTGACACCGGTACCGTGGATAGGTGTGTATACAATTTTCAGGTCTTCGTGTTTTCGGATAGATTCGGGAGATAAGGAAATGGTTTTGATCTTTTTGATGTATCTCTCATCAATTTCGGCCCCAATCAGCCGGATAAGCTTTTTATTTCCATCAAAGCGAATGGAGCTGACATCCCTGATGGCCTGTACTTCGTCAATAATTGAATGATCGTGGGGAGCCACCACCTGAGCCCCGTCGTCCCAATAAGCTTTATAGCCATTGTATTCCTTGGGATTGTGCGAGGCAGTCAATACGATTCCGCTCTGGCATTTCAAATGACGTATAGCATAAGACACTTCGGGGGTGGGACGCAAATCGTCGAATAAATACACATAAATGCCGTTGGCCGAAAATATTTCGGCACATATTTCGGCAAAGAAGCGACTGTTGTTTCTGCAATCATGCCCAATTACCACAGATATCCGGGGCAAATGACCAAAGGACTTATTCAGGTAATTGGCCAAACCCTGGGTTGCTGCTCCAACCGTATAGCGATTCATTCGGTTACTCCCGGGTCCCATAATCCCACGCAGCCCGCCTGTTCCAAACTCCAGATCTTTGTAAAAACATTCAATCAATTCTGTTTTGTCTTCCTTATCAAGCATAGCCTGAACCGCCGCCCTTGTTTGCACATCGTAAGTCTCAGTCAGCCAACGCTGAGCCTTGGCGGTGACTTCTTTTATCAACTTTATATTATCCATAGTCTGCTGGTATTATTCTGCATTAAACATCCACTCCTTGTAATTTTCGTTGCCACACTTATCTTTGAGATAAATCTGGAGAAGGTTGTCCACAGGCAACAAATCAATCTGCTTATCTTTAAGATCGGCAGTCAGGGTATTGGTTTTGTAATCGTATTCAAACAAAACCCACTTAGCGTTGATAATACAGCGGTAAGTATCTAAACCTGATTCATCGTCACGAACAAGTATGCGAATTAAAGAATTTTTTTGATTCTTTTCAAGCTGAGGGATAAAAATTTTTGGGGGCAGGCTGTCGCTCAATACGGTATAACTCCCAAAGTTAAGAATCTTTCCTTCCATAAAACCTTTTGCATATGTTGCTTCTATATATTCGGTCTTATTATCGGGTAATATTCCGGCCAGATAATAGCGATCCTTTTCCATTAAGGTGTCTTCATTAATCTTTATACGGATAAATGCCGCTTTATGAAGCGGGACAGTGGGATGGTGAATTTTGTGTATGCCTGTGTATAAAAGATGATTTCTGAGCCCTGGATTCGTAACATTCTTCGGAGGTATATAATCATACACGAAGGCCAGCTTATTGTAAAACGAAGCTGCCGGAAACTCCAGATAAACATCTTTGGAAGCATAGGTATTTTTATAAGCCGGATAAAAAAATAAAGCTGTGGTGTCTTCCTGAGGAATAGTTAATTGCTTAGCCTGCAATTGAAAGCGATATTCGGATTTATTGCCAGAAACATCGTATAATTCGTATAGAAAATCGTATCCCCGCTCTTGGTTTACATCAATATAGCCATTGTTAATCCTGACGGGATAAATATCCAGGTTATTGAAAGGCTCCACAAAAGATTTCATAATCCAGGAGCGGTTTTGCACCCACTCTCCGTAATCAACCAAGGCATTCAGGTAACGGCTTTCGTCGAAAGAAAAACGGCTGATGTCCTGCTGAAATATTTCTTCTCCGTTCAGGTATAAGCGGATCCGGCTCAAACCATACAAATTGTTGGTGCCGTTCATGTAATTATAGGCCTTAATACCCAAGCCTATTTTGCCCCAGACTAAGGGCAGTTTGCTATTCAGGCCGCTTGTCCCTTCCTGTCCAATCTGTATTATTTCTTTTGCACACAGCCGTCCGTCCCGGTTTAGCAAGACTCCCTGCCCGTCAAAAGCATAGATTGCCAGGGCCAACATTTTTGGAGGGCTGGTATCTCTGATGCGATCTCTGTACCAAAACAGGGGATCTACAGGCTCTTCAGACTCCGTATGACGAATTTCAAAATGTAAATGAGGGGCAACTGAACTGCCGCTGTTACCGCTATATCCTATCAACTCTCCGCGTTCTACGGGTATTTGCCCGTCAGAGAATATCAGATTTTGCTCGTATGACTCAGCGGCATATTGCGCCGTTTTTATTATCGAATCAAGCTTTGGGGAAAAAGAACTTAAATGCCCGTAAACACTGGTATATCCATTGGGGTGATCAAGATAAAGCGCTTTCCCGAATCCTTTTACACCTACGCTGATGCGCGAAACGTAAGCCGGAGCTATAGCGTATACAGGTTTATCAACCACACCCTGGGTTTTGAAATCCAGGCCTGAATGAAAGTGATCCCTGCGTAATTCACCGAAATTGGCACTGAGGTAAGGGGGAATTCGTAAGGGCAAATCGAAATAAGAAGGTGAAATGCTGTCCTGCAACCTGTATGTATGGACAAAAAAAACGTCTTTTTCCAACAAAACAGCCTTTTCTTTTTGTGCATTAAGAATAAAAGCAAAACAAGCCGACAATACTAACAATGCAAGCTGCTTCATCCTCACTTAATCAGTCTGTTGGTCGCAGTGTCAGGAAAAATGATACGAGGTTCAAATGTGCTTGCCTCCTGCGCATCCATCAAAGCATACGACAGTATAATCACAACGTCGCCGGGTAAAGCCCTGCGAGCTGCGGCCCCGTTAAGACAAATAACGCCGGAACCTCTCTTTCCCTTGATAACATAAGTTTCAAAACGTTCTCCGTTATTGTTGTTCAATACCGTTACCTTTTCGTTGGGAATAAGGTTGGCAGCCTCAATCAGTTCTTCATCGATAGTGATGCTACCGATGTAATCCAGGTTGGCTTCTGTCACATGAACCCTGTGAATTTTTGATTTTAGGACCTCAATCAGCATTTTTATATTCTATGTTATCTATTAAACGCACAGACCCGCAATATACCGCAATACATCCAACCACGCGGGCAGACTCCGCCCATTCGTGTATGCTTTGCAAAGTGGTTCCGTTAACAATTTCAAAATAATCCAGGCGAAGCATCGGTTCGGCATTGATTCCATTTACTACAAACTCCCTAATCTCTGCCGGCCTTTTCTTCGAAACAAAGGTAAGGCTTTCAAATAAATATTTAGATATAAGGGCTGCTTTTTCTTTTTGCTCCGCCGTTAAAAGCTCATTGCGGCTGCTCATGGCTAATCCGCTCTTTTCCCGCACTATGGGACAGGCTACGATTTGAACCTTCATGCCCAGTTGTTCAACCAATTTACGCACTATGGCTAATTGTTGAAAATCTTTTTGCCCGAAATAGGCCTTATCGGGTTGCACTGCTTCAAAAAGCTTGCTTACAATCTGAGCAACTCCGTTGAAATGCCCTTTTCTATACACACCTTCCATCACCTCTTCGAGCAGGCCGAAATTAAAAAGGCGGGTATCTTCTTCAGGGTACATTTCCTGCTCATCCGGCATAAATAAGAGGTTACAACCGGCTTTTTGCAACTTGGCAGCATCTTTTTCGGGTTGTCTGGGGTATTTGATTAAATCCTTTTTATCATTAAACTGTGTAGGATTTACAAAAACACTGCAAACACAAAAATCATTCTCATGAACACAACGTTCTATCAGGGAAATATGCCCCTGATGTAAAGCACCCATTGTGGGAACGAACCCCAGGCTACGGCCTTTGCTGCGTTCGACATCTAAAATTGCCCTTAGTTGACTTTTAGTTTTTACTACTTGCATAAACATCTGAAAATTTGCTGGATTTCTCCCTTAAAAGAGGGCGCAAAAAAACCAAATTTTTGCCATTAAAAAAAATAATACGCTCATTTCTTGCATATCTACCTGTTTTTTTTAGTATCTTTGCACCTATATGTTCACAATCCTTTTGTTTTTATGAAACCGGCGAAAGTACTGTTCATCTGTCAAGAAATTATGCCTTATGTTCCAGAAACGGAACTTTCGTCCATCTGCCGCCGTTTACCTCAGTCTATACAGGATAATGGCAGTGAAATCAGGACTTTTATGCCCAAATACGGCTGCATAAACGAGCGCAGAAACCAATTACACGAAGTAATCAGGTTATCTGGCATGAACCTGATTATCGACGACAACGATCATCCGCTTATTATCAAAGTAGCTTCCATTCAGGCAGCCCGTATGCAAGTTTATTTTATCGATAACGACGATTTTTTTCAACGCAAAGCCCTGGTTTGTGATGAATCGGGCATAGATTATTTTGATAACGACGAGAGGTCGATTTTTTTTGTACGCGGAGTCATCGAAACAGTTCGAAAACTACGCTGGACACCCGATATTATACATTGTCACGGGTGGTTTTCGGCCCTGGCTCCCCTATACATCAAAAAAGCCTTCGACGATGATCCCTGCTTTAGGGATACTAAGGTAGTTTATTCTATTTACAACGATGCTTTTGATGAAAGCTTTCGGAAAGTGTTCAATCACAAACTTCTTGTACAGGGTATTGAACAAGAAGATATCGCTGAGATAAAGAACAAAGCCGATTACCTGAACCTGTCAAAATTAGCCATTCGCCATGCTGACGGCATCATTCAGGCCAGCCACAAAATCAGCAGCAAAGTAAAAAAAGCGGCGGAAGAATCGGGAAAACCCTTTATGATTGCCAATGAAAGTGAGGACTTCTCTGATTACAGCGAATTTTACGACCTTCTTTTAGAACAAGCTTAATATGCCCAAGTATTTTATTCCCGGCGTGTTGATCACGCTGCTTTTTACAGCATTATCATGCACGGAAGGTCAAAACATCGGAGGCAGCATACAACCGCCCGGTGATGTTGTATCGACCGATACAGCCAGTTTCTTTTTAACTACAGAAACCGTAAAAGTCGATTCCATTCTTTACAAGAACAGTGTAGCTCTTTTGGGCGAATTCACCGATGCTTTTTTCGGAACTACCAAAGCGGAGTTTTTGGCCCAGGTATATTGTCCCCTTAATTTTACCTTCGACGAAAGCATCCAGCGAATCGATTCTGCCTATTTGTATTTGTATTACAACGATTGGTTTGGCGATTCTCTCGCCTTGATGGAACTGAGCGTATACGAACTTACAAAAGCCCTGGATCACACAAAGCCTTATTATACCAACATTAATACGGACAATTACTACGATAAATCGAAAAAGATAGGTTCGGTCAGCTATTCTACAGGAGAACCCTTTACCGATGTTGAGACATCAAGCGATTATTCCAGCATCCGGGTTAGTATTGATACCGCCTTTGCCCGGCGGATACTTCTGGAAAACAGGAATCACCCGGATTTTTTTGCCAATCCAAGGATTTTTGCCGATTCAGTGCTTCACGGCATTGCTGTCAGCCCCAGTTTCGGTAACGGAAACCTTATGTATATTGAACACGCCGAATTTGAATTCTGCTATCAATACAGCTACACCGATACAACAGGTGCAGTAAAAGATACTACCGGAGCAAGTTACTTTCCGGTAACCAAAGAAGTAAGGCAAATAAACAAGTATCAGCACCCCGATCTGGCGGGCTACCTGCCTTTGAACAGCGGTGACTCCCTGAATTATATTTTTTCACCCGCAGGCTTATTTACCCGTATTGAATTGCCTGTTGAAGAAATTCTTTCCAGACTGGAAGGGAAAAATATCAACAGCGCCAGAATTAAAGCGGTGGTCACGAATCTTGACGACAGCAAATGGGGGATGCTCCCGCCCGATAACCTCCTGCTCGTTAAAGAAGAAGACATACATGATTTTTTTGCCGGCTACAACAACGCCGATAAACTTTACTCTTTTTTAGCGAACTACAACACCCGGGATGATCTTTTTTCTTTCGATTTGAGTTCTTTCATGCAAAAAACCGTACGCAACGACAGCACCTTTAGTCCCTACAACAAATTGCTGATGGTTCCTGTAAGCAAGATAACACTGAACAGTGTATCAACAAGTACACTTTTTTTGGTTCAAAACATTTTGCCCAATGCAACCAAGGTTCGCAGTGCCACACATCCTCAAAAACCCATGAAACTTGAGATTGTTTACAGCAACAAACTTGAGTAAAATTACAGCTTGAAGGATAAAGGCAATAAACTGGCAGCCGATTCTGCCACAGCCACTTCTTTTTCTCCATAGAGCAGCAGCCTGATGGCTGTATTTTGTCGCTGCTCGCTTTCAAGTAAAACCTGCCTGCAACTTCCGCAGGGAGTAATTGGGTCTTTAGTAAAAATCCCCCCCCTATTGGCCGTTACGGCCAAACTAAGAACCCTGTTTTGAGGATATGTCGCATTAGCATAAAACAGCACCACACGTTCAGCACAAAGTCCCGAAGGATAAGCGGCATTCTCCTGATTACCGGCCGTTAGGATTTTCCCGTTGTCGAGCAACACAGCCGAGCCCACTTTAAATCCCGAATAAGGTGCATAGGCCTCTAAACCGGCCTTTTTTGCAGCATTTATCAATTCTTTTTCCTGCTTGCTTAATTCATCAAAAGAACAATATGTTATATTTGTCCTTATTTCCTTTTTGTACATCTGAGCTGATTTTTACGTCTTCAGCACAAAAATACCATTTCTATGAGCAGATACGCATTTTTAGCCCTATTTATTTTAGGCTTTATTTATTTCCCCCTACAGGCACAAGAGCGCTTAAAACCTTACGAAGACTATATCCGAAAGTACACCCCGCTGGCCATGACACAACAAGTCGTATACGGCATACCTGCCAGTATAACTCTTGCACAGGGCCTCCTGGAATCGGGTGCAGGCAACAGCAGTCTGGCAAAAAACAGCAATAATCACTTTGGGATAAAATGCCACGACGACTGGACAGGAAAAACCTATTCCCATTTTGATGACGGAGAAATGAGTTGCTTTAGACAATATTCCAAGGTAGAAGAATCTTACAAAGACCATTCCATATTTTTAAGCGAAAAGGAGCGTTACGCATCTTTGTTTGAATTGAATGTAAAAAACTACAAAGCCTGGGCCAAAGGCTTAAAAAAAGCAGGTTATGCCACCGATCGCCAATACGATAAGAAACTTATAAAAATCATTGAACAATACGATCTGGACAAAATAGACAAACTGGCACTCAACAAAAGCCGGGCAAAAAAGATTATCCGAAACTGGGAAAAAGAATATCCCGAAGAAACCGCAACGGCCCAAAAACCCTCGGGTGAAACTGAGTCAGGTGCTATAGCTCAAAAGGAAAAATCACCAAGAGTTGTAAAAACCGGCAAAAAACAAGAACCCGCAGCCCGCAAAGAAATCCAGCTTGCCGAAAAAGCCAAAGATTACAGCTACATTGCCGAAACCAGCAGAGAAGAACAAATTCAGCGCAACGAGCGCAACGAACGCACCGACAACCTGCCCCACGTTATTAACGCCGTACAAAGCCATACAATTTTATATAAGGGCATAACACCTTATATTATAGCACAATACGGAGATAATTTTGACAATATTTCCGATGAATTCGGCTTAAGCCCTCAACGTTTAAAAAAATGGAATGAATGGCCTCCCAGGTATAAAATTTCGGTAGGAGATGTTATCTTCCTGAGCAAAAAAGCCCAGTCCTGGGATGGCGAAGAAAGCGTCTATGTAGTACGTGAAGGGGACAGCATGCATAGTATTTCACAACAATTCGGACTTCGGGTAAGCGCAGTCTACCAGTTGAATGACATGGAATTTGGCGAAGGTCTCGAGGTAGGTCAGGAATTAAAATTGAAGGCTCAGGAATAAAAAAATAGCAAAGCTTTTTATACCTTTGCACCCCAAACTATTATCAATTCCCCACTATGCAAGAAAAAATTGTCGTACTCGATTTCGGTTCCCAGACCACTCAGCTCATTGCCAGACGCATCAGAGAGCTAAGCACCTTTTGTGAAATCTATCCTTACAACAAATTTCCCGAAAATACCGACGGTATCAAAGGGGTAATCCTGTCGGGCAGCCCCTTTTCTGTTTACGACAAAAACGCCTTTGACTTTGATTTAAATTTACTGAGAAAAAAATTCCCTCTGCTGGGCATATGTTACGGAGCACAATTGATTGTCCACAAAGCCGGCGGTAAAGTGGAAGCCTCCGGAAGCAGAGAATACGGGAGGGCCTTTTTTGAATCAGTCAACACCAACGACCTCTTGTTCAAGGGACTCAATCCCCTGGCTCCTGTCTGGATGTCGCATGGGGACAGCATCACTAAACTGCCCGTTGAATTTGAAAAAATCGCTCTGACCACAGACATTCCGGTGGCAGCGTTCAAAGTTCAGGGAGAAGCCACCTGGGGTGTTCAATTTCACCCCGAAGTATTCCATACGGAAGAAGGCAGCAAAATTCTGGGCAACTTTCTGGATCTTTGTACCTGCACCCGCAATTGGACACCGGCTTCGTTTATCGAATCAACGGTGGCTCAATTGAAAGAAACTCTGGGAAAAGATAAAGTAGTCTTAGGCTTGTCCGGCGGGGTGGATTCCTCTGTTACTGCCTTGCTGCTAAACAAAGCCATTGGCAAAAATCTTACCTGCATCTTTGTAGACCACGGACTTTTACGCAAATACGAATTTGAAACAGTACTGAAGGATTATGAGTCATTCGGATTGAACGTGATTGGTGTAGAAGCCAAAGAAAAATTCTATCGCGAACTGGCAGGTGTCAGCGATCCCGAGAAAAAAAGGAAAATCATTGGTAAAGGATTTATCGATGTTTTTGACGAAGAAGCCAAAAAGCTGGACAACATTAAATGGTTAGGACAAGGCACCATTTATCCGGATATTATTGAATCATTGTCCATTACCGGAACGACCATAAAAAGCCATCACAATGTAGGCGGACTGCCGGCAGTAATGAATCTTAAACTGGTTGAACCCTTGAAGCTACTGTTCAAGGATGAAGTACGCCGTGTTGGCGCCGCTTTGGGCATGCCTGAGCGATTTATCCACAGACATCCTTTCCCCGGGCCCGGACTGGGTGTCCGCATTTTGGGTGACATTACACCCGAAAAAGTGCGTATCCTGCAAGATGCTGATCATATTTTTATATCCCTGCTACGCGAATGGGGACTCTACGATAAGGTCTGGCAGGCATTGACTATCTTGCTTCCTGTCAGGTCTGTAGGTGTTATGGGCGACGAACGCACCTACGAAAACGCCGTTGTTTTGCGGGCTGTTACCTCGACCGACGCCATGACGGCAGATTGGGCTCAACTGCCCTATGACTTTTTGGCCAAAGTATCCAACGATATCATAAACAAAGTGAAAGGCGTTAACCGGGTTGCCTACGATATCAGCTCTAAACCACCCGCCACCATAGAGTGGGAATAAAGCCTTAGGGATTTGTATTGATTAAGCCACCGCTGCCGTTACCTGTCATCGTTATCCTGGGATAGCCCTGGTAATAAATATTGCCGCTGCCATTAACCAAGATGTTCAGTTCGCTGCTCACATTTATATAGGCGCAACCGGAGCCGTTGATGCGAATATCATACTTTCGGGTTAACATATCATAGGCTGACAACTTCCCGGCACCGGCTATACGTAGATCAACATAATCGCATTGGCCGCCCAGATTGATGTCACCTGAACCGTCAACATCAATATCCAACTTTTCTGTTATGATACTATCGATGGTACAAATTCCGCTACCGTCAATATCAATATTGGTTTGTCCGGATTTTATATACGGCGCCTTAATTTTTCCGGAACCGGAAATGTCCATTGTAAGGTTCTCACATTCAACAGAGTCGTTGTAAATGATTTCTCCGGAACCTGATAAGGATAAGGTGAGATTGTCGGAATGTAATTCATCAACAACAATTTTACCTGATCCGCTGAGTTCCGCAAATTTAAGCAAGGGAGTGGATGCGTAAACTTTGATTGGCTCATTATTGGCTATCAATACATTGTTCTTGTTATCTACAACCAGCTTATTCCTTACAAATTTTGTAACTATGTATTGCAGTATGTTTGATTCACACTCTACTTCCACTTTGCTACTATCAGCATAATATAAGTACAATTCAAATTCCCCTCTTGCATCCACTTCATTAAAAGAACTACTGGGACGCATTGCTTTAACAATAATGTGGTCCCCCTCAATTCGGGTACATGAGCATATCATGCCCATAGTAAAAATGATCGCGCATAAATACCTTAACATAGGACTTTTAGATAAAAAATTAAACCTTGTCTCACAGCAAATTTGCCCAGGCCTTAATACCCGAACAAGCTTTCCAACTCTAATTTAGTTACCGGTCCATACTGAGCTAAACGATTGAAATCCACTTCTTTTTCATCACCTAACACGCAATAGCTGTAAGAGCGGTTTTTGATCCATTGTTGCTGGAAGCTTTTCAGATCTTCCAGATTCAAATTGGTCAGACTTTCATATAAATATTTACGGGAATCTTCTTCTAATCCGTAATCAAGGGCATCCAGGTAAGTCCAGAGAATATTGGAACGTAAAATCCGTTCGGTGCGCAGTCTGGAGAAAAGGCCATCTTTGGCAAGTTTGAAGGCGGCTTCCGACTCGGGCATGTCTTCGATTATTTGATAGAAGGCTTGCAAAGCATCGTCCATTTTGTCGGTTTGCGTTGCAATGACGCTAACCATGGAATAGGGACGTCCGGCCCTGGACGGAGTCACATAAGCAGCGGCGGCCGAATAGGCCAAACCTCTGGCTTCGCGCATTTCCTGAAATACTATGGAGTTCATGCTTCCGCCAAAATAATCATTATACAAAGTAGTCAATGGTTCTTTTTGCAGATCAAATACTTCCCCATTATTGGAATACATTGACAAATAAAGCTGCTTGGCATTGTATTGGGCGAATAAGACCTGATTGTTCTCTGTCAATAAATAGGGGAATTCTTTTGGGGCCGGTAATTCAAGCAATGTCTCCGGCACCCGGTGTTTTTCTTTTAATACGCTTGTCAATTGTTCTTTTGAATCCGGGCCGTAATACAATACTTTATGACTGTATGATGTCAGTTTATTCAAAACCTCGATTAATGCTTCGGGTTTAAGATTTAAAAGTTCCTGATCACTTAAGACATTCGTGGCCGGGGAGCTTGGCCCGTAAACAGCGTAATTGCGCAACATGCTGAAAATACGGCTTTGGCTCAATTTGGCATTGGCCCTGTCTTTGAGAATATCCTGTATCATATTGTCAAAAGCCTGTTGATTCACCTGGACATCAGCCAATAAAGTTTCCAGTAAATTTAAAGCTTCCGGCATATTTTCTCCCAGACCCGTCAGTCGAATCTGCGCTTTTTCGGAACCGGCAGACAAATTGTAAGAACAAGCCATTTTGTAGAACTCACTTTTAATTTGTTCCGCAGTCAATTCAGAAGTGCCCAAATAATTCAAATAAGAAAAAGCCAGACTCAATAAATTGTCGGTATTGGTACCCATATCAAACCAATATGTCAATTCAAAAAGATCATCGGTTTGATTTTGAATGTATAATACAGGAATGTCGGCTTGTGCCGGAAAACGCGAAAAATCTTTTTTGAAATCCAAAAAGACAGGTTGTATGGGTTTTACCATCGCCTGTTGAATTTCTTTCAGGAAAGTACTGGCGGTATCGCGGTTAGTCAGAATGGGAGTGATTTCGGGTTTTGCAATCTTTTTTTCGTTGGGATCAGTTCCCTGACGTTTGTAGACCAAAGCATAGCCCTCGTTGAACCATTTATTGGCGAAAGCCACCACATCTTCTTTGCCGATCTTGCTCAGATCATCCATCCGCATAACTTCGTCCGCCCAATCCACCTCATTAATAAAGGCTCTTACATACATATCAGCGCGGCCGTTATTGCTTTGCATTTCTCTGATTCTGCTCAGCTTTAAATTATTTATACTGGCCTCGAGCAAAAAATCATCGAAGTCACCGGCTTTTAATTTAGCTATTTCTTCCAATAACAAGTCCTTGACTTCTTCGAGGCTCTGGCCTTCTTTGGGCCTGCCCTGCATGATATAAGCGCTGTAATCGGCCATCTCATATGCCCCCGAAAAGGCGTTCAGCACTTTTTGCTGCTGGAGAAGGTCCAAATCGATTAAACCGGCTTTGCCGTTGTTTAAAATCATATCTGTCAGGGTAAGCAAATTGAACTCTTCACTGCCAATTCCAACACAGCTCCAGCCCAAGGTGATGTTTTCGGCGTCGTTACCATAGACTTCACAAACCACCGGTTCTGTTAATGCTTTAGCTTCTTTAAATTCCAGTTCGGGTATCGAAGCGGCAGGCTTCATCTCTCCAAAATACTTTTTGATCACCTGTATCATTTCCTTGGGATTGAAATCACCCGAGAGGCAAATGGCCATGTTATTAGGCACATAATAAGTGTTGTAATAATTCTTGATGTTGGTGATGGAGGGATTTTTCAAGTGCTCCTGGGTACCGAGCACCGTTTGGGTGCCATAAGGATGATGCGGGAAAAGTATGGCCAGTATCCTCTCGTACACTTTACGAAAATCGTTGGTCAGGGACATGTTTTTTTCTTCGTAAACAGTTTCCAGCTCCGTATGAAAACCACGAATTACGTTGTTTTGAAAACGGTCTGCCTGAATTTTTGCCCAATTCTCAATTTGATTTGAAGGAATATCCTCGGTATAAACGGTCATATCAAAACCAGTGTAAGCATTGGTCCCCGAAGCGCCAATGGCTGTCATGAGTTTATCATACTCGTTGGGAATAAAAAACCTGGAGGCTTCGAAAGAAAGACTGTCAATTAATCTGTAAATAGCCTTGCGCTCTGCTTCGTCTGTCTTGGACCTGTACTCTTCGAACAGAGCTTCAATCTGGTCAAGCATCGGTTTTTCCTGGTCGTAGTTCATTGTCCCGAACTGCTTGCTTCCTTTGAACATAAGGTGTTCAAAATAGTGAGCCAAACCTGTGGTTTCGGCAGGATCGTTCTTTGCTCCAACTTTGACGGCAACATAAGTCTGTATGCGGGGTTCGTCTTTATTTACGGTCATATACACTTTAAGACCATTGTCCAGCGTGTATATTCTGGTATTCATGGGATCTCCGGGTACACGTTCATAGCCCTGATTGCATGCGTTGAAAAGCAACATTAACAGGCTGATCAGGCTTAAAAATTTAATTGTTTTCATAAGGACAGGTTTTATGGATATTAGCTTATATTGTGACAAAAGTAATGTTTTTTTTCGTTCCTTTGCATAGATTACTTAATTCTTTGGTTGAATGAAATTTGAAGAACTCGATTTAGAGGAAGAAGTCCTGGACGGACTCTGGGCAATGAATTTTCGGGATTGCACCCCGGTACAGGAAATGGCTATACCTATTTTGCTCGAAGGCAATGATTTAATTGGTTGCGCTCAGACCGGTACAGGCAAAACAGCCGCCTATCTTCTGCCGATTCTCAATAATCTTGTATTGGACAAATACTCACAAAATGCCATCCGTGCTGTGATTATGGTTCCTACCCGAGAACTGGCCCAGCAAATAGATCAGCAGGTGGAAGGTTTTGCTTATTATTTACCGGTATCATCCATCGCTGTTTACGGTGGAAACGACGGCATGGTGTGGGAACAGCAGAAAAAAAGCCTGAATATGGGCGTCGACATCGTTATTGCCACACCGGGACGCTTACTTTCATATATAAAATTGGGGCTTATCGACTTGAGTCTGGTCAAGTATTTTATTCTCGACGAAGCCGACCGCATGCTGGATATGGGATTCATCGACGACATAATGCTTATTATCAAAGAATTACCTCTTAGGCGGCAAACTATGTTGTTTTCGGCAACCATGCCTTCAAAAATCAGGGAACTGGCAAAGAAAATAATGCGTCAGCCCAAAGAAATAAGGCTGGCCGTTTCCAAACCCAACGAAAACATCGATCAATCGGCCTACATTTGCTATGAACAACAAAAACCCGAACTGGTTGATATCTTGTTTGGCTCTATGCAGGCAGGCGAAAAAATACTCCTCTTTGCCTCCTCCAAAATCAAAGTTAAAGAGGTCTGCCGCATTCTGAAACGGCTTAATCTCTCAGTAATAGAAATGCATTCCGATTTGGAGCAAGCCGAAAGAGAAAAGGTGATGCACAGCTTTAAATCCGGCAAAGTTCAAATTCTGGTGGCTACCGATATTGTTTCCAGAGGTATAGATATTGATGATATTGCCCTGGTTATCAACTACGATGTTCCTCACGACCCCGAAGACTACGTTCACCGCATCGGACGTACCGCCCGCGCAGGCGAAAAAGGCAGAGCCATCACCTTTGTTTCTGAACAGGACCAATACGATTTCCTGCAAATTGAACGCTTTCTGGAAAAAGAAGTAGTAAAAAACGCACTTCCAGAAAAATTAGGCGAAGGGCCTCTCTATCAGCCCCAAAAACCTGGACGCAGCCGATTTGGTAATAAACCGGGTTCAGGAAGCAGAAAACCCATGGCACAGGGCGGGAACAAAAAAAGCGGGCCCCGAAAACCTTTCAAAGGTGGAGCCCGCTCTAACGGATAATGCCTTTCGCTTAGTTTTCTTCCTCGTTGAAAGCTTCCGGAATCTGATTCAACAGCGAGGAGGCTTTTTCAAAATCTTCTTCCATCACGTGCAATAACACCGTAGAGCTGGCCGAAAAAAAGCCGGGTGTGAACACACTGTTTTCGTTGCTCAAAAAACAGGGAATCCCGTTGGCCTCCAGCATGCTCTTGACAATATTGGCTTCGGTAGAAGTATTAAACTCCTTTAGTACTACCGTTTTTTGCTGATCTTTCATAATTCAGAAATTAAGAAACTTAGTTGTCGCGATTTGAGTCCGGACGATGACGGCCATCCCTGCCTTTACCGGCATGATCGCCTCCATGGCGGTTTTCGGGCCTGGGGCGACGTTCTCTTTCGGGACGTTCTTCGTATCCTTCGGGCTTTTCGAGCAATACTTTGTGAGATAATTTGAATTTTCCGGTTTTGGGATCTACATCAAGCAACTTCACATCAATCTCGTCCCCTTCGTGCAGACCGGCTTCTTCAACCGTTTCCAGGCGTTTCCAGGCGATCTCGGAAATATGCAGCAATCCGTCTTTACCGGGCATAAATTCAACAAAGGCCCCATAGGGCATAATGGAGCGGACTTTGCCCCGATAGATTTCTCCGGGTTCCGGCACAGCCACAATGCTTCTGATTTTCATTAAAGCAGCTTCAATGCTGGCCTTGTTGGTGGCCGCTATTTCTATTCTACCTTGACCATCAAGCTCTTCGATAGTAATAATGGCTCCGGTTTCTTCCTGCATTCCCTGAATAATCTTTCCGCCCGGGCCAATGACGGCACCGATGAATTCTTTGGGTATCCACATAAGTTCAATGCGGGGTGCATTGGGTTTGAGTTCGGGACGGGGAGCAGGCAAAGTCTCAACAATTTTGTTCAGAATATGCATGCGGCCTTCACGAGCCTGCATCAAAGCTTTTTCCAAAATTTCGTAGGGCAAACCGTCCACCTTAATATCCATCTGGGTAGCCGTAATGCCGTCTTTGGTTCCGGTTACCTTAAAGTCCATATCTCCGAGATGATCTTCGTCGCCAAGAATATCTGATAAAATGGCGAATTTTTTATTGTCGGTTATAAGTCCCATGGCTATACCCGAAACCGGTTTTTTGATGGGAACACCTGCGTCCATTAAGGCCAGGGTGCCTGCACATACTGTTGCCATAGAAGAAGAACCGTTAGATTCCAAAATATCGGAAACCACACGAATCACATAAGGATATTCTTCGGGCAACATTTTTTTCAAAGCGCGATGGGCTAAATTGCCGTGTCCTACTTCGCGGCGTCCTACACCACGGCTGGCACGTGCTTCGCCTGTTGAAAAGGGAGGAAAGTTGTAATGCAACAGAAATCTTTCGGTACTTTGGTTCAGAGCATCGTCCACAATTTTTTCGTCCAGTTTGGTTCCCAGAGTAACCGAAGTGAGTGACTGTGTTTCGCCGCGGGTAAAAATAGCCGAACCATGGCAGCCGGGTAAATAATCCACCTCCGACCAAATGGGACGAATCTCGGTAGTTGTTCTGCCGTCAAGGCGTTTGCCTTCGTCAAGAATGCTGCGACGCATGGCTTCTTTTTCAACTTCGTGATAATAACGGGTAATCATTTCGGCTTTTGCCTGAGCCGTTTCTTCGTCCAGAGCGGCTACATATTCTTCGCATATTGCTTTGAAGTTGGCTTCTCTCTGATGCTTGTCGGGATTGGCCGAAGTGGCTTCAGCGTAAGCCTTGGCATAGGTCTTATCCCAAATGTCCTTGCGCAGTTCTTCGTCCTTTTCTTCGTGACAATACTCGCGTTTGACAGTTTTACCTGCCATTTCGGCCAATTCAAGCTGGGCACGGCATTGAATTTTGATGGCCTCGTGTGCAATCTTGAGCGCTTCGAGCAAATCATTTTCCTGCACTTCGCTCATTTCACCTTCAACCATCATTATATTTTCCATGGTGGCACCCACCATGATATCTATATCGGCCTTTTTCAATTCGGCCGAGGTAGGATTCAATTTATACTGCCCGTCAATACGAGCTATGCGGACTTCTGAAATGGGGCCGTTAAAAGGAATATCCGAAACTGCGAGAGCAGCCGAGGCGGCCAGTCCGGCCAAAGCGTCGGGCATATCTCCGTTGCCGTCGTTATCGGCCGAAAAAAGAATCACGTTAACAATGGTGTTGGCGTGAAAATCGGCAGGGAACAAGGGGCGTAAAGCGCGATCGACCAGACGTGAGGTTAAAATTTCAGAGTCCGAGGCACGTCCCTCTCTTTTAATAAACCCCCCGGGGAAACGTCCCGAAGAGGCGAATTTTTCTTTGTACTCAACCTGTAAAGGCATAAAATCGGTTCCGGGAAGTGCTTCTTTGTCTGCGCAAACAGTGGCCAGCAATACAATATTGTTCATCCGTACCACTACAGAGCCGTCTGCCTGTTTGGCCAATTTTCCGGTTTCAATGGTAATGGTCCTTCCATCACCCAATTCAATTGTTTTGACAATCGGTGTCATCATAAAAAATTTGTTTAAATTGTCTCAATGGGCCTTCATCGCCCATTATAATCACTATAAAAATCGTGCAAATGTACGGAAAAATTTCACTATTTTTGTCGTTTTATCATAATTAATTCTCAATGAATCAGTTCTGAGTTTTTGTATACCGGTTTATGACTGTTCAAAGGGTGTAAGCATTATGGATAAAATACACGCAAAAGAAACCTGGGGCACCCGAATAGGATTAATCCTTGCTATGGCAGGAAATGCCGTTGGACTGGGCAATTTTTTGCGTTTTCCGATTCAGGCCATACAAAACGGTGGCGGGGCCTTCATTATTCCTTATCTTGTTTCGTTTATACTGCTGGGTATTCCTTTGATATTGGTGGAGTGGAGTACCGGCAGGTATGCGGGTCTAAGGGGACATCATTCCTCTCCCTTTGTGCTTCAGAGCTTCGATAAGCGACCCTATTGGAAATACATCGGAGTCATCGGGATTTTTTCCAACATTGTGATTGCTTCGTATTATTGTTACATCGAAAGCTGGACAATCTCCTATGTATACCACTCCATGATACGCACCTTCGAGGGAATGACCGAAATCCAGGTTTCGGACTTCTTTGATAATTACCTTAAAATAAGCACCTCAACTACAGGAATCCCCTATGAATCGATTCTTTTTTATCTTCTTTGCTTAGGCATCAATGTATGGATACTGAGCCAGACACTTCGTAAAGGCATCGAAAGAGCAGCCAGATTTTTCATGCCCCTGTTGGTGATATTCGGTCTTTTTTTGGTGATCAGAATAGTCAGTATCAAAGCCGGTGAACAGGGAGCCATTTACGATGGCTGGGTAGGCCTGGAGTTTTTATGGACACCTGACCTTAACTCCTTATCCGATCCCAAAGTTTGGTTGTCGGCCGCCGGCCAGATTTTTTTCACCCTCTCTCTGGGTATGGGTTGCATACAATGCTATGCCTCCTACCTGAAAGAAAAGGATGATGTGGTACTCAACTCTATGACAGCAGGTTTTATGAACGAATTCATAGAAATTGTCATCGGCGGATCCATCATCATTCCCATTTCCATCGGCTATTTTGGCATAGACAAAGTGATGGATTTATGCCAGATTGGAGGTTTTGGCCTGGGATTCCGTACGATGCCCTATTTGTTTGAACAATGGGGAGATGTCTTAGCCAGCCTGGCGGGGATAGCCTTTTTCGGTTTGCTGTTTGGGGCAGGAATTACTTCCACATTAGCCATGGGGGCGCCAATCGTAGGCTTTTTGAAAGATAATTTCGGCTGGCCGAGAAAGAAAGGAGCCCTTGCCTTCGGTGGCATTATCTTAGTGTTTGGAATTCCAACAGTGCTGTTTTTCTCCAAGGGAGTATTCGATGAATACGATTTTTGGGGAGGAACCATTGCCCTGGTGATTTACGCTACTGCCGAAATCATTTTGTTTTCCTGGATTGTTGGAGTAGACCGCGGCTGGAAGCTTATTCACCAGGGAGCCGACATACGCATGCCCGGGATTTTTAAGTTTGTACTCAGGTACATTACTCCCACCATGCTGATACTTATTCTGCTGGCTTCCGCACTAAAACCCAAAGACGACGATTGGGCCTTATTGAGCCTGAAAGGCTGGGAACTGGATAAAAACAGCATCATCGGGGAATTGCTCCACACAGGCATCGGCCCCAACAATACCTGGTTTGCCGGGGAATACTTTGCTGAGGATGCCGGCTTGGTACATAAAATTGCAGCAACAGAAAAGGGAACTACACTTGAAATTTTGTCAGCGAACACCATTAAAAGCTATCAGCTGTCGTGCCGACATCTGTTAATGGTTTCCGAAGGAGACAGAGTCACACCAGGAGATGTTCTTTATAAGGGAAAAACCATTAACACCGTCTTTTATATTGACTGCGCCAGAATCGGTCTGTTAATCTTGTTACTGTTACTTTGTTTTTTTGTATGGAA
This sequence comes from uncultured Bacteroidales bacterium, assembly GCA_964575345.1. Lineage (GTDB taxonomy): Bacteria > Bacteroidota > Bacteroidia > Bacteroidales > UBA1402 > UBA1402. The sequence goes on from CAZNQD010000003.1 coordinate 67,375, forward strand.
AGCCAACAAAAAGCCTCATAATTACTTTGATATAGAAGAACCAGACCTATAATGAACAGTACCGCTTTGTTAATAATGCTGAGTGTGCAGATTGTTGTCAGTCTGTTCCTTATATATTTTTTGTATCGGATATTTAAATCCCGGGGCAATAAATCTAAACAGAATCACTCCCAAAATAATGCATAACCTTTTGTGAATATCCCTTGGAAACAGGAATCGATTTAACCTTTTCTGAATCAAGGTCAATGTAAATACCTTCTTTTTCTTTGCGGATTACCTTAACCTTGTCCGAATTGATAATATAGGATCGATGGCAACGCATTAGCGAACTGTTGGCAAAGCTTTCTTCTATGGTTTTGAGCTTACAACGCAATAAATAATTGCACATAGCTCCTTTGTTCATGTAGTAAACCTTAATATAATTGTCGTGTGATTCTATATAATAAAGATTATCCAGTTTTATGGACAGCCTCAGGTTGCCGTAATTATCGGTCAAATGGATTAATTCCTTATCTTTATTGGCCAACTCGTCATCTGAAACAAAATCTTTATAATTGAGCAGGCGCAAGGTTCTGTTTTTATCATTCAGTGCGCAATACAAAATAGAAATCGTATCAGGTATAATCAGGATCACCGAAGTATATAAAAGAGCCCTGGGAAAAATGGTCCAGAAAGAAGCATCAGTTTGTTCAATAAAGGTGATGGTAACAAAGGTGTAAAGCATGGTTATGAGTACAATCTCGGCAAACAACCAAACGAAAAATCCCAGGAAAGTAAGCTTGAACCACTTTTTGCTATTGTATATCAAGACTCTGCTCAGGATTAAAATCAATGCCGATACAGCCAAAACACCTATCGTAAAGAAAAAATAGTTTGATTTCCCCAGATCAAACCAGGCTGTGGACGAAAAAGGGGTGTAAATATTTAAAAAAATGATAGAAAAAAGTATTGTAAACAGCAAAGATCCAAGCATTTGGTTCTTTTGCAATAGGTAAGAGGGAACTTTTTGAGTTATCATTTTATCCTGTTTTTGGAACAAATGCTATCAACAAACGGGGACAAATGTAAAAACTATTTGGTCACAAATAACAAGATTTGACCACCGATATCCATATTTTCGCCACATTTCCATTTTTATTCACCACATATACTTGGTCGGCAAGTTATAACAGAGCTACATTTGCGGCCTCAAATTCATAGAAATTAAAAAATGAAAATTACTGGAACCGGGAGTGCTTCTCCTTCCTTGACGGTCAGCAACGATATGCTGGCCACTTTTTTGGATACCAGCGATGAATGGATCCAAACCAGAACCGGAATAAAAACCAGACAAATTATTTCGACGGAACATCTAAAAGATTTGGCGGTTCAGGCCTCATCAATTGCAATTCAGCAAGCAGGCATTAAAGCAGAGCAACTAGATTATATCATTTGCTCGAACACGATTAATGAATACGTTACCCCCTCACTAAGCTGTATTCTCCAGGGTATGCTTGGAGCCGGTTGTCCATGTATCGATCTTAACGGAGCCTGCGCCGGCTTCATTTACGCACTGGATATGGCTGACGCCCTATTTAAAAGAGGCAATATGGAACATATTCTGGTTATTTGCGCCGAAGAACCCAGCCGTATGGTTGACTGGACTAAACGCGACACCTGTGTCCTTTTTGGAGATGGAGCAGCGGCTGTAGTCCTTAGTAAAGGCGAAGGCTTCATATCTTTCAAACTTTCCACTTTTAGCAACACCGACGCCTTGTACCAAATCCGAAAATTACAGGATACGCCTTTTATTAAAAAAGAAGAAGAAGACGGCGCACTGGTGATGAAAGGGCAGGATGTCTTTAAATTGGCAGTTAATTGCTCATTAAACGACATAAAAGAGGTGCTCAAAATGGCTGATGTAAAAGCAAATGATGTCGATCACTACTTGCTGCATCAGGCAAACATGAGAATTATCGACACAGTAATGAGATATTTGGGGCAAAGTAAAAAGAATTTTCCCCACAACGTTGAACGCTACGGAAATACCTCGTCGGCCAGTATTCCTATGTTACTGGACGAATTGAATAAAAATAATAAATTAAAAAAAGGACAAAAACTGGTTTTCAGCGCATTCGGGGCAGGTTTTACCACAGGTGCCTGTCTGCTGGAATGGACAAAATAAGACAACTCAATATGATAAAAACTCGAATTAATACCTTACTGGGAATTGACTTTCCCATTTTGCAGGGAGGCATGGCCTGGATTTCAGAATCCAACCTGGCCTCTGCTGTTTCCAATGCCGGCGGACTGGGGCAAATCTCTTCGATCAATGCCGGCGTCGATGTGGTGAGACAAGAAATTCGTAAATGCAAAACGAAAACTTCCAGGCCTTTCGGTGTCAATATAATGCTCATGAGCCCGATTGCCGACGATATTGCCCAAATGGTGATAGAAGAAAAGGTTCCGGTAGTGACTACCGGAGCCGGCATGCCCGGTAAATATATGAACGACTGGCTGAATGCCGGTATTAAAGTGATCCCTGTTGTTCCCTCATCGGCTATAGCCAAACGCATGGAAAACATGGGAGCCTGCGCCGTGATTGCAGAAGGGGGTGAATCGGGAGGACATATCGGCGAAATCAACACTATGGCTTTGGTGCCACAGGTCTGCAACGCTGTCAGCATTCCGGTAATAGCTGCCGGAGGAATTGCCGACGGCAGGGGTTTTGCCGCCGTACTTATGCTGGGTGCCGAAGGAATACAGTGCGGAACCCGCTTCCTGCTTTCTACGGAATGCATAATCCACGAAAATTACAAAAACAAACTTCTGGCCGCTAAAGATTCCGACACCATCGTCACAGGCAAAAGCCTGGGACATCCGGTGCGTTCTCTTAAAACTCCCTTTTCCAAGAAGTTTGCCGAAATGGAAAAAGATCCTAACTTTACCGCTAAAGATATTATGGATTTTGGCACAGGATCGCTTAGAAAAGCTGTACAGGAAGGGGATCAATTAATGGGCAGCTATATGGCAGGACAATGCGTCGGAATGGTCAAGGATATTCTTCCGGCAAAACAAATTATCGAAGACCTTGTTTACAATGCAGAGCTTCTTTTGTCAAACACCAATAAATGGATGGAAAAATGAAAAGAGTTGTAATTACCGGCATAGGAGCTATCTCGCCTGTCGGAAACGATATCCTCACCTTTTGGAATAATCTTAAAAACGGAGTCTGCGGAATCGATACTATCCGCAGTTTTTCCACCGAAGATCTGCCGGTAAAAATAGCGGCAGAAGTCAAGGATTTTAAACCGGACACCTACGGAATTGACGTCGCCACAGCCCGCAAAAACGACCGATATGCCCTGTTTGCGCTGGCCGCCTCCAATCAGGCCATGAAAGACAGCGGCCTTCATATTGAGCCGGAGCGCTTAGGTGTGTACATAGGATCAGGAATAGGCGGAATGAACACCTTTGTTGCCGAGACCACCAAAATGATACAAAAAGGCCCGCAATGGATCTCGCCTCTCTTTGTGCCGATGATGATATCTAATATTGCCTCGGGCAATGTAGCCATCGCGCACAACGCACAAGGGGTCTGCCTTCCCATTGTGACAGCCTGTGCCACCGGCACTCACTCCATAGGTGAAGCCTACAAGGCAATCAAACATGGTTATGCTGACGCCATTATTACCGGAGGAGCCGAAGCTGCTGTAGTTCCCTTGGCTATCGGAGGTTTTGCCAACAGCAGGGCACTTTCACGTTCCGAAAACCCCATGGAAGGCTCTCTGCCTTTTGATAAAAGAAGGCAGGGTTTTGTAATCGCCGAAGGTGCCGGCATTCTTGTACTCGAAGAATACGAACACGCCCGTGCCAGAGGAGCTAAAATGTACGCCGAAGTGTGTGGTTACGGCAATACCTGCGATGCTTACCATTATACGGCACCCAGACCCGACGGTTCCTCGGCAGCAAGATCAATCAGGCTCGCCCTGACAGAAGCCGGTTTCAGGGAAGGCGAGCTAATGCACATCAACTCTCACGGAACCGGAACACCACTGAACGACAAATCCGAAACAGCCGCCATTAAGATGGCGCTGGGTGAAAAAACTGCTCACAAAGCCATTATTAATTCCACCAAATCCATGACCGGTCACATGCTGGGAGCTGCCGGAGGAATTGAGCTCATTGCTGCCGCCCTGGCTCTGAAAGAAGGCATCGTACCTCCAACAATTCATCTGGATGAACCCGATCCTGAATGTGATCTGGATTATACACCAAATCAGGCCAGAAAAGCAGATATATCAATAGCTCTTTCAACATCTCTGGGCTTTGGAGGACACAACGGATGCATAGCACTCAGAAAAATATAACACTATGAAAAGAGAGGAAATTAAGACGTACATCCCACACAGGGAGCCGATGTTGCTGGTAGACGAAATTAACATTGACGAAAACCACGTGGCTCATGCCACTTACCGGGTCAGAGGTGATGAGTTTTTTTTACAGGGACATTTTCCGGGCTTTCCTGTGGTACCGGGAGTTATTCTTTGTGAAATTATGGCACAGTCTTGTTCTCTGTTGGTGGGTGATCAGCTGAAAGGCAGAACACCTTTTTATGCCGGAATCGACAAAGCCCGCTTTAAATCTTCCGTTTACCCGGGAGACCTTATTGAAATTACAGCAAAAATTATTAATCAGCGATCCATGGTCTTTTTTATCGAAGCGGTTGCCAAAGTAAAAGAAAAAATCTGTGTACAAGCCAGTTTGTCTTTTGCACTGGTAGACAATGACGCGTTGAAACAAAAGAAATAAATCCCGGCCGGCTCCATGGATTTTGTTCGTTGTTTTTATTAGGGATTTTCACACAGCACATATCCCGGACGTAGTACGGAAATAGAGCATTGAGTGAGAGTAGTGCAAAAAGAGGGAAAAGGCTCTTTTCAAAAAATAGCACTATCTTTGCCGCTTTATTTATATTATAACCCGATAAATGGAATCTGTCAGCTTTATTCAATGGTGTCTCGACAACTTGAACTATTGGACCATCACCCTTTTGATGACAATCGAAAGTTCGTTTATTCCTTTTCCCTCAGAAGTAGTAGTACCCCCTGCTGCATATAAAGCCGCTGCCGGTGAACTCAATATTTACCTGGTTGTATTGTTCTCTACTATAGGAGCCTGCCTGGGAGCCGTCATCAATTATTCTTTGGCACTATGGATTGGCCGCCCGCTGGTGTACAAGTTTGCCGGAAGTCGCCTGGGGCATTTACTTCTGTTGAGTGAAGCCAAAATCGAAAACGCCGAAAAGTATTTTGTAAAACACGGGAAAATCTCAACCTTGATCGGACGTCTGATTCCTGCTGTAAGACAACTGATTTCCATTCCGGCCGGCCTGGCAAAAATGAAATTTGGCACTTTCCTGATTTTTACCGTACTTGGAGCCACTATGTGGAATTCCATTCTTGCCGTAATCGGCTATTCGCTCCATGCCGTTGTCCCCAAAGATCAGCTGATGGAAAAGGTGTACCAGTACAGCCACGAAATCGGCTATATTTTTATCGGGCTGGGAGTATTGCTGGTTGCTTTTCTTATTTACAAAGCGCAGGGCGGCCGGAAAGCCTCCAAATAAACTTCTTCTCTGGTATCCAGACCCCTGATATAGGTTTCGTGCCTGCTGATTTCCGCCTCGGCGTATTGTACATACACTCTGGCCGGGGAACGCAAACCTTCTGCTGTTGCAGCTTCTTTCAGGAGCAACTCCGACATGATGATGTGTCCGGCCATTTCCACCAGCCTGCGGGCACAGAGGTCAAGAAAACTGTTTTGTTGGACTCCGGTAACATAAGCGGTCATTTCTTCATATTTAGCGGTCATTACCAACAGGCGCTGACGCAATACGCTAAATTCGGAAATTACTTCTTCCTGTTGATAAGCTTTGATTTTCTCCAGATAGGTGCCGGTTGTTACATGACGAATGGCGGCGATCACCTGCAACTGAGTTGTTCCTTCATAAATAGAGGTAATACGGGCATCTCGGTACCAACGTTCGCAGGCATAATCTTTCATATAACCCGAACCACCGTGAATCTGAATAGCATCGTACGCATTCTGATTGGCAAATTCACTGCCCATCCCTTTTGCCAGTGGTGTATATGCATCAGCCCAGCGCGAATAGGTTTTCATTTCGGTTCTCTCTTCGGGGCTCAGGGTACGTTCTTTTGCAATGTCTTCGAGACATTTGTAAATATCCACAAAACGTGAAGTTTCGTACAAGAGGCTGCGTATGGCGTCCAGTTTAGCCTTCATCAGCGCCAGCATTTCATAAACCGGCGGGAATTCAATGATGGATTTGTCGAATTGCTTGCGTGAACGGGCATAACAGAGAGCTCCGCGGTAAGTGGCTTCACATAGCCCCACCGACTGGGCGGCAATTCCAAGCCTGGCACCATTCATCAGGGCCATTACGTATTTAATCAGGCCCAGCCTGCGGCTGCCGCACAGCTCCGCTTTAGCGTCTTTAAAGACCAGTTCACAGGTAGGCGCACCCTTAATCCCCATCTTGTTTTCGATGCGACGTACGGTCAAACCTCCATTGCGTTTGTCGTAAATAAACATCGACAAACCCCGGCCGTCTTTGGTGCCTTCTTCAGAACGGGCCAGGACCAAATGAATATCGGCGTCTCCATTGGTGATAAAACGCTTCACACCGTTCAGCCGCCAGGTGTTGTCGCTTTCGTCCAGGGTGGCTTTCAGCATTACTGCCTGCAGGTCGGAGCCGGCGTCGGGCTCAGTCAAATCCATCGACATGGTTTCTCCTGCACAAACCCGTCCCAGGTAAGCTTTTCTTTGTTCTTCAGTACCAAACTCATAGAGTGTTTCTGCACATTCCTGCAAACCCCAGATATTTTCGAAACCAGCATCGGCGCGGCTTACCAATTCTGCGGCCATAATAAAGGGAGTTACCGGAAAGTTAAGGCCACCGAAGCGCCTGGGAATAGCCATGCCCATGAGGCCGGCCTTGATGGTGGCTTCGAGATTGCGCAAGGTTCCCTCAGCATATTCTACCCGGCCGTTTTTGCATACCGGGCCCTCCTGATCGATACTTTCGGCATTATCTTCCATAACATCCGCACAAATCTCTCCACAGATTTCCAGCACTTTTTCGTAACTGTCCATGCAATCTTCGGCATCTGAGGGAGCATAGTCGTAAACAGTGGCATCACTGAAATTTCGTTCTCTGAGTTCCATTATTCGTTGCATCAGGGGATGCTGTAAATAATGCTTAAGTATAGGATTGTCAGTAAAATAATTACCCATGGTTATTTAGTGTTTTTTTTGTAATACTGAATCATTTTGGGGATAACGTCTTCCACTCTGCCCGCTACAACATAATCGGCAATGCTGTTTATGGGGGCGCAACGATCATTGTTGATGGAAATAATAATCGCGCTTTCCTGCATTCCGGCCAAATGCTGTATCTGACCGGAGATTCCGCAGGCAATGTACAACTTGGGCCTAACCGTCAGGCCGGTTTGTCCGATCTGCCGGTCATGCTCACAAAAACCGGCATCGACAGCGGCTCTGGAGGCTCCCACTTCGGCATTAAGCACCGCCGCCAAATCGTATAAAAGTTGAAAGTTCTCTTTTGACCCAACGCCATATCCTCCCGAAACAATAATGGAAGCACTGTTGAGTTTGTTTTTACTCTTTTCGATGTGCCGGTCTATCACTTTAACGACAAAGTCACTGTCGCTCACGTATTCCTTCACATTATGTCTGACGACTATACCTTTGTAGCCGGGATCAAGAATCTCCTTTTTCATGACCCCCTCACGCACTGTGGCCATTTGAGGACGGCATTCAGGATTGACGATGGTAGCAACGATGTTACCTCCAAAGGCCGGGCGGATTTGATACAACAACTCATCGTATGTTTTATCGCGTTCTTTGTGACTACCTATTTCGAGGGCTGTGCAATCGGCTGTCAGGCCGCTCCTCAAAGCCGAAGAAACTCTGGGGCCCAGGTCCCTGCCGATGACCGTTGCGCCCATCAGGCAAATCTGAGGCCTTTCTTCCCTGAATAATTTGATTAAGACCGAAGCGTGAGGCGAGGTGGTGTAGGGATACAAAGCCTCGTGATCAAACAAATGCAGTATATCGACGCCATAAGGCAAAACCTGACTGCCAATCTCGTCCAACTCATGTCCAATAACGACTGCTTCAAGTTTACAGCTGAGTTCATCGGCCAATTTCCGGCCTTTGGTGAGCAATTCCAGACTCACTTCTGCGATTTGTCTCTCTTCAATTTCGCAATAAACAAACAAGTTATTCATGCCTGAAAGGGTATAACTAAAATAATACTCTTCGGAGAAAAAAGCCTCTCCGGTTCAAAGTTTGCAAGATTCACAATTTTTTATCGTATTTACAAGAGATTTTGTCATTAATTCTCTATTTGACCAAAGCTGTTTTGTTTTTTTATTGAATTCTGGCTTCCTGTAAAATCTCCTGATTCCGGTCTTTGTAATTGCCGTCTTTGCTTATCTTTGCACAGAAACACTCAACTATTTGATGCAAGCTTCATTTATGAACACACCATGAAAGCCTATTACGAGCATATCTCCTCTCCTCCGGAACATAAAAGCCCATGTATAGGCTTGTCAGCAAACTTTGACAACAAGCAGGCTTTGTTAGCCAAAGCCTATTTTGAAGCACTGACCTTAGCCGGCGGCTCTCCGCTAATCATTCCGCCATTCAAAGGCAAAGAGCAAGTCGAAAGTCTGCTGGACAGGCTGGATGCCATTATTTTTACCGGAGGGGGCGATTTTGATCCGTCCTTATTGGGAGAAGAACCTCACAAGGCCCTGGGCAGTTTCAATTCCGTCCGCGATGAATTTGAATTAGGACTCCTGAAACTGGCTTTGGATAAACAACTTCCCATACTCGGCATTTGCAGAGGAATACAACTTATCAATTTGGGCATGGGAGGCTCCCTTTATCAGGACATTTACAGCCAGCATCTCAGCCAGTGCATCAACCACAGCCAAAGCACCGAACGATCAGAGACTTCTCATTACGTTGAGGTTTTTCCGGACACTTTGCTTCGCTCCTTATTCGACAAGGACAAACTGGCTGTAAATTCTTTTCACCATCAGGGCATCAAAGAATTGGCCGAAGGACTAAAAGTAAGCGCGTTGAGTTCAGATGGTATCATCGAAGCAGTGGAATCGAATATGGATAAAGCCATCCTGGGCCTGCAATGGCATCCCGAATGCCTGATATCACACGGCAAAGAGTCTATGCTGCCCGTTTTCGACTGGCTGGTTAAAGAAGCCAGGCTGTACAGAAATTGCCGTCATCTGTGCCAAAATAATATTACCCTGGACTCGCATTGCGACACGGCTCTCTACTTTACCAAAGAACAAAGCATCGAAGTAGAATTGTATTCCCCGGGTTTTAATTTTTATTCCGGTATTACTGCTGACAATGGTCAGGCTTTCTCCGCTATTCCCGAAAACAAAGTGGATTTGAGGAAAATGCAAAACGGGGGGCTCGATTGCGCTGTAATGGCTGCCTATATCAAGCAGGGAAGCCGCGACAGGCAAGGATTGGAGCAGGCAGGGCAGACTTGCCGGAATATGTTGGATAGCATTCGGAAGCAGGTTGCAAACTATCCTGATTTAGCGGGACTCGCCCGGAATGCCGACGAAATCGGAAAACTCAAGTCCCAGGGGAAAAAAGTCGTCCTTCTGGCCATCGAAAACGCCTATGCCCTGGGGACCGATCTGAATCTGCTCAAGTCCTTTGGCAAGGCCGGCGTCTGTTACATCACCCTTTGCCACAACGGGCACAACGACGTATGCGACTCTGCTTCCGACGAAAATCATCCCGAGCACCACGGATTGAGCCCCTTCGGAAAAGAGCTGCTTAAGTCCATGTCTGCTATGGGCATTTTGGCCGATGTCTCGCATGCTTCCGAAAAAACCTTTTACGATGTGCTCGAGCATTGTCCGGCTCCGGTCATTGCTTCTCACTCTTCTGCCAAAGCATTATGCGAGCATCCCCGCAACCTTAATGACGATCAGATTCTTGCTCTTGCCAAACACAAGGGTTACATAGGTGTTTGTCTTTATGAAGGTTTTCTGGTCAAAAACCGCCCTGCCGGCATCAAAGACGTCCTTGCACATATCAACCATATCCGCTCACTGGCGGGTGTTGAAATAATAGGCATAGGCAGTGATTTTGACGGAGGCGGAGGCATACCCGGTTGCCAAAATGCCGCTGAATTCATCCAGTTACTCAGAGCCCTCAAGGCCGAAGGCTATAGCGACGAAGAAATCAGTCTGATAGCCGGAGGTAATTTTATCAGAACCCTGGAACTCGCTCAGCTTTATGCTAAAAACCAAAAAAAAGCACTGTAATGCTCCTCACTCCAAAACAATCCCGACAGTTATCGCTTAAAGAAATCAGTATTGTACCTCTTTTGGCTGCTGTTTCGTTTCTCTTTTTGTTTCTTTTGATGAGCTCCTGTATGTCCGGACAAAAAAAGAAATCCTCCTCCGAACAGGTTATAAAAATAGTACCTGTTTTTAATGCAGATTCAGCCTATCGTTATCTGGCCGGGCAGCTTTCCTTTGGACCCCGGGTTCCCAACACAGAGGGACATAAGGCCTGCGGCGATTACCTGGTAGAAAAAATGCGCTTTTTTGGCGGCACGGTCACCGAGCAGACAATGCAACTGATGGCCTTTGACGGCACAATGCTTAATGCCAGAAATATTATTGTATCGTTCCGCCCGGAAAAAACACGTCGGATTTTACTCTTTGCCCACTGGGACAGCCGTCCCTGGGCAGACGAAGATCCCGATCCTCTAAACAGATACAAGGCTATTCCCGGAGCCAACGACGGAGCCAGTGGGGTGGCAGTCTTGATGGAAATCGCCAGACAGCTGGGATTGGACAGCCCGGCCTCACTGGGCATAGACATCATCTTGTTCGATGCAGAAGATTACGGGCAGCCCTCCTCATTCTCCGATGGAACGCGGGTTGAAGATTCCTGGTGTCTTGGCTCTCAGTACTGGGCAAAAAATCCTCATGTCGGCAATTATTCCGCTGAATTCGGCATTTTGTTGGATATGGTTGGTGCAAAAGGCGCCGTTTTTGCCAAAGAATATTTTTCTCTGCGTTATGCAGCTCCCATTGTTAATAAAGTATGGAACACGGCAGCAAGAATAGGTTACAGTAAGTATTTTGAAAATACCGAGGGTGGAGCCATCACCGACGACCATTTGTATATAAATCGTTTAGCAGGCATACCCAGCATCAACATCATCGACTACCGCAGCGACAGTCCAAACGGGTTTTTCCCTTATTGGCACACCCTGGAAGACAACCTGGAAAAAATCGACAAAAACAGCCTGAAAGCGGCAGGCCAAACACTTTTAGAATTAATTTACTCAGAATAAGCCTATGCTCTTGCCTTTTTTACAGGAAGGACGTATCGAAGCCGGCTGTGACGAAGCCGGCCGGGGCTGTCTGGCCGGACCCGTTTTTGCGGCTGCCGTCGTAACGGGAACTGATTTTGACTGTCCCGAAATCAACGATTCCAAACAACTCAGCGCAAGGCAGCGTTATCGCCTGAGGGGCGAAATCGAAAAGCAGGCGCTGGCCTGGGGAATCGGTGTTGTCAGTCCCGAAGAAATCGACAAAATCAATATTTTGAACGCTTCGCTATTGGCCATGCACAGGGCTGTGCTGAACTTATCCCTTTATCCTGAACACTTACTCATTGATGGCAATCGATACCGCAAACCATCGCAATTGCCTCTGAGTTTGATATCCATCAATGCCGATGAATTCGAAAAAACGGAAGAGTTACCGGCCAGTTGTTTTATCAAGGGAGACGGAAAATTTGTTTCCATAGCCGCGGCCTCCATACTGGCCAAAACATACAGAGACGATTATATGCTGAATTTACACAGGCAATACCCTCAATATGCCTGGGACAAAAACAGGGGCTATCCTACCGCAAAGCATCGTCAGGCTATAATCGATTTCGGAATCAGCCCTTTTCACCGGAAAACCTTCAGACTCCTGCCGGCTGAACAACAATTAAGCCTCTTTTAAAATGACGGCGGTAAAAGATTTAACCCGGGGGCCTATTGGCAAACAGCTA
>CAZNQD010000004.1:0-74010 GCA_964575345.1 uncultured Bacteroidales bacterium
GTCTTTTATGCTGTTGTTTTGGCCCTCAAACTACCCGAGGAATTACTTGCCCGCTGGACTTTTGACAGCGACAAACTATTGTTCGGTCCGGAGCAAATCCAGGTGTTGGATGCTTCCGCCAATGGCTTTACCGGCACTTGCATGAACCGGGCAGACATTATTACCATAGGCGAAAATCCCCGGTTCAACGTACTGAATCTGGGCAATTCCAACGGTTATTTCGATATGGGAACCGACATCGGAGCTGCCATATATGCCCTGGAGGATTACAGCATAGGTATTTTTTTCAGAGTTGACGAGAATTATACCAACCTGAGTGCTTACGGCAACTGGATCTGGAATTTTTCCAATTCCGACCAGCTGGGCACCGATGCCAACGGAGCCTTATGGGGAGCCCTGAGATCCCAGCAACACACGATTTGCAAAACGCATTATGACACAGAACAAACCGTACAACTGGGTTATGCTGCCCAGCAAGGCAGCTGGCACCACATGGCTGCCACCTACGATAAAGCAACTCAAACCGCTACTCTCTATATTGACGGAGTGGCGGTAGCCAGCAATAATCAGGTAAGTTATACCTGCGCCAATGCTCTTACATTAAGCGGTCGCAACGGTACTTTGTTCAATTGGCTGGGACGTTCCTGTTACGCCGGGGATGCCTATCTGGCTCAAACGCTGCTTTACGATTTTCAGCTTCACCGGGTGGCTTTATCCCAGGCTGAACTCAACAATCACTTTGCTATTACAAACACACTGAATGCACTCAACACAGCTTACGAAGAAAATCCCGATTACCATAATCCCCTTTTGCCCTTGGAATTCGAAGTCCTGAGCCTCATAGACACTGTTTATCACGACCTGGCCTTGCCCGTTCAAGGCCAGATTGACCCCGGTATCAGCATCAGCTGGAGTTCGAGCCATCCCGGAATTCTTTCCGACGAAGGATTGGTTAATCGCCCCGATTACGTTGATTTCATTGTAAGCATCACTGCTACTCTTCAGAGTGGGGCTGATTACCTGCAAAAAACATTTCGGGTGGTAGTCAAGGCTAACGAAGGAAGCTACTTTAAAGGCAGTCTTTTACTGCATCACGATTTTTCAATAACAGAAGACAGCCTGGTAAGAGACCGGGCAGAGAGACAGTTTGATGCCGTTTTGAAAGGAGGAGCTCTTGTAAAGGAAATCGGATTGAACGATAACAGCTTCAAGGTGCTTGATTTAGGCAAGGGCCGGGCAGCTTATCTGGACCTGGGCGAAGAAATCGGAAAAATCATCCCCAGCCTCTCCGATTTCAGTATTGCCTGCTATTACAGAATAGACAAAGAGTATCAGGACTTAAGTGGGAACGGCAACTGCCTGTGGAATTTTTCCAACTCCGATGATATCTATACTGAACCTCTGGGATATATGTCGGCATTTCTGAACAATCAGGGTTATTATATTTCCGGCGGCAACTGGATGTCAGAGCAAAGCCTCACAACAGGCAGTACAGCCGGCAAAGACTCCTGGCATCATTTGGCCTACACGCAACAAAATAACACAGGCACTTTATACCTCGATGGCCTTATGGCCATCTCCGACGATCTCAACACCCTGCCTATGAATAGCCTGCAAATAAGCGGCTTAAGCGGCACCTCCTGCAACTGGATTGGACGCTCTCCCTACGCAGGCGACCTCTACCTGCAAAACACATTGGTTTACGATTTCAGGGTATATAACAAAGCCTTAAGTCCTTTGGAAATCTCAGACAGTCTGCTGGATGTACGAAATACACTAAAAGCACTTGATCTTGCATACAGTCAAACAAATCCTGCCGGAAATACGGGCGAAAAACGACAGGAGATTGAGCTGTACACAGGAGCAGGCCTGCTCCTGTTGCGAGGGATAGAATCAGGCGATCACATCCGTATTCTATCTTTGACAGGTTCAGACATAAAAGATTATTATTCAACAAGTAACAGCATAACCATAACCAGTTCAGAGTTCCACGCCGGTATGTATTTATTACAGCTAATTCGCAAGCAAACATTTATCTGGACGACAAAAGTCATTATTCCTAATCCTGCATTATGAACAAAGCTTTACTGCCCCTGCTACTATTGTGGACTCTGACCGGCACTACGATAGCTGCCGCCGATTACCAACTGAGTATTTCGGAATTAATGGCCTCCAATCAATCAACCGTCCTCGATTTTGAAGGAAAATTCTCTGACTGGATAGAACTCCACAATGCCGGCAGCGAAGCTGTAATGCTTGAGGGCTGGTCTCTGAGCGATGAGCGCAAGAACCCTGGTAAATGGGTGTTTCCGGCTGTTAAGATCGAAGCCGGAGCCTATTTGCTGGTCTTTGCCTCCGACAAAAACAGTCTGGAATCCGGGGAAGAATTGCACTGCAATTTTAAATTAAGCAGCGTAGGCGAATACCTGGCATTGTACAGTCCCGAAGGAGTTGTCTACAGCTGTTTCGATACCTATCCTGCCCTGGAAGCCGATGTTTCTTACGGTTATATTGACAGTTGCCTGTTTTTCTTTGAACAAGCTACTCCCGGACTGCCCAATGAACAATCGAATGCCATACGCCTGGTTGCTCCTGTGTGCAGCCACCCCAGGGGATATTACGATACAAGCTTTGTGCTGACTATGCAAGCCCCCGTTCCCGGAGCCGATATTTATTACACGCTCGACGGCAGCCTGCCTGTTGCAGGAAGTGGTACACTATACGAGCAGGCCTTATCAATCACCGGCAACACCATTCTAAGGGCCATTTGCGCCAAAGAAGATTTTCTCCCCAGTAAGACCTCCACGCTGAGTTATTTGTTTATTGACGACATACTAAATCAATCCAATAGACCGGAAGGCTACCCTGAGTTTTGGGGCAACTATGCTCAAAAAACGGGTACTGCCATCGCCGATTACGAAATGGATCCTGAATTGATAGGCGAAGCTGCCTATGCCGGCTCCGTACGTGAAGGGCTCCGCGATTTGCCCGTGATTTCGATAGCCGGTGACAAAAATCATTTTTTCAGCCACGAAAAAGACCCCGTAAACGGAGGCATCTACATCTTTACCGGGCCACCGGTAGGAAGCGACACAACCGGAGACGGTTGGGAAAGGCCTGTTTCTTTTGAATATTTCAACACCGACGATAGTGTTTCGCTGCAAATGAACTGCGGCATTCGCATTCACGGGGGGCATAGCCGCCTGGCCGAAAAAAGTCCCAAACATTCTTTTCGTCTGGTTTTCAGGCCGGAATTTGGCCCCGCTCGTTTGGATTTTCCTTTTTTCGGCCCCGAAGGGCCTGAAGAATTGAATGCTGTGGTCTTGAGAGCCGGTTTTTGCAACAGCTGGATACATTCGGATGAATCAGGTAGAACCATTGCACAATACATTCGCGATGCCTGGGCCAAAAACACCCAGCTGCAGATGGGCCATCCGGCCAGTTACAATTCCTATGCACATCTCTTTATCAACGGCCTGTACTGGGGCTTGTACAATCCTTCCGAAAGAATTGACGACGATTTTTGCGAGATACATTTCGGGGGAAACAAAGAAGACTACGATGTGATTAAACAAGAGGAAGAGCAAAATAACATCGTTTACGCTGCAGACGGAGAACTTACAGCCTGGAACAATCTGATTTCCGCACTGAAATATACCCCCGGACAAGCGGTCTATCAGCAGATTCAAGGCAGGAATCCCGACGGTTCCCCTCATGCTTCCAAAGAGGCCTTGCTCGACATGCAAAATTATATCGATTACATGCTCATCAATTTTTACGGAGGCAACACCGACTGGGATCATCACAACTGGATCGCCGTGCGCGACAGAACAAACCCTGCCCAAGGCTTTCGGATTATATGCTGGGATTCGGAGCATATTCTAAAAAGCCTTAGCGAGAACAAACTCAGTTTGAATAAAGCCAACTGTCCCAGTTTCATTTTCCAACAATTAAGGAACTGCCCTCAATTCCGCCTGGATTTTGCCGACCGCGCACAAAAACATTTCTTCAACGGCGGCCTGCTCAGTCCCGAAGGTACGGCCACTACCTGGACAGCTATTGCCGATGTCATCGATAATGCGGTTTACGCAGAATCTGCCCGCTGGGGCGATTACCGCAGGGATGTACACCCTTCGAGTCCTCCCGGAGCATTGTATCGCAAAGATGTACACTACGATGCACAAAAAAAGCATTTGTTGGAAAGCTATTTTCCGGAACGCAGTAAGATTTTTATAGACCAGCTTAAGGCAGCCTCCCTCTTTCCCCAAGTGGAAGCTCCCGAAATTTTGCTGAACGAAGACGAAGTAAAAAGGGACACTTTGAGCATCTACGATGTCTTATCTCTCAGGGCTGACAAGGGCAGTATTTATTACAGCCTGGACGGCCGTGATCCCTTGGACTGGTCCGGCGGACAGGAAGCCGTTCTGTCGGCCTCTTCGCGATTGTACACCGGAGCCTTTAGTCCCGATTCGAGCCTTATCCTCAAAGCCAGAACCTTGTACAACAACAACTGGAGTGCCCTGAGCGAAAAACAATTCTTCATGAAAAAACCCGTATCCGCCATAAGTGAAATCAGTCCGGATCCGGATAAAGTCCTCGGGCTGACCTGCAGCCCGAATCCTATGCACCTGGATGGAGTGATAAGCTATCAGTTGCCCTGTAAAGCCAGCGTTACACTGAGTTTGTACGCTTTGGACGGAACTAAAATCAGAGATTGGCAGGAACAAACTCAGGAGGCGGGCAGACAGCAACTCTACCTTGATGCTTCGGCGTTACAACCAGGATTTTATCTGTTACGACTTGATGCGCACGGAATGGGATTCTCCTGCTCCGGCACGGTTAAATTAATCCGAAAATAATCAGGGAATCAGCATTTTACCGCTGCTTATCATTCCGGCATAATACATCCGGTAAATGTAGAGGCCGGGGCTAAGCATGGAGCAATCTAAGCTCTGGTGTCCCACTGTATAGGGTTCTTGTGATGTCAGCACTCTTCGTCCGTCGGGAAGGAAAATCTCAATACGAATGCTGCCCTCCACAGGCAAGTTATAATGCAGGCTGCCCTGGGTATAACAGACATCTTCGGGTAAAAGAGTAAGCCCGGACAATTGTGTTACTGTGTCTCTGTAGGTATAGGCTGCTTCCGCCAGGGCCGACCAGTCTGATCCGCTTAGCACTCTGGCTTTGACCAGCATATAGGACTGGTCCAGTGAAATACTGTCGCTGTACCTGATGGCTGATTCCGACACTCCCGAAACAAAAGGAATTCTGGGGTCTGTGCCGTCCAGCGTGTAATAAATCTGTCCGGACCCGGCCGATATGCCCAGTTTAGAGGGACTGTAGTACTCCCCTCCTCTTTTACTCAGCACAGGAGCCTCCAGCGAGGGATATAAGTTTTCGTCCTTGAGTTGTTGCAACAAAATGGCCGTCCGTTGAGGAAAGTAATCTTTCAACAATTCTTCTTTGCGGGGCAGCCAATGGTCGTTGGGAGTATAAACGACGCTTGTTTCGCCGGTCATCTCTTTACGATAATCACCCCAACGGGCCGATTCGGCAATAAGGGGCTTTTCGATTTCTGCCGCCAGTTTTTCATAACGGGCTGCTGCAGCCCCGGGAGTCAGTAAACCCTCGTTAAAGAGATGTTTGTACACACGGTCGGCAAAAAGCAGTCGAAATTCCGGATTTTTTTTCAGGCCGGCCAGGATTTTGGTGGGTTCACCTTTAAGCAATTCTACTCTGTTCGTATATAAGTTTATAAATGCGGTTTCGGCATCCCAACAAAGAAAACGAAATCCCTTGTCAGGGCTAGACCGGTGTTTCAATGCATACCAGTTACCCTGATCCCAATCCTCGTTTCCGATATAGAAATTGATGAGCATATAGTCGATAAAGCCTTCGAGATCCAGGAGTTTGTCAGAGATAATTCTGGCGTAATTAGAGTCATCGGGAGTACTCCCCACCTGAGTGGCAATGCTGTACATTTCGTTGAAAATATCTCTGCCCAAAAATTCATCGGGTTTACCATCTCCATCGTTATCTATTTCAATGCCGTCCACGATCCCCTGGTCTTCGTTCATATCCTTGACCACATCGTAGTCCTCTTCGTCGCCCCCCAGATAAGCTTCTGCAAATTCGCTTTTAACACGCTCATTCAAATCGTATACTCCCCAATACATTCCGTTGATGTAGAGGTGCACAAAGCGGTTGTGCACGGCCAGATGGCCCATGGCCAACTGGGTTTCCTTGGCAAAAGGGTCTATGATGTACTGAGCCATTGGTCGTTGTTTGGCCCATTCGTGTTGGCCGTCTGTACCGTTCTTGATCCAGGTATAATTGTAACCGGCACGCAAAATGAGGTGATCAAAACGATCGGTGGCTGAAGCTTTGTTAAATATGGGATAATTGAGTTTGGGAAAGCCGTAGGATCCTCTGAAATAAAAACGGAAAGAACGTTTGGGACTGTTTCCCGGTTTACGGCTGTTTCCTCCGTTGATTCTTAAACCTGCATTTATTTGAAATGATTCCCCGGTTTTGGGATCAAGGTATTCCATAGAGGCAGGGCGCTCCCAATCGTCTCCTTTTTTTTCGGAATTCACGTAAATACCCCTGTCCGGACTAAACAGGGAATCAGGATGCAGCATTATGCTGATACTGGGCAGTTCAAGCAAGGCATCGAGCATTTTATCCTCGTAATCGGGATGTTGGCAAATACTGGCATCCATCTCGTAATCAGAGGGATGAGTGCCGCCATTCCATTTATCGGGATAACCGGCAGGATTGTTGCCTTGTTTAAGTACATCCTCCAAAAAAAGAAAAGACCTGCTGACGGAAGGGCTAACCCGCTCATCGCCTGCAAAGCACAAAGCCCGGACGACTGTTGTTGTAGTGATTGACAAAGGAGTGGTATACAGCTGGCCCTGTTCTTTGGTGGGCAGACTGCCGTCGGTAGTATAGTAAATAGCAAGGTTATTCACAGCCACATTCAGCTCCAATTCAAAAGCCTGATCATAAAAACCCGCAGGCATACTGAAAGCAGGAGGCAACACCTGGTCCCCGAGCAAATTCACGGAAGCCGGACTGGGATTCTCCAGATAGGTATGCTGTCCTTGAAATAAACCATAAGCCACATTGCTTTGCTGAGGGGGATAAGCCGGTGAATACGCAAAGGCAATGCTGATTCCATCCGGTTCTACCAATGCCAGGTATTCGCCCGAAGAGGCTAATTTAAAATTGGTATGTAATTCTTCCCCTTCTGCTCTCCTGTCTTTGTCCGAAGCAAAAATCAACAAATAAGCTCCGGCTTCCAGATTGACGGAAGGAAACAGCCATTTTTGTAAATTGGTCGAATCATCGGTCAAAGACCAGTTCTCCAGATTAACAGCCTGATCTCCGGCATTGTACAATTCTATCCAGTCCGAATTTTCACCGTCCTCATCTTGAATGATGCCATCGTTTATACTCATAAACTCATTGATGACCAGCTTAGAATCGGCATTAACAGCGAAAACTGAAGATAAAAATAATACCAGGAGTAAACCGGTTTTAAGAGCGGCAGTCACAAATCGCAGCATACAAATAAAGAGAAAAGGATTAGGATTTGGGTTATTCAACAAGTACAAAAATCAACAATAAAGCGACAAAAATAGGCAAAATTTTGTAATTGTCTCTATTTGTCTATTTTTGTGCATCTAAAACGAACATCGTGGAAAAACATAATGCGGTATTGCTAATCTGTACAGGCGGCACCATCAGTATGTCCGAAGATTCTGTTACCGGAGCATTGCGGCCTGTCAATTTTGAAAAGATCTTCGATTACCTGCCCGAATTAAGCAAAACCGGACTCAGAATAGATTCCATTGCTTTTGATCCACTTATAGACTCCTCCGACGTTGATCCTTCGAGCTGGAGCAAACTGGCCCATATCATCTACGACCACTACGGTCAATACGATGGTTTTGTAGTGTTGCACGGAACCGATACCATGGCTTATTCGGCTTCGGCTCTGAGTTTTATGTTGAACAACCTGGCCAAAGCCGTCATTTTTACAGGCTCACAATTGCCTCTGGGAGTATTGCGTTCCGATGCGCGCGAAAACCTGCTCACTGCCATCGAAATTGCCGCAGCCAGAGAAAACGGCCAGGCCATGGTGCCCGAAGTCTGCATCTTTTTCGAAGACACTTTATTGAGGGGCAACAGAACTACCAAACATAACGCAGACCACTTTAACGCTTTTCGCTCGCACAATTATCCTCCTTTGGCCAAGGCGGGAGTACACATTAAATACGCCAAAAAATTCATACATTATCCAAACCCGCAAAGCTTACTCAGCCTGCGTACCCGCATCGACCAACAAGTGGCCGTACTGAAAATATTTCCGGGAATTTCAGAAAAAACGGTGCGAGCCATCCTGGAGATACCCGGCCTGAAAGCAGTAGTACTCGAAACCTTCGGTTCAGGCAATGCCCCCCGTCAGGAATGGTTACGAAAAGCCCTTTCAGAAGCCAGTGACAAAGGCATTATTCTGGTCAACAAAACCCAATGCGCAGTAGGTTCGGTAGAAATGGGACGCTACGAAACCAGCCTCGACTTGCTGAAAGCCGGTGTACTGAGCGGTATAGACATTACCACCGAAGCCATCGTGACTAAACTGATGTATCTGATGGGGGAACATGCTTCAACGGAAGAGGTAAAAAAACTTCTGCAGACCAACCTTTGCGGAGAGATAAGCCTCGAAGACGAACAGGCCTACTCCGAACCCTTGCGATGAAGGAGCTTGTTATTCCGTAAAACGCTTAATGAGGTTATAAGCCTGATACATTCCCAATTCTCCGGCTTTACTCAAATCTCTCAGGGCGTTTTCGCGTTCGCCCAGATAAATACGTATAATTCCTCTGTTGTACCAGGCTTCGGCAAAATCGGGACTGAGTTCTATGGCCCGGTTGAAGTCTTCGAGGGCACTGCGATAATCCTTTTGCAAAAAACGGATGTAGCCTCTGTTGTACCAGGCATAAACAAATTCGGGCGCGATTTCCAGCACTTTCTCGTAATCCTGCATCACCAGTATATATTCCGCTCCAAATGCTTCTTCGCCTATGGGACTAAGTTTGGAGTCTGACTGTTTGTCTTCATCCGGTTTCTTATTTGAATAGGCTGAGAGTTGGGTTTCTTCCTGCGTATTCTGCGACTGTTCAAACATAAGCAGGTCGAAACGAAGGTTGGCCCTCTCAAAATAGGCCAGGACGAAGTTCTTATCCAAAAACAAGGCACGGTTCAGGTCAAGCAGCGCATTATCGTTATCCTTGACCAAAGCAAAATCCAAGGCTCTGGCGAAGAACAGTACTGCTCTTCCGGCGTTGTCTCCTATTAACTTGGAATAAAGGTCAATAGATTCAAAATGCTTTTCGATTTGCTCCTCACTTAGCGATTTGCAGCGGTTGGAAATGACCATTCCTTCGAGGCGAACATCGCTTTGATTGAGCGATTCCAGATAGCGATGGTAATTCATGGGACGTTTCACCCTGACGGGATGCAATTCCTCGTAAAAGCTCAGACGGTACATAGGCTCCAGGGCAATCCGGACTTGCTGATCCTGTACTCTGCCCCTGATTGGATTGGCATAGCGGCTTGATTGCTCCAATTCATTGGGAGGCACTATCACCCGATTGTATTTAAATAAATCCTTGTCTGCTTCTTCACGGGTTTTTTCATCTTCCTGCCTATCACCCGCGGCACTGACTTCTTTGCCGGAAGCACGTTGCTCACGTATCTTGTTTTCCAGGTCCCAGGCGGCAAAATAATCTTTGTCTGCTCCTTTGGTATCTTTCATTTTTTTACGCAGTTCCGAACGCTGGTAAAAAGCAGGATAAAAATTGGGATAACGGTCAATTATCAGGCTCAAATCTGCCTCAGCACCCTTCAGGTCTCCGGTGTTCGATCTTAATACTGCACGGTTGTATATAGCCATATCGTTGCCCGATTCCATAAAAATGACTTTATCGAAGTCTTCGATGGCCCTGTTGTCGTCGCCTACTTCCGCTCTGATTAATCCGCGGTTGAAATAGGCAGTCAGGGAATTGGGATTTATTTGTACCACACGGTCCAAATCGCTCAGGGAGCCTCTGTAATCATTGAGATGATAACGGGCCAGGGCTCTGTTGATAAAATACGATTCATTGTCGGGCTCCAGATGTATGGCTTCGTTGAAATCACTGATGGCGTCGGTAAAATTTTTGCGCAACAAATTAACGTAAGCCCTGGAAGCGTAGGCGGGAGCAAAATAACGATCCACAGCCAAAGCCCGGCTGAAATCATCGACGGCTCCAAGCGTATCGCCTGTTTCCACAGACAATTGCCCACGGCTCATATAGGCATACAGAAAGTTGGGGTCTTTGCGTAATAATTCATCCAGGTCTTTGCGGGCTTCCTGGTGCTGACCGGCGTACATTCGGGAAATGCCTTTGTTGAGCATCAATCCTTTGTGTTCGGTGTTGAACTCCAGGCCTTGCACGCAATCCTCTATGGCTGCCTCGTATTTTTTGAGATGCATGCGGGCATAGCTTCTGAAATAATAAGCCCTGACAATAAAGGGATTACGTTCAAGTGCAGCCGTGCAATCTTCTTCGGCACTCAAAAAATCTTCGAGGCTCAGCTTGGCGACTGCCCGATACAAATAAGGCTCCGCCAGATAAGGCTTTGAGTGGATTACCTGATTAAAGTATTGTATGGAAAGGATATAATCTTCGAAATACAAGGCATTCCGACCGACGGTCATCATCCTGTCGGTATTGATCTGCGCTTTTATCACAGGCCATGGAGTCAATAAGGCTATCAGCAACAACAGGGCTGTCAGCAAGCCCCGGTATAATGTTCTATCCCCATCCCGGTTTGTCATGTATTGCTGTTTTCTGTTACTATTCAAGGTATTTAAATACAGCTCAACGCAAAGCTCTGGTTTTGTAAGTGCAATCCACCCTGCCTTTTGCAATGTTGTTGAGTTTGCCTTTGACCAGTTGTTTACGAATAGGATTAATGCGGTCGGTGAAAACCTTGCCATTCAAATGATCGTATTCGTGCTGAATTACCCTGGCTGCATAATCTTCGAAGACTTCCTCGTGTTGTTTAAAATCAGTATCCTGGTATTGCAACACTATTTTTCTGCTCCTGGGTACATTTTCGTGGATACCCGGCACACTCAGGCAACCTTCTTCCAAAATTTCCGTATCCTCGGAATACTCCAGAATCTTAGGATTTATAAAGCTTCGGGTATAGTCCGCAAAAGCAGGTTCCTGATCGGCCAGCGGCCTTAAATCAACAATAAAAAGCCTGATGGGCAGGCCAACCTGAGGAGCTGCCAGGCCTACGCCGTCGGCATGTTCCAGGGTGTCCTGCATATTGATTATGAGCTCTTTGAGTCCGGGATAATCCGGCCCGATTTCTTCGGCCTCTTTACGAAGAACACTTTGGCCGTATAAATAAATGGGTAATTGCATAATTTATTTGTTGTATTCCATGTAATCCTGCAGTAATATGGTAGCACTCACTTCATCGGCCAAGGCTTTGTTCTGACGGTCTTTCTTTTTTAATCCCCCTTCGAGCATGGCTCTGTGAGCCAATACAGAAGTGAAACGTTCATCTGAATACACCAATGGGATCTCCGGATATTTCTTCTTGAATTTGCGGACATAAGGCTCTATATAGCTCATGGCTTCGGATGGTTCGTTATTGAGCTGTTTGGGCAAACCCATCACCACCAGGTCGATTTTTTCTTCTTTGAGATACTGCTCAAAAAAAGCATCCAAATCCTGAGTCCCAACCGTTTTCAATCCGTTGGCAATAAGTTTTAGAGGATCACTGACAGCTATTCCGCAACGTTTTCGTCCATAATCTATGGCCAGAATTCTTCCCATATCTTTTTAAAAATCAACTACAAAAATACACTAATTATTGTTCTTGCGCAGGATTCCGGGCTTAAAAAAACCGATTTAGGGTATTAAAAAAACAATATAAATGAACTAATCTATTGATTAATAATATGATAAATAATTTGAGCTGTAATTCTGTCACTTAAATTGCCACTTTGGCAGCAATCTGCTTCAGGCACAGGATTTGTGTATTATAAAGCAGTGATGAATTAAAACAAATACTATAACTCTTAATACTTACAGCTATGACAACAACTATCAGAAGATTTCAAAACAACTGGTTTCCGGGCCTGTTTAACGACATGTTTGATAAAGAATTTACAGTCAGTACTCCGATTTGTACTCCTGCTGTCAACGTTATCGAAAACGAAGAACTCTATCGCATAGAAATGACCGCTCCCGGTATGACCAAAGAAGATTTCAGCATCAGGCTGGACGAAAACGATGTTTTGGTGGTGGAAATGAAAAAAACCACAGACAAAAAGGAAGAGAACAAAAAACTCAATTACCTGCGCCGTGAATTTGCCTATACTGAATTCAAGCGGAGCTACTACCTTCCCGAAGATGTAGACAAAAACCACATCAAAGCCGGTATGGAAAATGGGGTACTCAATATTGAACTCCATAAAAAAACAGAGGCTCAAAAAGCCGGCGAAGTAAAACGAATCGAAATCAATTAATTGATTCGGGTATTAGTCCAAAGGAAACGGGGACCCTGTTGTAAATACAGAGTCCCCGTTTTAATTGATGCAATACTTTATCGTCCTATGCTTTTTTTGTAATCTTCGAAACGCTTGACGTTTTCCTTACTAAGATTAATGTAATTGGCGGCATTTTTGTTTTCAGGATCGTACTTTAATACCTCTTCGAACAAACTAATCGCCTCTTTATACTTTTCACTGGCTTTGTTCATTGTTGATATATAGGCATCTATATTAGTACTGGAAGCTGTTCCTGCTATAGAGTTGGCTTCATTGAAAGGTTTAGAGGCTTCACGCATGAGTTGTGTACTCAACAAAGCGGACATATTCTTGGTGTATTTGCTTTCCGGATAATTTTCCAGCCCTTTAACCAATACTTCTTTCATTTGTTCTATGTTTTCTCTATCCTTAAGAATTAATGCCTTTGAGTAGGTAGAAGCATCGTCGCGGTATTTAAGCTCAATACATTGCTCGTACAAATCAAGCGCAAGAGTATCTTTTCCACGTTGCCGGGCCAGGTTGGCATAGTTGAACAAAAAGTTACCGTCGGTGGGTGTATCAGAACGGTTGAAGGAAGCGTATTTGGCAAAATAGTCAAAGGCTATTTCGTATTCTTTGGCCTGTATCATGGAAAAACCTGCGTACTTATGTGCAGACTCATAGAGGCTTAAGGTGTAAATATCGTCGGCAACACCCTCTGCACCGGATTTTAGGTATTTTTCCCAATGGCCGATGGCCGTAATGTAATCCTTTTGATTATAAGCCAGGTTTCCATCGTTCTTGATTTTATCCGTTTCACTGGGCTCATCTTGTGCAAAAACTGTAATCATGGGCAAAAGAGCCAAAAATAATAAAGCTGTTTTTTTCATGTTGTTTTTTTGATAGTTAGTAAAAGAATGCCTCAAAGGTATACAATTTTTTATTCCGCATATGTGAAAAAATCTAAACAAAATTTAGCCCTCCCTTGCTTTCATACTTTTTCTGAGGAAACTGTTTATATTCA
The DNA here is from genome assembly GCA_964575345.1 of uncultured Bacteroidales bacterium. Classification (GTDB taxonomy): domain Bacteria; phylum Bacteroidota; class Bacteroidia; order Bacteroidales; family UBA1402; genus UBA1402. The sequence goes on from CAZNQD010000004.1 coordinate 13,626, forward strand.
TTTATTTTTTATAGCTTTGCAAATCGAAAAAAGCCCCCCTTGACAAATATATAATTATCAATTACACAAAGGATTATGACTTGGTTAGCTGAACTTATTCAGAACGATTCCGTAGCTCGCACAATTTTAATTTTGGCCGTAGTAATTTCAAGTGGTATTTACTTAGGCAGAATTAAAGTTTTCGGCATCTCTCTGGGAATTACCTGGGTTTTGTTCGTCGGTCTGATACTGGGTCATTTCGGATTTAGTGTCCAATCCGGGGTTTTACATTTTATAAAAGAATTTGGCCTGATACTCTTTGTATATTCCATAGGCATGCAAGTCGGCCCCGGCTTTTTTTCTTCTTTTAAACAAGGGGGTATACGCTTGAATATGTTGGCTGTAGGAATAGTTCTATTGGGAGTTTTAACGGTTCTGGGTTTTTTCTGGCTAAGCGATTATCCCATGACTACACTGGTTGGAATTATGTCCGGCGCTGTTACCAACACCCCCGGCCTGGGAGCTGCGCAACAGGCTTATGTGGAAATGCACCAAAGTAATGCGCCCGACATTGCGCTGGGTTATGCTGTCGCCTACCCTCTGGGTGTGGTAGGTATCATTGGCTCAACCATCTTAATACGAATCCTGTACAAAATTAAATTCAAGGACGAAAGCCGCCGTATTCAGGAAGAATACGAACATCAACACAACGCTTTCGTATTGGCCAGTGTAGAACTTATGAATCCTGCCTTGTTTGGAAAAACCGTCGAAGAAATTCACCGCTTGTCGTTTGCTCAATTTGTGGTTTCGCGGATTCTCAAAAGCGATCAGCGCATGGAATTGTGTAACAATACCACCAAACTCGAAGAACAGGACAAAATTCTGATAGCTACCGATGCAGGAGATCTTCAGGCAGTAATTGCCTTTTTTGGGAAACGCATCGAAATGGACTGGAACAAAATTCCATCGGATTTGGTTTCGAGGCGTATCCTGCTCACGAAAAGCAACATCAACGGTAAAACCCTCGGTTCCCTACACCTGAGAAAACTCTACGGTGTCAATGTAACCAGGGTAAACCGCTCTGGTATGGATTTGCTGGCTTCTCCCTCGCTCACCCTTCAAATGGGCGACCGTCTGATGGTAGTTGGAAGTCTGGAATCCATACAAAAAATTGAAAGCCTCCTGGGCAATTCACTCAAACGACTTAGAGAGCCCAACCTGATTCCTATTTTTCTGGGCATCATTCTGGGCGTTTTGCTCGGAAGTCTACCATTTCGTTTTCCGGGTATACCTCAGGCCGTAAAACTGGGACTGGCAGGAGGCCCGCTCATTATTGCCATTCTTCTGAGCCGTTTTGGCCCGAAATACGGTTTACTCACCTATACCACCATGAGTGCCAACCTGATGCTCAGGGAACTTGGAATTACCCTGTTTTTGTGCAGCGTAGGCATCGGAGCCGGCGACGGCTTTGTCGAAACTGTTTTCAACATCCAGGGATTGAGTTGGGTTGGCATAGGTTTGGTGATTACCGTTTTACCACTGCTTATCGTTGGCATTTTAGCCCGTAGCGTTTTCAAATTGAATTACCTGGACATAATGGGGCTGTTGTCCGGAAGTATGACCGACCCGCCTGCCCTGGCTTACGCCAACAGCAGTTCGGGCAGCGATCAACCTGTAGTAGCCTACTCTACTGTTTATCCTTTAACCATGTTTTTACGCGTCCTTTGCGCGCAAATACTGATTTTGATCTTTGCCTGAATGATCTATCCTCAGAATTTTGAAATAAAAACAGGCTTTGACCAAATCCGCCTGTTACTGCAAGAGCAATGCAGCAGTACTTTGGGTAAGGAAAAAGTCCTGGAGATGCAATTTTCTGACAAATACAAAGATATACTCCCTGCCCTGGAACTCAGTGCGGAATTTTTAGTTGTATTGCGCAGTGAACAGGCTTTTCCCGAGATTTTGTTTATCGATTTAAGAGAGGTGCTAAAACGCATTCGGATAGAGGGCAGTTATGCCGACCAAAAAGAAGTGTTTGATTTAAGGCGCTCGCTGGACAGTTATCATAAGGTACTGCAATTTTTAAGCCGCGAAGATCAAAGCACACCTCTCTATCCCAGACTGAAGGAACTTACTGCCGGACAAACGGCTTTTCCACGAATAATTGAACAGATAGACAGCATTCTGAACAAATTCGGCGAAATACAGGATCATGCCTCTCCGGAGCTGGCACAAATCCGCAAAAGAATCTCCATTACTACGGCGGGCATATCGCGCAAACTGCATATATTAATCAAAAAAGCCCAGGAAGAAGGTATCATCGAAAAAGGCAGCAGCCCCGGCGTACGCGACGGCCGCCTGGTGATTCCAGTTCCTCCGGCCCATAAACGCAGGATTAGCGGTATTGTACATGATGAATCGGCCAGCGGTAAAACTGTATATATAGAACCGGCTGAATTGGTCGAGGCCAACAACCAGATAAGGGAACTTCAGAGCGAAGAAAAAAGAGAGATACTGCACATTTTAACACAATTTGCCGATTATATCAGGCCACTGAACGAAGAATTGCTGGCCGCTTTCGATTATATGGCTCAGATAGACTTTATCCGGGCAAAAGCACTTCTGGCCCAAAAAATAAACGCACTCAAGCCTCATCTGTCAGAGAAGAGTGTCGTGAACTGGAAAAGAGCTATACATCCCCTGCTCTTTCTTTCCCTGCAAAAGCACGGCAAAGAAATCGTGCCCCTCGATATTCAGTTGGACGAACAACAGAGGATACTGGTAATTTCGGGGCCCAACGCCGGAGGAAAATCGGTTTGCCTTAAAACAACAGGCCTTCTGCAATACATGCTTCAATGCGGCTTATTGATACCTGTGCAGGAAAATTCGGTTTGCGGAATTTTTTCCAGGCTTTTTATCGACATTGGCGATGAACAATCCATAGAAAACGACTTAAGCACCTATAGCTCACATCTGAACAACATCAAGTTCTTTCTTAAAAACTCAGACAAAAACACCTTGTTGCTGATAGATGAATTTGGTAGCGGGACCGAACCCAAAATTGGCGGTGCCATAGCCGAGGCCTGTCTTGATCTTTTCAAGCAAAAGGGGCTGTTTGGCGTCATCACCACGCATTACGACAATCTCAAGCATTATGCCGGAGACAACGAAGGCGTTGTGAACGGTGCCATGCTCTACGACCGACATCTGATGCAGCCCTTGTTTAAACTTGAAACAGGCAGGCCGGGGAGTTCTTTTGCCGTCGAAATTGCCCGGACCATAGGCCTGCCCCGCGAAGTAATCGACAAAGCCGCCGAATTGGTAGGTTCAGACTATATAGACATGGACAAATACCTGCAGGATGTAGTGCGCGACAAACGTTACTGGGAAAAGAAACGACTCGAAATCAAACGACTCGAAAAAGACCTTGCCCAATTGACCGCCGATTACCAGGAGCAAATGGAGCTCATCAAACAGGAACGCAAACAAATTCTCGGCAAAGCCAAAACTCAGGCCGAACAACTGCTTAGCCAGGCCAATGCCGAAATTGAAAGCACCATCAAAAGCATCCGTGAATCCCAGGCCGAAAAGGAACAGACCAAACAACTGAGGGCCAATCTCGATAAATTCAAACAACACGCATTAAAGGAAGAACAGGAAGCGGGACATTCCCCTAAATCCGGAGCCCCTCAAACTACTGCCCGCAAACAAAAAATACTGAGTAAACTTCAATCCAGGACACAGGTCAGAGCCGCTGTCGAAACACAAGTCAGTTTTATTCCCGGCGATACAGTCCGTCTGAAAGGCCAAAACGTCACGGGGAAAGTGCTCGAAGTCAAAGGTAAAAAGATCACTGTTCTATTTGGCAGCATTAAATCCACAGTGAGTCCTGACAAGATAGAAAAAGGCAAGGCTGCCAAAATACAAGAGCTGCCCGACAAAAGCCTGGGACTGAAAATCAGCGAGGAGGTACATCGCATCGGTGTAAACTTTAAACAGGAAATCGACCTCAGAGGTTTACGGGGAGACGAAGCGCTGCAAAAGGTAATGTATTATATTGACGAAGCCATCGTAGTAGGTGTTTCCAGTGTCCGCCTTCTGCACGGAACCGGCACCGGAGCCCTGAGAATGTTGATACGCAACTACCTGGGCACTGTCCCCGAAGTCAAAAGTTACAGAGATGAACACATTCAGCTGGGAGGTGCCGGCATAACAGTGGTTGAATTTAAGCAATAAGCCATGGGAACCTTCCAAAAAACCGACTGGCTGCCCGTTACCAAAAAAGAGATGGAACTCAGAGGGTGGGAACAAGCCGACGTCGTCTTGTTTACAGGCGATGCTTATGTGGATCACCCCTCTTTTGGGGCCGCCGTAGCCGGGCGTCTGCTCGAAGCCTGCGGAATGAAGGTTGCCATCGTGCCTCAACCCGACTGGAGAGGAGATCATCGCGACTTCACCAAAATGGGGAAACCACGTTACTTTTTCGCCATTTCGGCCGGCTGCATGGATTCCATGGTCAACCGCTATACCGCCAACAAACGCCTGCGTTCCGACGATGCCTATACTGCCGGCGGACTGCCGGGAGCCCGTCCCGACTATACTACCATCACTTACGCCAACATTCTGAAAAAGCTCTATCCCGAAGTCCCTATAGTGATTGGAGGTATAGAAGCCTCCATGCGCAGGCTAAGCCATTACGATTACTGGTCTGAACGGCTTATGCCCGGCATCCTGGTCGACAGCAGGGCAGATTTACTGGTCTACGGCATGGGCGAAAAACCCCTGAAAGAAATTGCTGAATTATTGTTGTCCGGAGCTCCCTTCGAAGCCCTGCAAGAACTCAGGCAAGTCGCTTTTCTGAGGCCGGCAAGCACCGAAAAAGATAATGAAAGGCCATCCGGAATAAAACTGCATGCGCACGAAGCCTGCCTGAACAGCAAACGCAAACAAGCCGAAAATTTTCGCATCATTGAGGAAGAATCCAACAAAATGGAAGCCTCTGTCCTGATACAAGCCGTCGGTAAAATGGAAATTGTGGTCAACCCGCCCCATCCTCCCCTCAGCAGCGAGGAACTCGATGCCAGCTTTGAGTTACCCTATACCCGCCTGCCTCATCCCAAATACAAGGACAAGCCCATTCCGGCTTACGAAATGATCAAGTTTTCGGTCAATCTTCACCGGGGCTGTTTTGGAGGTTGCGCCTTTTGTGCCATAGCTGCCCATCAGGGCAAATTTGTGGTAAGCCGCAGCAAGGAATCGGTTTTGAAAGAAGTGAGCCTGCTGAGCCAAAGAAGCGATTTCAAAGGCTATCTGAGCGATTTAGGCGGCCCTTCGGCCAACATGTACCGCATGCAGGGACAAAACCTGGAAATATGCCAAAAATGTAAACGTAATTCCTGCCTTTTCCCGAAAATCTGTTTCAACCTCAACGTAGACCATCGCCCTTTGCTGGAATTATACCAGGCGGTTGATGCCTTGCCCGGCATAAAAAAAAGCGTTGTAAGCAGCGGTATTCGCTATGACCTGCTGCTACATTCTTCGCAACAAGCTTTAAAACCGGACAAAGCCGACCAGACCGCTATGCAAGAGGCTGCAGACAAAGACAGGGCTGCGTGGGAATACACTCGTCAACTGATCGAAAATCACGTGTCGGGGCGGCTTAAAGTAGCACCCGAGCATACCGAAAGCCGGGTGTTAAACTGCATGCGCAAACCCGCTTTCTCACAATTCGTTCAATTTAAAGAGATTTTTGAGAAAATCGAAAACCGTCGTTTGCACGAACTACAAAAAAACGAAAACCGCGAAAGCAAAGCCAAAGGGCGTCAGGAACTCATTCCCTACTTTATATCCTCTCATCCGGCCTGCAGCGAAGAAGATATGGCTGAATTAGCCGCCAAAACCAGAACGCTTAATTTTAAACTGGAACAAATACAGGATTTCACCCCGACTCCCATGACCCCGGCAACGGAAATGTATTATACCGGCCTGGATCCCTATGCACTCAAAGCTGTTTATACAGCAAAAAGCAAAGAAGAAAAATTAGCTCAGCGTCAATATTTCTTTTGGTATCGTTCACAAGATAAGGCCCAGGTAATGAATGCACTCAAAAAGCTGAAGCGAGCCGATCTTATAGAAAAACTTTACGGGAAAAGACCGGGAAAAGTATAAGCCTCTTTCAACAAAGGAGCTTGAGCGTCTTTGGGAGATAAGATGAGTTCAGCGGCCGGAATGGTCCAGGGTATACCCAGTTCGGGATCGGCGTAAAAAAGACGGCCTTCAGCCTGAGGAGCATAGACATTGTCCACTTTATAGGTAAATACCGCTTCGGGGCTCAACACCAGAAAGCCATGCGCAAAGCCCCTGGGAATAAAAAATTGTTTTTTGTTCTCCTCCGAGAGCTCCACGGCTACGTATTGGCCAAAATGCGGGGAATGCTGCCTCAAATCCACAGCCACATCCAGCACTCTGCCTAAAATAACCCGTACCAGTTTGGCCTGGGAATATTCCCCTTTTTGAAAATGCAAACCTCTCAGTACTCCTCGTGTTGATTTGGATTCATTATCCTGTATAAACCGAAGTTTACCAATGTGTTGTTCAAATAGCTCTTGTTTGAAAACTTCCGAAAAATAGCCCCGGGCATCGTTATAGACTTTGGGTTCGATCACCCACACACCGGGTATGGCTTGTTCTGTAAATTTCATCGTTTGCTGTACATCCTTTCGTAATACTGTTGATAATCGCCCGAAGTAACATCGTTCACCCAATCCTGATGCTGAAGATACCATCGTATGGTTTTTTGTATGCCTTCTTCGAACTTGGTTTCGGGATACCAGCCCAACTCCTTGCCTATTTTGGCGGGATCGATGGCATAGCGCATATCGTGCCCCAGACGGTCGGCCACGTAGGTAATCAAATCGTAATTGATGCGGTCGATCCCGGTCTTTAGCACAGAACGGAATTCCGGTTCTTTTTCCATGATTTCACGAATGGAATCGATGGTCATTTTGACGATCCCGATGTTTTGCTTTTCGTTGTGTCCTCCCACGTTGTAGACCTCGCCGGGACGGCCTTTGCGTATTACCATTTCGATGGCTTTGCAGTGGTCTTCCACATAGAGCCAGTCGCGAACATTGGTTCCCTGCCCGTAAACCGGCAGGGATTTACCTTCGAGTATGTTCTTTATAATAAGCGGTATAAGCTTTTCGGGAAAATGATAGGGCCCGTAATTATTGGAGCAACGGGTGATGGTGGCAGGCATCTTATAGGTTTCCACATAGGCCTTGACAAAGAGGTCGGCACTGGTTTTCGAGGCACTGTAGGGACTGCGTGGGTCCAAGGGGGTTTGCTCTGTGAAATAGCCCTCTGCTCCAAGGCTTCCGTACACTTCGTCGGTAGAAACCTGATGGAAACGGACATTCTCTTTCCATACCGGATAACCATGTGAGTCTTTACCATTGGTCCAGGCTCTTTTGGCTTCGTCCAGCAAATTTTGTGTCCCCAGAATATTGGTTTCCAAAAAAAGTTGGGGATTCTCGATACTGCGGTCTACATGGCTCTCTGCAGCAAAATTAACAACCACCTCTATGGGATAGCTCTCGAATAAATTCCGGACCAATGCCTGATCACAAATATTGCCTTTAACAAAAATGCAACATTTGCCGTCAACGTCTGCGGCAATGGTGCCGTAATTGCCGGCGTAGGTAAGGGCATCCAGCACTATCAGCTGAACTTCGGGATAATTGGCCAGCAGATATTTTACATAATTGGCTCCGATAAAGCCCGCACCGCCGGTCACCAGATAAGTTTTCATACTAAAGAAAGAATGTATTGCCCGTAGGCTGTTTTGTTTAATTTTTCTCCCAGTTTTCGCAATTGTTCGCTGTCAATCCAACGATTACGCCAGGCGATTTCTTCGATGCAGGACACGTAAAAACCCTGACGGTTTTGGATGGTGGCTACAAAATTGGAGGCTTCAAGCAAGCTGTCGCTGTTACCGGTGTCCAGCCAGGCAAAGCCGCGGCCAAACAATTCCACCTGCAAACTACCTTCGTCCAGATATACTTTGTTCAGGTCTGTAATTTCATACTCTCCTCTGGCCGAGGGTTTAAGATCAACAGCAAAACGAGTAACCCGCTCATCGTAAAAATATAAGCCGGGCACGGCGTAATTCGACTTTGGTTGAGCGGGTTTTTCTTCCAGAGACAACACCTTGCCGGTGTCGTCGAATTCGACCACACCGTAAGGACGGGGATCTTTCACATAATATCCGAAGATACAGGCTCCCTGTTTGAGAGCAACAGCACGTTTTAACATAGTAGAAAAGCCCTGACCGTAAAACAGGTTGTCACCTAAAATCAAACAGGCCGGTTCTCCATTTAAGAATTCCGCTCCCAGCACAAAAGCCTGAGCCAGGCCATTGGGCTGCTCCTGTACTTTGTATTGAAACGACATTCCCAGCGATTCTCCGCTGCCTAGTAATTCCCGGAACATAGGCAAGTCTCTTGGAGTTGAAATCACCAACACTTCGCGTATGCCGGCCAGCATGAGCGTAGACAGGGGATAATAAATCATGGGCTTGTCGTATACAGGCATGATTTGTTTGGAAATAGCGATTGACAGAGGAAACAATCGGGTGGCGCTTCCGCCGGCTAGAATAATTCCTTTCATTGCAGGGTTTTTAGGTTTTAGCAAGAAAACACAAAGATAAGCATACACTTAAATATTGCAAACTTATGCTCTGGCTTTATTTCTTTTTTGAAGGAATGTTTCGCGCATATTTATTCCAATTTATTTCTTACATTTGTATCAACGCAGCGAGTAAATTTAATGCTTACATCTTCGGCATTTATATCATTGTTTAAATCCTTATATTTAATTCTTTATTATTCACTCTTTATTTAAATTTTTATGAGCTTTATCGGAGAATTTAAGAAGTTTGCCCTCAAAGGCAACGTGGTAGACATGGCTGTCGGTATTATTATCGGAGCTGCTTTTGGCAAGATTGTATCCTCAGTGGTGGCTGATATCATCATGCCCCCCATTGGATTGTTGGTAGGTGGTGTTAATTTTACCGACCTGGCCTGGAAAATCAAACCCGAAACGCTGGACGAACTGGGCAACGTAGTCGCCCCTGCGGTAACGTTGAATTACGGTAACTTTCTGCAAGTCACCCTCGATTTCCTGATTGTTGCTTTTGCCGTTTTTCTTCTGGTTAAATTCATCAACGAACTGGGCAAAAAAACAGAAGAACTTACCAGGAAAAAACAGGCTGAACAAACAGCAGCTCCTGCAGAACCTGCCAAACCGGTTATATCCAAAGAAGAAAGTTTATTAACCGAAATCCGCGATTTATTGGCTAAGAAATAAAGGAAGCCAGCCTGAATAAAGTCGAAATTCAAGAAACGGTGAAATCTTTATAAATCCTTAATTTTAAATGGATTGTACGAGATATTCTTATCAAAGACTTCGACTTGTTCCACTTTTTTCAGATAAACAACGATTCTTGAGGTCAAAGGCAATACAAGAATCTCATAAGCCGTCTTCATTCCTGTTTGAGTTAGTATCAGCATCAACAGGTCTGAAGGCGGCAATATGCCTGTAAAAGCTATACTGAAAAACACCAAAGAATCCAGCCCCTCACCAGCCAGAGTGGATAACACAGCCCTTAGTGAAAAACGCCGCCCCTGATGACGCAATTTCATTTTACTCATCACGAAAGCATTCAAAAAAGAACCGCACAAAAAAGCCACAAAACTGGCCAGAGTCAATCGCAATGTATTACCCAAAACCAGCGAAAAAGCCTCCTGATGATGAAAATTAACAGAACCGGGCACATGAATGCTCAGCTGAAAAACGGCCACAGCCAGAAAATTCATCAAGAAACCGCTCCAGATAATTAATCTGGCTTTACGAAATCCCCAGACTTCGGAGATCAGGTCGTTGACTATATACGAAATGGGAAATATCAACAAGCCGGCAGTAGCTTCTATCGGGCCTAAGGCTATAGTTTTTTGCTCTACAATGTTGGCAACGATCAGGCAAACCGTAAAAAGCAGCCCGCAGAGCATGTAGGCTACAGACAATTGTCTTTTCATAATCTTGTTTTTAACGTGGTTCTCAAGTACACGGGCCGCAAAGGTAAGAAATAAATTTAAAATTGCTTTTCGGCCAGCAACAATTGTTCCGGACTGCCTATGTCCATCCATTTACAGGAACTCTGATCCATGCCCAGTATACTATATTTACGGGCTAAGCGCAAATAAACATCGGTGATGGAAAAAACACCTTCTTCCTCAATTAAAGGAAAAATGGAGGGTGAAAGACAATGTATGCCCATAAATCCCACAGGATGTAAGGCTTCTTCCTGCCTGGAAATTTTCTGTTCCCCGCTGAGCCTGTTTTCCCAACCACAGAGTAAATTGTGTTGATTAAGCAGAAAACAACGATCCTTAAAATCATTCCGAACGGCCAGCACCGCCAGAGGATACTGCCCGCCGGTTTGAGCTTTAGGTAGAGTTTGGGGTTGAACCCGGTATTGAGATTGAGATTGAGTTTTAGGTTGGTGCTGAACCTGAATCGAAGATTGAGCCTGAACAGGAGGCTGAGCCTGAAAAGGAGCTGACATCAGGCTCAGCGCTTGTTCAGTAAACAATTTTAGGTTGATATCACTCAAAACATCGACGTTGTGTACCAAAAAAGCTCCGTCTTTTAAGAGAGCTGCCATTTTTTTCAAGCCCCCTCCGGTCTCGAGTAACAATTCCCTTTCGTCCGAAATATCAAAATTAAGGCCGGGCTTGCTCTTGGCATAAAGCTCCAGAGCCTTTTCCACCTGGCCGGCAAAAGCGTGCACATTCACCACATATTCCCTGATACCGGCTTCGTACAGTTTATCCATTATCCGGTAAAGCATGGGACGTCCCTGTATACTGACCAGGGCTTTGGGTTTGTCCAGTGTATGCGGATACAAACGGGTACCTAAACCCGCGGCAAACAAGACTGCTTTCATTTTCGATGCATTAAAGGGCAAAGATAGGGAAACTTCCTTGCCAAAGTTTCCCTATCCTGACGAAAAGCTTATTCACGGATCAATTTTTCGACCCCCGAAATTTGCTCATTGACTATGCTGATAATATACATTCCCTGAGTATATTCATCCAGTGAGAATTCAAAACGATTGTCTTCAGCACTCAGGTATTTGGTTTGTCTGTGCAGAATTTGTCCGGTCATAGACGAGATACAAATAGTCGTTTCCCCTTCTATGCCGGAAGTTTCCAGCACAAAACCCGAAGTAGAGGGATCGGGGAACAAACTGAAGCTGCTGGTCATTTCCTGCCCGGCAAGGCCGGTCTGTCCATTGATCTGCAAACTGCTTCCGGCCGATTCTCCACAACAATTTACAGCTTTGACCGAAATAGTGCCGGAGCCCATATAAGGAATATTTAAGCTCAGGCTATGACCCTGAACTGTTTTTTCCCAATAGGGAGGCAATACCGTCCAGATATAAAAACTGGCATTCGGAACAGGCTTAATGGTATATGTATAATTACCGGCCACCACCACCAGGCTGTCACCATAAATCGGGCCGGGATCATCGGGCGGAGCACAAACTGCCAGATTCAGACGAAGGATGCTGTCACAACCCCATTGATTCCGCAAAGTATCTGTATAAAAAAATGTGCCCGTTTCCTGGTGCGGTGCCAGATTAAATCCGTTTCCTGCGTAGGACTCACCGATACAGACACTGTCTGACAGGTCAACATAATTGCGTGATAACAGCTCCAATCTAAGAATCTGCAGGGTATCGGGCGCTGATTCTGCATAAATAGTGTCGCAGTAAATACCCGCCTCGGTAATCAACTGCCCTCCAAAGCTGTAAGCATCGCCCTGACAAAGAATAATGCTCAAACTGTCAACAATTAGTTCATTGTAGTGTCTGGCAAGTACAACTTCGTAAGACATAAGCTCATTTGAGGGGTTGTTATCCAGAATATGCAGGTAATTAACAGCCATCGGATCCGTGGTTTTGGCCCCTGGAGCTGAACTCAGCCAGACATTCCTTGCCGGCAATTCCATGTCATCTTCCATGCGTTTCACAGACACAACTTTAGCATGGCCGTCCAAACCGGGATGAGCCGTCCTGAAATAATTCCAGCCTTCATGAGCCGGAAACAAATTGAAGATCAATAGACTGTCCGCATCCCAGGGGCTGATGATAAAGTTTAAACTATCTGCTGCGTACACAGGGAAGTGTAAACCTTGGGAAAGAATCAGAGAATCCGGCCAATGCAGGCTATCACGACGACTATTGACCAAAAAGTCGCTTTGGTTATCGTCCAGTTCATCGTAAGCCTGCACCAGTCTGTATAAAGGATGTAATTCAGTAACAGTTAACAACGCAGTGTCGGGATGTTTAAAGGGGTCCTCATGCAGCGTATTGAAATGAAAAGAATCAATAAGAGCCGGAGCATTGCCCTTGAACCACCATATAAAACTACGACTTTGTCCGGGAGCCAGACTGTCAATTAATATACTGTCGCCGGAGATGGGCAACATGTTGTTGTTGTTATGCTCCCATCCCGGAAGCAGCGACAGCCCGCCCGGGGTATTGTTGACAGGATGAGCCAGACTGATTTCCCTGGCCGTACCCGAACCCCGGTTTTCAATTATCAAACCCAAAGGGACATAATGCTCAGTCGTACTTGAACTATCTCCGGGGGGCAAACCTGTTTCAGACTTATAGGGCAAAAAATAACTAAGTTTGCACAAGGGAGAAGCTTCCGGATAAATGCGCATAGGATACAGCAAATTTGTAACTGCCTGTCCGCTGAGCCTGTCCACGTACAAGAAGCGTCCTCCCAGCAAATACGGACCAAGGTAATCCGCCGATTCCTGAGGTTTTGCGAAAATCCGGAGCAGGGCCATATTATTGGAGGCAGTTCCCACGCTGTCCGGCACATAATAATTAATATCAAAATAGTTATTGCAGCTATTACCCAAGCTGTCCCTGAGTTCAATTTCCAGTTGTATTTGCTCCAGGATTGAAGAATCCTGCATATTATATAAGTTTAGAGCTGCATCAATACAAGCCCTTTGCATGCTCAGCCTTTGTTGAAAGATTTCGGAAACTTCGCTGCTGTCCGATTCAGTTTCCAGGCTGAAACTGAGTTGAAGTTCATCAAAGGCCCGGGCGGGGAAATAATAGCTGCCTCCGGCAATAATAGTATCGGCAGCAGCCTGCTCCTCGGTATTCATTGTTATACTTCCCTGAATACAGACATCATCCACACAAAACGTTCCCATGGTACTTTCTGCACTCCATCCGTATAAACGGAAAACCAGTGTATCCGGTCCTGTAGCGGACAGGCCATCAGTACTATAAACAGTGCCTGAAGTCGTTAAGGTCATGTCTTTCAATTCAAGGCTATGATCTTCCAAAACAAGGATCTTATCGTCCTGTTTATCGTAAACAAAGGACAAATTTGCCGAGAACTGGTCCCTGTCGGTTCTGACGGCGCAGCGCCTTATTCCGGTTCCTGAGCGCTCAATCAACAAGGATATCCTGTCAATATGCAAAGAGTAAGACGGAAGAACAGAGATACTGAACTCGTAATATTGGTTAAGATCAATAACTCCCGTTGCAGGCAGGCTGTCAATCTCTGCCCTTGGCCAGGATTTAAACGAAAAACTCCCACTGGAACTGGGGTCTGTTGCCATACCCCATACAGAATTTTCAGCCACAGCCTTGAACGGAGACAACTGCAGGCCTTCCTGCTCAGGTGGAGGAGTCGGATCTGTCCGGCCTCCGCTGCCTTTGTTTACTACATCAAAAGTATAAGTGAGTGAAAAGCTTTCCTGAGCGCTCATGGTTGCACTCAGGACGAAAAGGCTCAGAAATAAAACGATATATCTAAATACCATACAATTGACAAAGAGCCTTTTATAAAGATAATAAAGATTTGTGTTTTTCATTTTAAAAGCGTATTAATGGTTTTCTATTAATTATTATATAGCGCAAATTTAACATTAATACGGGCACCAAACAAACTTTTTTAAATTAATTCTGTTAAATAAAATCGTTAAAAAATGGCAGGCTGTTTAAAAGGAACGCAATTCATTGGCTGCCAGCATATGAACAAAACAGCTACGAATTTCCTTCAAGGGAAGAGGAAGATTCCAGTCCTGTATAAGCTCTTCGATCAAATCGAGAGCCGGAGGGATGCTTTCCTTAAAACCCGGTTTGTGTTCCACTACACCTCTGAAGCCGAAAGCTCCTAAGGCCTGCATTAGGCGCAGCAAAACCGCTGCATGAAAATAATGAAGGAAAGCCCCGGCCCCGATGGACGTTTTTGTTTCCAGCAACGATACATAATACTTCAGCAATTCTACCCGCACATTCCTGGGTAAATACGACTTGGCATCGTACAACAGCGAAGCAGGGTCGTATTGCAATAAACCCCTGCGTCCTCCTTGAAAATCAATAAAATAGGGCTCATCCCCCATCACCATAATATTGGCCGTCTGGAAATCACGAAACAAAAAATAGTCCGAAGGAGCTGTCTGTAAAAAATCGACCAGGCTGCGAAAATCATTTTCCAGGGCCTGCTCATCAAAAGGGATTCTAAGTAAACGCAAAAAGAAATACTTAAAATAATTCAGATCCCAATGCATGGCATCCCTGTGAAAAGAATCACTGGGCGTAGATTTGGAATAATCAATGCAGTCTTTTCCGGCCAATTGCATATCCAGCAGACAACTCAGGCTCTTTTTATACAAATGGATAAGACTATCAGGGAAAAAGGCCGCCGGTTTATCTTTGACAGGAAACCATTCTGAATTCAAAAGGCCGAACAAGCTTTGATCGCCTAAATCCTGCTGCAAATAAACACAGCCCATGGGGTCTGTTGCATAAATTTGGGGCACAGGCAGGCCGGCCTGATAAAAGGATTGAGCAAATGAAACAAAGGCGGCATTTTCCCCGGGATCGGCATTCCAGGCCCCAATCAGGCTGGCAGGAGCGGGTGTCGGCATATAAATGCGATAATACTGACGATACGATCCGCAGGCCGGTATTTCCCGCAATTCAAGCATTTCCAGGCCAAATCGTTGTTTACACAAACGAGCCAGTCTTATTTCAATCTTCTCTTCCATAATTAGTAGTTCAGGGAGCCTCCTCCGGCAGCAAAAATAACTATTTTTCCGAGCGAAAAAGCAGCCTGTGCTTTATTTGAAAAAAACCAGACTGTTGGGATTCAAGCCGACACTCATGAATCTAAACTTTAAATTCCCCTCTGCAGAAAAACACAAACAATCCCCCCAGAGGGTATAATCGTAGGCATCGCTGATATACACATCGCCGGAATAAGGATTCACTTTTATGGTATAGGGCCGTGTGACAGGAGTTCCGTCTGTTATGAATTGATCCGAAATTATCGTTTCTGTCAGGCAATCAAAGACTTTTACAGAGTTTTGTCCTCCTTGTACCGAATAATGGTAGATATAGGCAGTGTCGTTGTGTATAGCCAGATTCCAGGCCGGAATGTCCTGAAATTCCTGTACAACCGAATCAAGCTGACTATCTATCCGGCATAAACTAAAAGGAATATCCAGTAAATTACCCCTGAGTACCACGTAAATATCGCCCTGGCTGTCCACCTGCATGAGGTAAGGATTGAGCCCTGTTTCTATTCTTTTTATTTCACGAAAGCTGAGCGGATCGACCACCGAGATACTGCTGTCAAAATTGGGATTATCCAGGCCGCCGGAGTTGGATACATAAATTTTATTGTTCACTACGCAGATTCCGTCCGGATTCCGTCCGCAATACACATAATCTTCTACCTCCAGGCTGGCGGTATCGATTCTGGAAAGGCTGCCGTCAAAAGAACAGACATAGGCTTTGCCGTCCACAAAATCAATATAGCGAGGCTGTCTGGCCCGCTGATTTTCATCAAATAAGGGAATGCGCTTTATTGACAATCCGCTGTGTAGGTCCAGAACCTCAATTTGCGAAGACAGGCTCACTACAATATAAAGTTTGGATCCATAGGCCTTCATATCGTTTCCGGTATCGCCCAAACCTCTCTTGTTTAGCAATCTGAACATATTCTTATTCAAGCTTTTCTGTTCAAAAGAATAATAAGCCAGGGTGGAATTGTTTAAATTCATCAGGCCTTCGGACAAAATCCAGAGTCCACGGCAAGCACCCTGAGCCAGGCCCGGCAAATCGCCGGTACTTTCGGGTTGATCTTCCAATTCACACGAAGTCGTCAGCAAGGCAGTCAACAAGATCAATCCCAATGCACCAAGTTTGGCAAATACCGCCAAAGCAGCTGACAGAAAT
The DNA here is from genome assembly GCA_964575345.1 of uncultured Bacteroidales bacterium. Lineage (GTDB taxonomy): Bacteria > Bacteroidota > Bacteroidia > Bacteroidales > UBA1402 > UBA1402. The sequence continues at coordinate 29,944 of CAZNQD010000004.1, forward strand.
CTTTGTTTACCAATTAAAAATAATCTTCGCTCTGAAAGAACGTCCCGGCATAGGATAATTTCGAATGATTTCATATTGTTTTCCTGTTATGTTTAATACTTCAGCTCCCAGTGTCATTTTGGTCTTAACCAAATTAAATGACCTGTTGAGCGAGATCCCCTGATCGGTATAGGCCGGCATACGATTCAGGGCATAATTCTCGAAGCCCGAGTAGCGAATGCCCGAATACAGCAGGTTGTACGAGAATTGCCAGTCAAAGGCATGCAAGAGTAAAACGCCCGATCCGCTGTGCCTGGGCGTATAAGGCAATTGATGTCCGTAAGCCCTGCTTTCGGGATCGGTCACATTCAAAACCGACTGCAGGGTATAGCTCGCTTTAAGAGCAAGGGCAATGTTCTTATTCAAAGAGCAATCCCAATCCAGGCTCAAATCCAGGCCTTTTATGCTGACTTCTCCCAGATTCAGCATAGTCCATACAAAAACATTTTGCGTAGGATAGGCCACAATTTTGTTTTCTACCCGGTTGGCATACACATCCAGGCTAAGGCTGAGTTCCCGGCCGATTGGCGGACTTATACTCAGGCTGGTACCCAGGTCCAGCTGCCGGGTATTTTCGGGAATCAGATCGGGGTTACCGATGCGACCATAATACAAATCGTTGAAACTGGGCATTCTGAATATGGACTTATAGAAAGCCCTCAGATACCAGCGCAGTTTTTCTACAGGCCTCAGCGACACCGAAACCGAGGGTGTAAGCTTGCTGTAACCGGCTCCCTGAGGCCCCGCCCCTGTTTCTTCCATAATCCGGCATAAAAGCAGGTTACCACTCAGATTCCAGGCACCTGCCGATGCTTTCCCGGCCAGCACCGTGTAAAAACTCAGGCGCTGAGGACGGTTTGCAAGAAACTCTTCAGAAAAAAGCTTCTGCATGCTTAAATCCTGCGACAAGACCAGGCTGAACGCCGATTTGGGTTTATATTGCAAAGCTCCGCTCAGATACGACTCAGTCTGCCAATACTCGCTTTCATCCCGGCCGTCGGAATTCAAAAAGGAAGGATCGAGATAACGGGAATAACTGCCGTTTATTTTGGCGTCCAATCGCAGGCTCCAATGCGGATGTAAAAGGCTTTTGTAATGCCCCTGTATAAAAGTTTGCTTATCCCGGAGCCTTTGACCCGAAGAATTCCCGCTGTTATAATAGATACCTGCTCCGGGCAAGCCCCGCTCCGATTGGTTGTAATATAATTTAATCGTGGCCTCTGAACCTTTGGTATTACGCCAGTACCAGGAGGGCTCCAGTCTGAACTGGCGAATATCCGAATTCAGGCGACGTTCTCTGCTGACCAAGTCTTCCCGGGAGCCATAGTACATTAAATAGGGATAATCCCCGCAGGATTGCAAATAGTAAACATCCAGGCTGACAGATTGCTGATTTCTGAGCTTATGTTGCAGCAACAAAGAGGGATTCAACAGGCCAAAAGAACCGCCTTGAAACCTCAGTCGCAGGTTTTGATTTTTATCGCGGGCAAAACGGGGTTTCAGGCTTTGGAGCTGCAAGAGGCCGGCGGAAGCGAACAAACGGGCAGGTTGAAATATATCTTCGGTTTGCCCGGTACTCAGGCTTATGCTTTCCAGGGCATCCAGAGAAAAACGCCCCAGATCGATCTGCCCGTTTTGTACATCTGTCACCGGCAATCCATCGTAGGAAAGAGCCGTATGATTTGCACCCAGGCTGCGGACAGAAATGGTTTTGAGTCCGCCCAATCCACCGTAATCCTTGACACTTACACCGGTAAAAAATTTCATGGCATCCGCTGCCTGCAAAAACGGCAGTGCCTGGAAAAAGCTGCTGTCCATTTCCTGAACCAGTTTGCCCTTTTGTACTTTTGCTTCAGATTCCCGGCCCAATACGATAATATCCCCGATGGTATAATCCTGAGCAACAGGCTCGGTATAGGCGTATAAGTCTGCACTCGCAGTCTGAACAGCAAACAGGCTCATTAATAAGCTTATCAACAAAAGCTTAAACACAAAGGCCAAACTAAGTGGTTTTTTCATCTCGCGGCAAATTCAGCGATCCTGCGTCGCTTTTGGTTAGTGCCGTAAAAATGAGGAGAACCGGAGTAAAGGGTAAAATATCCTTATGCTCAGCTTTTCCTCGAAAGCTTTTTGACGGCATGTCCTGCAAACAGGTTTTCTGACTTGGTCTGTCTTCACGGCCTTCCCATCCATAAGCATAGACAGTGGCCTTGAGCGGAATAAAAGTCGGGCTGAGCCTGACTCCGGCCTTACAGCAGCGGGACTGTTCCGGATTTGCACCGGATTCCCTTTTTTGCAGCAGCAAAAATACGGTATTTATTTATGGAATACTATATTTTACGATAAAAAGATTGCTCAATGCATTACCGCCTGAACAGCATCGCCTTTGAGGCTGCGGGCAAATTTCCGGGGAGAAATACTGACAGGTTCTTTCATAAATTCCGGAATGTTGTAGGATTTCATAAAGCCCAGGTGAAAATCAGGATCCTTTTGGGGCAAAATAAAAGGTTTCCCTGCCCTGCCCTGTTCATCGAAATAGGCAAGGTAGGGACGGGTGTATGAACCATCGTCCCTGCGGCTGCTAAATACGATCCAGCGCCCGTTCGACGACCAGGAATGATAACTTTCGGTATCCTTGCTGTTTAGTTCTTCGAGTGATCTTATGGTGTTGTTCTGAAAATCCAGCAAATACAGATCGCTGTTTTTGTGCCAGATGTGGAAAGTACCGTATTCGGCCATGGAAAACAACAGATACCTGCCGTCGGGAGAGACCCTGGGCAACAAAGCACTCATTCCGATGGATCCGGCATCAACCAATAAACGCGGCTCTCCAAAGTTGCGCTGTTCGATATCGAAGCTCATAGAATAAATATTGTATTTCACCTCCTGATAATAAGTAGCCAAATCACTTTCACGGTCTCCGGTCTTGCTTTCAAAGCGGGCGGAAGAGTAATACAAAGTCTTGCCGTCGGGCGACCAGGAAGGAAAAGTTTCCAGGGCGACACTGTCGTTCTGTATTATACTTACCTGATTTTTTGTTATATCGTACAGAATCAAATCGGAATTCCGGTCCAACACTTCCACTTTCTGGATGTCTTTGGAATGAAACAGCTGGTTGGTGTTGTTCACCGAATAGGCAATCAGTTTTTCGAAAGGATGCCAGGCCGGGTAAACTCCGGCAGAGATCAGTTGATCGGTTTTGAGATTAACTTTTTGGGGTACCCCGTCGCTGACAATAAGGGTTCCGGCGTGGTGAGCCCGGGCATGAAACTGCATATTGTCGGTTTGGTAATTCTGATAAGAATGGCAATTGATGCATTGAAAATCTTCTTTTTCGGAAACCAGATTATTGTTATATATGTCTTTTTCCCAAAAACTGCCCAAATGCCGTTGCCGTATACAGAGATTCTCGTATAAAACATACGAAGGCTCAATCAGGCGATAAGAAAGGTACCCGTCAATAGAATCAGCGGCTATGGTATTGCTGAAAGGTTTATAGCGCTTCCATTCTCCGTCTTTTTGAGCATATACTTCAATCGAATATTTTCCGGACTTGTTGGCCTCCAGCAGGGCTTGCCACTTTTTTATAGGAATCAAGACTTTAGGGCCTTTCAGTACAAGAGAATTACCCTGCTCTCCCTGGATCCTGACCAGTATCTTTTCGGCAGGGACATCGACTTTAAAATTCAAAGGGGCGATATTACAGGGAATAATCAGATTCCTGTAATCCGGACTGATTTTAACTTCTTCGCCGAGCTCGGCACAATCAACGGGCAGAGTCGGACTACATGACCACATCATGGCCACGATAAAGGGCACTGCCCATAAGCGGTATAAAAACGTTGAAATCATCTTAGTTGGTTTTTAGGTCTTTAACAAAACAAAAGTAATACCAATAGCTTTTTTCAAAAGACCTTTTAAGCAAAGTGGCCAACTTCTCTTCTGATAAATGCGTATTGGACTCGGTAATGCGTTTGAATTCATCAAAACGCTGCAAAACCTGGGGATCCATCAACTTTATAATATCTCCCAACTCTCTTTTTTCGAAATAGGCCAGCAACAAGGCTGCTTCCTGTACATGCCGGGGCAAAGGCAGTTTTTTGTTTACATAGACATAAAACATCGGCCAGAATTTGTACACCGATTTAGTGGTCAGTATAGACGACATAGACCATTCGAGCATTTCATCGGTACCTGACTTCAAATTGCAGAAATGGTTCAGGATGGCCAATTCCATAACCCGTTGGTCCTGACCCAGTATGTCTTCGTATTTAGTCAGCGCCAGCAGGGTTTTGTATTGTTTATTCTCAAGTAAAAGAGCCGGATCTTCGAGGTATACCCGATGCGATGCAGCCCATTTTTTGTAAAACAAGGTTTTCTCCAAAATGTGAATGTATTTCCCGGCCAACTCCATTTCCCGGTTGAGCAGGGCCGACATCATCATAAACCTGAGATTCTCCGTACGGGGGCCAAACAAAACCATATTCTCCATATTCCAGCGATAGGAATAATTCAGCAGGCCATAATAAAAACAATTGATAGGCGCCCCGATAATGGTGTTGCTTACCAGGGAATTTTTGGTATGGAAAGGCTCATCAGAGTTGGGAAACGTGAACATCTTTTCACAAAGCTGGTTTTTATTGTACAACGCTATGTTTCTGTAAATCACAATCAAACGATTAGGGCTTTTGTTGGGTTCACGAGCCAGTTCCAGCACTTTGTCCCAATCGTTGTCCGAAATGGCCCTTTCCATGGCCAGCTGAGTTTTAAAATTCAGGTCTTTGTATGAGCCTGCCTGTACAAATGTAATGGCCAGTGCAAAAAAAAGCAGGTTCAGCCACCAAAGCGGCCGGCAGGAATTCGTTTTGGACAGATAGAGCAAAGACAAGCCCGATAAAAACAAAGGACAGGCCACCAGTGCTGTCCACATCAAAGGGCTGTTGGGGTAATCATACACCGGCAGGCCGTAAGCAAAAAGATACTTCGGGTTGATGTCTTGTCCGGACAGGACGAAAAATAAGGGCGGAACAGCTAAGAGAAAAAGCAAAAGCAACAACTGCCTTAACAATAGTTTTGGTTGATGTTTGGTTTTGGTTTGATGTTGATGTTGATGTTGAGATACTTCTTGAACTTTATTTTGAAAAGCGCTTTGACCGGCAGCAAACAATCTGACCCACAAAAGCAAAGCTCCCAATAAGGCATAGAAACCAAAGAAGGGATAGGCCAGGAGAATATACATCGCCAGGATCAGGATTCTGGTCCTGGTTCCGGGGAAAAAACGTGCAACAAAAAGAGGCATCACTGCCAGTACCATACCCGCCAATTGCGATAAAACCGCATACTTGGCCACGAAAATGCTGTATTCCTGCATGCCAATATAAAGCAGGGCCATCGACAGCGGCAGCAAACTCAGCAGCCTGAGTTGTTTAGGCAATTCAAAGGCCCGAATCAGCATCCATTGCCAAACCAAAAGCAGAACTGTCAGTATAATGGCACCCAGCCATGGATAAAAAAAGAACTGAGTCAGAAACTTTCCCGCGTATTCCAGCAATCCTCCAGGGCTTTGAAGGTGTTCGTTGAAAAAAGCCTTGTCGAACAGAAACAAAGTCAATTCCTGCAGACGAAACATCAAATCGGCTTTATATATCCCAAGGAACCAGAAGCTGTACAAAGCAAACAACAGACTGCCCGTAGTATTGATCCAGGTGTATGTTCCGGCCGGCAGTTCCTGCCGGGGTGCTTTCTTTTTGCCGGGTTTACTGCTTTTGTTCTGCATATTCTCTCTTTAGAAAGGGGCAAAATCTTCGTTTGATACAGGTAGAACTGCCATACATTCCATTTCGACCAACCATTGGCTGCGGCAAACAGGAGCCAGTACATACACTTGAGGTACCTTAGGTAATCTACTGTTAACCAATGACTTTACCAATTCGTAATCGGCCATGTCACGCAAATATACAACAACATGAGCCAAATCTCCAAATCCGGCACCGGCCTCCGACAACAAGGCTTCCACATTTTCGAACATTCGCCGGGTCTGTGCCTGAATATCCATGGGATACAAAGTCTGACCCTGATTGTCAATGCTGGCGGTACCCGAAATAATCACATGCCTTCTATCGCCGTATTCAATGGCTGTGCCCCGCTCAAAGGTAACACCGTAGAGTTGGGTAGGGCTCAGGTGTTGGGGAGCATACAAATATTTCTGCTGTCCCTTTTTGAGCCCTTGCACCACATAGGCATCCATAAACACAAGATTCGAAGGTAAATAATGCCTGCCCTCGATGCCGGTACTTGAAACATAATGAGTATTCCGGTTCAGGCCTTCCTGTTCAAAGACTTCCCGGCGGGCTCTGACCATACCCTCGTAATTGATGTCCACCGCCTGCACATAGATCCACGTACGCAACAAATGCTCGGCCATATTCAACTTATCACGGCTCATTTTTTGTTTTAAGTTGTTGAACAATTCAAGGGTTTGTGCATAGGAACCCGAAGACAAATCATTAAGCCCGTAATAATAATAATGCCTGTAGGCAGGTCTGGTCAAGGTAATCACATTACTGTCCATGCCGAGAAGACCTTCTTGCACAAAATAGCACCACAAAGCCATTTTACTGCCGTCCAGAGGAGCCTGCCCAACCAGCGATACAGCTTGGTCCGGCTTGTCAAAAAGCGTATATTGGTTGCAGGGATCACTCAAAAAATACCTTTTCCACACGGCTGTTGCCGGAGAAATTTCCTGCTTAAGAATTTCGTAGGCTTTATCAAGTAAATCCAGCTGAACTGATGCATTCAGCTTAGATACATTCTTTAATTTTATCAGGGCATGGTATTCATTCGTCCCATTGTTCGTGGCTGGCCAAAAGGTAGCCAACTGTATTTCGCTGTGTTCTCCCAAGAGCACTTTATACTCCATATCACCTCTATTGTTGTTATTTTTAAAAAGCAAAAATACAGGATATTTTTTGATTAATAAACTATCTTTGTGGGCTTATTCAAGCAAAAATCGTCTAAAAATAAATCATTTCCGTACCAGGAGTTTATACTGATGGCAGTCCGGCCCCAAAGAAATTAATTGGCAGCCGGGCTTAGCTTCAACAAAAAGATAATATATGAATCAATCGCTTATTTCTAAAGCTTTTAGCCCTGATAACTTTCGACATCAGGGCCATCTCCTGGTAGATTTACTGGGAAATTACCTGGAATCAGCCCTGCAAGGCTCAGAACCTGTAAATCAATGGAGAAGCCCTGATGATCAGCTCAAATTCTGGCAGAACGATTACAAAGAGGGCGACAGGCATCTGGAGCATTATTTCAAACAGTTGATTGACGGTTCCCTGCACATGCACAATCCCAAAAACATGGGGCATCAGGTGGCGATTCCGGCTCCCGAAAGTGCACTGGCCGGGCTGTTGACCGAACTGCTCAACAACGGAACTGTAGTTTACGAAATCGGAGCTCCGGCTGTGGTGTTGGAACGTATCGTTTGTAAACAGCTGGCTCAGGAAATGGGCTTTGATCCCGACAAGGCCGACGGCTTTATGACTTCCGGAGCTTCATTGGCAAATCTTACGGCATTGATGGCCATACGCAATATCAAGGCCGGCGAAGATGTCTGGAGCAAAGGGAACCGCAAACAATATGCCCTGATGGTGTCCGAAGAAGCCCATTATTGCATAGATAAAGCTTTGAGGATTATGGGTCTGGGCGAAGCAGGTATTATTCGTATACCTGTAGATGAACATTTCAAAATGCGTACAGAGCTGCTCGAAAGCGCATACCAGGCTGCCTGTGGCCGGGGCGTCGAAGTGCTGGGAGTAATTGGCTGCGCTTGTTCTACTTCGACGGGAACCTACGAAGAACTGGAACCTCTGGCCGATTTTGCACAGACACACGACTTGTGGTTTCATGTGGATGCCGCGCACGGGGGGCCTGCTATTTTCTCGAAAAAACACAGGCATCACCTGAAAGGTATTGAACAAGCCGATTCTGTGGTGATGGACTTTCACAAAATGATGCTGAGCCCTGCTCTTTCGACGGCCATTCTTTTTCGTCAGGCAAAGGATTCATACCGCAGTTTCAGCCAAAAAGCCCAATATCTCTGGGAGGAACAAGAGAAAAGTTCCTGGTTTAACCTTGGGCAAAGGAGCTTTGAATGCACTAAACTGATGATGAGCGTAAAAATTTACACCCTGCTCAGACAATACGGCACCGCTCTGTTCGAAGAATACGTCGATTATACCTACAACCTGGCTCAGGTCTTTGCCGGTATGCTCAGGCAGGAGACCGATATGGAGCTGGCCCTGCAACCCGAAACCAATGTGGTTTGCTTTCGTTATAAACCCTTGGGCGAGTTAAGCAAAGCAAGCTTAAGCAATCTTAACAGCCGGATTCGAAAGAAGTTGCTCGAAGACGGAGAATTCTATATAGTACAAACCCAGCTCAAAGAAGAGATCTGGCTCAGAGTAACACTGATGAATCCCTTCACCACAACCAGGGAACTGCAGGCTTTACTGGAAAAAATCAAACAACTTGGCAAACAGCCCGGGTCCCGGGACTAACAGAGGCACAACAGAATAACTCAGGTAATTCTAAAAACATCATTTCAGCGTTCTGATTTTCCGGAACTGACTTTATCGAGAATTACGGCTCCAAGAATAACAAAACCCTTTATGACTTGTTGCCAGAAGGGAGAGACATTCAGCAAAACCAGACCATTGTTGAGCACCCCGATAATCAGCGCACCCACCACAGTGCCGGCAATGGAACCTTTACCACCGCTCAGGGAAGTGCCTCCGATGACTACGGCGGCTATGGAATCAAGTTCATAACCGCTGCCCGCGTTGGGCTGGGCAGAATCCAGTCTGGCTGTAACCATTAGCCCGGCCACGGCAGACAATAATCCGGCCAGGATATACACCCGGAGGATAATTTTATTCACCTTGATTCCCGACAACAAACTGGCTTTTTTGTTGCCTCCGATAGCGTAAATATAACGTCCCATGCGGGTTTTGAGCATAAAAAAAGCAAAGAAGGCTATAATGAACAGGGCTACCCACACCGGCATGGGCACTCCCAAAAACCAGCCGGTACCCAAAAAAGAAAAACTTTCGCCCAGGCCTGTAATGGGGAAACCCTTGGTATACAACATAGTCAACCCTCTGGCTATGGTGAGCATGGCCAAAGTAGCCACAAAAGGCGGCACCCTGAAACGTGTAATCATCCAGCCGTTAAAGGCTCCCAGCATACCACCGGTGAGTAAAGCGGCCAGTATACAGCCCCAAAAGGTAAAGCCCACATAAAGGTCGGCAGCGGGAAAGCTGAAACCGTTTCTGTTCAGCCCGGCAGCCACAGCACCACTCAGCGCCAGAATGGAACCCACAGAAAGATCGATGCCTCCGGTCAGAATAACCATGGTCATTCCTACCGATATGCATAGGTTGACAGAAACCTGGCGCAGGATATTGAAAAAATTGTCGCCGGTGGCAAAATTCTCCGAAAACACAGCCATGGCTCCTACCATCAGAAGCAGAGCAGCCAGTGGTTTAATAACCGGCTTGTCAATAATTGCCTTAAAGTTCGTTTTCATAAATACTGCTATTTAGGCCTTATCGGGTAAGGCAGCTTTCAACAAGGCTTCTTCGGTAAATTCATCCCGCTCGAAATGTCCGTTGAGCCTGCCCTGGCAAAGGCATAAAATTCTGTCCGATACAGCCATAATTTCAGGTAATTCAGAAGAAACCACCACTATGGCCATGCCTTGGCCGGCCAAATCATCCATCAATTTATAAATCTCATTTTTAGAGTGAATGTCGATACCCCGTGAAGGCTCGTCCAGCAAAATAATTTTCGGATTGGTCAGGATCCATTTTGACAGAACCACTTTTTGCTGGTTGCCTCCGCTTAGCTGAGAAACCAATTGTTGACAGGAATACGACTTTATTTTCAGCTTGCTTCTCATTTCTTCTGCTTTTGCCCGTTCTTTTTTAAACGAGAGCAAACCATAATTCAAAAAATCTTTTAAGGAAGCCAGCGTAGTATTTTGCTCAATAGACATTTCGGGGATCAGTCCTTCGTTTTTCCGGTCTTCGGGGATCAGCGCCAAACCCTCTGCCACTGAGGCATTTGTGTTATTTAATTGGACCTTCCTGCCTTTGATAAAGACCTGGCCCTCTGTTTTTTTTCCGTACAAGCCAAACAAAGCCTCCATCAAATCGGTCCGTCCGGCGCCCATCAATCCGTAAATACCCAATACTTCACCTGCATAAACCTCAAAACTTATATCTTTCAGCCGGTATTTGCCTGCATGCAAGGTATCCCTGAGACAAAGATCCCTGACAGCAAGCATACATTCTCCCGGGGGGTGTTGTTTTTTTATGAAAAAATCCTTGCGTTCCCTTCCAACCATCTTGCGCACTAATTCATCCACGCTGGTTTTTTCCATTGGGCAGGCTTCGATGAAACAGCCATCCCGTAATACTGTTACATAATCGGCCAGCAGAGTTATTTCATCCATTTTATGCGTGATGTACACCACTCCCACCTGGTTTTGGGTAAGATCACTTATCAGGCGAAACAATATTCCGGCCTCTTTTTCGGACAAGGAAGAAGTAGGTTCGTCCATGATCAAAACCTTGGCATTGAGCGACAACGCTTTGGCTATTTCTACAATCTGCTGCTGCCCGGGACTGAGATCGATGACCAACTTATCTGGGCTTTCGTCAAAGTGCAGCCTTTCGAGCAAAGCGAGAGTCTCCCTTTTCATCCTTTTATGGTCTACCAATCCCAACGTATTCAATGGTTCTCTGCCTAAAAAAATATTTTGGGCAATATCCAGATAAGGAATCAGATTCAATTCCTGATGTATCATAGCTATTCCCTGCTTCTGGGCACCGGCCGTTCCGGAAAAGTGTACCGGCCGGCCGCAGAGTAACACTTCGCCCTGATAGTCGGCATACACTCCCGATAAAACATTCATCAGGGTTGATTTTCCTGCCCCGTTTTCACCGACAATGGCATTTACTTTACCTGCATACACCTTTAAACTGACATCGTTTAAGGCCAGCACGCCGGGAAACTGTTTGCTGATGTGACAGGCTTCGAGCAAAATTTCGGGATTGGACTTATCCATAGAGCAGCCTCAGGTAATTATTTTGATCTGATAAGGAATCAACACCAATTCTTTCAAGGGTAAATCATTGATATTTACCTCGACGGCTGCAACAAACTCTATCCTGACTCCCGCCCTGAGCTGCTCACTCAAAGGAGCCAGCACTTCCTGAAGGATTTTTTTGTTCAGGTACGACGACAAAGCATTAAAATCCATTGCGTTTTGAAAATCGTCGGGGCTGAACCAGGAGGAAGCATCACGAGCCAGGTTGCTAAAAATATTCACTTTGGGAATAATCGCTTTAATATCGTTTTTAAGAATCAGATACAAATTATACTCATCGACAGATGCGATTTCAGCCCGGGCTTGTATCACAAAGAAATAATTGGAACCAATGCCTAAGACTTTACCTTGTTTGTCGGAAAAGTCCTTAGCGTTGTTTTGCAAGCCTGCAAAAAACTCTTCGCAAGGAAGAGCAGAACGAACCAGGTCCTCCAACTTGTGTTCCCAGCAGTAATCAACCAACTGAGCTGGATTAAATTTCTTGAATTGTTCTTTTAGTTGCTTCTCGCTTAACGACTCGGTATAAAAAGAAAAATAAAGGGCCAGGATGGAGGCCGCTATGGCCAGGATGATTTTTATGCTTTTTCTTATCACTTATTCCAGTTTTTCGAATGCTCCGTACTTGTGTACATTGTCGGGCGTAACCAGTTCCACGGCTACCGGTACTTTTTTCTGGAAATTACGGTCAGATTTAAGATAGCGGTCGGCAAACTCCGCAGCTGTACGAGCCATGGTTTTGGGAAACTGCATGGCGGTAGCCTCAATTTTACCTTCTTTGATGGCATTAATTACATCCTGACTTCCATCAAAACCGAAGACCAGAATACGATCGGCTTTGCCTGCGGCCAGAATAGCCTGCCAGGCTCCCATAGCCATGGCATCGTTGCCGCAAAAGACTGCATCAATATCGGAATGCGCCTGCATCATCGACTCCATTACCTCCATGGCTTTGTTTTGGTCAAAATCAGCTGTTTGCTGAGCCAGCATTATCAATTGAGGATAATTATCCACTACGCTGTGGAAACCTTTGGAACGGTTCCAGGTATTATTATCGCCTACAATACCCAGTATTTCTACGTAATTGCCTTTGCCGTCCAATTTCTTTACAAAATATTGGCCCAGGGCCACACATCCCGAAAAATTATCGGAAAGAATCTGAGAAACAGAAGATTCTGAGTCGTTGATTTCCCTGTCCATACAAAATACGGGAATGCCGGCCTTTTTGGCAGCTTTTACGTTGACCACCGAACCGTTGGCATCGGTAGGATTAAATAAGATAGCCTTATAATCCGAGGACAGAATATTGTCAAAATGTTCTGTTTCTTTTGAAGGATTGTTTTGAGAATCAAACAATACGGCTTCGTATCCCAATTCTACGGCTCTTTCTTTTGCAGTCTCACCCAGGACAACAAACCAGGGATTGTTGAGCGTTGAAATCACAACAGCTATTTTGTCTTTGGACAGCGTTTTCTTTTTGTCTCCCTGACAAGAGTTTAGGCCCAGGCATAAAGCAAAGAAAACAACAGCTATTAAAAGAAAAGCTAACAAATTGTTTTTCATTGTGTTATTTATTTCAAGGTCTACAAATGTTGCTATTACTGCCCTGAGGCAATCTTAGCGGTGGCGGTACAAATCCCAACCCAGGTAAGTATTAATGGCTTCGTCCAGCACATCGGCCACCCGGCTGCGACACATAGCCACGTGGTGTTCAAAGCCGTTTTTGCAAATAAACTTCATCAGCTGCTGAAGGTTATTTACTTTGGTAACGGCAATACAACCATCCATGCCATAAGGTTCGTCGGTAATTTCACCTTCGCCCAGGTAAGCCTTGATCAGGCCAAAATTATCGTCGGTTGAAATCCTGAAAAAAGAGAAATCACCCGCGGAGGCTTTGCCTTTGACAGCACCAAAAGTTGCTTCGGTGCCCAGGACACTGCCCAAAACACCCAGCGTTCCCAGTTCCACCGGATTCCTGACAAAGCTTTTGGGAAAATTGCCGCAATGCGTACAAACACATTTATTGAGTTCACGGGCAAAATTATTGTTCCAGTCGGCCAAAGCCGCAGGTTGACCCGAAGCCAGACTGAGCATATACATAGAAATGGCTCCGGCTATATCTGTCTCACAGGCACTGGGCATGAGCTTTTCGCTCATCATGCTCATACTGACACAAGCTGCGCAACCATAGTTCTTTTCGAGCGAATCCCAGCACTGAATAGCCGTAGCATCCACTTCGTTTTCTTTGATCCAGGCATCAACAGCCAGTCCGAACCTGGCCTGAACTTTCAGCTTTTCGGCAAATTTTTCGGGCACCCGGGCATAATCCCTGATTTCCCCGAGACGTTGTTTGAGCTCTGCCGAGTTGTTATCAAACTTGTTTGCAAGCGCCAGGATCTCGGACATATCTACCGGAACCACCGTAATACCGTTGGCCTGCAAGATTTTTTCGCTGGCCCTGACAGTCTGGAAACCGGCCGGGCGGGTACCGATGGCACCAATGCGGGCCTTGCGCAAACCACGAACCACCCGGCAAATCCTGGCAAAATAATCCAAATCGGCGGCAAATTCTTTGCTGTCAATGCCACAAGTGTGCAAAGTGGTCAGGCTAAAAGGAATATTATATTGATAAAGGTTGTTGCAAACGGATAATTTACCGCAAAAAGCGTCTCTCCGGCTGCTTAAATCAACCTTATCGTTGTCGTCATCACAAGCCTGAACCAAAATAGGAACTTTGAGTTCGGCCAGATCCAGGGCATTGATAATGCCTATTTCGAAACCGAAATTGGGCAGGGAGATCAATATGCCGTCTATGCAGTCACGGTGTTCCCTGAAAAGCCTGGCACATTTAATGCCGTCTTCGCGTGTTTCGATACTGCCGGTGGCTGTTTGATCCTCATCGAGAATAACATAGCTGTGACCGGCTTTGGTAAGAGTTTCCAGCAGAGAACTTCTTACGTCTTTGGCCAGGGCCGAATTGAAATAATTGCGTGTGCCGATAATGACACCAAAGCAAAGTTGCTTTTTGTATGACATAGTAGTATGGTTTATAAAATCATATTTACAGCTTGCTGCCAGGCAGCATATAATTGTTCTCTTTGTGTAGCGGTCATCTGAGGGCTGAGTTGTTCCTGCCGGATTCTGAGTTTACTCAGCTGCTCAAGGCTCCGTGCGCTTCCCAGAGCCAGAAAATTCATATACACGGCGCCCAGTGCAGAAGCTTCTTCAATGGGGCTGATGTTGATAGGGGCATTCAGCATGTCGGCCTGAAACTGCATCAGGAAACGATTCCGTACCGGGCCTCCGTCAACCCGGAGCTCTTCGAGTTTTGTTCCGGCCTGTCTGAGCATCAGTTCCACCAGATCTTTCACCTGATAGGCTATGGCCTCCAACCCGGCCCTTACTATATGTGCTTTGTTGCTGCCACGGCTTAAACCGCAAATAATAGCTCTGGTATCGGGTTTCCACCAGGGTGCACCCAAACCGGCAAAAGCCGGAACGAGATAGACTCCGGCGTTGTCATCCACGCTTAAGGCCAGGGCCTCGCTTTCGGCAGAGTTGGTCAATAGCCCGAGCTCGTCTACCATCCATTTTATGGTGGCTCCTGTACAATGAATGTTGCCTTCGAAAGCGTAATATGTTTTTCCCAGCGCAGCAAAAGCCACTGAAGTCACCAAACCTTCGGGAGCTTTCAGAGGAGTACAACCTATGTTGACCATCACCGAGGAACCCGTTCCGTAAGTAGCTTTGCCCATTCCGGGGGTAAAACAGCTTTGTCCGACCAAAGCTCCGTGAGAATCACCCAGTACTCCGGCTATAGGTATAGCCCGGGGTAACAGTCCCCGAAAGTCAGTACTTCCGAACACCTGATCGGAAGCCAATACCTGAGGCAGCATGGATTCGGGGATATCAAAAAGGGAGAGAATTTCCCTGTCCCAGCTCAGGCTGTGAATATTATACAACAAGGTGCGGGAGGCATTGGTCCGGTCTGTGGCATGCACCCGACCCCCGGTCAGATTCCAGATAAGCCAGGAATCCATGGTGCCCATACGGAGTTCTCCGGCCCGTGCCCGCTCTTTCAAACCAGGCATTTCCTCCAGTATCCATTGTACACCACTGGCCGAAAAATAGGGATCAATAATTAAACCGGTCCTGGAACGCAACATCTCTCCATAGCCACGGTTTTTGAGTTCAGAGCAGATGGCCGCTCCCCGCTGACATTGCCAAACCACTACCGGGCTAACAGGTTTGGAAGTAGCAGCATCCCACACCAGCACACTTTCGCGTTGGTTGGTAATGGCTACCGAAATAATATTCAGAGGGGCTACTCCGCTGTTGTCTAATAAGGCTTTAACACCTTTGTAAATGTTTTCGAGAATTTCTACTGGATCGTGTTCCACCCAACCGGCTTTGGGATAATATTGATGATGCTCCAGCAAAAGGCGATGCCTCAGATTGGCTTTGCCGTCGAACAGCAAAAACTTTGTTGCCGAAGTACTCTGATCTATAGCCAGGGTGAATTGTTCGTTCATGCTTAGAGCCAGTTTAAAGCGGTTTTAACTATACCTTCGGCGTCCAGTCCGTAATGTCGGAAGAGCTCCAGGGGGGTACCGGCTATCGCATTTTCGTCGGGGATACCCAGTATTTTTACGGGAACCGGTTTGTGCTGTACCAGGGTTTCTGCAACCGCGGCTCCCAGACCTCCGAACATGCTGTGTTCCTCCACCGTGATTATCCGGCCGCTTTCTGCAGCTGCCTGCAGTACCGCTTCCGTGTCAAAAGGTTTAAGGCTGTGCATATCAAGCACTCCGGCCTGTATGCCTTGTTTACTCAGCTGACGCGAAGCTTCCAGACAATGATACACAGTTTCTCCGGTACCTATGAGTGTAAGGTCTTTACCTTTGGCCAGGCGGATGGCTTTGCCGATAGCAAAGTCGATCTTATCGTTGTCGTGAACATTGGGCACGGCGTTACGGCCCACACGGATGTACACAGGATGCGGATAATTCATCAGGGCCTCCACCAGGCGGCGGGTTTCATAAATATCGGCCGGCAGCACTATGTGCATACCGGGAAAAGTCCTCAACACTGCAATATCGTGCAGACTGTGGTGTGAAGCGCCCAGGGCTCCGTAGCTCAGTCCTCCGCTGACACCCAGCACCCGCACCGGATAATGGGAGTAAGCCACATCAATCTTGACTTGTTCCAGGCTTCGTGCCACGTAAAAACAAGCAGGCCCGCAGACAAAGACATTCTTGCCGGCAGAAGCCAGGCCTGCGGCAATACCTACCGCGTTTTGTTCGGCTATACCCACTTCGACAAATTGTCCGGGCAATTCCGAAGCAAAGTCTCCCAAAGTGACAGAACCCCTTGCATCGGTGGTAACAACAACAATATTATTATCTTTCCTCGCCATTTCCAACAGCGTATCGGTAAACATTTTCCGGCAGGGAACAGTATTTGACATAGGATTCATTCTAATGGGTATAATTTTCAATACGGGAATTAATTTCTTTCAGTGCCAGCTCAAATTGCTCAGCACTGGGCACCCCGTGATGCCATTTGGCTACATTTTCCATATAAGAAACGCCTTTGCCTTTGATGCTGTGCGAGATGATCAGTTTAGGCTTGTTTCCGGCCCTTTCACTGCGTTCAAAACAATCCAGCAGGGCTGACATATCGTTCCCGTCTGTTTCGAACACTTCCCAGCCGAAGGCCTTCCAGCGCTCAGCCATTGGCTCCAGGCTCATCACGTCTTCGGTTTTACCGCTGATTTGTAAATGATTCCGGTCAATGATGGCAGTGAGCCTGTCCAAGCGGTAATGTCCCGCGGCCATGGCTGCTTCGTACACAGAGCCTTCGCCCTGCTCTCCGTCGCCCATAAGCACATAACAGCGGGAGCTGCTTTTGTCCATACGGGCTGCCAGAGCCATTCCCACAGCCACCGGCAAACCATGACCCAGCGCACCGCTGTTCAGCTCAATTCCGGGTATCTTGCGGGTAGGATGTCCAAAGAGCGGTGTATTGAATTGGCCGTAGGTGTCCAAAAGGGCATCGGAGAAAAATCCTCTGGCTGACAACACACAATACAAGGCTTCTACACTGTGCCCTTTACTCATCACAAAACGATCACGCTCCGGCCAGTCAGGATGCTGGGGATCCACGTTCAACACTTTGAAATATAAGGCTGTCAACACATCTATCGACGATAAAGAACCGCCTGTATGTCCGGCTTTGGCTGCATAAATAATTTCAAGGGTCCTTTTGCGAATGAGCTCAGCCTGCAACTTCAACTTCTGAATCATATTAAGGGTTATTTGCTCCATAAGGTGCATTTTAAAGAGGCTTCAAAGGTAGGCAGAATTCTTGTATAAAAAATGGCAAAAAGACTAAATCTTCATAAGCCGTTCTGCAAGGCTTTTTGTTTTTTGTTGTATGCCTCTACGGATTCATACAACACTTCCTGAATTTTTGGCCTCACATCCAGTTTAGATAATAAATTGTTGGTTCTGTCGGGGTGTACGCGGTTACTCAGGAAAATATAAATCAGTTCATGAACGGGATCAACCCAAAAGCAGGTTCCGGTAAAACCGATGTGTCCGTAGGTTTTTCTGGAGGCCGAAGGGGCTACCTGCTGAATTTTGGCCTTATTTGTTTCAGCTCCGTCAAAGCCCAGCATCCGACGGCTCAGATCACTGCGTTTCGAAGTAAAATAACGCAGAGTGGATGGCTCAAAAAAACGCACAGAACCGTAAGTGCCCTCGTCAAGAAAAAGTTGTAAGACCTTCACCAGGTCGGAGGCCGAAGAAAAAAGGCCGGCATTTCCGGCGACCCCTCCCAAAAAAGCGGCGGCCTCATCGTGAGCATATCCTCTCAGCAACTGTCCCCTGAGGCAGGTATCCAGCGTTGTAGGAGCTATACGTCCGGATGCTATCTTTTTAAGGGGTCGATACATGGTGGTTTCGGCCCCCAACCGGGCAAATAACTCATTTTCCACCCATTCGTCCAGGGTTTTTTCCAGCAAAGTTTCGGCAGCAAAGCCCATCAGAATAAAACCCAAATCACTGTAGGTATAGCGTACACTGCTCAAAAGAGAAGTCTCAGCGATAATTTTACAAACAGTATCTCTAAACGAAGCATTTACATAGAAATTATCCGCGGCCTGGAGTGAATATGGCCCTTTGTATTCCCTGGACACCAATTCCGGCTTAAATCTGAAATTAAGCGGAATCCAACAAAACTCATCAAAACGCTTTTGATGCAGCGAATCGGGCCTGGTCGAGAGAAAAGGCCCGGGAAAACTGGTAGTATCGAGCAAATACTGATAAAATGGAACAAAAGGAGATAAGCGGGCCTGATGATACAAAACGTTGCGGTAAGTAATACTTTCCTTATCGGTATTGCGCAAAGCAGGTAAATGATTACTCAGAGGCTCATCCAGCCTGATTTTTCCCTGTTCGTACAAACTCATTATCGCCGGTGTGCAGGCCAGGGCCTTGGTCAGCGAAGCCAGATCGTACACATCTTCCGTATTGGCTGGACGGCTGTGTTCTGAATCTATCCAGCCGTAGGCTTTGTTCCACACCACTCTGCCGTTTTTGGCCACAAGCACCTGACAACCCGGAATCGCTCCCTGATTCAACGCATCCTCAACAATGCTGTCAATCTTACTCATTACCGGAGTATTCATACCACTTTCTTCGGGGATGCCATAGGACAAACGGGTTTTTTCTGTTTTCAATCCATGTCCTGCAGGATAAACCGTACCGATGGGGGCCGGCAACACTCCCCGCAGAGCTGTTCCGCCGAATACAGCCTGGGCGGCTGCTTCCTGAGCGGGCAGGCTTTCCTCGTAAGCACAGAGTACGGCATCGGGTTCACTCAGAGCCCGGCCGAATACCTGCATACGGTAAGGCGATGTAAAATAACAAACGCAAAGGTTCCTGAGCCCGTTGAAACGGCTGAGCCATTCTATCTGATTGGTGTTGCCCGCGTATACACAAACGATGATTTTGTCGTATTGGCCAAAGGTTTGTTTCAGATCCCTTTTATCCAGTTCGTTGCCGGGCATCAGCGAAAAAGCCTCCAGAGAACTGTAGTTTCTGAGCATTTTCACAAAAGGAGTTTCTGCCGGCCTTTCCAAAGAGACAACAGCCAATGATTTTCGCTCCAGGTGTCTGAAGGGCAACAAATCTTGCTGATTGCGCAATAAGGTGATGGCATTCGCATACATATAGCGGTTCAGACGTTGAACCTCGGCGGTATTCAGGCGTTCCTGCAAAAAGCTGGTGTCTGCGGGCCTGTAAGCGCTAAGGCCTAATATATATTTATATATCAACACCTTTCGGCATTTTTCATCAATCTCTTGCTGACTCAGGCGTCCCTGTTTAACGGCCTTCAGTATAGCTTTTACATCGGCCGGGGGATTGGGGGGAGCCAACAAAATATCGTTGCCGGCCTGTAACGCCCTGATACAAATTTCTCCGCTTTGGCCGGAAGCACCTTTCATCACCAAAGCATCAGTAATACACAAGCCATCAAAACCCAGCTCTTTTTTGAGCAAGCCCTTGATAACGGCTGCCGATTGCGAGGCCGGCAACTGAGCATCTGTTTCCAGTGCAGGCACCGACAAATGTCCGGTCATTATAGCTGAAACACCTTGCTGAATCAAATGCCTGAAGGGCACCAATTCCAAACTGTCAAGACCTGCTCTGGAACGATTAAGCCTGGCCAGCTCCAAATGCGAATCCTCGGAACTGTCACCATGTCCGGGGAAATGCTTCATAACAGCCATTACTCCTCCTTCTTCGAGCCCCTTTGCGTAGGCTGCGGCATAAACTGCCACACGATGGGGATCGGAGCCAAAGGATCGGGTATTGATGACGGGATTGGCCGGGTTGGTATTGACATCCACCACCGGTGAAAAATTAATATGGGCTCCAATCAGGCGGCACTGCCTGGCCATTTCCAAACCATAATCGTGCAGCGCGAAAGTATCCCTGAGAGCCGCCAGCATGGTGTTTTTAGGAAAAGAGGGCGTACCTTCCAGACGCATGGCCAGGCCCCATTCGGCATCCATGGATATCAACAAAGGCACTTCGGACAGCGACTGAGCCCTATTGGTCGCCAAGACCTGTTTGACAACCTGGCCTTTATCAAATAAAAGCCCTCCTACTCCTGTTTGTTGAACCAGTTCTTCAATTCTTTTCTCCCAGGTTCCATTGTCAGCACTGACTATGGGCATTAACAACTGAGCCACTTTGGCTTCGGGGCTCAGCCCTTGCATTAGTGAATCGGCCCATAAAGAGGCAGCCCGGTATTTTTCTTTGTTTCTGAGTAAATAGGGCTTCGTGGACGATTCTACACTAAAAAGGCCTACATACCAAAAAATCAACACCAACATCCATCCTTTAGTCATACATTTTCTCCGTTTGGGACAGCTTTGTCCTGAATTATACAGGGCCTGTCTGTTTTTGCGCTGCGAATATACGTTTTTTCAGGCGCTTACAGGCTGGTTTCTTCCAATTTTACAGCTAAAAAAACTTATTTTAATCCGTTCTTAATTAAAATAATGACGTACTTTTGCACAAATACCCATTTCCATGAGAAAATACCTATACGGCTGTTTATTGGGGCTTTGCTCACTGAGTATCTTACCCGTTTTTTCCCAGAACAGAGGCTTAGCAGACGATTACCGGGAATTTAGCCAAAGGAACAAAACAGGCCTGTTTTTCTCCTATAATCTGCACAGCGAGCTGTGGAAACCAACCCAAAACGCCCAGCCTTTTTTTACCGGGCTTGAAGACTGCCGCAGCTTTTCTTTCGGCGTTTTACAGAATATGCGACTCAGTAAAGGCTTCTATTATCAGCCGGAATTGTCGTATGTTGTCTACAACGGCCCGGGTGAGCACCGCCTGACCATGGTTTCGCTGGTACCCGCACAATTACAACTGGGGTATCATCTGGGCTGGGTAAGGCCCTTTATCTCCGGAGCCTGTTTTGGCAATCTGGTCATCACAGCCAGTGATCCGGGAAACAGCCTTTTGACCATAAGAGGATTGCCTCAGTGCACTGCCTGGGGTTTCTTTTACGGAGGCGGAATAGATATTATCAGTATGGTTCAACTCAACTTTAAATTGCTGCATTGGATGGAACGGTTTAATAATTTGCGGCCCGGCCCTATGAAGGAATATCAGCTGGGGCTGGCCTTCCTTTTTTAAAAAACGTTTAACTTTGCAGCATTCAGATGTACTGGATTGAAAGCTTTTGTTATGAAATACGGATTCGTCAAAGTAGGAGCAGCACTGCCCGTGGTAAGGGTCGGAGACTGCATGCACAATGCAGAGGCCATTATTGAGCTTATGCATGAGGCCGAAAAAGAACAGGCCGCTGTTGTTTGTTTTCCCGAATTGGCCGTTACAGCCTATACCTGTGGGGATTTGTTTTTTCAGCAGCACCTGCTTGATTCTGCAGAGCAGGCCTTGGGCAGGATAACCGAAGCCAGCTCAGGCATGAAGCTCCTGGTTTTTGTGGGCTGCCCTTTGCGTCGGAACAATAAACTCTACAACACCGCGGTTTGTATTCAGGATGGCAGGATATTGGCTGCTATACCCAAAACCTATCTGCCCAATAAACACGAGTTTTATGAAAAACGTTGGTTTTCGCCCGCCGGAGAAGACCTGCACGACAAACTGGAATTACTGGGACAACAAGTGCTTTTCGGCAGCAATATTCTGCTTTGTTCGGGCCAGCTGAAAGTGGCGGCCGAAATCTGCGAAGACCTTTGGGCTCCCATACCCAGGAGCAGCGATCATTGCCTGGCAGGAGCCAACCTGATAGTCAATCTGTCGGCCAGCAACGAGCTGAGCGGAAAAAATCGTTATCTGAGACAATTGCTTTCACAACAATCGGCCCGTTGCCTGTCGGCCTATGTATACGCTTCCTGCGGCTGGGGAGAATCCAGTACCGACCTGGTTTTTGCCGGCAATGGTTACGTGCTCGAAAATGGGGTTATTTTGGCCGAAAGCAAACGTTTTCATATGGACAAACAATTGATCTGTTCCGAGATTGACACCGAACGTCTGCTCTCGGAACGTCTGGCCAACGATTGTTTCATAGAGGAATCCCTGTCTTATACCAAACTGAATTTCAATTTCGCACCCGACGATACACTCAGACTGTCCCGCACCATCAATCCCCATCCTTTTGTTCCTACGGCCGACAGCATGGACGAGAGCTGCGAAGAAATCTTTTCCATTCAGGTGGCCGGCCTTGCCAAACGCCTGCATCATACCAATATTTCCAGGCTCGTTTTGGGCATCTCCGGAGGCCTGGATTCTACCCTGGCATTGATGGTGGCCGTAAAAACCATGGACAAACTGGGATGGGACAGAAAAAACATTCATGGCATCACCATGCCCGGCTTTGGCACCAGCCAACGCACTTACCGGAATGCAAACAACCTGATGAAATCTCTGGGTGTCAGCATGAAAGAAATAGATATCAAAGCTGCCTGCACACAGCATTTCAAAGATATCGGACACGATTCGTCCATTCACGACGCCACCTACGAAAACACCCAGGCCAGGGAACGCACCCAAATCCTGATGGATTACGCCAATAAAATTCAGGCTCTGGTAATTGGCACAGGCGATTTATCAGAGCTTGCTTTGGGCTGGGCAACCTATAACGGAGACCACATGTCGATGTACGGAATCAATGCCGGCGTCCCAAAAACTCTGGTCCGATACCTTTTGCACTGGCTGGCCGGGCAAACGTCCGTCCTGCAGAGCAAAAACACTCTGCTGGACATCATCGATACCCCTGTAAGCCCTGAACTCCTGCCCCTGAGCTCCGAAGGCAGGATCAGCCAAATTACCGAAGAGGTGGTTGGCCCCTATGAGCTCCACGACTTCTTCCTTTTCTACCTGCTTCGCTACGGTTTCAGGCCTTCAAAAATCTTATTCCTTGCCACGCAGGCTTTCGGAAATCAGTACAAACCCGACTTTATCCGCCAATGGCTTAAGGTGTTTATCGAACGCTTTTTTAAACAACAGTACAAACGTTCCTGCCTGCCCGACGGGCCCAAAGTGGGCTCGGTAAATCTTTCGCCCCGGGGCGACTGGCGTATGCCCAGCGATGCCGAATGCCGTATTTGGTTAGAGGATTTAAACGATTGAATATTTTTGTTTGCCCGGTTGCACATCTCAATATTTTTTCTTTTCTTTGCAGCCGTTTTGCGTAACCGCTGTCGAGTATAGTGAGGCTCGGGAATGTTGCGTCATTTCTAACGACTAAAAAGAGTATTTATCATGGACTTGATTAAAGTTGCCGAAGAAGCCTTTGCTACCGGCAAAGTTCATCCAAAATTCAAAAGCGGCGACACAGTGACTGTTGCCTACCGCATCAAAGAAGGCAATAAAGAACGTATTCAGAACTACCGCGGTGTCGTGATTAAAATCAACGGCAGCGGCAGCAAAAAACGTTTCACCTGCCGTAAAATGTCTGAAAACATCGGAGTTGAACGAATTTTCCCCCTGGAATCTCCCTTTATTGAATCCATTACCGTAAATAAGATCGGTAAAATCAGAAGGGCTAAGTTGTATTACCTCAGGGCCCTGACAGGGAAAAAAGCCCGCATCAAAGAAAAAAGATTCTAAGGGCGCTCTATTCCATACAGAAAAGCAACCGGCGCAAGCGGTTGCTTTTTTTGTCTGTATACAAATCATTGCCTGTATCTGCCATGAAAAAAAACATCGCTCTCCCCTTCCTGTGTAGCCTCTTGATCCACCTGAGCTGCTTTGCCCAGGAAAATCAGCCTGTGCAAACGGCTGCAGAAGACAAGGCCATACAATACATGACAGCCCAGCTCAGGGCTTTCCCACAGGAAAAGGTTTACCTGCATCACGACAAACCCTATTATTCAGCCGGTGACACCATCTGGTTTCGGGCCTATATGGTTCATGCTGCTCTGCATCAACCTATGGCTTACAGCCGTTACATCTACGTAGAACTGGTCAACGACAGCAAACAGGTGGTTTCGAGAATCAAAATAAGACCCGAAGAAGGGTTTTATTACAGCCAGATGCCAGTCAAAGCCGATATTGCAGCCGGAAAATACTTCCTGAGAGCCTATACTAATTACATGCGCAATCTCGAAGAGGATTATTTTTTTCACAAAGAAATTTACATAGGCAATTTAATCACTCCCGATGCAGAGACAAACCTCAGCGAAGCTTCTGCCCCCGTTCAGGCTGCCGCAAAAAACAAAGAACATACTTCGCAGGAAAACACACAACAATACGATATACAATTTTTCCCCGAAGGGGGCCATCTGATCAGCGGCAACATGCAAACTATAGCCTTTAAGGCTATCGACCCCGAAGGCTGGGGGACCGATGTACACGGCCGTATCCTGAAAAACGGAAAAGACGAAATCTGCACTTTCAACAGCACCCACCTGGGCATGGGATACTTTGGGCTTTACACTGAGCCGGGATGCCGGTATACGGCCGTTTGCGAAAACCAGGCAGGTGAAACCCTTACTGTCGATCTGCCTCAGCCCAGCGATTCCAGCTATGCACTAAGTGTCAACCAATTGCCCGACAAGTTACATCTGAGCGTCCTCAAACCTAAGGGCAACCCGCTACAGGAAGAGTTGTCGATTCTGGTCCACATGCGCGGCCTGCCCATGTTTAAATCTAAAGTCGCGGCCGGCACCAATTTACTGAGCCTTCCCAAGGCCGGGCTGGGCTCCGGAGTGCTGCACATCCTATTGCTCAATGCCGAAGCCGAAATACTCAGCGAAAGGTTGGTATTTATTAAAGGCAAGGACCGGGCGGGTGCCGAAATCACTTTCGACAAAGACACCTACGGTCCGCGCGAAGCAGCAAGAGCTGATCTGCAGATATGGAACAGCCTTGGACAAGGCTTTCAGGGCAGTTTATCCCTGAGCATCACCGACGACAATCTGATAGATACCGATTCCAATGCCCTGAGCATAGAAAGCTATTTATTGCTCTGTTCCGAACTCAAAGGCTATATTGAACAGCCCCAGGCTTATTTTTTACCGGGGAACAAGTCAGCGGCCTCACAGCTTGATATATTGATGATGACCCAGGGCTGGAGGCGTTACAACATGCCGCAAGTCATCAAAGGAGAACTCGATCAGGCCAACCGCTTTGAAATGGAAATTGGCGCCACATTGTGCGGGAAAATTCAAACTTACCCTTTCAGAAGAGGTCTGCCCAACGTAAACGTTTTCAGCCTGAGCAGCAAACACGGCTATTACAACGCTACAGTGACAGATATAGGAGGACGTTTCTGCTTTGATGGATTTGAATTTCCCGACAGCTCGGTCTTTTTTGTACAAGCCGAGAAAAAACCGGGCAATGTCATCGAATTGGTGGCCGAAAGCGAAGATTTTCCGCCGGCCTTCCCCTACGGGCTCAAACCCAAAACCGCTCTTCAGGACGAAACTATAGATAATTTTCTTAACTCCAGCCGCGACAGGTATTTTTACGAAAACGGCCCCCTGGTTATCAACCTTGAAGAAGTACAAGTGATAGGCAAAAAAGAAGACAGGGCCAAAAACCTTCGCGAAGAAAGGGGTGCCATGTATTTTTCGTCCAGTTATACCATCGAAGCACAAGAGATCGAAGAAATGGGAGGTGCCACCCTGCTGGATGTTTTAATCCGTGTCCCCGGCATTACCCTGAATGCCGACAACACCGGCGTATTATTGCGCAATGCAACCCCTCTTATCCAGGTTGACAATTTCAAAGGCAGGATGGAAGATCTGAGCATCATCAACCTTAGCGAAGTGGAAATGATCGATATCCTGAAAGATCCGGCCGAAACAGCCCTTTTCGGCAATGAGGGCCAAAACGGAGTCATTTGCATTTACCTTAAGCGCGGAGGCCGTAACGCCCCCAGGGAATTGGGCAGCCATCAAAAACTCATCACTTATATGGGCTACACGCCTCCTGTTGAGTTTTATCAACCCAAGTACTTTATTTCTTCCGTAAAAGAAAGCACCAAACCCGATCTGAGAAGCACCATATACTGGAAACCCAACCTGCTTACCGACGAAAACGGACATGCCGAAATCCGCTTCTATACGGCAGATCTGGCCGGAACGTATAGCCTTGTTCTGGAGGGCATCAGCCCCGAAGGAGAAATACTGCGACATGTTCAAAAGCTTGAACTCCGCAAATAGAGGTTTTTGTTAAATTCAGGTAGTCCTGAGATCCTTGCCCCACATCATCTTGGCTCTGAGCGTTTGCACAAAGCTCTGGCTTTTCCTGCGTACGATTCGTATGGGAAAATCTGCCCTTACCACGCGTAAATGAGCACTTCCGGGCAAGGGAAAAGAACGTCCGTCCAGTGCCACCAAAAAATGCTGGCTGCGGCTTTCGACCCTGAGGTCTATTACTGAACGGTCACTCAGCACGATTGTACGAACCGTCAGGCTGTGGGGAGCCACCGGAGCCAGGATAATACTGGGATTTTCAGGGAACAAAATAGGGCCGCCCACACTCAGGGCATAGGCCGTGGAGCCGGTGGATGTAGCTACAATCAGGCCGTCTGCCTGATAATCGTTCAGGTATTCCCCGTTCAGAGAAGCGTGTATATGTAACATAGCCGAAATGTCTCTCTTGAGTACGGCAATCTCGTTCAATGCATTAGGATAATCGGGCAGCTTGCAGTCGGGACTTTGCAGACAGATCTGGTTGTGGTTTTCCAGAACGACATCATCGGCCAGCAATTCCGACAGCATAGCCCTTGTTTCCTTGTAATCGGTGGCAGATAAAAAACCCAGGCGCCCGGTATTGATGCCCAGGATCGGAATACCTTTGCCTCCCACTCTGCGGGCCACATTGAGCAAGGTGCCGTCCCCTCCTATACTCAGGGCATAATCGGCATCGAACTCATTGTCCTCCCTCAGGCTGAATGCCGGAAGAATGGTATCCATACCCAGTTGTTTCAGACAGGCATAGTATTGGCTGCACAGCAACACTTCCACTTTAGTCCGGGCAATCTCTTCCAGAATAAATTTGATTTGATCTTGTTTTTCTGCCTGAAAAGGTTTTCCAAAAAGGGCAATTCTCATAGGTTTTGAACTTAAATATCTTAATTATTTGTAATAATAATATTCTTTCCGAAAATTAAATCGTTCATCGGATTATTCCATTATTTTTGTACTCTTATTTGATTTGCATTATGTTTGAAGCCGTGACAGTTAAGACGGCACAAAAGTGGGGAAAATTATTTATATGACAAAGTTAAGTGTAAACATCAACAAAATTGCCTTGTTGCGCAATGCCAGGGGAGCCAATTACCCCAATATTTGCGAAATGGCCCTGCTTTGCGAAAAATACGGTGCTGATGGCATTACGGTACATCCCCGGCCCGACGGGAGGCATATTCGATATAAGGACGTGATGGATCTAAAACCTCTGTTAAGTACCGAATTCAACATCGAAGGCTATCCTTCGGCAGGTTTTATTGATCTGGTGCTGAAAGTTAAGCCTCATCAGGTAACCCTGGTGCCTGATGCTCCGGATGCCCTTACTTCGAATGCAGGCTGGGATTGCTTTAAACACGCTGCATTTCTGGCCGAAGTGCTGGATGCTTTTTGTTCAAAGGGGATAAGGACTTCACTCTTTGTAGAAACCGACAATAAACAAATAGAACAGGCAGCCAAACTGGGTGCCGACCGGGTGGAGCTGTACACCGGCCCCTATGCCGAACGTTACCATAAAAACCCCGATGCCGCTGTAAAACCCTACGTACAAGCCGCACAAGCAGCCAGAAAAAACGGCTTGAGTATCAATGCCGGACACGACCTGAATTTACATAATTTGCCCTTTTTCCGCCAGAGCATTCCATATACCGAAGAGGTTTCCATTGGGCATGCCTTAATTGTGGATGCCCTGCTTATGGGCCTGGAAAGCAGTATTCAATCTTATAAAAATTGTCTTAAATAATTATTTGTATGAACTTCTTACTCTTACTTCAATCCGTCGCCGGAGATACTTTGCCCGATTTAACTGCTTTGGCAGAAGGCGTCGAAACCAGCCAACGTATGAACTTTTTTGATATGGCAGTCAAGGGCGGCTGGATTATGATCCCCCTGTTACTGCTTTCGCTGGTGGCGGTATACATATTTATTGAGCGTAGCATTGCCCTGAAAAAGGCTTCCAAAGAAAATCCCAATTTCATGGAGCGCATCAAGGACTACATTTACGACGGCAACATCGATTCGGCCATCAAGTTGTGTAAACAGGCAGATAATCCCGCAGCCAGAATGATCGAAAAAGGCATCTCCCGTATAGGTCGTCCCATGCACGATGTACAGGTGGCTATCGAAAACCTGGGCAACCTCGAAGTGGCCAGGATGGAAAAAGGACTCTCTCTGCTGGCAGCCGTATCGGGCGGAGCACCGATGATCGGTTTCCTGGGTACCGTGCTGGGTATGGTCAGAGCATTTTACGATATGGCCTCGGCTGGCAGCAATGTCGATATCACGCTGCTTTCGTCCGGTATTTACACAGCCATGGTAACCACCGTGGCGGGCCTCATCATTGGTATTTGTGCCTATTTTGCGTATAACTACCTGGTGTCTCAGGTAAGCATAATAGTCAATAATATGGAGGCCAAAACCATGGAATTCATGGATTTATTGAATGAACCTGCAAAATAAAAAACGGCTATGGCCTTAAAAAGACAAAATAAGATAGATGCGAGCTTCAGTATGTCGTCTATGACCGACATCATCTTTTTGTTGCTCATTTTTTTCATGATCACGTCTACGGTAGTCCACCCCAACGCCATCAAGGTACTTTTGCCCCAAAGCAAACAACAAACATCTGCCAAACCTCTGACCCGGATCACGCTTGACAGTGACCTGAATTATTACGTAGCTTTCGGTAACGAAAAAGAACAAGCCATTGCTTTCGAAGACATTGAGCGTTTTTTGCTCGAAACTATAGAAAAAGAACCCGATATGTATGTTGCACTGTATGCCGACGAAAGCATCCCATACAGAGAACTCATCAAAGTTCTGAACATTTGCAACGATAATCATTTTAAATTGGTATTGGCCACCAGGCCTGCAAAAAAATGACATCCAAAAAAAATGACATAATCGCCATCACCGGTACTATCCTGGTTCACATCCTGTTGATAGTGTTCCTGATCTTTTTTGGCTATACGGCTCATATTCCCGACAGCGAAGAAGGCGTGACGGTGAATTTCGGAAACATCGACCTGGCAGCCGGCACTTTTGAGCCCCGGGGTGAGCCCCTGAGCCATCAACAATCTCAACCGCAATCTCCGGCCGAAAGAACACCGCTGCAATCGAACGACGAAGATCTTATCACTCAGGAGGACGAATCCATAGCCCTGGAGGCTGCCCGCAAACGCCAGGAAGAAGAAGCAGCCCGTAAACGCGAAGAAGAGCGGATACGTCAGGAACAGGAACGTAAAGCTGCCGAAATCAGAGAACAGGCTGCCCAGGCCTTCGGATCCAGTCAGAGACAACAAAACGAAAACCAGGGTTACGGACAGGAAGGCAGCGGCAACCAGGGCGATGTACAAGGCAGCACCGAATCAGCCAATATTACCGGCAGCGGTTCGGGCTACGGCAACTTTTCACTCGACGGCCGCTCCGTTACGGGTGGTTTGCCCCGCCCCAGCTATTCGATTGAAGCCGAGGGGGTGGTTGTGATACGCATTACGGTGAACAGCGCCGGAACTGTCATCTCAGCCGTTATAGACCTCCAGGGCACCGACACCGACAACACTGAATTGCGCAACGCTGCTTTAACGGCAGCGAAAAAGGCAAAGTTTAATGCCATTGACGGTACACGTAACCAAACGGGTACTATCACCTATCGTTTCCAGTTAAGATAATGTCGTACTGAAATAGCGATTTCAATACCTATTTGTACCTACCTAAATTGAACCTATATGAAACTTTTATTGTTCTTGGCGCCGGGCTTCGAAGAAATAGAAGCTATTACTGTACTGGATATAGCACGCAGGGCCGGGCTTTCCATTCGTTCTGTTTCCATAAGCAACGAAAAAGCAGTAAGCGGAGCTCACCAAATCAGCCTGAATGCCGATTTGACCTTTGACGAAGTTAACTTTGATGAAGCCGAAGCCCTTATTCTGCCGGGTGGAATGCCGGGAACCAACAACCTCAACGCCCACGCAGGGCTAAAGAAGCAGTTGGTCAACTTTGCCCGGAATCCCGACAAAACCATAGCGGCCATTTGCGCAGCTCCTTTAATACTGGGAGACCTGGGCCTGCTGGACGGTAAAAAAGCCACCTGCTACCCCGGCTATGAGAGCCACCTGAGCAGGGCCAAATTGTCCAGAAAACCCGTTGTCAGAGACGGCAACATAATTACCGCCGACGGACCGGCTCACGCCATGCTGTTTGCGATCAAACTTGTTGATTATTTAGGGAATACCTTCCTGGCAGATGATATTACCAAGGGTTTGAACTACTAATTACAGCCAACGCTTCTTTTTGAAATACAACAAGATAGCTCCGGAGAACAGGACCATCATGCCCATGGAAATCCAAAAGCCTGCTGCATTGTTCAAAAATGGCATTTTTACGAAGTTCTGGCCATAAATACTTGCCACCAGTGTGGGAGGCATGAAAATCACCGATACAATGGTAAATATCTTAATGATCTTGTTCTGATCAATGTTTACCAAACCCAAAAAGGTATCCTGCAAGTAATCCAGACGCTCAAAACTAAACTTTGTGTGGTCTATCAGAGAATTGATATCCTTTACTATGATTGTAAGTTTGGCCGACAATTCCTGCGGCATGAGCTCACTCTTGAGCAGATTGGAGATAGAACGTTGTTTCTCGATGATGTTCTGACGTATGGCCAGAATTTGTTCCTGTAACTGAGTTATATCCATCAGCACATCTTCGTCGGCATCCCTGACGGTATCGCTCAACACGGTAATCTTGTCAATAATATCCTCAATAAGGTCGGCATCCCTTTCCACCCTGGTTTCGAGCAAGGCAACCATTACGTGGTAACCGCTGGGGTAGTTGCGCGGACTGGTAGTTATTTTTTTGGCAGCCTCCTGCAGCGAAGGCAATTCTTCGTCGTGTACCGTTACCAAAATATTATCTTTAAGAATGAATGAAACTGTATCGGTTTCATAATCACTCAACAAAAAGTTTGAGTTTACTACCAGCGTGTCGGAAGTTTCTATGTAACGGGAGCTCATTTCGATTTCTTCCATTTCTTCCTCTTCCTGGATGTAAATTTTCAGGAAATTTTCCAATTGACTTTCGACTTCTTCGTCCACATTGTTTAAGTCTATCCAGAGAAACTTTTCAATGGGAGTCTGCTTGAGAAAATCGAGGCTGCGGCTTACTTTGATTCTTCCGTTTTCGTGGTAAAAAAGTTTTATTTCGGCCATATCTCTTAATTTTATCCGATGCCCGCACCGGAAGGTGAATTACTGTAATAAAAATCGCTTACCAGCCCGGTCAGGTATTCAAATTGCTTGACACTGAGCTGCTCGGGCCGTTTGTCGAAAATTGCTTCAGCATAAAAAGGGGCTTCTTTTCCCAGCAAAGGTTTCAACGAATTGCGCAAGGTTTTTCTGCGCTGATTGAAAGCCGTTTTAACCACTTTTCTAAATAAATTTTCGTCACAAGCCAGGCTCTGGTTGCTGTTACGTTTCAAACGGATAACAGCCGATTGCACCTTTGGCGGAGGTTCAAAAACCTTTTCGCTTACAGTAAATAAATAGTCTATATCGTAATACGCCTGAAGAAAGACACTCAGAATACCGTAGCTTTTCCTGCCGGCCGGAGAACAAATGCGCTCGGCCACTTCTTTTTGAAACATGCCCACGCAGTACAGCACCTGATCCCTGTTTTCGAGTACCTTGAATAAAATTTGCGAAGATATGTTGTAAGGATAATTGCCAATAAGACAAAAAGCTATGCCCTGGTAAAGCCTCTTTAGGTCCGTTTTAAGGAAATCTTCAGCCAAAATACGGCCATCAGCCAATTCGGGGAAATGCTCATAGAGATAGGCAATAGAATCCCTGTCGATTTCCACCACCTTGAGGTCATGGCCTTTTTCCAGTAAAAATTTAGTTAATACACCAGTACCCGGACCTACTTCGAGTACGGGCATGCCCTTGCAATCATCCAACGTAGCTGCGATACGAAGGGCAACAGACAGGTCCCTGAGGAAATGCTGTCCCAGTGCTTTCTTTGGTCTTACAATCGTCATCCACAGCTTTAAGGAAAAAATGAAACATAAACCGGAGCAACAGCAAACCGATCCTTTATTTTACGGTTGATGTAATTTTGTCACCAGAGAATGAAATCAGGCAACAAAATATACGTATTTTTGCCGCGGTCACAAAAATAAGCATTTTTATTGAATTGTAGTACGATGGATAGAATAAAAAAGCTCCTGAAATGGATAGTCCCTTTATTACTGGGAGTTTTGCTTTTTGCCTGGATATATAAACGCATGGACTGGATCTCCATTAAAGAGATTTTTCAACTTGGCCTGCGTTACGAATGGATGTTGGCCTTTTTGCTCATTTTTGTGAGCGGCATGGTGGCGAGGGGATTGCGCTGGCAACAATTACTGGAGCCGGTTTGCCCCCAAGCAGATACTACATCGACTACACTGGCCGTTTTTGTTGCTTATGCTGCCAACCTGATCTTTCCGAGAATCGGCGAAGTAGCCCGTTGCGGCCTGCTGAAACAATACAAACAGGTTTCTTTTACCAAAGCCCTCGGGACGGTACTGGCCGAACGCATTATCGACTTGATCTGCCTGCTGATTATGGTTATCGTAATAGTGGTATTTCAGCTGGATGTGTTCAGGCAATTTTTTACCCAATATCCCGACAAAGCCAATGGCCTGATGAGAATCTTGTTTTCCTGGCAACTATGGGCATTGCTGTTTAGCTTGTTACTGGCTATGATCTTACTATGGAGGCGTTTACGCAAGTTGCCTGTATTTGATAAACTGAACAGGGGACTCGAAAAGATTTGGCTGGGTATGAAAAGCATTAAAGCCATCAAGCGCCCCTGGTTGTTTATTTTTTGGAGTATTTTTATTTGGCTCTCGTATTTTGCCACTTTCTACATAGGTCAATATTTCTTTAACATTCCCTTCGGTCTGGGTATAATTGCCATGTTTACGGCACACATTATGGGCAGTCTTGGAATGGTGGCTCCTGTGCAGGGGGGGCTCGGTGCCTGGCACTTTATGGTAATATACACCATGGTGTTGTACGGAATCGATGAGACCGCTGCCGGTGCCTTTGCGCTGACCGTGCATGGCCTCAATACCGTGCTAACTTTATTCTTCGGCTTTATAGCTTATCTTTGGTTGGGGCTGGAAAACAAAAAGAGCAGAGTCGAAAAATAATTACATGCGCGGCTGTAATTGTGCTTTCGGGAAAACGGTACTTTAAAACAGAGCGACTACAAACTGGTAAATCAAATAAAAAGAAACCACCAGTTTAGAAACGGTTCCCAATAAAAAACCAAAGAAGGAACCCAGGCCGGCTTTCAGAGCTGCCCCCGACTGCTTACCTGCCAATATTTCTCCTACAATAGCACCAAGGATGGGGCCAAGTATCAGGCCTAAAGGTGGAAAGAAAAACATGCCGGCTACCACCCCGATACTACAACCCCAGATTCCCTGTTTACTGCCTCCAAAACGTTTGGCTCCCAGAATGGGGGTTAAATAATCGAATACCTGTACCAAAACGACCAGGGCTGCCCAGAAAAAAAGTTGTTTTCCACTGAATTGCACCCGGGTGGTGAGGTGTAACAATATAATTCCCAAATAATTCAGCGGCGATGCCGGAAGTACGGGCAAAACGGCACCGGCCAGGCCGGCCAGCATACAGATACTTCCCAGTACAATAAGCAATATATCCATACTTTTTAATCTGAGGGATTTTAACGAGGCTCAAAAATAAAACACTTAATTTGATATTCCCAAATAATTTACGTTTATTTGCGACTGTTTTCAATGAGTCCTTTGAAAACAATAACATTTACTACTATGGACATATCCGACACCGACAAGCTGCAGGGAAGCGCAGGCTTGGAGCAGACACCTGAAAAAGTTGACCAGAGCAAACAAGCAATTACAAACGATACTCAAGACCTGCCCGCAGAAGAAAAAACAAGCCCGGAAGAGGCTGCCCCGTTCAAATCCGGGGAAGCTGATGCTGCTGTTCAGGAAATAAAAGCACCAAAGGCTAAAACGCCCAGAACCAAGTCAAAAACCAAGGCTGAGAATGAGCCAGAAGCCGAAATTGCGGCCAAGGCCGAAGTTGAAGCTGAAACGGTTGAAATTGAAGCCCCGGCCGGCACCGAAGCTGCAAGTGACGAAGCAAAAGCCCCGGCCTCCATCGAAGCAGAAGCCGAAACGATAAGCCCGGCCGAAACCCTCGCTGAATTTGCTTCCCATATTGACTATTCCGTCATCAAAAATTTGATAGACCAACTCAGAGAACTCATACAAACAGAGAGTATCGATATTAAGAGCAAGGTCGAAAACATCAAACAATCCTTTTACAAACAACATAAACTGGATATCGAATCTTCCAGGAAAGCCTTTATCAAAGCCGGCGGCGATCCTGCCAATTTCGACCTGAGCGAAGCCAATGCCATCGAAGCCGAATTCAAAGACCTGATGAATCAGTGGCGCGAAAAACGTATTCAATGGACAGCCGATTTTGAAAAACAAAAGAAGGATAATCTGACCAAAAAGAATCAGCTCATCGAAGTTATCAAAGCCCTCACTGACAGCTCCGATGACATTCGCAGAAAAATCCCCGAATTCCGAAAACTCCAGCAGGAATGGAAGAATATCGGACAAGTTCCCTCCGAAGAAGTAAACGAACTCTGGAAGAATTATCAATTCGAAGTTGAACGTTTTTACGACCAAATCAAGATCAACAACGAATTCCGCGATTACGATTTCAAAAAGAATCTCGAAATCAAAACCGAGCTCTGCCAGACAGCCGAACAACTCAAAGAAGACAGCGACGTGGTAAAAGCCTTCAAACGCCTGCAGAAGCTGCACGAAGATTGGCGCGAAACCGGCCCTGTCGCACAAGAAATGCGCGAAGAAATCTGGCAACGCTTCAAAGACGCCTCTACCGAAATCAACAAAAAATACCAGGCCTTTTTTGAAAGGCTCAAAGAAATAGAAAACGAAAACCTGGCTCAAAAGACTTCCATTTGCGAAAGCCTGGAAGCCATTGATTTCGGCAAACTGAAAAGCTTCCGCGACTGGGACCGCAAAACCACCGAAGTCATCGAATGGCAGGAACGCTGGAAAACCATAGGCTTTGCCCCCAAAAAGGCCAACGCCAAGGTCTTCGAACGTTTCCGCACTGCCTGTGACCAGTTTTTCCAGACCAAAAGCAGTTTTTACAAAACCGTAAAAGAGGGGCTCAACCAAAACCTGGAAAAAAAGAGAGAACTCTGCGAAAAAGCAGAAAGCCTCAAAGACAGCACCGACTGGAATACCACCTCGGACCAGCTGATTCAGATTCAGAAAGAGTGGAAAACCATTGG
The DNA here is from genome assembly GCA_964575345.1 of uncultured Bacteroidales bacterium. Classification (GTDB taxonomy): domain Bacteria; phylum Bacteroidota; class Bacteroidia; order Bacteroidales; family UBA1402; genus UBA1402. The sequence continues at coordinate 65,769 of CAZNQD010000004.1, forward strand.
CCCTGTACCCAGAAAATATTCAGATGTATTGTGGAAACGCTTCATCTCGGCTTGCGATTATTTCTTTGAACAAAAAGAAAAAAATTCCACCAGCCAGCGCAGCGTGGAATACCAAAACCTGGCCGCCAAAAAGGAACTGATTGCCCAGGTAAAGGCCCTGGCTGAATCGGAAGAAAACACCGACAAGGAAAACGAAGAAACCTTGCGCCTGATCAGGGAATTAAACGCCAGGTGGAATGCCCTGGGTTTTGTGCCTTTCAAAGAAAAAGACAGAATCTACAAACAGTGGCACAACGCCATGGACAGCCTGATGGGCCATTTCAATATAGACAAGGCCAGCCGTCGCCTGAGCAGTTTCCAAAGCAATCTGGAAGACATCAAAGGCAAAGGGCAATCCAAGGTGCTGCACGAACGTGAACGTCTGATGCGTCAGTTCGACTCCATCACCAACGAAATAAAGACCTGCGAAAACAATATTGGCTTTTTCAACACTGCCAAGGCTTCTTCGGGTTCTGCCCTGCTCAGGGAAATGAACCGCAATATCGAAAAGCTCAAAGAAGAACGCGACATCATTTACAAAAAGATACAAATCATCGACGGTGAGTTGCAGGCTTAGGCCTGGACTCAACTTGCCAGCTTAAACAAGACGATAGAGGCAATCAGGCTGAACATAAAGAATAAACGTCAGAAACTGAGCGGCTCCCGTAAAACGAGCCTTATCGATTGATTTTCAGCACCAGCGGTGCTGTCAGGTTTTTTGTGTCGGGCAATCTGATCTCCAGCCCTGCTTTGGTCGACTTGTACGAAACAGTGCCGGCACCGAGCAATTCAACGGCATCTAAATCGTCTTTGAAATAAGGGCTTCCGTCGGCCAGGGACTTGATAAGAATGCGCTGCCCCCGGGCGGGTTTTTCCATCATTACGGCATAAAGCACGGCTCCTTTGCTGGTAAAACGAATGTCTTCCGCAGTATAGGCTCCGCCCCTGCCCTCGTTGAAACCCTGGGCATTAATCGGATTGGCCTGTTCAGCTTTGGGGCCTTCACCATAGGTGTGCCAGGGACGGGTTTCGTAGATACATTCGCTGTTCAGGTCCATCCATTCTGTAATGCCTTCAACAATCTTCAAGGCTTTGTCGTCTATGGAACCGTCACCGCGCAGCGGAACGCTAAGCAAGAGATTTCCGTTTTTGCTTACAATGTCGACCAATAGCTGCATCACTGTTTTGGCCGATTTGTAGCCGTTGCGGTCGTAAAGCCCCCGGTCGTAATGCCAGCCACCGAGACAAGTGCAAGACTGCCAGGCCTGCTCCTGAATAGCATCAGGTGCACCCCTTTCGACATCCCAGACCATGCAGGCTTTTTGTTCCTCGCTGAGCACTTTGCCAAACAGAACAGCCTCCAGTTTGCCCTGGTGTCGCTTCATGTCTGAATTATAGAAATGCGCGGCCACTTCCAGTCCTACGTTACTTACAGGCCACAAAGGCAAAGCCGTATCATCAAAATAGATCAAGTCCGGCTGGAACTGATTGATCATATCCACCGTACGATTATAGAAATTCAGGCAATATTCCTCCGAAGGCGGCACAGCACCCTTAGCCCAATGCCATTGATTGTGAATGCTGCTTATGTTTTCGCTTTCATTGCTCAGGGCATGGTTTTGAGCGTACAAATCCTGAGGATCAAGACCTTGCCACCATTTCCCTTTGCCGTCTTTTTTGCTCAGTCTGCCATCGTATGGAACACCGGCCAGCGGACCCTCTTTGTCGGACAACTGGGCTGCTTCGTACCAGCGCCAGGCGTGGGCCGAATGAATACTCACCCCGAACGGCAGACCCTGGTTTCCGGCCGCTTTGGCCCAGCCTGCCAGGATGTCTTTTTGAGGGCCGACAGCCACCGAATTCCAGGGCTGGTATTTGCTGTTCCATAAATCCAGGTTATCGTGGTGATTGCCCAGGGCAAAGAAGTATCTGGCGCCGGCGCGTTTGTACAAAGCCAGCAGTTCCTCAGGATTCCAGTTTTCGGCCTTCCATTCATTGATCACCTCTTTGAATCCCGCTTCAGATGGATGTCCGTAATGCTCTACATGATACTTGTATTGCCATTGATCCTGATAATACATATTTCTGGCATACCAGTCGCCGGCTTCGGGCTGGCATTGAGGCCCCCAATGCGCCCAGATGCCAAACTTGGCATCTCTGAACCATTGCGGCACTTCGTATTGGCTCAAGGATGCCCAACTGGGTTCAAACCTGCCCGTTTCCATCTTTTCTTTAACTTGCTTTGTGCAGGATAAAAGAGATAAAAAAAATGCTATAAACAGATTGATTTTTAAGAAGTGTTTCATTTTGGCCGCGATTATAAAAGACGCAAAAAAACCTATTAGCCTCAAATTTAGATAAATAATCTGACTCTTGCTTATGAATTCCATGCAAATCAGGTTGTCCTCCTTTGGTGGTGTAGGCTGATTAAATAAAATTGCCAATTCTTAAATAATCACCAAATCTTTTGTCTGTTTTTGTAGTATGATCTACAAACCAGCTCATTAGGAAATCCATTAATTCTAAGCGATCAATAAACTCTGATTCAAATACTCCAATTAGTTCGGCCAGTCTGCTTAACAATGCATCGTGTTCTTTTTTATGGTTCTTATACTCCGGGTATTTGTGGAAAATCATGCTATTCTCCTCACTAATAAAATGGAAATCGACGTATTTGTATAATTCTTTAATCAACAGACTAATATGATCCTTATCACAATCATTGGCATAAGCCGCATTAATCTTTTGAATGATACCAACAAAAAACTGATGCTGAGAGTCTATTTCCGGAACTCCAATCTCGTATTCCTTTTTCCAGGTAATGATAGTGTTCATGCTATTTAAAAATTAAGATCTGAAAGATTCATTTGCCGCCTTTTCTATTTTTTCTTTGTGACAGAGTAACACGTTGTTCTTATCACCCTGCCAATTATGAAATCCACTTCCCTGACAATCCTTATAATCCATGCAATTTTCACATTGTCCGGTCCTGGTCCATTCCCTGTTTCTAAACACCTGAAATTTATTTTGCCAAATTTCGTAAAAATTGTCCGAATAAATATTGCCCTGAGCAAAAGTTCTGTCCACATTGGGACAGGCCGAAATGGTGCCGTCAATCAAAATCGAAGCAATATTAATTCCAGCTCTGCAAAAAAAGTAAGTATCTCTGACTAAAGCTTCGTATTTCCCAACGTAGGCTTCACAACTAAATTTCACATCAATCTCATTGGATTTTCGGTGCCTGGCTATAAAATCCATTAATCCGGCAAATTGATGGTCGTTCAGCGACAAGTCAGGATTATGCGCAGCTCTGCCGATAGGAATAATGGTGAACAATCTCCAGGCCGGGACATTTTTAGAAATCAGGCATTCCCTGATTTGCTCCAGTTCGTTGTAATTCTTTTGATTCACACAAGTTACGACATCAAAGTTTAACCTGTTGGAAGAGGCTGCCAGTTCCATCGCATTGATCACTCTGTCAAAACTCTTGCGATTATTCCTTAACCAGTTATGCGAGTCTTTTAGCCCGTCCAGACTGAGAGTCAATGCTCCCATTCCGGCATTGAGCAGTGAATTATGTCTTTGCCTGTCGTATAAATACCCGTTCGAAACCAGCGACCATCTAAATCCGCGTTTTCTCAATTCTCGTCCGCAAAGCTCCAGGTCGTTTCGCAAAAGAGGTTCTCCGCCGGTAAATACAACTGTAAAATGCTTAGGAATAGTGGTAATGGTATCGATGGCACGAAAAAAGTCCCCGGAGGGCATATCCCGGTGCAGGCTGTCTTTTGAGCAATCACTGCCACAATGCAGGCAATTCAGATTGCATCTGGTGGTGCATTCCCAAAACAAATAATTCAGTTCATGAAGCCTTGTTTCCGATTCTTTGAATTTTCTAAAAGCGGCCTTTTTTAATGAATCGAACATTTATTTTTCTTCCAATGCGATATTTACGTAAATAGTTTCGCTCAGTACGTTCAAAACAGTTTCCTTGTTGTTATAGTGTCCGTTTTGAATGGAGTCGGTGTCCTGAAAATGCAGTATTATTTCCTCCGTTTTTACTGTATAAAACGAAAACTTACCTTCCTCGTCGGTCCATTCACTTTGACCAATGCCGGCCACCGAAACTAAAATCCCCGGAATGGGCAATCCTGACGTAGCGGATTTAACCTGCCCTTCGACGAATAAATCAATTCCGAAGTCGCGGGGAGTTCCATAGCAAGCTTGAAAAGCAAAGAGTACCGAAGTCAGGCTTATACCTCCGATGATTTTCCTAATCCAGTTATTTTTCATATGCAGACTTATTTCAGTGTTTTCAACTTCTTACCTTTTCTTGCCCGGATTGTTGAATCTCTCAAAAAATGGAATGCACAAAGGTATATTAAATCGACGAAATACGGACGAAGATGATAAATTTAACCGAAACAACAGCTTCTGTTCTAATGGCAGACTGCTCAAAACAAGTAAAAAATGATTTCAGACCACGAATAAACCTTTTTTATTACTTTTGCTCTTCAATCAGGAAGATAATATCCTACAAAATGAAAAGCATTGCCAAAGTGCTGGTTGCACTGGTGCTGGTTTCGGGAATCCTGTTGTTGCTGGATCTGGAAAACCGGGAAAAAGTGCAAAGAGAGGAATTGAGAATCGCGGTTTTCAAAATGATTGCGCGGCCCATGCTCGAGGACGCCGAAAGAGGAATTATTGAGGCTTTGTCCGAAAGGGGCTACCTGGATAGGGAAAATTGTGTAATCCGGTATTATTGTGCCGACGGAGACATGGCAACAGCCAACGCCATTGCGCAAAACATTGTCAGCAGTCGCTTTGACATGGTCATTACCATAAGCACTCCCTCGCTGCAGGTCATGGCCAATGCCAACAAAAAGGGCGAAGTCCTGCACATCTTTTGCACAGTTACCGACCCCTATGGTGCAGGAGTCGGTATCACCGGGCCGGAACCCGGCCAGCATCCCCCGCACCTGACAGGCATCGGTACTTTTCAGCCGGTAGAAGAAAGCTTTGAGCTGGCCAAACAGATGAACCCCAATCTGAAAAAAGTGGGAAGCGTTTGGTGCACCAGCGAAACTTGTTCGGAGGCCTGTGTCAGATTGGCCCGAAAGAAATGTGCGGAACTGGGTATTGAGCTCTATGAAATGGGGGTTGAAAACACGACACAGATTCTTGAAGCAGCGATGTCTCTTACCGCCCGCGGCGTAGAAGCCTTGTGGGTGGGAGGCGACAATGTGGTAGAAGCCGCCATTGACCAGCTGATCAAAGCCGCCGAAAAAGCAAGTATACCCTTATTTATCAACAATACGAACAGCGTGTACGGCAATACCCTGTTCGGCCTGGGTGCAAAATACACCGAAGTGGGCTACCTTGCCGGACAAATGGCCGCCGATGTGCTCGAGGGCAAAGCCTGTTCCGAAATAGGTGTCAGCAATATGGTCCCCTTAAATCTGGTGACCAACCCCGCTGCACTCAACAACTTGAAGGACAAATGGCAGCTCCCCCCCGCCTCCCTATTAATCAGCGATTAACCTTGCTTTTGCTTTAATGGCAGGGGGCACGAACAGCATCTGATCCATACAGGCCTTTTCATTAATCACAAAGTCAGTACCCTCTATGGCTTCTATTCTTTTTGCAGGAGTTCTTCCGCGCAGTATTTCTACCGCCTTCAGGCCGCTCAGGTAACCCCATTGCCGGTAGTTGACTCCCATCCCTACGGCCGCTCCTTTTTCGGCCTGCAGCGGATCGCTTACAAACAGTGGCACATTTGCTTCGCCCGCTAATTTTGACAAAGCATTCAAACCGCTGTACACGGTATTGTCGGCAGTCACTATCAAGGCATCAATCTTTTGTGCGAGCAGATTTTGCCCCACCATTACAATCTCGTTTACGCTGGTAAGGGCCGATTTTACCACCTCAATGCCCCTGCTTTCGAATTCTTTACTAAACTTGTCTGCCGAATACGAGGCATTGGGTTCCGCATTGTTGTAGGGAATGCCAATTCGTTTTGTCCGGGGCAGGATTTCAAGAAGCATATCGGCAAAATCTTCACTGTTGAGGGGATCATAAACACCGTAAAGATTGTCGGGAGTGGTTATAAGCCCCATTTGCTCAGGGCTGAATGCCACGGTAAACACAAGCGGTATGTCGCTGACCAGCTGCGCTGCCGCTACCATGCAGGGGGTACTGTTGGTGATGATCAGGTCTACTCCCCGTGCTTGCAACGATTGTAAAATGGTGATAATCATCGACAGGTCACTCTGGGCGTTGTTGTCGATCAGTTTAATGCTTTCTCCGACTACAAAACCCGAATCGGCCAAAGCCTCAAACACACCCGCCTTGGCCTCGTTAAGTACCACATCTTCATTTATTTGCACATACCCGACAGTGATTTTTCCGGTGCCTTTGTTACAGGCAGTCACAAAAAACAACAGAAGAAGCAAAACGATAAAATTCTTGTTTTTCATAGGTATTTTATTTTCATTCCACATTCATTTTAAACCACAAAAATAGATCATCCCGGTTAGTGCATCAAGTATATTTTCGGTGAAAGGGTAATATTTCATGAATTAGGACATTACTTTGATCTTCAACTCTTTTGGCATCTTTTCAATGGCATATCGCAAGGCAGTGCGAGGCATAATGGATTTGTTTTTCATTACACATTCAAACACTTCTCGTTGATTCGCTTCACTGGCAGCTTTTAACATCCAAGCATATCCTTTTTGCACTAAATCATCCTTGTCTGTCAGCAAGATATCCGCTATTTCCAGAATTTCGTCGAGAAATGTTGACTTGTGGCCTGAGTTTTCTCGTCAATACTGTGTTTTAATTCCGTTCGAATTTTTTCTATTATGTTTTCCATTTTGATAATTTTGAGCAACTACACTATTGGAAATAAATCCCATCAGTATCAGTTCTTATATTTTCTTCATGATTTTCTTATCTTTGGAATCAATAGTATTTATTAAACATTGCCAAAACTACAAAATCCATTCCAGTCATCACCCCTTTTTTTTGTAAATATCAGGCTTCGATTTCAACAAAGCTTCCAGGCTTAATTTCAAAATCATGTTTAATCCGTCTTCTTTTTTGTAGAATTTCTCACAATATTTTACTAACTTGCGGCCGTGTATAGTGTAGAATCTTTAAAAATGCGCTTTACACACTTTTTGGGATACTACCTTAATAAAACCTGATGAATTACAAAACACTAATACCAGTAGTGCTGAATGATTTCCTGTTAGTGGTTATTGCCTCTTGTGGACAACGGAAATTGTGCGAGGGCATTCCTCCTTTCGGGTGGGTAAAAGAGTGCGGGCTGTGCATGGCAACTATCTTTTTATTTAAGAATACGACTATTAATTATGTTTAAGCCTATGAAACAATTTTACGTGGTTATCAGCACGTTGCTAATATTGGCATTACCCATGCAAGCCCGTAAGTCGTGGGATGTGAGAGAAAAAGGGATGAGTGCGGCTTCTGTAGAGAAAATCCTGGCTGATTCCGAAAATTGGCTACAAACCGTCAAAGATGGAGTGGCAGATACACGTGCTACCAACGTAACCGCTTTTACCGGAGAAGTCAAGGCGCAAGGCGAAATCCTGCCCGAATTCAGTGAACTCTATTTTGCCAATATCCAGGCCAATACTTTTGAAGTCCGTTGGCAAGAAGGCAATGCTTATTTCAGGATGAATAAGGACGTTCAGACTTTTACCATAAAAAAATTAGTGGCAGGTCAGACCATCACTATCATTACCAGATCTGCCAACAACACCGACCCTCGCGGCATCGAGTGTAAATCGGGCCACTGTACGCGTACGGCAGGTGCCGAAAAAATGACAGGAGCAGAAGGCGACAATAGTAATGTCTTTCAGGTAAATGCAGATATCACCGACTCTGTGGACGTTGCTTTTGGTCCCAATGTGGGCGGTCTGCTTATCTATAGTGTCATTGTGGACGAAGGCGACGAAGAATTTGATTTCAGCGAATCCAAAGTGGCTTATTTGTACGATGCATCGACTCAGGACATAGACAGTGATCCCTTCTTTAATTACACCAAAATAGCGGAAGTGGCTTCCGAATCCATCGATATCAAAGACTTTAGCTCAGTCGACACCGACACCCTGTCTGCTTTGGAAAACTACGATTTGGTGGTGCTTTCTTACGGACTGAAGGCCGATCATCCTTTTGTGGC
>CAZNQD010000005.1:0-37734 GCA_964575345.1 uncultured Bacteroidales bacterium
TGGGTTTCCGGCATTGGATTCAGCCGAAATAACCAACTTTCCGTTTTTGTCTGCCGACAACCAGGCCCAGCCGGAACCAAACAAAGTGGCTGCAGCCTTTGCAAATTGTTCTTTGAAGGCATCAAAGGAACCAAAATCGCGGACAATGGCATCTAAAAGCTTAGCTGTTGGCGCTGTTTTGGGATTAGCTGAAAAACTGTCAAAATAAAAAATATGATTCCAGCTCTGTGCTCCGTTATTCAGGATGCCGCCTTCTGCTTGCAAAACAATTTCGTCCAAAGACATTTCGGCAAATTTTGTTCCTTCAACCAGATTATTAAGGTTGTTGATGTATGCTTGCAGGTGCTTGCCATAATGAAATTCAATGGTTTCAGCACTGATAGCCGGCTCCAGGGCATTGGGGGCATACTTTAGCCGGGGTTTTTCGAAAGGAGCTTTTGCTCCTGCACTCAGAATAGTCATAATAACACTTAGAATTAGAATTAATAATTTAGGTTTCATGATTAAAGATTTTAAGTGGTTAAGCACTAAAGCCTAATCCTCCGGCTCAAAATCTTCTTTCCCGGCTCCGCACAAAGGACAGGTCCAATCATCGGGAATATCTTCAAATGCAGTTCCCGGTTCAATGCCACTATCCGGATCACCTTCGGCCGGATCGTAAATGTAGTTGCAAATAACACAACGATACTTTTTCATAGTTTATCAATTTACAGTTTCATACTAAATACTAAAAAACGGGCTTTTTTGTGTATTGCCCGAACAAATTCTGCGCAAGATAAAAAAAATAAGCGACCAGTCCAACCTATTGATCCCGGAATTTTAAACAAACACTCAAAAAACAGTATCTTCGCGGCAATTGATCATTTTTACTAATTGTCCATGCTTTGTTTTAAGAAAAAACTCTTCCTGTTGATTTTCGTCCTTGGTTTTACATTTCAGCTTATTGCCAAAACCAACCTGCAATTGCATTATGATTTCGGATACGACAGGAAGTTCCTGACCAGCACCTTCGAAATGTTTGAACCCGATGATTGGGGCAACACTTATTTCTTTATTGATTTCGACTACAATTATGGTTCCGAAAAAAACACTTCTACAGCTTACATGGAACTGGAACGTTGTTTTAGTCTCAAGCAAACAGCCTGGAGCCTGCATCTGGAATTCAATGCCGGTCTTTCGTCCCTGGCTTCATTGGCTATTCCTTTGAGTAATTGCTATCTGGCCGGCCTGGATCGTGCCTGGTCCTGGGAAAAACACAACAGCGCTTTAAATTTGAAAGCTTTGTATAAATATATTGCCGGCAAACAACACTCGGCGCAACTGACGGCGGTCTGGGAAATGCATTTTTTGCAACAGAGGCTCAGTTTTGCGGGATTCGCCGATTATTGGCTGGAACAAAATAATTTTTCCGGAACCAACAGGTATACTTCTTTTGTGAGCGAACCTCAGCTCTGGTGGAATTTCAACGAACACTTCTCTTTAGGCAGCGAAATTGAGCTGGCGCTTAATTACGGTGGACGTGAAGGTTTCGTTGTCAGACCCACACTGGGTTTGAAATGGATTTTCTGATTTTAATTATTTATTGGCAGCTTTTAACCTGTCAGACAGACAGATTAGTTGTATGTTTGTGGCGATCTATGTCATTATCAATTACCTCAACCCTTAATTATGAAATCTAAACTACCAATTTTACTTCTGGGACTGCTGCTAAGCTGCCCGCTTTCTTCTGTGTTAGCCAGCGATTTAAGCCTCTGGTACAACAAACCCGCTGCCAATTGGAACGAAGCTCTGCCCCTGGGGAACGGACGTCTTGGTGCTATGGTTTACGGCGATGCCGTGAACGAAATTATCAAATTAAACGATAATACCCTCTACAGCGGTGAACCCGCCACCGTGTGGAAAGTACACGATGTCACTCCTTCTTACGACAAAGTCGTTGGTTTACTGCTCCAGGGAAAGTACGCCGAAGCTAACGAAGTAGTACAATATCATTGGCTGGGGCGTTTACACGAGAATTACCAGCCCTTGGCAGACTGGCATTTAACCAACCATACTCAGGGAGAAATCAGCGATTACAGGCGGGAACTGGACATTGCCAACTCGGTCTTTCGCATGAGCTACAAACAGAACGGCCTGAATTACACCCGCGAAATGTTCATTTCACATCCCGACCAGGTAATTGTGATGAAAATGACCTGCGATCAAAAGGCTGAATTCGATTTTAGCCTGCATTTTACTTCGCATCACCGTGCCACGACTGTATTCGGAATAGAAAACAATGTGTACAAAGTGAGCGGACAAGCTCCCGGACACGGCCAAAGACGCGGAGACGGCATGATTAAAGGCTGGAAAGCCGAAGGCAGACATCCGGAACTTTATTTTGCCGATGGCAGCCGTAAATACAGCGAAAACGTTTTGTACGGCGATCAGATCAACGGCCTGGGCACTTTTTACGAAGCACGCCTGCAAGTACTGGCTCCCGGTTCCAAAATTGAATCCGAAGACAACGTTATGCGGATTACCGGAGGAAATGAAATCGTATTTATTTTATCGGCCGCCACCAGCTTTAACGGTTTCGACAAAAGCCCTTCACGCCAGGGCAAAGATGCTGTCAAGCTGGCCGAAGAAGCCATGGCAAAAGCCGTTCTAAAGAGCTACTCTGATCTGAAAAAAGAACACATTCAGGATTATAAACAATTGTTTGATCGGGTAAGTTTCGAAATGCCTTACAAAAAAGAACTGGCAGCCTTGCCTACCGATGAACGCATAGATCGATTTTACGACGACTACGACAACGGCATGATCACCCTGCTCTACCAATACGGTCGCTATCTGATGATCAGCGCTTCACGTCCGGGCGGTCAGCCCATGAACCTGCAAGGCATCTGGAACGACAAAGTCATGCCCTCGTGGAATTGCGGCTACACCCTCAACATCAATGCCGAAATGAATTACTGGCCGGCAGAACCAGGCAATTTATCGGAATGCCACGAGCCCTTCTTCCAGATGATAAAAGAGATGGCCATTTCGGGCAACAAAACCGCCCGCGAAATGTACGGCCGCAATGGCTGGGTAGCCCATCACAACACTTCCATCTGGAGAGAAACCCATCCCAACGACGGCACGCCCACTTCCTCCTACTGGCCTATGGCCAGTGCCTGGCTGAGCAGTCACCTTTGGGAACATTATCTGTATACCGGCGACAAAAATTTCCTCCAAAACGATGCCTATCCCATCATCAAAGGAGCAGCTGAATTTTTTACCGACTGGCTGGTCGACAATGGCGAAGGCTATTTGGTAACCCCGGTAAGCAATTCTCCGGAACATAATTTCATCTACGGCGAGCGTCAAAAAGCGGCCATCAGCATGGGAAGCACCATGGATATGGCCCTGATCAAAGAATTGTTCACCCGTACTGTCGAAGCCTCTGAGATCCTGGGAGTTGATGAGAATTTCCGCAACAAACTGAGTGAACAACTGAAAAAATTGCTGCCATACCGTATTGGCGCAAGAGGCCAGTTGCAGGAATGGCAACAGGATTTCCGTGACGGTGAACCCCGCCACAGGCATGTTTCGCATCTCTACGGCCTGCATCCCGGCAATCAGATCAATATAAACGAAACACCCGAATTGTTCCAGGCCAGCATGCGCACGCTGGAACTCCGGGGCGACGAAGCCACCGGCTGGTCCATGGGCTGGAAAATCAACCTCTGGGCTCGCCTGCTCGACGGCGATCACGCCAATATAATAATCCGTAACCTTTTCAATCCCATCGGTTTCGGTAAATCAGAACTAAACGGAGGCGGCCTCTATGCCAATATGCTCGATGCACACCCACCCTTCCAGATTGACGGTAACTTTGGTTACACAGCCGGTATTATGGAAATGATAGTACAAAGCCATGCAGGTTTAGTACATTTGCTGCCGGCCATTCCTAAGGAATGGCCTTCGGGAAAAATTACCGGAATCAAAACACGGGGAGGATTCGAACTGGATATTGAGTGGAAAAACGGCAAGATCAGCAAGGCCGTTCTGCATTCAAGCCTGGGAGGCAATTGCCGCCTGCGCAGTTCCGAACCGCTCAGTATAAAAGGAGCCAAAGTGAAAACCGCGGAAGGACAAAACCCGAATCCCTTGTTTAAAACAGTGAGCGCCGGAGGTTTTCAGGACAACAGCCGGGTAGAGGCCACCAAGTTACCTGACAAAAAATACTTAACGGTAGATTTTACGACCGAAAAGGGCAAGAGCTACGTAATCACACCCAAATAAAGACCTTACAACTTATCGGGCCAGTCGGGAACTTCTACAGGTTCCCGATAGTACATACCACCTTGCGGGGGATTCGGAGCAAAACCCGGATCCCCCGGTTGCATTGCTGCTGCACCTGGAGCCTGGCTCTGTACCGGGGAATTTTGAGGAAGGTCTGCGGGATTGAAGGGAGGTTCTCCGGGGCTGCCTGGAGCTTCTCCGGGCCGGCCGGGAGGAAAGGCTCCCCTGTGCATGGGGCCTCCCTGACGTAACTCTCCTATTACTGTTACCATAGAAGAAGTAGTAAAATCCGCCTTCTTCACTCCCTGCTTGTAGGTTGAACCTGTGTAGTAGCCATACAACTGAGTTCCTCCCTCGGGCTGTCCGCCGGAATACAACTGGTAACCGGAACCCGGTTTGAGCGTCGGGCTGCTGAATAAAAGGGTAAACTGGTAATAGCTTCTCTGCAGGAAGTATGTCAGAACATCTTCGCCGCCTGCTCCGCGGATGTGAATGCTCTGTTCGAAATCTCCGGAATAAATCAGCGAAGGCTGTGTGGTCATACGGGCCGTAGGCACGCTGGTTCCGCCTCCGCTGGCAATGACGGTGCCTCCGGTAATCACAAAAGCATTCCGGTCGCAATCTATTCCCTCTTCGGGCATTTGGCTACCCGAGGAAACCACCAGCCCTCCGTTGATCTGAATGGAGCCGTTGCTGTCTATGCCATCGTTGTATAAACTGTAGCAATACAAGGAACCACCGTTGATTATCAATTCCCTGGCAGTATTGACGGCATCGTCGTAGGCCAGCACCCTCATTTGACCTCCGTTAACCGTTAACCGGCTGCATTCCAGGCCTTCGGAGCCATCTTTTTTCATAGCCCTGATGACGATATCTCCTTTATTAACCAACATATTCCCCGAGGATTTCAAACCGTCGTCTGTTGCATTGACGTTGAGCCGGCCGCCCTCTATCAACACGTCGCCCAACACGTGAAAACCGTCTTTTTTTGCCTCGCTAATGCTGATATCGCAATTATCGGTGAGTTTGAGATAACCCCTGCAGTAAACCGCGTGTTTATAATTTCCTTTTATGAGCAGGCTTCCCGAACCGTAAAAAATCAAATTTCCTTCGCTGTACAAACAGGCGTTCATTTGTTCTCCTTTGGGCGGTACAACATACAGGGAACCATCTTTGAGTACGTTTTCGCTCCCGGGCGACAACAAAATCAAAGCATGCTGAGGAGATTGGATATTGATGGCCGGCCCTCCGGGATTGAACAATTCTACTCCATCCAGACGCAGGGCAGAGGCATGATCGCTGTAGAGTTTGAATGAGCCTTCGGCGGCCTTGCCCTTAAGAATGAATTCCACGTTTTTTCTGCGGGAAACGGCCACTACATGCATACCCACTCTGCTGACACGAATGCCGAATGCCCGCCGGGAAACTTTTACCGTACTGTCGGCATATTCAATCAACACGGAGATTTTGGATGTTTGATTCTCTGCCCGGGCATCCTGTGTCTGCTTTTGCCTGCAGGACAACAAGCTTAGCAAAACAGGGATCAATACAGCAAGGAGGATTTTGTTCATAATTCTTTTTATTAAGATAGGATGATGCCGTCTTTTATTTCGATAACCCGATCGGTCAGGCGGGCCAGTTCTTTGTCGTGAGTTACTATAATAAAAGTTTGTCCGAAACGTTCGCGCAAATCAAAAAACAACTGATGCAACTCCGTTTTGTGTTTACTGTCAAGACTCCCGGAGGGTTCGTCTCCGAAAACCACTTTTGGCCTGTTTACCAGAGCTCTGGCAACCGCCACCCGTTGATTCTCTCCCCCGGACAGTTCCGAAGGTTTATGGTTAATACGATCGGACAGATTCAGGTAATCGAGCATTTCCAAGGCCAAAGCTTCGGCCTCTTTTTTGCTTTTGCCCGCAATCAGAGCCGGAATGCTCACATTTTCCAGGGCGGTAAATTCCGGCAAGAGCTGATGAAACTGAAACACAAAACCTATATGACGATTTCGAAATAAGGCTTGTTCCCGTTGGCCCAGGGCAGAGACTTTGGTGCCGTTGATAAAGACACTGCCGCGGTTGGGACGATCAAGCGTGCCCAGTATCTGCAGCAAGGTTGTCTTGCCTGCGCCGCTGGGGCCTACCACCGCCACCACTTCGCCCGCCTTTACTTCTATATGGAGCCCCTTGAGTACTTCCAGAGGGCCAAAACTTTTGTGTATATCAATTCCCTGTATCATAATTCTTCCAAAATACGGATGGCCGTCAACGCGTCGGCTGCGTAGTAATCGGCACCCATCTCCCGCGCCAGGCTCCCGGTAAGGACCGCCCCGCCTACAATCACCGGACATTCGGCATTCAGCGCTTTAAGTGCTTCCACTGTCCGGCTCATCGAGGGCACCGTAGTGGTCATCAGGGCGCTGAGCCCTATGGCCAGCGGACGATGAGTCCGGTATGCTTCCAGCACTTTTTCTGTATCCACGTTCTTGCCTAAATCCAGCACCCGGTAGCCATGGCTCTCCAACACTACCTTGACAATATTCTTGCCAATATCGTGAATATCACCCTTTACTGTGGCTAATACCACCAGGCCCTGAGATTTGTCTGTCTTTTGGACATACATTTCTCCCAAATGCTGAAAAGCCTGACGGGCCACTTCTGCCGAACGAATGAGCTGGGGCAAAAATACGAGTTTTTTTTCGAAACGCAGCCCTACTTCGTCCAAAGCAGGTATCAAATCCTCATTGATGATCTGTTGTGGCTCTTTTTCTTTGAGAATAGTGTTCATAGCCTGAGGTAATGATTCTTTTAAACCGCTGAGCACCACCTGGTAAAGACTGTCGCTTTGTTCTTGTACCGGGCTTATGGAACGATAGGAAATGTAGTTTTCACAGGCGGGGTCTGCCCCCGATAAGGCATTGAAAGCCCTGAGGCTTTGCATGTTCTCTTTGTCTAAAGGATTCAAAATAGGAATATCCAGGCCCGAAGTCAAAGCCATCAGCAAAAAACTGCGATTCAACAGAGGACGGTCGGGCAAACCAAAGGACACGTTAGACAAGCCTATGGTGGTAAGGACTCCCATTTTTTTAAGACTGCGCAGGGTTTCCAGTGTGAGCAGGCCGTAACTTTGGTTGGACGAAACGGCCATAACCAGTGCATCGAAAATCAGCCGGTTTTTGTTGATGCCCCGGGCGGCCGCCCGGGCAATGATGCGTTTAGCAATACGCAAGCGTCCTTCCACTGTTTCGGGTATACCTTGTTCGTCGAGGGTAAGGGCAACAGCCGAAGCACCGTATTTGGCCAGCAGCGGAAGCAGGGCCTTGAGCACCGGCCCGCTGCCGTTGATGGAATTGATTACCGGCACTCCGTTGTAAACCCGCAGGGCTGCCCCGATGGCCTCGGGATTGGAGCTGTCAAGCTGTAAGGGCAAATCACAAATTTCCTGTACCTTTTTGGTTGCTCGACACAACAAATCAACTTCGTCTGCATTGGGAACACCTACATTCAAATCCAAAAAGTGGGCACCCGCTTCCTGCTGGCTGAGGGCTTCCTGCTGCAGATAGCCGAAATCACTGTATAAAAGGGCCTGCTGCAATGTTTTCTTACCGGTGGGATTGAGCCGTTCTCCGCAAACCAGGCCTTGTTGCAATTTGAGCAAGCGGGTCGAAGAACAAATGTAATTGTCGGCCACAGGAGCATACTCTTTGAGCGGCAAGCTTTTGTATTTAGCCATCAAGGCTATGGTTGCGGGAGTTGTGCCGCAACAGCCTCCCACTATAGAGGCCCCGGCGTCGATGAGTTTGCCTGTATAATAAACGAAATCTTCGTCACTCATGGCATAGGATACCGATCCCCGGCAAAGTATGGGGAAGCCCTTATTGGGCTGAACCAACAGGGGCAAATGAGTAAAGGCTCTCATTCGTTTGACCAGAGGAATCAGGTATTCGGGCGAAGTGGAGCAATTGATGCCCGGCACGTCTACACCCAGGGCGCTCAGGGTAAGAGCGACAATCTCTGGGCTGGAGCCGGTCAGGGTCCTGCCCGAAGTATCGAAGGTCATGGTAGCCATCAGAGGCAGCGCTGAGTTTTCCTTTACGGCCAGTATAGCTGCCCTGATTTCGTAGAGATCCGAAAAAGTTTCCAATACATAACCGTCCACCTTGTCTTTGGTATACTCCACTACTGTTTTGTAATTTTCGTACGTTTCTTCAAAACTGAGCTCTCCCAGGGGCTCGAGCAATTTTCCCGTGGGGCCCATGTTGAGCATAATTTTGCAGGAGCTTTCCCCGGCAGCCTGACGGGCCAGCATTATGGCGGCATCCAGCACTTGGTGTAAACTAAAACGGCTTGAGTTTAATTTAATCGGGTTGGCGCTGAAAGTATTGGTTGTAATAAACTGAGCTCCTGCCTCTACATAAGCCCTGTGTATGGCCAAAATCTTTTCGGGAAACAAGAGATTGAGCTCTTCGGGCAAAAAGGAATTTACTTCGGGATCGGCTGTCAGTACGGTACCCATGGCACCGTCGAATACTTGTACTTTTTTTGAAATGGATTCCGGCATTACGTTGATTCTTATTTTTTTGTTCTTTACTATCTTGTTCTGTTCTTATGCCTTAGTGTTGTCTCTTTTTGCACTCCGGCTCTCTTTCCGTTCGGGGGCCGGCTTGCCGTAACAGGTTTTAGCCTGCCTGAGGTAGTCGCATTTGCTGCGTATGCTACAAGCCCTGCAACTGAAACTATAATTGGCAACAACTATACCGGCCATGGATTTTTCCGGCATCATCAGTCCGGAATCTTTCAGGTAAATACCCAGGTGTTTTTTGGCATCAAGCAGATTCAATACAGAGCGGTTGTCCTGGGGCGAGGTGCCGGCGTAACCCGGACAAAACAGGACTCCGCCGGGCATTATTTCCTTGATAAACATTTCTTTCCTGGCTTCGAGATAGACATTGGCGACGGCATTTAACACCACGGCTTCCGAAAGCCTGCTTAAAGAAAGGCTCTGTATGCGCCGGTCAATGTCCAGGCCAAGGGTGGCAGCAAACAACAAAGCCGTATCCAGCTTTCCCTGCAAGCTCCTGTAGGATTCTTGCTGCAAAAAAGCCGGTGCTTCGGACAAGTCTTTCAGGTAACTGTAATGCTGTTTGTACGCAGACCATTCAGCTATATGGCTAAGGGCCGAATGGAGCGTTACCAGCGTTTGCTCATCCGGATCACTGTCGGAATAACCCAGATAAGTCAGGGCATTATGCCTGAGCAAAGAAGCCGGTACGCACATAAGCTATGTTGGACATTAATTTTTTGATAAAACTGCTTTTATTCATCGAATACAGATGTATTCCATCCACATCGTTGGCTATCAGATCCAGAATTTGGTGACTGGTATAAATAATGCCGATTTCTTCCAGGGCTTGTTTGTCGTAACGGTAGCGGTCAAAGTAATTACGCAGTTGCAAGGGTATGGCGGCTCCGGTGACCCGTATCATACCATCCAGCTGTTTGTAATTGGATACAGGCATAATGCCCGGAATAATCGGGATGGTAATGCCGGCCTTTCGGGCCTCGAGCAAAAAACGGTAAAAAGCTTCGTTGTCAAAAAACAACTGGGTAATAAAAAAGTCCATGCCTGCGTCTTGTTTCATCTTGAGGTGCCTGATGTCTTCTTTCATGGAAACAGCTTCGGGATGCTTCTCGGGATAACAGGCTCCCCCTAAGGCGAAGTCGGCACCGTAATGGGTCGAAATATAGGCAGTCAATTCGGAAGCATGCACGAAATCGCGATGACGGAGGCCCGGATCTGCAGGTAAATCGCCCCGGAGAGCCAGAATATTTTTAACCTTGGCTTCCCTGAGTTCCCGGCAAATTTCGTCCACCTGAGCCCTATCGGACGATACACAGGTAAGATGGGCCAAAGGTTCCGAAAGGGTATGTTGTTTAATGTGTTTGGCTATGGCAACCGAATTATTGAGGGTATTTCCCAAGGCCCCGTAGGTAACGCTTATAAAATCGGGGCCTAAGTCGGATAATTCTTTTATGGTGTCTTCGATAAGCACAAAAGTATCTTCCTGTCTTTTGGGTGGAAATATTTCGAAGGAAAGAGTTTTTTTATTCCGAAGTATATCGGGTATTTTCATAGATCAGAGTAATTTAAACAAAGCGCAAAAATAGACAATATTCCTGTATTAGTGCAAAAGAGGAAATACATTTTGTGCCTATTTATCAACAACCTGAACTTTTTAGGAACAACTTGGCCAACTCAATCGGGCAGAGATTTCGAAGAAATTTTTTCAGAAATTAAGTACTTAATCGTATAAGCTGCCAGATGGCAGGCAAAGGCCGCCGGTAAATAGGAAATGGTGCCGGGTACAACTTTTACAGTGGGTTCCGCTTCGGAGGATTTGGCCTTTGAGGCTGCCTGTTCGGAAGAAAACACCACGGGAAAACCTTTACGTATGCCAAAAGCTCCCAGGCGATGGCGCAAAGCCCTGGCCAGCGCACAATGATGTGTTTTGGAAATATCACAGGTGCTTATTTGTGAGGGATCGAGTTTGGCTCCTGCTCCCATGGACGAAACCAATGGAATACTATGCTCCAGACAGGAGCGGATAAGAGCGGCTTTGGGGCCGAGGCTGTCGATGGCGTCTACCACAAAATCGCAAATGGGCATCGATTGCCCGGAAAGTTCTGATTTATAAACTTCCTTCCTGTCGTCACCGGCAGGAATCCTGCCATTTACCTGCCCTGCTTTGTGACTGCAATAGCGATTTCGGCCGTACAGTAAATCTTCGGGCTCTTCTTCCTCCAGAAAAAAGGGAAAACAATCCAGGCTGACCACAGGATTAATATCCCTCAAACGCTCTGCCATTACCCTTACTTTAAAGCGACCTTGGGTACTGCACAAGGCCGGCAGTTGCCGGTTGCGATTGGTAGTCTGCACCTTATCACCATCTACGAGAATCAAACGGCCTACACCTGCGCGTGCCAGAAATTCGGCCGCATAAGCCCCCACTCCCCCCAGGCCGACTACCAGCACACAGGAATGTTTCAGTTTTTCGAGAGCCTGATCTCCGATTAACAAGGAGGTGCGTTGTGTCCAATTCATGATTCAGGGGCCAGTGGGTCGGATTCTTCCTGACTGAGAAATTCCGACAATTTCGATGTTTTCTGCAGGCCGTCGTTGTGAGGAGCAGACAACAACTCTTCGGCCTCGTTGTAAAAATCCAGAGGAGAGTAAAATGAAGTCCAGCTGTCCCCGTATATAGTCTGGCCGGGATACACCAGCATCAGGTTGCAGTTACTAAAATTATTCTCGAGTATTTGAGTGATACCTTCAAAAGAAAAATTATACGAGACAGAACCCTGCCGGGACAAAACCACAGTAAGCAGGTCATCTTGTTTGACCTCGTCTGCCAGAGTGGGCAAATCGTTCAATTCGTCAAACTCTGTCCATTTGGTGCGTACAGAGACCTGCTGCACAGACAGAAGCCGCCGGCTGTGATTGATGGTAGCTGCCGTAGCGTAAAAAGAAATGCCGGCATTAAGGTTGGAGGCCAGGTTAATTATTCGGTTGAGCCAGGACAGGAAGCCTTTTTCGAACTCCGCCCTGGCGGGTACCACCAGCAAAATCCTGTGAACATCGGCCGGACGGAGAATAAAACGACTGATGAAGATTCCTTTTTGCATTTGAGTCATAATGTTACGGGTTTTGGCTCCCAAAAAGAAATCGTTCAAAGGCAGTTTATGGTGCAAACCAAGGAGCACATCGGAAATATCGTATTCCCTGACGGTATGAATGATGCCGTTAGCCACATCGGAATCGTAGCGCAATACTTGCTGCAGCTTCAAATCGGCGGCGGCCGCCAGCTTGGAGGCATATATCAGTTGCCGCAGACTGTTTTCCTTACTGTTTTCTTTTATAATATCGTCCACCACCCTGAGAGCATAGAGCTTGTCTTTGGAGCCTCTCATCAATAAGGCTAATTGCATCAGGCAGTCGATATTTTTGGGATTGGCGATGGGGATAAGCAGACTTTCATTTACGCTATCCAGAGGAGGATTCTCTTTTGCTTCATCGAGCAGGATGTTCCTGGCAGCGTTTTCGGTTGCCACTGCACTTATGATGCAAGACACCAGAATCAACACCAGGCTGCCATTGAGCACGTATTCGTTCATTAAGCGTACCGGCTCATTCTGAGCATCGTAGCCTAAAATAATATTGTATCCGATCATTAAAATGGCCAGGGTAACGGCAGCCCTTCCTGAGCTCAGGCCAAAAAGCATCAATCCTTCGCTGCGGCTCATTTTGAAAGACTTTTTCGCCAGGACGGAAGCCAGCCATTTGCCCAACAAAGCCACTACTATCATAACCAAAGTTACATAAAAAGCTCCGGGGCCTTTGGCGAACACACTGAAGTTTATCATCATCCCAATGCTGATCAGGAAATAGGGAATAAACAGCATATTACCCATAAACTCCAGCCTGTTCATCAAAGGAGAAACTTTGGGAATGTATTTATTTAATACCAGGCCGGCAAAGAAAATACCCAAAACACCGTGCAGACCCGAATATTCGGTAAGCAATGCAGCTCCAAAGGCCAGCACCAGAATAAACACAAATTGCAGCACACTATCCCTGAAATTTTTCAAAAACCAGCGGGTCAGAGGCGGATAAACAAAAAAGATGACCAGCAACGAAATGAGCAAACCTATCAACAATCTCATTTCTGTCATGTTGTCTGCTTCCTGGCGATAGTGGCTGCTCACTGCCGCTAAAATCAACAGAACCAGCGTTTCGGTAATAATAGTGCCTCCCACGGCTATGTTAACTACCTTTTTCCCGGCCAGGCCCATACGGCTTACCACCGGAAAGGTGATCAGTGTGTGTGAAGCATACATGGCAGCCATTAACACCGAACTGGCTATGGCGTAATGTAAAAGGTAGCGGCTTGAAACATAGCCTAACACCAAGGGTATTATAAAGGTAAAAAGCCCAAAGACCAGACTCTTGTAGCGGTTGTTTCTAAGATCGTTCAAATCGATCTCAACACCGGCCAGGAACATAATATAGAGCAGGCCCAACTGGCCAAACAACTCAATACTGCTTTCGCGGGGCAATATATTGAGCCCATGAGGTCCCACCAGCAGGCCGGCCAGGATCATCCCTACTATATGGGGTATACGCAGGCGTTTTAATAAAATGGGGGCCAGCAAAATAATAAGCAGTACGATCAAAAAGATCGCCAGGGGATTGCTTAGGGGTTGAAAAAATGTCAAAAACAAAGGCCTCATCCATTTACGTATTACCTCACAAAGATAGCTATTTAAGGTAAAATACGGCAAACTATGTCTTGTTTTTTGCTATCGCCCTCCAGGTTGAAATGCTCAATATGTATAAGATAAGAACCCGCGTCGGGAACCTTCCCCTTGCTGTCAACTCCCTGCCAGACGAAAAAGCCCCGGGTGCCGAGCAGAGCATTTTTTGCCAGCGGATAAAGCAACGCACCGCTGCGGTTGAAAATTCCGATGTTGGCCACACGCTGATGAGCGAAGGCGTAGCGCAACACCAGCTGTTTAAACTTTGAATCTCCCAGGGGTGACAGTCGGTCCTGTTCCACAAAAAAACCTTCTTTTGTATCGGCAGCATCCAAAGGCCGATATTGAGAATTGATCCTGCCGGGCGTTCCGTAAGAGGCATCGGCCGCGGCCGAAAGCCAGGAATTTGCCTCTGCCGAAGGCAAATCGGGATGTATCTTTTCCAGGGCAACGCCCTCCTTGTCGCTGATCAGGCAGTGGTGCATGTATTTTGTATAGGGACATTCGTCTATGATGTTTCCCTGCCTGTCCAGCAAAACCACGCAACCCTTATCGTTGGGCATAGAAGGCAAACTTTTAATAATCAAACAATTCAGTCCCGTATCCAGCAGAAATCCCTTCCCAAGGCTTTCTAAATCGGAGGTCAATACACAGTATGCACCTGCTTCCAGAATAAAACGATTGCGGCTCAGAGGCTTAGGGCTAGCCAATACACCTTGTTCGTTACGGTTGCAAATGCTGATTTCCGCCAAATCCACAGGATAAGAAGAGCGGTTGACTATTTCAACATAATCACAGGATTGCGGCAGCGGATCGAACAAGAGCTCGTTCAGACTCAGATAAAACAATTCGGCCGAAGCGCTGTCGTTAGAAAAAAGCCTGATTGCGGCATGATTGGTTGCGTTAGAATCGTATGCATCATAAGGATTTGAAAAAGAATAGTTTGTATTATTGAGGTTCATTGAGAACTCCCGTCCCGGAGAGAGCCTGAATTCTTCCTGTAGTTCTGCTGCCGGCTTGCAGGAAAAAAAAATCGGCAACAGACTAAATGAAAAGAGTATGTACTTGTGCATCTTTGCTTTTTTATTACCTTTGCGCGGTATTTGTTCAGCACCAAAGGTAAGCATTTTATATATTACATTATCTTCTTATTAATTTTATTTTAACATGAGACTTGCAATTGTTGGCGCCAGCGGCGCTGTAGGACAAGAGTTTCTCAAGGTACTTGATGAACGTAATTTCCCCATGGACGACCTGGTATTGTTCGGATCCGGACGCAGTGCAGGCAAAACGTATTCTTTTCGCGGAAAATCAATCGTTGTCAGGGAACTAAAACATAACGACGACTTCAAAGGAATAGACATCGCCTTTACCTCGGCCGGAGCGGGCACTTCAAAAGAATTTGCCGGCACCGTTACCAAATTCGGCACCATTATGATCGACAACTCAAGTGCTTTCCGCATGGACGAGGATGTGCCGCTGGTAGTGCCTGAACTCAACGCAAAAGACGCTTTGCAAAGGCCCCGCAATATTATTGCCAATCCGAACTGCACCACCATACAAATGGTAGTGGCCCTCAAACCCATCGAAGACCTGAGCCACATCACCAAAGTACACGTATCTACCTATCAGGCTGCCAGCGGAGCCGGTGCTGCCGCCATGGACGAATTGACCGGTCAATACGCTCAATTGATTAAGGGCGAAGCCGCCACTGTAGAGAAATTTGCCTATCAGCTGGCCTACAACCTGATTCCCCAAGTGGATGTTTTCACTGAAAACGGTTATACCAAAGAGGAAATGAAGATGTATAACGAAACCCGAAAAATTATGCATTCCGACGTGCTCGTGAGTGCCACCTGTGTGCGTGTACCTGTTTTGCGCGCTCATTCCGAAAACATCTGGATAGAAACACAGCGCACCATCAGCCTCGAAGAAGCCAGAGAAGCTTTTGCCCATGCCCAGGGCGTTGTTTTGCAGGACAATCCGGCCAACAAGAGCTATCCCATGCCTTTGTTTGTTTCAGGCAAGGATCCGGTTTACGTGGGACGTATCAGAAAAGACCTGACCAATCCCAAGGGACTGACTTTCTGGACCGTAAGTGATCAGATTAAAAAAGGTGCTGCCCTGAACGCCGTGCAAATTGCAGAATACTTACTCACTCAGCCTTAAACACCGGATTACTGATAGCAACCAACCAGCCCGGCCTGCTTTAATTTATTTAAACCGGCCGGTTGCCTGCAAACAGTCTGACTGACTTACCAATAGAGAAATTGCTTCTAGTCTTCGAGTATGCTGACTAATTCCATCCTGAAAATCAGGCAGGAGTATGCCGGTATGGAGCCGTATTTGGCCTCTCCGTATCCCAGGTAATATGGAATAGCCACCTCCCAGGTGGAACCTTGCGGTATTCTGTACAGCACTTCGGACCAGCCGCTGATGACTCCGGAGCCCACGAGAGTGGTTCTACTGCCGCTGTCAAAGACAGTGCCATCGTATAGGAGCCCTTCGTATCCCACTTCTACTGTCTGTCCAACCAGAGGGACTGCACCCTGGCCCTGCACCAGTGTTTTGTAATAGATACCGCTCAGGGGATGATCCAGGTAATTGTAATTCTCGTCGCCGTACAAAACATGGTCGTAGTATTCCAAAGGCTTATACTCTGAGGAATCCCTGAGGCTTTTCATAAAATCCTCATTGGCTTTGCGCCAGGCGATTTCTTCGGGATCATCGAGACAGGAAGTGATCGAAAAAAGTGTTCCGAGCAGGAACAGATATAAAAAAGCAGGCTTCATGTTGGTATCAATTAAAATGCTGCTGTGCAAACAGCTCGCAAATGTAAGAAATTCCCCGGACAATCATGCTTTTTTGAAAGCGCATATTCGGCCTGTCAATAATTTTAGTACTTTTGTCTGTTTGAATATATTACCAAGCTATTTATTGAATTTACAGTAAATTAAGTCTCCATAAAGATATGACCGTAAAGATAGTCAACCAATCCAAACATCCGCTGCCCCAATACGCAACCAGCCTTTCGGCAGGCATGGACCTGCGTGCCAATATCGATGCCCCCGTCTGCATTAAGCCTTTCGAACGCAAGCTGATACCCACCGGGCTTTTTATTGAACTGCCTGCCGGCTACGAAGCTCAAATCAGGCCCCGCAGCGGCCTTGCACTCAAAAAAGGTCTGACCGTACTGAACACTCCCGGCACCATTGACGCCGACTACCGGGGCGAAATTGGGGTTATTTTGATTAATCTGTCGCCAGAGGAGGTACTTGTTGAAGACGGGGAAAGAATCTGTCAAATGGTGATAGCCTCTCATTGTCAGGCGGCCTGGCAAGTAGCAGACACACTCGAAGCCACAGAAAGAGGTGCCGGTGGTTTCGGCCACACGGGGAAAAAATAATTTTGATGAAAAAGTCGGTTAATCCACAACATAAAGAAACTGCCCCTTTATTTTCACTGTCTGCAGTCAGGCCAGGCTTGTTAATGTTGATTTGCCTGCTGCTGACGCTTGGCTCTGTTCAGACGGTCGATGCCCGGCTTATCGATGCTCAGACAGCCGATGCTCAGGAGGCCAAAGCACAACCTTACGACACGGCCCGCAGTTTTAGTTATTATTTTGAGGAAGGCCTGCGCCTTAAAGCACAGGAACAATACGGCCCTGCATTTGAGATGTTCAGGCATTGCCTCAGTCTGGACACCACCAGTGCAGCGGCTCACGCCGAAATTGCCGCTTTCTACAGAGCCATGAATCAAACCGAACGTTTTGTGGCCCATTACGAAAAAGCTTTTGCCCTGGATCCCTATAACGATTGGTACGGCTTGCAACTGGCCGGTATTTACCAGCAATTGCAACGTTATCCGGACGCCATAAACCTACTGGAACAACTGGTAGTCAAAAATCCCGACAATTACGAATTGTATTATACGCTCTCTTTGCTCCATACCGAGCTTCAGCAGTACACACAAGCCATTGAGGCCCTCGATCGTTTTGAAAATTCCGTCGGCATCAACCAGGAACTCAGCATGCAGAAATACAATTTGTACCTGGCTTTGAACCAACCCAAACAAGCCATCAGGGAGCTTCAGAAACTTCAAAAGTTCAATCCCCGCGAGATCAAATATCTTTTATTGTTGGGAAGCGGCTGGATGGAAACCGGAAAAACCCAAAAAGCCAAAAAATGCTTCCTGCAAGCCCTCGATATGGAACCCGACAACGGTGCTGCCCGACTGTTTTTGTCGGATTATTACAAGGTTGTTGGCGACAGTCTGGCCATGAACGAACAGCGACACCTTGCCCTGAGCAATCCAAAAACCGAGCTGGAGAGCAAACTGAGCATTTTCAGAACCCTGCTCAGTAACTACGAAAATCGGGAAGACAGCCTTCAGATTGAGCGCTATTTTGAGCTCTTGCTCGAACAGCATCCTACCGCCTACGATTTGCGCGATCTGAGGGTTCGCTGGTTGCTGCTCACCCAGCGCAAAGACGAAGCCATCAGCGAATTGCGCAACGTCCTCGATCTGAATCCCAATCAAATACGCATCTGGCAGGATTATTTAGGCCTCAACCTCGAAGAAGGCAATCAGGAACAGATTCGCCGAATTTGCCTGGAAGCACTGGTGTATTTCCCTGCTGAAGCAGAATTCTGGTATTACCTGGCCTTGACTTACAGTGTAGAACAAAACCACGGCGAAGCGCTGAATGCTTATCAAAAATGTCTGGAAAATTCCGACCCCAAAAACAGGACTTTTCTGTCG
The DNA here is from genome assembly GCA_964575345.1 of uncultured Bacteroidales bacterium. Lineage (GTDB taxonomy): Bacteria > Bacteroidota > Bacteroidia > Bacteroidales > UBA1402 > UBA1402. Next base: position 18,339 of record CAZNQD010000005.1, read on the forward strand.
GGCATACTGGGTTATATGGGTGATATTTACCATCAGACAGGCGATACCGCAGTAGCCTATGCACATTATGAGCAGGCGCTGGAATTTAATCCCGACAACCATTTGGTCCTGAACAATTATGCCTATTTCTTAAGCCTGGACGAAAGCGATTTATCCAAAGCCGAAAAAATGTCCCGCAAAAGTTTGGATTTCCAGCCCACCAACAGTACTTATCTCGACACCTACGCCTGGATATTTTTCAAACAACAACAATACCGCCTGGCCAAAATCTACATCCAAAGAGCCATAGAGCATTCCAAAGAACCTAATATCGAATTGCTCGAACATTACGGAGATATATTGTGGTTCAACGATGAAAAAGATGCGGCCGTAGGACAGTGGAAAAAAGCGGCTGCCCTGGAAGGTGCATCCGACTTCTTGCAACAAAAAGCAAACCAGGCCGTATATTTGAACATATTACCCAACGAACGATGACAACTCAACAAAAAAGTTTTTTACTCCTGCTTCTAAGCTTGGCCTTAGTATTGATTACGGCCTGTTCTCCCACAAAAAAGCTTTTCAAAAAAACAGATCCCTATCAACGCATTCAGCTCATCCTTGATCAACATAACTCATTTAAACAGCTGGAATCTAAGGTGAACATCAACTTTAAAACCGGCCAGGGCTCCAACAGCCTGGCTGCCCAGATAAAAATTCAAAAAGACAGTTGCCTGTGGATTTCGCTTCAGCCATTTCTTGGTATAGAGGCAGGCCGCCTGCTGCTTACCACAGATAGTGTGTTCATGATGAACCGACTCGGGAAGTCTTACGCCGTGGCTGCACTATCCGACCAAAACATAGGGAAAGTTCAGGCTCTTTATGCTTTAAAAGCGTTGACTTCAGTACTTTCCAATCAATTTTTCGTTCCCGGCAACAAACAAATGAGTGCTAAGGATTTTGACTTGCAGGAAATTGACAAAGAATTGGTATTAAGCAGTTCTTATCAAAACGAAAAGGCAGACTTTTACATTAATAAGGCCGGAGAATACCATCGGGCCAGGCTGGAGAGCAGCGTGCTGGATTTTCCCATCGAAGTAGATTACAGCCTTTTTCAGACCACCACTTTCGGCTCTTTTCCCTCCAGGATTGTACTGAGCTTTCAACAGGGAAACGAAGATATGGAGTTAAGGATAGATTATCTAAACCCAGCCTACAACTCCAGGCTCGGTTTTGATTTTCCTATACCGGGCAATTATAAACAAACAAGTGTGGAATCTTTTTTTAATCAACTTCAGTTTTAACGATGCGAAGAATTTATTGTTTTCTCAGTCTGTTAATCTTGAGTTTTGCCGCACTCGAAGCCCAGCAAAGCATAGAAGAAGTCAGGAAGGAAAGGCTGGCCGTACTGGAACGGATCAAAGCAGCCAACGAAAGTTTAAGCGCCAACCAGAAATCGAGCAAGGCCCTGCTCTATCAATACACCATCCTGAACGATCAGATCAAATCGACCGAACAATACATCAGCCTCCTGAACACCGAAATGAATAAGTTGTCCCGGTCCCTGCGCAATCTTCAAAACGAATACAACGAACTCAAACGACAACTGTCGGTCAAACAACAGCAATATGCTCAATTGATAAGACAACTGCATACCCGGCTCAAAATAGACGACAGGCTGATGTTTATTTTTTCGGCCAAAGACCTTGGTCAAAGCTATCGCCGTATTCGCTACCTGAATGAATACACCAGGTTTCAGCGCAGGCAGGCCGAAGAAATACGTCAGAAGCAGGTTAAGCTCGAAAAAAAACGCATCGACCTGGAACTGGCTTATCAGCAACAAAAGGAACTGCTCGATGAACAGCAGGCCGAACGTGACCGTTTGAGCAAGGAAAGAGAAAAGCAACAAAGCTTGCTGAATACCCTCAAAAAGAAGGAATCGACGCTGAACGCCGAGCTCAGAAAAGACCGGGAACTGGCCGCCCGACTCGATAAACAAATTGAGGAAATCATTGCCGAAGAAACCCGCAAGGCCAGCCAGGACAAAGAACGCAGCCGGCCCGAAAGCGAAGGCGGCTACGCCATGACCATAGACGAAAAAATATTGTCTGACGACTTTGGCAGCAACAAAGGCAAGCTCCCCTTTCCCCTGAACGAACCCGGAACCATTATCGTACACTTTGGCCAACAGAAATTTCAGGAACTCAAATACGTGCAAACCAACAGCAAGGGCATCGATATCCAAACCCGGGCAGGAGCTTCGGCCAGAGCCGTTTTCAAGGGTACGGTCAGTAAAATCTTCATGGTACCCGGTATGAACGCTTCCGTCATTGTGCGACACGGTAAATACCTCACTGTCTATTCCAACCTCGAAGACGTCAAAGTGAAATTGGGAGAGAAAGTAAAAACCGGCGAATTGCTGGGTAAAGTCTTCGTCGACGTACAACAGGCCAATCAGACCATCCTGCATTTTCAAATTTTTCAGGACAGGGAGCGGCTGAATCCGGAGGTTTGGATCAAGAAATTTTGAGGTATGGTTCGGGATTTACTATAGGTCTTCCATTTGAGATTTGTCGCTTTATTGCCTAATCTTCAACTCGTCCAGCAAATGAAAGTAAACCTCCGCCCCCTCGCGGATTTCGGACAACAGTACAAATTCATCGGCTGTGTGTGAACGCAGCGACTGGCCAGGCCCGATTTTTATGGAAGGGCAATGCATTCTGGCCTGATCCGAGAGCGTAGGGGATCCGTACAAAGCAAGACCCTGAACCTTACAGGCATTGACTATGGGATGATCGGGAGAAATGAAGGAGGGACCCAGACGGAAAGAACGGGCACGCACCGGGCACTTAACCTGAGTACAAATATAGTCGTACAATTCCTGATTGCTGTATTTCTCGTTTACCCGGATATCAACGGTAAAACGGCAGCTGTCGGGGACAATGTTATGCTTTTCACCGGCCTGAATCACGGTAACGGTCATTTTGACCGGGCCAAGTAAATCGGAGGATCGGGGAAGTATGGTTGTCCGAAACCAGTTGATATCTTCAATGGCTTTGTAAATGGCATTGTCGGGATTGTCGTGGGCAGCGTGACCCGATTTACCCCCTGCGGTACAATCCAACACCAACAGACCCTTTTCGGCTATGGCTGCCTGCATGCCGGTGGGTTCGCCGACAATGGCCAGATCTATGGGCGGTAGGGCCGGCATAAGTAATTCTATACCCTGAGCTCCGGTGATTTCCTCTTCGGCCGACAAACCCAGTATCAGGTTGTAAGGCTGGGGTTTGCGGCTCAGCCTCCAAAAAGTCCGGATCAGACAAACCAGGGCGGCTCCTGCATCGTTGCTGCCCAGGCCGTAAAGACGATCCGCTTCGGTCTGAGGATCAAAGGGATTCCGGGTCCAGGAATCCGAAGGACGTACGGTATCGATATGGGAATTGAGCAACAGGGAGGGCTTGCTGTTGTCCGGTTCTTGCGCCCGGCACCATAGGTTGTTGCCTGCTCGTTTGGGTTCAAAGCCAAGCTCCTGCAGATAACGGCACAAAAAATCAGCCCTGGGCTTTTCCTCTTTACTGAAAGAGGGTATAGTTATAAGCTCTTTCAATAATTCAACGCTGCTTGTGTAGTCCATAATTATTGATAATCAACATGCAAAATTAGCTAAGAATATCTTTAAACAATACAAAACTTGGGGCTTTTGAAAAAAAATATAAATTATAAGCGTACTTTTGCATGTTAAATCAATTCTATATCAAATGAATATTCATCATTTTTCCAGATTGGTGCCTGAATATGCAGCCAGTCACGGTGACCGGATTGCCATGCGCTACCGGGATTATACCGACAATCAGTGGAAAGGTATATCGTGGAAAGAACTGAACGATTATACCATCGGCCTGGCTGCCGCCTTGCTGGATTTTGGCATCAAAGAACAGGAAAAAGTGGGCCTCTTTTCTCAAAATATGCCCGAATGTGTCATCAGCGAGTTCTCCATTTTCAGCCTTCGGGCAGTAAGCGTACCTATGTACGCCACCAGCACTACCAGCCAGATTGAATACATCATTTCCGACGCGGGTATCCGACTGGTATTTGTAGGCGAACAATATCAATACGACAGGGCTTTCGAGGCCATTAACAACCGCGAATGCGGACTGAAACAAATCGTTGTTTTTGACACCAATGTGCGTTTACAGAAAAACGACAATCAATCTGTGTATTTCAAGGACTTTGTGCACAACGGAATGCTGCCTGACCTGCAGGAGCAGGTAACTGCCAGACGCAGTGCCTGTCGTGACGAAGACCTGGCCAACATTCTTTACACTTCGGGCACCACCGGCGAACCCAAAGGTGTGCAACTCCTGCACAGCAACTACTTGGAAATCATAAGGGTGATGGACATCAAACTTTTATATCTCTTCGATAAAAACGATGTTTCGATGAGTTTTCTGCCCTTGACCCATATATTCGAAAAAGCCTGGAGCCTGTATTGCTTTTCGAGGCTGATCCGGGTGGATATCAATCTCAAACCGCTCGATATTCAGCAGAGCCTCAAGGAAGTTCGTCCCTCTATCATGTGCAATGTCCCCCGGTTTTGGGAAAAAGTGTACAGTGGCATTATGGACAAAATCAATGCAATGTCGCCCATAGTTCAAAAATTGGTTTTCCATGCCGTTAAATTGGGTAAAAGATACAACCTCGATTACATACGTCTGGATCTTAAGCCTCCATTTTGGTTGAGTCTACGTTATAACATTTACAGAATAAGCTTGTTTGCCTTCCTCAAAAAAGCCGTAGGCATAGAAAACGGCAAACTTTTCCCTGTTTCAGGAGCCAAACTATCGAACGATATTCTGATTTTCATGCGCTCGGTGGGCATACCCATCTATTATGGCTACGGCCTGACCGAGACCACAGCTACTGTGACCAGTTTTGACGAAAAACATTTTAGCCTCGACAGTGTGGGCAGTTTTATTGATAAACTGCAGGTGCGTATCGATGACAACGGTGAAATTCTGCTCAAAGGCAAAACCATCACCCCGGGTTATTACAACAAACCCGAGGCCAATACCAAAGCCTTTACCGAAGATGGCTTTTTCCGCACCGGCGATATTGGTTACATCAACAAAGAAGGGCATCTGGTGCTGACTGAGCGCCTCAAGGATTTGTTTAAAACTTCCAACGGTAAATACATAGCTCCCCAAAGCATAGAAGCGGTGCTATCCAACGATAAATACATCGATATGGTCGCTGTCATAGGAGATCAGCGGAAATTTGTCAGTGCCCTGATTGTGCCCGCTTATGATGAACTGAAAAGTTTGGCCGAAAAACTGGGTATCCTTCATCCTGATGCCAACAACCTCGAAAATATACTTAAAGACGAGCGGATATATTCCTATATTGAGAACAGAATCCGGGTACTGCAAAAGAATATGGCCGGTTACGAACAAATCCGTCGTTTTGTTTTGTTACCCCGGGCTTTCAGCATAGCCGACGGTGAATTGACCAACACACTTAAGATGAAACGCAACGTGATTGCCGATCATTACAAGGATGAAATAGAAAAAATGTATTTATAATGACTACCACAGACCAGATCAAAGAGATCCAGGAGCGCGAGCACGCGCTGAGGAGGTATCTTTGACATCGAAAACAAAATTGATGCTTTAAAAGAGGAAGAACTCAAGACTCAGGCTCCCGGTTTCTGGGGAAAGCAAAAAGAAGCCGAGGAACAAATGCGCAAAATCAAACAACTCAAAAGCTGGATAGACGCTTACGAAGAAATTCAAACCGCTGTTCAGGAACTGGCGCTGGCCTACGATTTTTACAAAGAAGAGGCCCTGAGCGAGGAGGAAATGGATGAGCAATACAATCAAACCCTGAATCTGCTCGAAAACCTGGAAATGAAAAATATGCTCCGCCACGAAGAAGACAAACTCGGGGCTGTACTCAAAATCAATGCCGGAGCCGGCGGCACCGAAAGCCAGGACTGGGCCGAAATGCTCTACCGTATGTACCAGCGCTATTGCGATAAACAAGGCTATAAAACCAACATCACCAACTGGCAGGACGGAGACGATGCCGGAATCAAAACCGTTACCATGACCGTGGAAGGCGATTATGCCTTTGGTTATTTAAAGAGCGAAAACGGGGTACACCGCCTGGTGCGGGTTTCTCCCTTTAATGCCCAGGGCAAACGAATGACTTCCTTTACATCGGTCTTTGTGGTTCCTCTGGTGGACGACAGCATCGAAATCGAAATCAAGGATTCCGATATCACCTGGGATACTTTTCGCTCCTCGGGCGCCGGAGGCCAGAACGTCAATAAGGTGGAGACAGGTGTTCGTCTGCATCACCTTCCCACAGGGATAGTCATCGAAAACACCGAAAGCCGTTCTCAACTGGGCAATAAAGAAAATGCACTGAGGTTGCTCAAATCACAGCTATACGAGATCGAGCTGGAGAAACGCCGGGCAGAACAAGCCAAAATTGAAGCCGGGAAAAAGAAAATCGAATGGGGTTCCCAAATCCGCAGCTACGTCTTTGACGACCGGCGGGTGAAAGACCATCGCACCGATTATCAGACCTCCAACGTGCAGGCAGTTATGGACGGCGAACTGGACGATTTTATCAAAGCTTATCTGATGGAATACGGAGCGGAATAAGTTCAGCGCCTCAACAGGTAGTGGCTCTTTTGCAGTTCCGGATCAAAAAACACCAGCCCCAGTCCCTTCATCTCTACCGAGAGCCGCACATCGGAATGAGCCAGCAGCTGCTGCCAGCAACGGTATGCTCCGCTGGAACGGTGAGGTCCGGCCAGTACCAAAAGGCTTTGCTCTGTTTTTTGGTACAAGGCCTGTTCCAAAGCCAGCGACAAGGCTGTTTCGTCAAGATCCGCATTACAAAACAGCAAATCCGGAAGCACGGCAGAATCCTGACCTCCCGGATAAATGTTAAGTTTGGAAGAGGCATTTAATAAATAGAGCCGGGTTATTTCGTCTATTCCGCCCCACTCCATCACTTTGTGCAAAGCAAAGGCATTCACCAGCCGGAACAAAATCCGGGCATCAGACGTAGACAGGCAATGCTTCCCGGAGCGGACATCAAAACCGGAGTGTTGGGCTTCCAGCCCGGCTCGTTTTGCTTTATGTCCGTCTCGTTTTGCTTCCAGACCGGCGAAACAATAATAAGGATATTTTTCTTCGATAATTCCGGCAATCAGCCGGTAGGCAAAAGGAGAATGAACTCCGTGGCCCCGGCGGTGGCGCGCGTGTAAATAATAGTATATGTGGTGTTTTATCCTTTGCAAAACGACAATCAATAGATAAAGGGAATTATTTTTTTGCGTTCTTCTTTGGTGAATTCCTCGCCATATTCCAATTCATATTTACGATACAGTGCGGCAGCCCGGGGAGCCAGATTGGCAAAGGTCCACCAGGCAAACACCAGTCCGGGCCAGGACCAGGTCAACAGGGCAAAACCCAGCCATTCCACCAGTTCTCCGAAGTAATTGGCCGCGCTGACGTAACGAAACAGGCCTCCTCGGGGCAAATAGTGAGAACTGTCTCCTTTTTTACGCAAGTTCCTTATTATGTGGTCAGAATGAATATTAATAACCATGCCCGACAGAAAAACCAGACAACCGATGATAAATTGTGGCGTCAACAACCATTCCGTTCCGTAACGACCCTCGGGAGCAAAATAAAATAACCAGCCCCCTTGCATCAAGGCATTACAAAGGTTGAAAACCACGGCCATCAAAACAATAAGTACCGGCATCCTGCTCTTGCCCCGGAGCAGCAGAGGATAAACAAAAGAGCGGTTAAAATAGTGTAGCTGAAACAACATAAAAATGAGAAGCGGAACCAAGTCCCACTTCCGTGCTGAATTGGCCCACAACAAGGTCATACTGAAAAATACAGGAGCTTCCATCAAAACCCAACCCAATTTATTACTCAGCGACCAGCCCCAGTTTTTGGAATAAAACATTCCATAGCCCGCATTTGTTTTATAAAGTGCAACAAATACGAACAAAGCCAACAAGGACATAAAGATTAAAAAATGAGAATAAGCCGCTTCCATTCTTTCCTTGGCAGAAAACACAAAGGTAAAATATATTCTCATTATTTGCGCTTTCCCTGCATTGTGTTATTTTTGTGTCGCTTGTAAAAAAGCGTATAGTTTGAAAGGCTACAACAAGCTTAAGATATATTATTATGAAAATTTATACCCGCACGGGTGATACAGGAACCAGCAGCCTGGCAGGCGGAGAAAGAGTTTTTAAAAACGATCCCCGTCTGGAGGCTTACGGCAGTGCCGACGAACTCAACGCCCAGCTGGCCCTGCTCAGAACCCTGCTCAAAACCAAAAAAGAAAAAAACCGGATTTTGGAGCTGCAAAAGCATTTATTCCGGGTATCCGGCCGCCTGGCCTGCCGCAAGCTGCCCGAAAACGATAAAATACGATCATTGTTTCAGGATTATGCCCGGCTGGACACTGAGCTTACTGAGCAACTCGAAAAGGCTATTGACAGTATTCAGGAAAAATTACCGGTCACTCATTCTTTTGTGATTCCCGGAGGAAGCCCGGCTGCTGCTCAGGCTCATATTTGCCGCACCGTCTGCCGTCGTGTCGAGCGTCGATGCATCGCAGTGCATCAAACGGAGAAACTGGATGAATCAATGCTGACTTTCCTGAACAGATTTTCGGATTATCTTTATATACTCAGTCGTAAACTGTGTCTCGATGAAAGGGAGGAACTTTTTTGGGACGGTAAATAATTATTTTAATTTTTAACAGAAAACAATTTCGATTTTTTGCTTGACTATTCAAACTATTCTTATACTTTTGCAGCCTTATTGTAAAAAACACAAAACCCGACCTGAATTATTTATAACTATATGTCTATCAATTAATAATATATAACTATGTATTGGACCCTGGAATTAGCCTCAAAATTGGAAGATGCCCCCTGGCCCGCCTCTAAGGATGAACTCATCGATTATGCCATCCGTTCGGGAGCTCCCCTTGAAGTTATAGAAAACCTTCAGGAAATGGAAGACGAAGGGGAAATCTATGAAAGCATGGAAGATCTGTGGCCGGATTACCCCAGCAAAGAGGATTTCTTCTTTAACGAAGACGAGTATTAAAAATCTCGGGCTTAACAAGGTGAATGGACATAGTTTATGTCCATTTTTTGTTTATGCTCCTACGGTTTTTTTTGTGCCCTGAAACAATTTTTTTCCCATTTTTCTGTTATACTACCTGGCTGTCCGGGGGATTCCCACACAGCCAAGGATTTATTCTCACGGATGATCAGACTCAGGAGATTCTTTATATTTATCGTTGGCTTGCTTGCATGGATGGGTGCTCAGGCTCAATTCGATGCCCAATGGAGTCAGTATATGCAACTTCCGGGTTTGTACAACCCGGGTGCGATAGGCCTCAACAGCGACCTGAACGTGCACCTGGGCTTCAGGCAACAATGGATTGGCTTTGAGAATGCACCCGGTACCTTTAGTGTCAATGCCAGCATGCCACTACGCACGGGAAAATTTCTCAGCGGGCTGGGTCTGGTTATGACCAACGAAAGCATAGGTTTGTTCAGCACTCAATTGTTTCAGGCCCAATACGCCTATAAAAGAAAACTTCTGGACGGCGAACTCAGCGTAGGCCTGCAGGGGGGAATTTTGCAACAAGGCTTCAATTCGGGCGGAATCTACATTCCCGACAGCGAATACCACAACCCCAACGACGAAGCTATTCCCTCGGGCGACATCGATGGTATTGTTCCCGATCTCAGCCTGGGCATCTGGTATTCCCGCCCCGAATTTTACGCCGGTTTGTCGGCTTCCCACCTGCTGTTCAGCAAGATTAAACTAAGTCGCGAAGAAAGTACCGAAGAAGACAATGATGTGCTTTTTAAAGTCACTCAAAGCTATTATTTGACCGGCGGATACAATATCAGCCTGCCTAATCCGTTATATGTGCTGCAACCCTCCATTCTGGCCAAGACCGACTTTGTTGCGTGGAGTGCAGACTTATCCTGCCTGCTCAAATACAACAAAGAATATTGGGGAGGCTTAAGCTGGAGGCCTGGCGAGGCCATAGTTGCCATGGTTGGCGTGATGTTCGATTTTGGATTGACGGTAGGCTATGCCTATGACGTGCCTATAAGCCAAATGATTAATTTCACCAGCGGAAGCCACGAAATATTCATCGCTTACCGCAAAAAAATCGATACCTCGCTGATTAGTAAGAAACAAAAGAGCATTCGAATATTATAAAACAATGAGAAAAAACCTGATCATCGGCTCAGCGCTTATCTTGCTGGCTTCCTGCAGCTCTTACGACAACGGGGAGCTGACGGGCATACAGACTTCGTCGTGGAATGAGCCCAATCCTTACGGTATGATTTTGATACGGCAAGGTACTTTTGAACTTGGACAATCTGCCACAGACAGTATCTGGGGAACCGAACTTCCTTCCAAGAAAGTTTCGGTAGGGTCTTTCTGGATGGACGAAACCGAAATCACCAACGGACAATACAAACAATTCGTACAATGGGTCTGCGATTCCATTATACGTGAACGTCTGGCCGATCCGCTCTACGGAGGCAACGACGAATACAAAATCACCGAAAACCAACTGGGTGATCCCATCACTCCCTACCTCAACCGCAAGCTGCCCATACCCGATGCACGCCGTGCCACCGAAGAAGAGCTGAGTGCACTGAATTACCTGACAGACCCCGATCCCATCAAGGGTGACCGCAGGCTGGTACCCGAACGGATTACCTACCGCTACAACTGGTTCGACCAGGAGGCAGCTTCCAAAAGAGAAAACCAGCTTATCCTCGAAAAAAGGGAACGCAACACCGACATCAACACGGCCCTCCTGCCCCAGGTGATGATCAGTAAAGACACCGCCTACTACAGCCAGGACGGAAAAATTGTACGTGAAACCTTACGGCGTCCTCTTAGGTCGATGTGGGATTTTGTACACACCTATATTGTGGAAATTTACCCCGACACTACCTGCTGGGTGAACGATTTTGAAAACAGCTACAACCTGCCTTACCTGATCAATTATTTTTCCCATCCGGGGTATACTGCCCACCCTGTAGTCGGTATTTCCTGGGAACAGGCCAGGGCTTTTTGTCACTGGCGTACGGAATACCTCAACAACGCACTCAGGGCTAAAGGCCAACAAGTGCTCGAATACCGTCTTCCCACCGAAGCAGAATGGGAATACGCCGCCCGCGGGGGCAAGCTCGTCACCCGCTTTCCCTGGGAAGGAGAGTATACCAACAACGAAAAAGGCTGTTTTTACGCCAACTTTAAAACCGGCGAGGGTGATTTTCCTTCGGACGGAGGTTTAATTCCCGTCAAGGTTGCCTCCTATCCTGCCAACGAATACGGACTCTACGACATGGCCGGCAACGTGGCCGAATGGACTTCGAGTGCCTGGTCGGCATCTTCGTATCAGGAAATGAACGACTTGAATCCGGAATTCAAATTTAAAAGCAGCCACAACGACCCCTATCTGACCAAGCGTAAAGTGGTTCGCGGGGGCTCTTGGAAAGATCCCGCCCAGTTTATACAGGTCAACTCACGCACCTACGAATATCAAAACGAAACGCGTTCCTATATTGGTTTTCGTTGCGTACGCAGCCAAATAGGCGGAGGCAGTAAATAACAATTAAACATCGCATATTATGTCCGACAAACAAGAAAAACAGAGAGAAGAATCAAGATTGTCAGCCTTCCTGGGCAGTCAGCGCGGAAAGACCATTTTCAATTTCTTTTACGGTTTTGGAGCCTCTCTGGCCATCCTGGGAACCTTATTCAAACTCCTGCACCTCGACGGAGCCAACACCATGCTGGCCATCGGTTTGGGCACCGAAGTTCTTATTTTTGCCCTTTCGGCTTTTGAACCCCCCTTTCGGAATTATCGCTGGGAAGAAGTATTTCCCGTGCTCAAATCGAGAAAAGCCGAAGACCGGCCCGATTTCAACAATCTGGGCTTAGGTGGCGGAGTAATTATTCAGGGGGGAGCTTCCGGAGGACTGAGCAATATGGGCACACAGCAGGCCGGCAACACACAAAGCGGCTCTTATCAGGGTCCTGCCAGGGGAGCGGCTCCTTTTTCGGACATAACGCCCCAGCAGGCTGCGCAAAGCTTTGGGATACCTCCCCAGGTACAACTCAGCCCCGAAGATTCCGAAGTATTGGCAGACAGCATCAAACGCATGGGAGAAGCCGTTCGTCAGCTCAATGCCCTGGCAAATATCACCAATGTGACCGAAGATTACCTGCAACAACTGGCCGGTATGACCGAGAACCTCAACCGCTTCAGTCGGGCTACGGGTTCTTTGGCCGAGGTTTCCAATGTCTTGCTCGATTCGTACAAGAATATCACCGAAAACTCCGATCAGATTACCAGCAATTCAAAAGGTTACGTGGAACAGATGGATGCCCTGAACCTGAATCTGAAAGGCCTGAATACCATTTACGGGATACAACTCAAGAGCATCAGCTCGCAGATCGACACCATAGACCGGGTGAACAAAGGCTTGCTCCATATTAAGGAGATGTACGAAGGATCAGCCATGGACAGCGAACGCTTCAGAACTGAAACCCAGCAGATGGCCGATCATCTGGCCAATCTTAATCAATTCTACGCCAGAATGCTCAACGCCATGATGCCCGGCAACAATCCCATGATGGGCATGGCTTATATGGCCGCCGGTCAAAGCCAACAGGCGAAACAAGACAATACTGCGGAACAAACTCCCGGAACCCGCGACAATAGCGGTGTTAAGAGCCTGCAGGACGAAGAAAACAAGGATAACAACCAATAATCTATAAGGAATATGCCTTCCAGCAACGCTCCCGAAACCCCCAGACAGCGAATGATCGGACTGATGTACATCATGCTGCTCTGTATGCTTGCACTCAACGTCTCTTCGGACGTGTTGGGCGGTTTCGAACTGGTCGAAGACAGTCTGCTCAGGAGTACTCATAATTCGAGTGTCCAGAACGAATCGCTCTACGACGACCTCTACACTTCTTACCGGCAAAATCCCGAAAAGAGCGGGGAATGGTACCAGCGTGCCCAAGAAGTCAAACAGTTTGCCGATTCTATGTACAACTACGTGGAAGAAATCAAATGGGAGATTGTTCGCAAAGCCGACGGGAAAAAAGCCGACATTCACCAGGTGATCAAACGCGAAGACGTTAACGCCACAGCTTTTGTCATGTTGCCTCCCACTGGGAAAAAAGGCCGTGAGTTGGCTCAGGAAATGGAAGCTTTTCGCGAAAAGATGGTCTCCATGGTCGGCGACACCCTGAAACAACGAATCATTCTGGATAATTTCTCCACTACACCTTCGCACAAAGACAAAATCCAGGGCAAGGACTGGGAAACTGCCATGTTTGACAATATGCCCGTCAGTGCTGTAATCACCATGCTTTCCAAATTGCAGAACGATGTCCGGCATGCCGAAGGCGAGGTATTGTATACCCTGACCAAAAACATCGACGTGGGCGACTTCAGGGTGAATCGCATCAAAGCTTATGTGATTCCCAATTCGCAAAATATAGTAAGGGGTAGCAGTTACCGCGCCAATATTGTGCTTTCGGCCGAAGACTCCACCCAGCGTCCCCAAATTTATGTCAACGGTGAGGCCCTGCCAGCCAACCAAAACGGTTTATTCGAAGTTTATGCCAATCGCGTAGGAACATTTCCCGTTGCCGGGCATATTGAACTGCAACACGGAGACGGCAGTAAACGACGTTACGAGTTTTCGGAAGAATTCACGGTGGTTGAACCCACTGCAACAGTCTCCAACATTATGATGAATGTACTGTATGCCGGTATCGAAAACGAACTGAGCATTTCCGTTCCCGGAGTGGCCAGCCAGGACATCAGCGCCAGCGTCAACAACGGCAGCCTGTCACGTGCAGGGAATGTATGGAGGGCTTTACCCACCGAAGTGGGCAAAGAATGTGTAGTGAGTGTCAATGCCATTATGGACGGACGCAGCCAGCAAGTGGCCAGAGTTCCGTTCAGGGTCAGGCCCTTGCCCGAGCCCCGTGCCTTCATCGAATACACCGACGAAAACAACATTACCCGTAAGTACCGGGGCGGCGAGCCCTTTGCAAAAGCCCGGATTATGGATGCCCCCGGCATCATAGCAGCCCTCGACGACGACCTGCTGGATGTACCCTTCAAGGTCTTGTCTTTCGAAACCCTTATTTACGACTCCATGGGAAATACCAACGTAGAAATATCTGAAGGAGCGAATTTCTCGAACCGGCAAAAATCGCAGATTCGCCGTCTGACCAGAGGCCAACGCTTTTTTATCGCCCGCATCAAAGTAGTGGGGCCCGATAAAATAGAGCAAACCCTTTCGCCCATGGAAATTATAATCAACTAAGAAAACTCTGCAGCATTATGAAAAAAATAGCCCTTTTTGTTTTTGCCCTATTCAGCAGCCTGATTATTTATGCCCAACTGGCACCGGGCGCAGCAGCCAGTGCCAGACCGGGCACTAATGCTCAAAGCCGTCCGGAACAAAAAACCCCCGAACAGGTTCCTTCGGGCCTTCCCGGCCTGTCGCTGGAGAAAAACAAACTTCCCAAAGCCGTTTCCATACAGGCAGATAATATCCTGTGGCAAAGAGACGTTTACCGCATGCTCGACCTTACAAAAGAAAAGAATGCCCCCCTGTACCATCCTGCTCAACCCGACGGACAACGCAAAAATTTGTTTTCGATGCTTTTTGAACTGGTGGCCTCCAATCAATTGACGGTATACGAATACATAGACAAAAAAGAAATGTTTTCGGACGAATACAAAGTCAACATGGAAGAGTTGCTCAACCGTTTCTGGATTCCCTTCGAAAGTACTCCGGATCCCAAAAACCCGACCCTAATGGTTTACAAAGTGGACGAAGCGGATATCCCCAGCCAGGAAGTAACGCTTTATTACATCAAAGAGAGTTATTTTCTGGATCAACGCAACTCATCGGTACGTATAAAAACCATTGCCTTTTGTCCGGTGCTGGTACGCGAAGACGAAATGGGCGAACTAAGGCGTTACCCCTTGTTCTGGGTGGCTTTTGATACTGCCCGCGAGGCCTTATCCAGACAAACGGTAAGTGCCAACAAGTACAACAGTGTCAACCGCATCAGCCTTTATGATTTCTTTGTTCAGCATCAATATCAGGGAGATATTTACCGGGTGTCCAATCTTATGGATCAAAATATTATGGACTACTGCACCACCCCTGAAGAAATTACCGCCGAACAGAAAAGGCTGGAGCAGGAACTAAATGACATCACTGCAACGCTTTGGAGTGCTCATAAAAAAGAACCTGCTTCCAAAAGCCGAAAATCATCTGCAGACAAGGCCGAAAAACCATAAGTTCTTTATCTTTTTGGATGTAGGCCAGGAAGATAACATCGCCCGGCAAAAGAAAAAATAAATTTTGTCTTTTGCACTCACTTAAGTTATCTTTGTTTAAAATCCAATCTAAAAAATAACCTATGGAAAACAACTACTGCGTTATTATGAGCGGAGGCATAGGAAGCCGCTTCTGGCCGGCCAGCCGCAGTACCTATCCCAAACAGTTCCTTGATTTTTTCGGTACCGGGCAATCACTGCTCCAACAAACATATTACCGTTTCTGCAAAATCATTCCGGCCGAAAACATTTTCATTGTTTCCAATCAATTATACGAAAAACTCATTCAGGAGCAATTACCCGGAATAGATCCCAAACAAATTCTGCTTGAACCTCAGCGCAGGAATACCGCTCCCTGTATAGCCTTCGCTTCGCACCACATCAGGGCTGTCAATCCCAAAGCCAATATAGTGGTTGCTCCTTCGGACCATGTCATTCTCAAAGAAGAGGAATTCCTCGAACACATCAGCGAAGGGCTTAAATTTGTGGAAGAAAACCCCGTGCTGCTCACTATAGGCATTAAGCCTAACCGACCGGAAACCGGTTACGGTTACATTCAAAAAGGGCATCAAAAAATAGCCTCATTCACCAAAGCCAAAGCGTTTACCGAAAAACCCAACCTGGAGCTGGCTAAAGTTTTTGTAGAAAGTGGTGAATTTTTATGGAACTCAGGTATCTTTCTGTGGAATGTTCAAAGCATTTTAAAGGCATTTGAAGAGTTTTTACCTGATATTCACTCCACTTTCAGTGCCGGAAAACATTTGTTCAATACCCCGAAAGAGAGCGATTTTATCGAAAAAATATTCTCATCCTGCCCCAATATTTCCATCGACTACAGCATTATGGAAAAAGCTCCCAATGTTTATGTGCAGGAGGGTGGTTTCGGCTGGTCCGACCTTGGCACCTGGGGCTCCTTACATGATCTTTCGCCTAAGGATAAAGACAACAACGTAGTCCTGAAGTGCAAAGCACTGTGCTACGAAAGCAGTAATAATATTATCACCCTGCCCGAAGGGAAACTGGCGGTGGTACAGAATCTGGAAGGATACATTGTGGCCGAATCGGACAACGTGCTGATGATTTGCAAAAAAGAAGACGAACAGGAAATTCGCCAGTATGTCATTGACGCCCAGCTAAAATTCGGGGATTCCTTCGTATAAATAAGGAAATGTTTTTACCTCTGATGGGGCTTATTTTTGATCTGTTTGACTTAATTCACCGGCAGATGAATTGACGGGTTTTCTTTTTCGGGTCAGCTCAAAATTCACACCCAGGTATTTACGGCGAACAATTTCGTTGGAAGCTAATTCCTCGGGACTGCCCTGAAAATTGATCCTGCCCTCGAACAACATATACGCCCTGTCTGTAATGGACAGAGTTTCGCGTACGTTATGGTCTGTAATGAGAATGCCGATGTTTTTGGTTACCAGACCGGCCACAATTTGCTGAATATCGTCCACCGCAATAGGGTCTACGCCGGCAAAAGGTTCATCCAGCATGATGAATTTGGGACTGATGGCCAGGCAGCGGGCAATTTCCGTCCGGCGTCTTTCCCCGCCCGACAGGCGGTCGCCTATGTTTTTGCGCACTTTCTCCAGGTGAAATTCGGCAATGAGGCTTTCGAGCTTCTCTTTTTGTTCGGTTCGGGTCATCTTAGTCATTTCCAACACCGACAAGATGTTGTCTTCTACCGACATTTTACGAAATACCGACGGTTCCTGAGCCAGGTAGCCAATACCGGCCTGGGCACGTTTATATACAGGATAATCTGTAATATCCACCTCTCCCAGGAAAATACGGCCTTCGTTGGGCACTACCAAGCCTGTAGTCATATAAAAAGTGGTGGTTTTGCCTGCGCCGTTGGGGCCGAGCAAGCCCACAATTTCTCCCTGATGCAATTCGATGGACACCCTGTCTACCACAGTGCGTTTCCGATACTTTTTGACCAGATTTTCGGTGCGCAATACCAATTTTTCTTCGGGCATAGTTGGACTTTTGGCACAAAAATACGCAAAAAAAGGCATGAAAGAGCAAAAATAATATCTTTGTAATTCTTACTTTTAACTATATCTCAATACATGAATACACGATTGCTCTCGTTTTTTATTCTACTGATTGGAATAATGATGAATTCCTTAGCTTGCCGGGGCGCCACTTATTCCTACCAAAGCCATCTCCTGCCCCGGCAAAGCGAAATGCCTGACCGGGGACTGATGGCTACTGCCATCAACGAAAACTCAGCCTTTATATCCTGGCGCCTGCTCTTGTCGGATAAGCCGGATCAGGCTTTTGAATTGTACAAACTTGAAAAAAAAGGCGACTATAAACTGATTCATAAAGCAGGGCCGAAAGATGGATGCAATTATACGGACAAAGATTACAACGCGACAAGCGATTGCAGCTATTGGGTCAAAGCTCCCGGGTCAAAAAACGATAAAGCCGAAGCCGGCAGTCGATGTACTTTAAAAGCCGGACAGGCCGGAATGAATTATATCTCTATACCCTTACAAACGCTGCCCGGGCATGTTCCGGGCGATTGTTCCGCAGGTGATCTGGACGGAGACGGCCAATACGAGATTATCGTCAAGCAGGAGATGAGGCCCAGGGACAACTCCCACAACGGCTTTACCGGACAAACCAAACTCGAGGCTTACAGCCTGGACGGAGAGTTCTTGTGGCGAATCGATCTGGGTAAGAATATCCGCGAAGGAGCACATTATACCCAATTTATGGTTTATGACCTGGACGGTGACGGTAAGGCCGAAATTGCCTGCAAAACAGCCGATGGCACCACAGACGGACAAGGTAAAGTACTGGGGGATCCAGAGGCTGACTGGAGAAGCACATCTGAGGAAACCTCCGGACAAACAAACTCCAACCCCCGCTTTCAAGGTCAAAGTGGTGGCCACCTGTTGAGCGGGCCGGAATACCTGACCCTCTTTGAGGGACAAACCGGAGCCGAACTGGTAACTGTTCCTTACGAACCGCCCCGGCATCCTTCAAGCCTTTTCCCCGACCAGGCTCAGCTCAAAGCCGTCTGGGGTGATGGAAAAGGCAACAGATCTGATCGTTACCTGGCTTGCATTGCCTACTTAGACGGCCGGAGACCCAGTCTGGTGATGTGTAGAGGTTATTATACCCGCTCAGTACTGGCAGCCTGGGATTACCGCGATGGCAAATTGCAGCAACGCTGGATCTTCGATAGTCATGATCCCCAACATCCGGAACACAGGGCTTACGCAGGCCAGGGCAACCACAACCTCAGTGTAGCTGATGTCGATCAGGATGGTTTTGACGAAATTGTCTACGGCAACATGGTGATAGATCACGACGGCAAAGGTCTTTACACCACCGGCATAGGCCATGCCGATGCCATGCATCTGAGCGATCTGGATCCGGACAGACCCGGACTGGAAGTTTTCAACACCCAGGAACCGGTGGGTGATTACGGCATGAATTTCCGTAATGCAGGCAGTGGCGAAATTTATTGGAACATTCCCACCGACAGAGAGGCCGTAGCCAGGGAACGCAAAGTCCAGGGTCCCGGCCGGGCGGTTGCTTTCGACATTGATCCAAGACACAGGGGAGCAGAGTGTTGGGTTTTTGGCGGTGGAATATCCGGTTTGTACAATTGCAAAGGAGAAAAAATCTCAGAGCGCACGCCATCCAGCTGCAATTTCGCTGTCTGGTGGGACGGAGATCTGCTGCGAGAACTGCTCGACCGAAACTATGTGGCCAAGTACAATTGGGAAAAGGATCAAGTCGAAACTTTGTTTGTCGCAGAAAATTGTACCTCGAACAACGGCAGCAAAGCCACACCGGCCTTAAGCGCTGACCTCTTTGGCGACTGGCGCGAAGAAATTGTGTTCAGAACCACCGACATGCGCGAATTACGTATTTTCAGTACTCAGATTCCCAGCCCTCACCGCATGCTGACGCTGATGCAGGATCC
>CAZNQD010000005.1:37834-69401 GCA_964575345.1 uncultured Bacteroidales bacterium
GGCCAGCCTCCCACGTCATCCTGAGAATCGATGATGCCCTTGGTTCCGCCTTTGGAACCGGTATAAGTGTAATTGCCATTGCGAATTTCGTCCATTATGCGGCTGTCCAAAGGATCTCTTGCCAGGCTGGCTCCGGCATAGGCCAGAACCTTATTAAAGGCATTACCTGCCGTATGCGTTGTGGTAAAGGGAAAATCAAATTCGGTATCTGTACGATAAGTATTTATGGCTCCACTGTTGGGGTGTATACCCTGCCAATTGTCGTTGGTGACATTGGCATTGCCGTACATGTAGTTGCCGTTTACATAGAAAACGCCGGTAACTCCGGCCGGTTGGGCATTGGTTCCACCGTCTGCCCAGGGTTGAAAAATCCGGCTTTGTACATTTGACTTGGTGGCCGGCCCGAATTTATAATAATTGTTGACCATATTGTAGCTGCCTCCCTCGCCGGCGTAACCGCTGTTGCTGCCCCAGTTGTAAATGACGTTGTTGCGGAAATCCACTTTTTCCAGATCGGGCCTGTTGGAGTAGCGGCTGCCACAGAAACGGGGATTGCGGCTGTCGTGATGAGCCAACACATTGTGATGGAAACTGGCCCCTTTACCGCCCCAGATGCCACAATAACCATGCGTGCCCTTATCGTGCACAGAGACCCTCAGGCTTTCCGATAACACACACCACTGCATAGTAAAATTGCTGTTGTCGTAAAACGAAGCACATTCGTCGGTGCTCCAGCTCATGGAACAATGGTCAATGATGATGTTTGACTGGTTGCGACCCCAAAAAGTATCGTTTTCGGTAGCCGTCACATCGCCCAATCTGAAACGCATAAAGCGAATAATGACGTTGTCGGCATCGAGTTGAACCGTGTAATCTCTCAAACAAATCCCGTCACCGGGTGCTGTCTGGCCTGTAATGGTTAAATTACCGTTTTTAATACTCAGGTTGCTTTTCAAATAAATGGTACCGGACACATCAAAAACAATGGTCCTGGCGCCGCTTTTATTAACAGCCCAGCGCAGAGAACCCACCGATCCGTCGTCCTTGAGATTAGTCACCTTGTACACCGTGCCGCCGCGACCGCCGGTAACGTAACGGCCATATCCTTCGGCTCCGGGAAAAGCAGTGGTGGATTCGGCCATTGTGGCCAATATGCCTATACTAAACAACAGGAAAACAAGACTGTTTTTATTGTAAAATAATTTCATAAAGTATTTGTTATAAGCTCATAAAGAGCAAGCCTCCCTCGGGTGAAGGCTTGCTCTTTAGGCTATTCAGCTTGCAAAGGTAGGGAAAATTCCGCAATTTATTCACTTTGAAAGCAAGCTGTTCTATGTGTTTACAGCTGAATCTTAATGGTTTCCGATCCCAGACGTACCAGGTAAATACCCTTGCTCAAGCCGTTAATCTCGTTAAGGCCTTCGCGCAGTTCAAGGGATTTTACAGTTCTGCCCAACAGGTCATATACCCTGATAGATTCCACTTTGTTCAGCTTTACAAACAGGCTGCCGTTGTTGGCAAAAACTTGTGTTGACAATTCAGCTTTATTCAGCCCCCCGGCAATATTGAAGACAAAACCCATGATGCCCATTTTTGAACCTTCACTGAAGATGTAATAGTTTTTACCTGTGGTAAGATTAATTTTATGAGAGATATAGGTTTTTTCAGTATAACTGAAAGGATTATAACCCGACAAGGCCACATTGTCTTCGATGATATAAGAAGATTTGTTGGCATTGACAACCAAGGCAACATCCAGTGTACCATCCAGACTGGGCTCAAATTTATAGAAGGCTCCAACCGTAGGAGGCAGACCACTGGATGAGAATTTCTTACCATTATCGTCCACAGGGTTCACTGTTCCGTTCAGCGCAGAAACATAGGTCACTCCGTCAAAGACAAATACCGAGTCACTGACAGACCATACATTGGTTCCGCCGCCCAGAGTGAGTTTTATGCCCGGAACTTCGACCACGTCGCCGGCCTGGTAATAATCGTAAGGCCTTACTCTCCACGAAGCCCCGCCGTTACCGTCGTCACCCAAAATTACAATCTGCGAAATGTAAGCGTATTCAAAAGTAACTTCCGCCAACGAAGCCAATTTGACCCTTTCACTTGTAGGATCGGCGATCCAGCGTACATAAACTTCTTCCTGGTTTTCGGCTTCCTGAGGCAGCACGCCTTGCAGCGGGAACCATACCTGATTCCAGTCTGCTTCGGCCGAAGGCAGCGTATCAACGGCAAAATCGATGTAATCGGTACCGTTGAGCGAATACTGCATTTTTTGTACCAAATGTACGCAGTTATCCGAGGCAAGAGCCGACTTGACCATGATATCGCTATAACCCAGTGTGGAGAATTTCACAAAGAGATAATCGGGATTGTCAAAATTGTCGGCGGGAGTCCTCCTCAGAGCACAATGATGCAATTCCTTCCCTTCGGTGGTAAATTTATTGTTCCGGGTCTGGAAGTCTGCAGCAATAGTGTCGCCTGTCACATAATCCATAACACCCTTGTTAGCCTCATCAACGTAATGATTGGCTTCGAGGGATGTGAATCTGGTGTTGTTGGCTGTCAGCTGACAGAAATCCCAGGCCAGCATATAGGGATACTGTTTAAAGCCGGCAACGATGGTAGTATCGTTTGCTACCACAAAGCTGCGCGATAATTCTGTTGAACCATCACTCCAGCCCAGGAAGTCGTTCAGATAGTGAGTGTTGACAGCGATAGATACTTCGTCACCTACGTAATAAACCTCCTGTAGAGGCGATAAGCTATAGGTGGCGGTATTTGTGCCTTTCAAGTTTACGGTAATCACCCGGGAGAGTAATTCTTCGTAATAAGCCACCAAATAAGTGTCGGAGGTAATGTTAAAGGTGTAGGGATTTTCTGTCGAAATCACATTACCCAGGGTATCCTGCCAGTTTTTAAACGTAAATCCAACTACCTCGGAAGCAGAAACTGTTACTTCTGATCCGCTTTCGTACACACCGACAGCGGGAGTAACTACTGCCCCTTCTGTGTTGGCTACTACTGTCAGGTTTTTGGGATCGTCAAAGCTCAAAACCCAGCGGGGGTCGCCAATAGGACCGCCATCACTGCCGGCAGTTGCCAAAGGAATATTATACATATACGAATAATCACCTCCTTCGGGATTCAGAAAATCAGACCATGACAGATTGAGATCTTCCATAGTATACTGGGGAATTGTATCCAAAGCCAGAAAAGCACCTTCACCGGTTTCTGCATCAACATTCTGACCTGACTCCCAGCGTCTGTAGCCTTCTACCAGGTTGTGTGAAGCATTGATGATACCAAAACGACAACTTACGATCTGAGGATCGGAATATAAACTATCATGAAGATTGAGTTCATTTTCCCAGTTTGGAAGCAAAAACAGGTTATTGTTAAAATTAAAGACCGATTCCTGACCCAGATAAGTGCCGGTATTGATCAAACCTCCCGTTGGGCCGGTAACGCAGACCGTATTGTTATCAAAGGTAATCTCGGCATTACGTCCCAATTCGGTATCAGCGTAATTCATGGTAAATATGCTCTTCATATAAGGCATATCATAGAAAGTATTTCTAAGAAAATGCATTTCGATGGGCAGGTGGCCAAAATAGATCAAGGGCCAGTTGTTTCCGATTTTGATAAAAGTATAGGAGACTTTGCAATCGGACATTTCGAAATATTCAACGTCTCCGCAACTGCTGTATATGATTTCCTCGGTCGAATCGGTTGCAGCCACGTTGGCGGGCTTCACACTTCGGAATAAGCCGCGTACTCCTCCGGAAACTTCGCAATGACGAAATACCAGTTCAGCAATATTCCCGTAGAATTTGTTGAAATAAATAATGTGGCCGTCGTCCCTGTTGGCATCGATATGTTGTAAATGCACATATTCAAAAACAAGGCCGGCAATCACTCCTTCTTCAATGTTGGTTCCCTTCATCTGCATTTGCAGGATGGCCATTGAATCGGGCTCCTCGTATTGAGAACGTACCGTGATAATTCCATTGGCAGGAAAAACCAGTTTGTCTTTGCCCAAGCCATAAGTTCCCGGGGCACAGAGAATAGTGTCTCCGTCGGTAGCGGCGCTCCAGGCATTAGTAAATTCGGTGGCAGTTTTAACCAGTGTGCTCTTTGCCTGTACAGAAAAAGATACACTGCAGGCCACAATCAGAAAAAAAGTAAATAGTTTTTTCATAAGAAACAGTTTTAAAAGGTTGTAAAATTGAGTTAGATTAATTAATCATTATCACCCCGCAAGTCCCAGTCAACCCAGTACCCGCCGGCTTCTATGCCGGCGCGTATTGCCGTTTGTTTGGCGATCGGATATTTGGGACAAACACGGTCGGCCACAATGGAGCCGTCTTTTCCATAACGTTCAGCCATCTTGACGAGGTAACTGTATGACTTCCCTTCGCCGGTATATTCCAGCAAATATTCATCGGCCAGTGCCAGGTCGTATATTTTAATCCGTTCTTCTTCGCTTAGATTGTAGCCGGGATCATCGGGCATAGGCAAAACATGGTTGGCTCCGCGCACGCAACCAACTATGCCCACATCGCCGTAACCCCCGTTATCTCCAAACCACGAAGTATAATAGCTGCTCCAGTCTGCAGGCAAAGAAGTCGAATAGGGAAATTTATTGGTTAAACCCCGGTTCAAAATGCATTCTGCCTGCAGCCAGTTACCCAGGTGATTTTCGGCCTCAGCCAGTAAAAAATGATAGTCGTGGCCCCGCTGTAAGACAATACTGGGCATAATTTCAAAAATCTTGGACCTCAGGTAGGCTCCCCGGTGATAGAAGTATTTAGTAAAACAGGTATCGCCGTTGATTACGTTCATTGTCAGTTTCTGAGTCATGCCCCTGATGTCTTCTTCGATGTATTTACTGCGGGCGTACGCCGAGGGACGTAAATAATAGCTGCCCGGATAAGCCGGACAGAAATAATCCACCAGCCGGTTGGTCTGATCGTTTTCGTAATCGTACATAATGGCAGCTACCTGATGATATTTATAACCGATATCCTCTGTATAAAAAATGCTATAATAATTCCCCGTCAGCGGGATATTGCAGGCATGGTAATAACCGGGTACTTCTGCACTTCCTTCTTCGACAGCCAAGGTTTGAAGCCCATATAAATAGGCAAGAATATTATCCCTTATCCAGAGCCAGTCTCCCTCTTGTCCTCTCCACGAAAGCAATTCCGATTTAAGCAATAAATGTGTCGGAACCAGGTAATTCCAATAGCCGTATTCGTCCTCGTTCTGATTTTCGGCATCCAGCCAGGCCACCCAATTCATTTCCAGATCGGAAGGAATAATTTCCTCCTTATAAACCACCAGGCCGTTATCCAGGAGTTCGATGCATTTACCAACCAAGGCGTCCATGGTATTGAACCAGGTGAAAATGCCAGTATTGTCCAGATTCGTCAGCTCCTCCAGAGGATCGTCGAACCAGACGGCCTTGCCGTAAATGCGCCCCAGGGTATAATAAGCCCACACCTTGATACGAATGGTACTGCTGATTAAACAATTAAAATTGGTTTGTGTTTTTTCATCCATGCTGTTGCCCAACTTTTCGCGGTATTGGGCCATTTTGTGCAGGTAGTCGTTACAGGCTATGACCACGGCATAATAACAGGTAGGATCGGCGTAGGGATTTCCATCCGTAGGATTATAATTATAAATATCCTGCAGTTCCACGGGAGCATTGGGCGTTATCTCCAGAAAATCACCTCTGGTATCGGTCAAAAAGATAGCATGATCTCCTGCCTGCTGCATTCTGGTCAAAATTCCCAAAAAGCCCTTGTACATTTCGTCGTTGGTCGAAACATAATCCTCCACATTGATAATATTGTCGGGATTGGTATTGAAAAATTCCGTACACGAAGCAAAGAGTAAGGCGACAATAAGTAGTTTAAGTTTATGATGCATGGCTCTTAGAAATTTAAATTAAATCCCAGCTTGATACTAATGGGCAAAGATACTTTTGCGTAATCAAATCCTTGCATATAGTCTGAGTAGGAATACGAAAATTCAGGATCGCTGCCTAAATAATTGGTCCAGGTATACAGGTTTTCTGCTGTCACAAAAATACTGCCGCTGCGTAAAACACCGAGGAAATTGTTGAATCGGTAACTCAGGCTCAGATTGCGCAATTTCAGATACGAAGCATCTTCGAGCCAGCGATCGGAAAACAGGTTATTGCCCGAAGGATCTCCGTAAGCCGCTCTCGGCAAAGCAGCGGGCTGGCCTTCAATTTGCCAGCGGTTCAAAACGGCTTGTGACTGATTGTAAAAATAATCCATCGACTCCAGGTTGCGACGTACCGCGTTGTAAGCCATATTACCCACTGAATAACCAAATTCGGCCGAAAGTGTAATTTGCCGGTAACGGAGCGAGGTGTAGAATGAACCGAAGAAATCGGGAGTGGCTGTACCCAGCACCTCCTTGTCCTTGGCATTGATTTTATTATCGCTGTTTTGATCCACAAAACGGACATCTCCCGCCTTGTAGGGTTCGCCGTATATATTTTTGAGACCTGCTTCACTGGCCTCCTCACTGCTGATGTAAATACCCTGGGTCTGATAGCCGTAGAATTGATAGGGAGCCTCCCCTTCTTTCATTAAAATAAGGGCATCGTCCCGATTGAATTCATTGAAGCTAATGCTCAATTCGGGATTATTACCCAGAGACTTAATTTTGCTATCGGCATGAGCAATACCGGCTCCTATCACCCAATCCACCTGTTTGGTAACAATGGGATTCAGACGCAGGCCCAGTTCATAGCCCCTGCCGGTAATTTCTCCCACATTGTCGTAATATCGGGTTGAGCCGTACACACTGGAAATTTCCCGGGCAATGAGCAAATCAAAAGACCTGGAAAGAAAATAATTGAATTGCAGGCCCAGTTTATTCTCTAAAAGCCCCAGGTCCAGGCCCAGATCCAATTGGTCTTTTTTCTCCCATTCCAAGGCCGTGTTGGGTACATTGGAGCGGGTGATGGTACCCAGGTTGAAGAAATTGGAATTCTGGTAATAATTCTTGGCGTAATTCGACGAAAAACGGCTGTTGCCGGTACGGCCGATTTCGGCAGCAATATTGAGCAAATCCACAAAGGAGGGCAACAGGCCCGTATTGGCAGCCATAAAGGTGAGACCCAGGGAGGGGAAAAGTCCGAAACGGGCCGCATCCGTCCCCGAAACCGAGCTGCCATCCAAGGCTATATTAACACTGGTTTTGAGCAGGTTATCATAAATATAATCGGCATGCACATGGTAGTTGAGCCACTTCCACTCCTGATTGTCGCCCTGAATATCTTTGTCGTCGGTGACGGCTCCCAGGGTTTCGTAGTAATCGTTGGCAGTATTGTAACCCGCTGCCAGGTCGTATTCCAGTTTTCTGCCTGTGTATCGCAGGCCGGCCCCGGCCTGTAGCTGATGAATGTCCCGAAAAGTTCGGCGATAAGTAGCACTGAGCCCGTAATAATTAGTAGCGTTCTCGACTATTCCTTTGCGTACAGTATTCAACCCGGTGCTGTAGTATTGCGGAATTATGGCCTTATCGGTAACGCCGGGAATAAAGATGCTTTCTTCGGTGTAATTGTAATAAATATTGAGCAAGCCGGTAAAACTCAAATAAGAATTTGCCCGGTAGTTGAGCCCCAGCCTTATGTTGGCATCGTATATTTTGTCCGAAGCATTCACGGTATTGACTATGGCCAGGGGATTACTTACGTTGTCGTAGGGATAAGTGGGATTGTTGTTTACATTCCAGCCGTTGTAGGTGGCATACCTGTCCAGTATGTTACCGTTTGATTCTTTCATATACGGGCTGAGCAGAGGTAAAGCAAAATAGGAGGAAAGTATGGCGTTGGTTGGCGCGTTCATGCCTTGTTCCTGCAAAGAACTGTTTATATAAGCCAGGCCTACGTTGGTAAAAATATCCACGTTACGGCTCACCATGATATTGGAATTGATCAGGGTATGGTAACGATCGGAAGATGTTTGGCCCAATACTCCCCCTTCGGAGGTGTAGCCAAAAGAAATGTTGTATTTGGCTATTTCGTCGCCTCCTTCCACACGGAAAGTATTGTCGGTGACAAAAGCCCTGTCCTGAACCAGCCCTCTCCAGTCGGTGGTGTTATTGAACAGATAGGAATAATAGTTATCCTCATTTTGCAAAAAGGGATAATCGGTGTAGAGAGCCGTAATCATGTCGTAACGGGTCATGCCGATCTCCCTCAGGTAATTTTTGTACTGGCTGACGTTTAATACCGGCAAACTCCGGCCCGGGCGGCTCAGTCCGTACTGGCCACTGAAGGAGATACGGGTTTCCAGGTTGTCGGAGGTAGCCTGTTCGGTTTCGATCAGAAGAACCCCGTTCGAGCCCAGAGAACCATACACCGAGGCATCGGCTCCCTTCAACAGGGTAATGCTGCGAATGTCGTCGGTACTATAGCCAAACAAAGTGTTTCTGGAATAAGCCCTGATGGTATTCGACAACTCCTGATTGCCCAGGGCAGGAATACCGTTTATTACAATCAAAGGCGAATTATCGGCTACCACGGAATGAATGCCTCTCAGGTTGAGGTATGCCCCTTCGCCGGGCATACCGCTTTTGCGATTGATATATAAACCGGGGACTTTGTCTTGTATGGCCTGATCGATGGAGAAATGTTTGCCGAAATCTTTCTTTTCGACCGACTGGGTGCTGATGCTTTTGTTGTCGCGGCGCAAACTGTAATCCGGAAAATAAGCCGCTCCGCTGTAATGAGGGCTGACAAGAGGAACAAGCACAATTTTATCGTAATCCAACTTTTCGTTAACCGGATATTCCTGCCGGTAAAAACCTTCTGCCACTATCCTCATATAACCCTTGCCCGAAGGTAATTCCAGATAAAAACTTCCGTCTGCCGCCGTAATGGCAGAATAATCCTGTCCTTCCAAAACAACCGAAACAATGGCTCCCTCAACGGGCGACTTATCCATACCCAGCACCTTGCCGTCGAGCTTTGCGGCCACTGCCCAAAAACCCGTGAACAACATAAACAAAACAACTGAAAATCTGGCGTACTTAATCATATTTTCCCTGTTTTAATAGTTATTAGTGGTTGGCCTCAGACACCAGTGATACATCATGAGCTGGGTGACGTTGTTTTTGCTGCGTCCGTTGACAGGCGTATACAAATAAGAATTATCGTTCGACTCAATAGTAATGGTAAAATTGCCGCTGCGGGGCAGATTGACGATAGCTACCTGATAGCCGTCGGTATCGTAAGCCACGGCCTTTTCGTTTTTTTCTATCCAGTCTCTCCAATTATAGCCCTCGGGGAAGCCTATGGTAGAACTGCCGAAATAGTCCATATCGCTGACCGAACCCCGGTCGAAATGGAAATTGGAGCCCTGGGCAAAGAGCAACATGTCTTCGACCAGTAATTCGTCGTTGAAATAAATGCTGATGCAATACCTCAGACTGTGTTTGAATCCCATTCTCAGGTAATATTCGCCGGCCGGCAAATACAGCTCGGTTAGTTTTCTGGTTTTGGAATTGTACAACAAACCGTCGTAATTAACACTGCAAACCAGCGAGTCGACAATAGCTTCGGCCGAAGGAATGGCCGTAAGTACATGGTAATACATGGTAGGCAGCGACTCGGTGAGGGTAAATTCGGTTTGAGCGTCGTTCACTATCAAAGGCTCCACCCAATTGGTCCAGCGGAAATACTGATTCTTTTGCTCCTCGGTCATGGCTCCCCAAAGCTCGTAGAATTTTGCCTTGACCCTGTAAATCACCACGTGGTTGGGTATTTTCAGATGGTTCAGATAATAAGCCTTTCCATTGCTCAAAGCTACCGGACGGCTGATGTCGGCCGTTTGAATGGCCGGATTCCAGCGGGCAGGCTCTATGCTTTGGTATTTCATGACGTCCTGGCTCTGATCGATAATGAGCTGATGAGCTCCCACGCAATCAAAGGCCGGAGCCTGCGGGGACACTTCTTCCTCGCTCAGGCGCCTGTCGGCAAAGCAGGCTCTGACTATCCAGCGTTCGAATTTAATCCGGTCGGCGGCGGTAGTATCGCGGCCCAGCCAAAGGGGAATACTGTCCAGGGCGGCATCAATGGCATGATCGATCAAATCGTTCGAAGGTATGAACATGGTGCTTACGAAGTCTTCCGAGCGCATATCCCAGTATTTTAAACCTTCGGCGGTGTATCTGTCCATCAAAGTATTGCGTACCGACCAGGTGGTATCGTAGGTGGTATTCCCCATGGGATCGATGCCTTGGGGTGTACTTTTTTCCTTGTCGAAATAACGTTCTTCAAAACGCTCTACCAAGGCAACAAATTTGGAATATTCAGGCCCGAGTTGCTTCAAATGATCATATACAGACTGACGAATGGGGATTATATCCTCCACGTAATATATATATCCGTTATCCACCTTGATGCTGCGGTTTATTTTTACTTCATCAAGGTAAATGCAGCTGTCTCTCTCGTAGACCCAGATATTTTTATCTAAACGGGTATAAATACCAAAACCCTCTTTGAGCCTGGAAGGAGGCAGAGCCAAATCGGAAACACAGTTCAACACCAGCAGGGAATCGTTGCCCGCCGGCCTGTTTTGCATTACTGCATCGGGATAAACAATAAAAGTATAGCCTCCGTCGGGGCTAATACCGGAACTTATGCCGTAGCTTTCCATCAGGCCGTTCAACAGGATTAAATCTTCGCTCGACTGGATAAAGCTCAACGCATCGCCCCGGAATACTTCCATGTTTTCGGAGCTGACGGCCTCCGGGAGATAATGTTCCTCCCAGGCATTCTGACAGGAATACAGCAGAAAGAAAGTCAGGTAAAAGCCAATTATGCCATGTATCGTTTTCATAAGACTGTCGTTAATCGCTGATTGGAATAAATTCTATATAATCCCACATTTGCCGGTAAGAGCCGCTGGTCTTGGCGTTGATGTCCATCATGGTGGCTTTGAAGGTATGCCTGCCGGAGAAATCGAACACGACTTCGTCCCACAATACATCTTCGGCCAGTCCGCTGGCATTTTCGTTCTCCTTTTTGGTTTCGTCGGTAAATTTGGTCGGCAAACCTTTCCACATATAGACAGACTTTTGGTAGTCGTCCAGGTTGAACTTGGTCAAACTGCCTGCGCCGTAATAATTTTTGAACGAAATGGAGCTGGCATAATAGAACACCACTTTGTATTTACCCTTGATAATGGTAGGAGTCTGCAACTCTATCCAGCCGGCGTAACCCAGGTTCAGAGTCAGCAGGTTGTTCATGTAGGCATCGTATTTATTGTTTTCCTTATCCCTGGAGCTGTTGTAGGCACACTTTAAGAAACCGACTTTGCGCCAGGTCTTATAACTGGTCTTGGCCGCGTTGGCTTTGTAGAGAATCGAAGTCAGCGTTCCATTGTTGCCGTCCAGCTGATCTTCACTCAGATCCACCGGATATTCTCTGTTATTCATGGGTGAACTGAACAAATCCCCCAGGCTTTTGGAAGCTCCGTAGGTATTGACAAAAGACTCAACGTCGGGATAATTGCAAAAATCCCAGACTACGGTGATGGGCTCGGGTTCGTACACCGGCATGATGTGATCAATCTTGTGAATGACCCCGTTGCGGGCCTGAATGCCGCTGCGGATTATTTTGGCCACTTTATTGATTTTTGATTCGCCCTCCACTTGTTCTGAAATAATCACCTGTCCGGGCAACTTAGTGTCGAAAATCAACAGCTGCCCTTCGCGCTTAAAATTGAACAAAGCAGCTTTGGAATAAATTTGTCCCAAAAAGTGGTAAGACATGTACTGGTACAAGGCGTTCAGGCTATCGGTATAATTTTGTCCGGCGCCCAGATAAGCAGCCAATTCCTCCGCACTGTTGATCCCGGCCTGCTTGTAAACAGAATCGGGAACGGCAAAACAGGTAAAACGGATGTTGTTCACCGAAAAACTCCCGTCCAGGTTGTTGACGGTGTCGGCGTAAACCGATACTATCTTGTCGTAGGCAGTAAGCCGGGCCGCCTCGATGAAGATTTCGTATTCCCGGTAAGGGGCTAAAATATCCAGTATGGTTTCGGCCAAAGGACGAATCACGGTGCCCAGGGTATACACCTGACCGTTAGCTGTAGTTCGTGCCAGAGCGGTCACTTTGGCCTGATTGTTGAGGTAAATCGACAGAGAGTCCTGCACTTTGACCTGAGGCAAAAAAACATCGTCCACTTCGTTGTTCATAAAGCCGTAAGATGTGCTCAGGTAGGTTCCGAAAACTGTTTTAATCGGAATGGATCCGTCTTCAACATAAGAGATAAATACAGCTTCGGGCAAATTTTGAGCTAATATGTGTACCTGGGCCACGTAGCGGGCGTATTCGTAATCAAGCTCTTCGACACTCTCCACCCCTCTCCATGCGAGAAATTCCTCTACTGCCTGATTGTCGGGAGCAAACACTGTTGACACGGAGCTGGCATCGTTCAACGCATTAAACATGTCGGCGTGTTTGAGCAACTGTACCCATAAGGAGTATTTGTCCTCGTATTTCTTTAAAAACTCCGCATTCGACAGCTCCAGGTCTTCGCCCGTCGATTCAATAAAGGGCTCATCCAAAAAGGGATCCCTGCAGGCGGACAAGAGCAGAAGGATAAAAATACTTAGTATACTGAACTTTTTCATATCAATAATAATACGGGTTCTGAATTAATAAAGTATTGCTTTTCAATTCCTCTTCCCAGATGGGGAGGAAGAGGGCGTCGTCATTGCTCAACACTGAACTCAGCCAGGATTGGCCGGCCTGATTGTTGTAAGTCAATACCGATTCGACCAGGAATTTGCTTTTGAAGGCATTGTCGTTGCGGCGGCCAAAGCGCAGCACGTCGTACCAGCTTTTGCCCTCTCCGACCAATTCCATGCGACGTTCGTACAAGATCCACTCGAGCAGTGTTTCGCGGCTGAGGTCCTCGCTGTATTCTCTCGGCCCCAAATCTCCCTCAAAATTCATCAGATTGGATCGTTGTCTGACTGTATTTATAAGGTATATGGCTTCGCGCCAGTCTTGTTCGGTTTCACTTCTGAGTGCCAGGGCCTCGGCCTTCATTAATATCACTTCGGCTACCCTGTAAATAATGAAATTGGGGTCGTAATAGCTGCGTGTGCGTTTGTCCGAAAGGGTCCTGGAGCCGCAGTATTTCCACAAATATCCGGCATTGGCAATTTCAAAAGCCGGGGCATCAGCCACATAATAGCCCCCGTACATACTGCGTACTGCTTCAGTAAAATTCTCCAGGGTGTAGGCATATTCCGCATTAAAATCCTGCAGCAACTGATAAGATATTTCATATAAACGATCGGTAGCCGAATTGTCAAAAAGTACCGGCAGATTGTTGGTTTGGTATTCTTCGTAATTCCATTGCAATTCAAAAATAGCTTCGTTGCTGTTGCCCGGATTGAACATAGAAAACCAGGAATTGTGAGTGGACAAAGACAGAAAAGCCGGTGCCTTGGGCGAATTAGACTGCAGAAGATAATCGCAATAAGTCAGGGCAGTTTCATAATCCTCCGACCAAAGACAAACATCAGCCATCAAGGCATAAAAGGCCCATTTGGTGGCACGTCCCTTGGTTTCCCAGGCGGTTTCGTAATACTCTTTGGCTGCTCCGGTAGCCAGAGCCGACCTGATGTCGGTCTTGATTTGTTCAACCAGCTCGGCTTCGCCGGCCTTTGGAACATTGTAGCCGTAAGAATCGTCCTCAAAAGGCACTGTAATCAACGGTGCGTCTCTCCAGTTGCGCACAATGTAAAAATAACTCAGGGCTCTCAGGAAGTAAGCTTCGCAATGATGAGCGTTCATCTCTTCCACTTCGTATGTATCGTCAATGCTCTCGGCCAGATGAGCATTGGCCAGCACCACATTGGCAATGTTGATGATTTCGTAAAAAGGCCCCCAGTTGCTGAATTCTTTATCTATGGCTTTCACCTGAAAGTTTTGTAATTTATTGCTCCTGATACTGAACACCTGACCGCTGCGCAGTTCACCAAACGGAATCAGGTAATCGGTCACCATTTCCCGCAATAAATAATAGCCCGAATTGACCACGGCCTCCACGTCTTCCTGCGAAGACCAGTATTTGTAACTTAACTGCTCGTTCTGAGGATCGACCTGCAGCCATTCGTTACAAGAGGGCAACAGCAAGGCGATGCTAAGCAAAAGGCTGATATTCTTCATTTTTTTCATTGTACTGATCTTAGAAATTGACAGAAATACCAAAGGAATAACGCTTGCTTCGCGGGGTCTGGGAATTGTCCATAGCCAGATCGGTAATCCTGGCGGGCAGGTTTACTTCGGGGTCTTGTCCGGTGTAATTGGTCCAGGTGAACAGGTCGTAACCGGTCACATAAAAATTGATACTGTTGGTCCGGAGCCTTTGACAATACTCTTTGGGCAAATTGTAACTAAGCGACAAGGTTTTGAGTCTCAAAAAAGAACAGTCTTCCACAAAGCGATCCGAACCCATGTAGTTCAGGCCGTACTTCCACAAAGCTCTGGGAATGATAGTGTCGTCGCCTTCGTTGCGCCAACGCCTCAAAACAGCTTTACTCTGGTTGTCGGTACCGTACATGGCTTCGCTCTCCATCCTGGCTTTGTTGATTATTTTCTGGCCCAGGCGATAATGGAAGAAAGTAATCAGGCTCAAATTCTTATATTTAATGTTGAAGCCACCGCCACCGGTAACCACAGGCATGGAATTGCCCAGATAAAGCACGTCTTTTTCGTTGATCAGACCGTCGTAATTGACGTCCTGGTATTTAGCATCACCCGGATAACAAATAAAGGTTCCGTTTTTCATTACTATAGGCTCTCCCTGTAAGTCAAGCATTGTCTGGCCGTCTTCGTCCTTGGCATAGGTATCCTCGATGTTCTGATAGACCCCTGCGTAGTGGAAACCAAAAAAAGAACCCACGGGCATACCGGCTACTATCTTCTGGGCATAATTTCCGTTGGACAGGGTATAGGTTGATTCCGAAATGTTCTCGGGCAATAACTCTATGCGGTTGATGTTGCGGTTAATGTTGAAATTGACACTGACTCTCCAGTCGGTATTCTGGAACAAATCGTAATCAATGCGGTATTCCCAGCCCCGGTTGCTCAGTTCTCCGGAATTGAAATACGAGATGGTATTTCCCTTACTGTCGTACCCGGTGGATGACGGAATGGAAACGCTGGTTTGCAACAAGTCTCTGGTGTATTTGTAATAATAATCAAAGGTCATACTCAGGCGGTTTTCGAACAGGAATACATCCACTCCCACATCGTATTCGGTAGAACTTTCCCATTTGAGTTTATTCAATTGCATCGACGAAGGGGCAACGGCCGGATTGCTGATGTATTCACCTATGGCATTGTAGGTACCTACATAAGGAGCTGTCCCTCCGGGGGCCTGCCCGCTTTGCCCGATACTCGCCCGTATTTTTAACTGATCAAGCCAGCTCAGCTCCGACATAAATTCTTCTTCCTGCACATGCCAGGCCAAACCTGCCGAAGGAAACAAACCCCAGCGGTTGGAACTCCCCAGACTGGATTTACCTTCGTAATTCAGAGTGCCATTGATAATATAGCGGTTTAGTAAAGTATAATTGAAGTTGCCTATACCCGACAAGGTTCTTACCTCTGAATCGCCGGAACCCAGGTTACGAATTGCTCCTCCGGTGACGGGATCGGACATCCCCGCCGATGCGGCTCCGTAAATCTCGGTCGAATAATTGGAGCTTACCGACTGTGAGGTTCTCCAAAGGCCTGTGGCCACCAGGTTGTGCAAGCCTTCCCAGTTTTTGCGGAAAATCAGCTTGTTTTCTGTTTGCAGCGATAAATTGCTGGAATAGGCATCGGTACTACGGTTAGCATAATTGTTGTCTATGGTGACATCGGTGGCCGCCTGAGGCAAGAACTTTCTGTTGTTTACCGTCCTAAACTTCAACGACACATAGCCTGTATAAATCAAGCCCGTGAAAATATCGTAGTTCAGTCTGAAAGTCATTTTTTCCTCTTTCTGGTCGCTGTTGTTGTAACTGTCGTTAACCATAATCAGAGGATGAAAATTGGAAGAGCCTTTGAATGCGCCCTGAAATTCTTCGCTGTTTTGGCGAATAAAGTAATTAGAAGTAGGTGCTCCGGTTAAGTCATCAATCCAGTAAGGGCTTTTGTTGGGCATTTTACGCAATGCTTCGGCCCTGACGGCAGTGGTCCAGTTGTCTTCCTTGTCGGTGTCGGAATAAGTAAAATCGGCATCCACTCTCAATTTGTCCGAAAAGCTATATCCAATGTTCAGGCTCGAAGTTACCCTTTGCAACGAAGTACCCAAAGTGGTTCCGCCCTCGTTCAGGTAAGAAAGCGAAAAACGGTAAGTGGCTTTATCGCCGCCCCCCGACATGGAAAAACTATTGTCGGAGATGGTGGCGTTTTTCTTTACATACGACAACCAGTCGGTATCGGCATTGTATTCGTCAAAATACCGCCAGTCGGGATTGTAATTGATTTCCGGGGTATCAAAAAGCAACTCCAGCAAAGAGGAAGAATTGGCAATGCCCCGGGCATTGGCGGTATTCCAGATGGCATCCTGAATAAAGGCCACGTATTCATCACCGTCCAGCATAGGAATGGGATCGGGTTCTACTTTGGCGGTAAACTTCGAAGAAAGCGAAAAACGGGTTTTGCCCTTGCTGCCTTTTTTGGTGGTAATCAACAAGACTCCGTTGGCTCCGCTGGTACCATACACCGAAGTTGAGGCAGCGTCTTTGAGCACCTCTATGCTTTCGATGTCGTGAGGATTGAGGTTGAGCATATCGGCGTAATCCTCGTTGTTGGCTGTGGCAAAGTCGAAATTATCATCAATATCCGTGGTATAGGGAACCCCGTTGATAACAATCAGGGGATCGGAATTGGAATTCAGGGTGGCCGTTCCCCGGATTCTGATGGCACTTTTGGCTCCGGGATCGCCTCCGGCAACGATGTCCACCCCGCTCATACGTCCCTGTAAGGCTTCCTCGACCGAAGTTACCGGTAAGGATTCTATGAAATCTTCCATTTTGATGCTTTGAGAGGCAAAGGTCTGCTCCCTGGTAGTAATGCCCAATTCATTTTTTTCCACTCTTTCCCTGGCTATCACCATTTCGGCCAACATCAGGGCTTCTTCCTGCAAGGTCACGTCCAGGGTTTTCTGGCCGTTATAGTCAAAGCGTTGGGTTTTCATTCCGATAAAGGAAAATTCCACCCTCAGTTTGCCTGTCACCTGCGGAATACGGATCGAATACTCTCCGTTTTGATTGGTGGTGGTGCCATTCAGCATACGATTTTGTTCGTTCACTACCATTACATTGACGCCGGGGAAAACAATTTTATCGTTGCCAGTCAATTCGTAAACCTTGCCCGTGATGTAGTCCTGCGCACGAAGCACTCCGCTGGCAGAAAGCAGGAAAACGATCAGAGTATACACTATTTTTTTTGTCATAACGGAATCTTTCTAGCCGGGTTTACAAAACTTCCTTAATAAAATGGACACAGGCATCATCAAAAATGAAAGGGAAATAATGATAGTCTTCGACTACATCAACCCTTCCTCCAACAGGGTTTCCGTCGTTATCCAGTTCCTGTACACTCAGCTTGCCTTCGGCATCGCTCACATCCATTTTGGTGGTGATGGTCACCACCTTGCCCCCCTCCAAAGGCTCATCGTAACTCTGTAAGGTTGGCAGTCCCCCTTCGGTGTTTTCTTCCCAGCCTATATAAGGATAATTCGAAATCACCGCTGTACTCATCGGAATAAAATACTTCAAAAGATAATATTGCAGGGAATCGGCGTTGGTCACTGTACATTTGCCAAAATATCCTGCATCGTCTGTCGTGGTGCTTCCGCTGACAATGCCTGGCAGCCGGGCTTCTTGTACGGCTTGCTTGATGGCAGCCGTGGAAGGAACAAACATCAGACAGCTTTCTACCACCGGCAACACCGATTGTGAATCAAAATCAAGCAAGCCGGCTAACTCCAGCAACTGCACAAAACCATGATAAATGGTTGCAGAGTTGTTTCTGTTTCCTATCATCATGGGCACAAATTTGGAATAGATGGCGTTTTCCATAGAACCCTCAAACAAATAAGGAAGCACATCGTTTTGATAGGTATAACTCTTGCCGTTGGTCCAGCCATCCCTGAAGCTCAACTCCTGCAGATCACAAAAGATCTGGTCTTCGGTAAGGGCAGGATTATAGAGCAATTCTGAAAACTTAATACTGTTGGTGATTTTGCCGTCTTTCATATACCAATAGAGATACATTCCCGGCGACAAGGTTCGAAAAACATGATTGCCCGTTCCTGCATCCGTCAACAGATCCTGATAGGAGCCTGTAATGGCATCCTGGCTGAGTACATGAGCGTAAACATAATTTTGTTGGGAAGAGTTGGAGAGTATATTAGCTCCTCTGTACAAGACTTCATCCACCTGAGTAATACCGTCCTGATTCATAAGCTCGTTCGAGGGATAAAGCATGAAATAACTGGTAGCATCAGAACATAGCGTAAGAACCAGGTCGGCGGTATTGAGCATTTTCAGAAAATAGCTGTATTTCTTGTATTGAAAAGCCGGGCCTGTCACCGAACCGAACATAGCAGGAGGCGTGAGTTCACTGCAGCCGTAAAAAGATCCGTTCACACATATTTTGCGATTGGCCTGGGGAATCTGGTCAACATCAAACTTAATAATAGTACCGTAACTGTTTTCGATCAGGCCTTTGGTGATTTCCTCGGGGAAAACTACCGAAGCAGAATAAACACTGTTGTACAATAAATACTCGATAGATTCCCTGCTCACCTCGTTAAGAGAATCGTAACCGCCCACTTCCCAATACTCTCTGAAAAAACTTCTGAAAGCGGTATTATTGGGAGCAAACACACTGTATGAAGCAAAAGAGAGATCCGAAACCTGTTTGTAATCTGTCACCGGCCACTCACAGGCAATATTGGGCAAAGGAGAGGAGTGGTAGTGCTGGTAGAGATCAGTCCCGTTCCCATATTCCAGCGTCAGGTTCTGGTCCAGCTGATAATACTCATATTTATCGTACAATTCCAGGAAGTCGGAATATTCCTCGTTGGAGGCAAGTTCAGTATAAATGGTCTCCAGGGGTTTAAGCACCTTGTCTACCAGATAAACATAGCCGTTGTCGGCCAGGACTGAATAATCCGTTACGGCAGCGTTTGAAACCGTAAAACCGGAGTTGTCGCTCCAGATGGTGTTAGGGAAAAAGTATTCGTAGTTGTATTTGGCATCGATTTGTTTGGTTTGAAACATCCGGTACGAAAATACCGGCAAAAAACGCTCCATGTGATATACACTGACTTCAGCACCGGCTGTGTCTGTTTCGAGGCTTAAACCGTCCTGACTTTTGGTTCTGTGTTTATAATACAAGCCGGCATTTTTAAGCTTTTCTTCTTTAGAAGCACCATCGCCTTCGTTGGGCCTGAAATTAATGAGTTTCTCCTTGTCGAAGGCGTAGTACAGAATATGAAAACCAATGAGCTTTTTCAATTCGGGCAGGGGTAATTCATCGATACTTTTCCCCTCGTAATGCTCCTCGAGGTATGCATAAAATGCGCTGTCGGCAGGAGCCATCACCGTGAGAATACTTTTGCCGTTCACTATCGACTTGAAACCGGCCCGCTCGATTCCTTTTAGAAAAACCGAATAATCTCCCCGTTCCTGCAGCACTTCGTATATACTCCCTTTGAGCCAGTCGGGTTCCTGGTAATAGATATCCATTTTGTCCTGGCAGGCATAGTTGCTCAACAGTAAAAGCAATACGAGCGGGAACAACTTCCGTACACGGAGATTGAATTTCATAGTATAGGTATTACGATTATAAAAGGTCATACGAAAAAATGTACAAAACAGCACAAATATATAAAAAAAGCCACAAATCCGTGGCTTAAAATACTAACTAGCTTTAATACGACTTAACGCAATGTGCTTAATTGATTATTACAATTTTACACACAACCCCCTTTTCGCCCTGATTATTAGCGGCAAACACAAGATAAACCCCGCTTGACACCCTTTGCCCCCGGGCATTGTTGCCGTCCCAGCCAAACTGACCGCCAAGAGAAAAACCGGAGATAATTAAATTTCCACTTAAATCGGTAATCCGTACCTGGGAATTTTCCGTCAGGCCTTTCACTGTAATTTTACCTCTGTAGCCGGGATGCACCGGATTGGGGAAAGCATATACTTCGCTGTAATCGGAGGCGGCAGGCAAGGCATCGCTGCGGTATGACACCAGTCCTCCGGCCGTACCCACAAAGACCTCTCCGCTTTGGGGATGAATGGCAACAGACCAGACTTCGTCCGAAGGCAGGGGGCTGTTTTCCTTGGTAAAATGATGTATGGTTTCCGTACCGTCGGCCGACAAAAGATAAAGGCCGTCGTTACGGGTCCCCATCCATTTGCGGTTAGCCCCGTCAACGGCTATGCAATAGACCCTGCTGTTGCCCAGCAGGTAATCGGCTTCGTTGGTGCCGTCGTCGCGGGGAATCTTAATCCGGTAAAACACCGGGCTTTCATCAAAAACACTCTGATACGACACCAACATCAGCGGGCCTATATTGGTTCCAATCCAGAGTCTGTTGCTTAGGTCCTCTGTAATGCAATGCACCGTAAATACATTCAGGTTAATCCCATCCTGATCTGTAAAGGACGAAATCCAACGGGTCCGGTCGTCGGAAGTATCTTCGAGACTGCCCATGTAATCGAGCACAAAAATACCGTAGACCTCCCTTTCGGCATTGATCCAGACCATGTTGTTGCTGGTGAAAAGAATCTTGTTCAGCGAGGGTGAAGGCTTTAAATTGGCATAGCCGGGCGAAAACCATTCTCCGCTTTCTCTCATTAAGATATGTAAGCCTCCGGAACCGGAAGCCTGGTAACCGGGATAAGCCGAATTGAGCACCCAGAGATTGCCCCCGGCATCGTAAACAGCTCCGTCCACGCGGATATAACGATAAGGCAATCCGTCCCAGGCGGGCAAAAAGGGGCTGTTAGCGTACGAATGCAAACTATCGAGTTCTGCTCCTTTGAATTCGTAAAGGCCTTCGCCCCACGATGTGGCAAAAAAATGTCCTTCATCGGCGGGATCTATCGCTACATTCAAAATATCGCGGAAGGGATAGCCCGTCTTACGTTCAATACTGTCGCGGTTGATCAGTGAAACCCAATTGTTGTCGCGAAAACGCATGACATCCCCGGTAAATTTGTAACGATCGCCCCAGCGCCCTCCGCTGGCAACATACAGGTCGTTGTTGCGGAAATACATATTCCAGGCCGTGTCCACACCCGGCCCGTTGGGCAGGATTTTACTGTTACTTACAATATAGGCCCCGGCCCCGGGGTAATAAAGCCATTCCAGCAGGCCCTCACTGCCAGCTGTGGTATAAATCCTATTAAGCTTTTCGTCCAGGGCAATGCCATACATTTGCTTCAGCCGGGCCTGCATCTGTGCATCGTATTCATACAGAGAA
The DNA here is from genome assembly GCA_964575345.1 of uncultured Bacteroidales bacterium. Classification (GTDB taxonomy): domain Bacteria; phylum Bacteroidota; class Bacteroidia; order Bacteroidales; family UBA1402; genus UBA1402. Next base: position 59,416 of record CAZNQD010000005.1, read on the forward strand.
TATTCGCCCGATACATCGCTGTCGTGGAGAGTCAACAGGCTGTTGTCTGCTGCAAAAACCAAAGGCAGCCCCGTGGTCAGAGCCAGTAAATTGTCGCCCTGTGCTGATATTTCCACCACAGCGGTACTTAAATAAAATGCTTTCCAGTCTCCGTCGTAGCGATAAATGCCCTCTCCGGCGACCAATGCATAAAGCGAATCTTTGCGCGAAACAAGTTGTACGGGGATTTTGCCCGATATAAAATCCTCTGCTGTCCAGTTTTTGCTGTCCGACAGGTTGTCGCCGGCATTTCCCCTGTAAAGGCCCTGTTCGGTGAGCATATAATAATCATCGCCAAGTCGCGCAAAATCGAGCACTGCCGTATAATTTACCGTAGCACTGCGCAGGTTGTATGTCTCCAGGATTTCCTGCTTTTGTACATCGATTATCAGTGCGCCGACTCCGGTACACAAATAGGCATACCTGCCGTCCGTGCGAAGCCGGTGGATGCTTTTGTCGGCAGGCAGGCTTTTTTCTTTGTAATCCGGAAGATTCATTACCCTTTCGTCGTTCAGTATGTCCATATTGCCGTCGGTGTATACCACCAGCAGACAATCGCTGAAATCGTTTTGGGCTATAAATTGCACCTGGCCTCCGCTGAGTCCGCTCAAAACGGAATATTCTTCGATGAAACGATCCGTGGGTGAGTACGAAAACAAATGCTTGTTGGCCACCACATATACTTTGTCCGAGGTACAGGCCACCTGAGTGGCATTCCGGTATGAAAAATGGTTGCGCCATTCCCCAACGGGTGGCTGGGCCGCAACTTTGAAGCACAGCAGGCCGGCAAGTCCGGACAATAGCAATAAACAGAGCCATTTTTTCATCACAAGCAATAACCGCAAACAAGGGCCAAATATTGTGCAGGCCCGGGTTTTATCCTATTTATTTTTGTAGGTTTCCAAAAAACGTGCCATTTTTCGCACGGCCTCTGCCCGATGGCTGATCCGGTTTTTTTGTTCGGGCTCCAGTTGGGCAAAACTCAGCCGGTAACCCTCGGGGCGAAAAAGAGGATCGTAACCAAAGCCCTTGCTGCCTGCTTTTTGCCTTAAAATTTCACCTTTGACTTCACCTTCGAAAAGATATTCCCGTCCGTCGAGCAACAAAGCTACCACTGTTCTGAAACGCGCTTTGCGGTTTTCTTTGGCTACCAATTCCAACAGCAACTTATCCATGTTATCATCAAAATTGCAGGCGGGGCCGGCGTAACGGGCCGAATAGACTCCCGGGGCCCCGTTCAGGGCTTCCACTTCGAGGCCGGTGTCGTCGGCAAAGCAATCCAGGCCGTATTTTTCACGGACAAAACGGGCCTTTTGCAAAGCATTGCCCTGCAGGCTGTCCTGAGTTTCGGGAATATCTTCGCTGCAATTCAAGTCATCCAGATCAATCAACTCGACGGAATTTCCCAGAATATCAGCCACTTCCTGCTTCTTGTGCTTGTTATGGCTGGCAAATACTATTTTCAACATAAAGATATTTATTTGATGCCTGCCGAAATGTCAAGCATTCTTTGAATAGACTTGAGGGCTTGCCGACGCAAATGCTCTTCCACCAACACCTCCGGTTGTTCGTCCCGGAGGCAGCGATAAAGCTTTTCCAGGTTATGCATTCGCATAAAGGCGCATTCGTTGCAAGCACAAGAGGCATCGTCCGGAGGTGCAGGTATGAATAATTTTCCGGGACATTTCCGGGTCATTTCAAACAACACGCCCGGTTCGGTGGCCACAATAAATTCCCCTGCTCCGTCTTTTTGTACATAGGCTATCAGGGCCGAGGTGGAGCCGACAAAATCGGAGACGCTCAGCAAGGCTTGTTTGCATTCGGGGTGTGCAATAATTTCAGCCTTAGGATGTAGCTTTTTGAGCTCCAGTATTTTTTGCAGCGAAAATTGTTCATGCACATGGCAGGCTCCGTCCCAGATAAGCATATCGCGCCCGCTCAAACTTTTGATATAATTCCCCAGGTTACGGTCGGGCCCGAAAATGATCTTTTCGTCTTTTGGCAGGCTGTTTATGATTTGCAGGGCGTTGCTCGAAGTTACCACAATGTCGGTCAGGGCTTTGACAGCCGCCGAGGTATTGACATAACTGATAACCGTATGATCGGGATGAGCTTTGACAAAAGCTTCAAATTCATCGGCAGGACAACTGTCAGCCAGGGAACAACCTGCCTCTGCATCGGGAATCAGGACTTTTTTGTCGGGCGATATTATTTTGGCTGTCTCAGCCATGAAATGCACCCCGCAAAGCACAATGATGTCGGCGTCTGTTTTGGCTGCCTGTTGTGCCAGAGCTAAACTGTCTCCTACAAAATCAGCCGTTTCCTGAACCTCGTTTACCTGGTAGTAATGCGCCATGATTATCGCATTCTTTTCAGATCTAAGTCGCTGTATTTCTGATTTTAATACTTCTTTGTCCATAATCGGCCTTTTTACAGCTGCAAAAATATAAAATTAAAGCGTACATTTGTCGTGTTTTTTTCAGTATTACTTATGATTGTAACGGTTAAAGAATTGGACAGGGCTGTCATACGCTTCTCGGGCGATTCAGGAGACGGCATGCAACTTACCGGAACCTTGTTCTCTACCCTGTCTGCCATTTTTGGAAACGAAATTTCCACCTTCCCCGATTACCCGGCCGAAATACGGGCTCCCCAGGGCACACTAAGCGGAGTGTCGGGTTATCAGGTACACATAGGGAACAAAGTGTATACTCCGGGCGACAAGGCCGATGTGCTGGTCGCCATGAATCCGGCAGCCTTAAAAGTCAATATAAAGAACATCAAAAAAGACACTGTCGTTTTGATTGATGTGGATGCTTTCGACGAAAACGGCTTAAAAAAAGCTTTATACAAAACGCTGGATCCCATCGAAGAACTTAAACTGGGATCTGTTCAGATAGTTTCTGTTCCAATTTCCACCTTAGTGAAAGAAAGTTTGGCCGACAGTGGTATGGGCAACAAAGATATTTTACGCAGCAAAAACATGTTTGCTTTGGGACTTATCTGCTGGCTCTTCAATAAACCCATCGAAGAAGCCATGCATTTGCTCAATCGGAAATTCGGCAAGAAGCCGACCATTTTGGAAGCCAACATCAAAGTCCTCACCGATGGCTTCAACTATGGACACAACATACATGCTTCCGTGTCCACCTACAATATTCAGCCCACCGATATGCCCAAAGGCATTTACACCGACGTCAAAGGCAACGAAGCGACGGCCTGGGGGCTGATTGCCGCTGCCCAACAGACCGGGCTGCAACTGTTTTTGGGCAGCTACCCCATTACTCCGGCTTCGGAAATCCTCCAGGAACTGGCTGCCCGCAAAGATTTGGGTGTCGTCACCGTACAGGCCGAAGACGAAATAGCCGGAATCTGTACTGCCATTGGTGCCTCTTTTGCCGGTAACCTGGCGGCCACTTCAACTTCCGGCCCCGGTCTGGCTTTAAAAGCAGAAGGCATCAACCTGGCTGTCATGGCTGAATTACCCCTGGTCATTATTGACGTGCAACGCGGAGGACCCTCCACCGGGCTACCGACCAAAACCGAACAATCCGACTTACTGCAAGCCCTTTACGGCCGCAACGGGGAATCACCCCTGGTGGTACTGGCTGCAAGCACCCCTTCCAACTGCTTTGATTTTGCTTATATGGCCTCCAAACTGGCTCTGGAGCACATGACTCCGGTTATTTTGCTGACAGACGGTTTTCTGGCCAACGGGTCCTCGGCCTGGAGATTGCCCGATCTCAGCCAATTCCCGGCCATCCACCCGCCTTTTGTTCACAAGGAAATGCAGGGGAAATGGGCTCCTTATTTGCGTAACGAGCAAGGTTCCCGTTATTGGGCTGTTCCGGGGATGGAGGGTTTTGCACACCGCATAGGCGGCCTGGAAAAAGATTCCCGTACCGGAGCCATCTCTACCGATCCCGCCAATCACCAGCTGATGACAGATTTACGTCAGCAAAAAATTGATACTATTGCCAAAGTAATTCCTCCTTTGCAACTGAGCGGAAACAGCAATGCCGAATTGCTGGTGGTCGGTTGGGGAGGCACATACGGCCATTTGTATTCGGCCTTGCAACAATTCAACGAGCAGGGCGGGCAGGCAGCGCTGGCTCATTTCAATTACATCAATCCCCTGCCGGCCAACACCGAAGAAGTATTGAACAGGTTCAAAAAGATAGTGGTCTGCGAACTCAACTCCGGGCAGTTTGCTTCTCACCTGCGCTCCAAACTGAAACTCAATGCTGAGATACTTCAATACAACAAGGTGCAGGGGCAACCCTTCACCGTCGAAGAACTCATCCAACATTTTACAGCCATACTATAACAAGAACATCATGCAAGCGTCCTATACAATCAACGATTTCAAAAGCGACCAATACGTGAGATGGTGCCCGGGCTGCGGCGATCACGCGATTCTGAACTCCATTCAGAAAGCTATGGCGGAAATCGGCATTTCTCCCGACAATACCGCCGTTATTTCGGGTATCGGCTGTTCTTCACGGCTTCCTTATTACCTCAACACCTACGGTTTTCATACCATACACGGACGAGCTTCGGCCATAGCTACCGGCGTAAAAGTGGCCAATCCCCATCTGGCCGTCTGGCAAATCACCGGCGACGGCGATTGCCTGGCCATTGGAGGCAATCATTTTATTCATACTGTCCGCAGAAACGTCGACATCAACATAGTGTTGATGAACAACGGCATTTACGGGCTGACCAAAGGACAATACGCCCCTACCTCAAAACGGGGCTTTATTTCCAAATCCTCGCCATACGGCACAGTAGAAGATCCATTTATTGCTGCCGACCTTTGTTTTGGAGCCGGCGGACAATTCTTTGCCCGTATTTTGGACCTTGACCTCAGGAATTCTCAGGAGGTAATGAAGCTTGCCGCACAACACAAGGGCTGTTCCGTAGTGGAAGCGCTGGTCAATTGCATCATTTTCAACGACGGCACCCACAAAGAAGTCAGCACCAAAGAAGTTCGCGAAGACCACACCATTTTCCTGCGTCACGGAGAGCCGATGATTTTCGGCAAAGACCGGGACAAAGGCCTGATTGTTGACGGCTTCAAACTCAAGGTGGTCAGGATAGGCGAAAACGGCATCACCGAAAAAGACATCCTTATTCACGATGCCAAATGCCAGGACAAAACCCTGCACTTTAAACTCGGCCATATGAGAGGTCCCGAATTTCCGCTGGCACTCGGCATTATCCGCGATGCCGAAGCTCCGGTCTACGACAGGGAAGTCTATACTCAGCTCGGGGAAGTCAAACCCAAACACAATTATAAATCGCTGAACGATTTTTTCATGAGCCTGGAGACCTGGGAAATCAAATGAAACTGCAACAACTTTGCCTGATCGGTTTATGTTTCTGGTGTTTAGACCTGAGGTCAGAACAACCCGAAACCTACACGCCCTATGGCTTGCAAAACAATATGCCCTTGTTTTACCAACAGGCCAAAGAGGCAATCACTTTTCCCATGGCCTGGGAACATCAGGGAAACGCTAAACAACTTCAGCAAAAAAACCGCTTCAGAAAGTGGAAAAAACAAGCCCGTCAGGTACTTTTCGACTGCATGGGCCCGGTCCCGCCTCCGGCCGGAGATTTCGGCACGCTGGTATTGGCTGAGGAACAAAGGGAAGGCTACGGGGGTGGAAGGCCTTACCTGGCTCAAAAAATACTTCTTACTATTACCTCCTTTGAGCGCATTCCGGCTTACCTGCTCATCCCCGAAGGAGAAGGCCCCTTCCCGGCTGTCGTCATGTTACACGATCACGGTGCGAAGTTTTCCATAGGTAAGGAAAAAATGATTAAACCGATCAATCCTTCAGAGGCTTTGGAAAAAGAATGTAATCAATGGTCGGCACAGTGTTACGACAGCATTTATACGGGCGATTATTTTGCTTCACAGGGTTACGTGGTACTGGCCATCGATGCCTTGTTCTGGTCTGAACGAGGCTCGGTCGAAGGCCACGACTACAACAGACAACAAGCGCTGGCTTCCAATATGTTTCAGCTGGGCAGGACCTGGTGCGGACACATCACCAATGACGATATTCAAAGTGTGGAATTTTTGTGCAGCCTGCCCTGTGTAGATGCCGGACGCATTGCTGCCCTGGGCTTTTCCATGGGCGCCCACCGGGCCTGGATGCTGGCAGCGGCCAGCGACAGGGTCAGTGCCGCTGTTGCCGTTTGCTGGATGAACACTACCGAACACCTTATGACGCTGGGTAACAATCAAAACAAGGGAGGCAGCGCCTATTCGATGTTGCTGCCTGAAATCAGAAATTACCTGGATTATCCCCACGTGGCTTCTCTTGCCTGCCCCAAGCCCATGTATTTCATCAACGGCAGCCGCGACAAACTCTTCCCCCTGCAAGGTTGCCTGGATGCTTTCGAAACTATGCGCCGGGTCTGGGAAAGCCAGGGAGCCGGCGATCAGCTCCGGACGGAAATCTGGGATTCTCCCCATTTTTTTAGCCGTGCCATGCACGAACAAAGCCTGAAGTTTTTAAACCAGGCGCTGAAGACCAACTAAAGAACAAGATCAGACAATCTGTTTCGGAATAATAATATAGTCCTCTGGCTGAGTAAATACTCCCTAAAAGAAACTGCCGGAAATCTTTACATCATGGAACACAAAGAAGTCATTATTATAGGCGCAGGAGTAGCCGGCCTGGCCACCTCCATAGCCCTGGCAAGACAGGGTTTCAAAGTAAGAATTTTTGAAAAAAATCCCGAAGCAGGCGGCCGCTGCGGAGTTATTCGACGCGAAGGACATCGCTTCGACCTGGGTGCAACCATCTTTCTGATGCCTGGCATTTACCGCGAAGTATTCGACTACCTGGGCATGTCACTCGACAAGGATTTGCCCGGGACCGATCTCCCCGACATATACAGGCTTATTTATAATGAAACAGATTTTCTCGACTTTAGCACCAACGAAGCCTATCTAAAAGAACAACTGGAAAAAACCGAGCCCGGCAGTTACAAACAAGCTCAGAAATATGTTGCCAAAGGCTACAAGATGTACCAGCTTGCCATGGAGCATTTGCTGGGAAAAAATTTCTACCGGCTGTTTGATTTTGTCAACCTGAAAAATCTCAGGCTGCTGGCTGCCCTTAAAATCCATATCCGACATCAGCGATACGTTGCCCGTTTTTTCAAACATTCCTACCTCAAAACCGCCTTTACCTTTCAGAATATTTACGTGGGGCAAAACCCGCTAAAGGCTCCTGCCCTGTTTTCGATGCTACCTGCAGCAGAACTCAGCGAAGGTTCGCTCTTCCCTGCCGGAGGTATGCACCGTATAGTAGAAGTTTTGCGGGAAAAAGCCCTGAGTCTTGGAGTGGATCTGCGTTGCAACAGCGAGGTGCAAAGCATCATAACCGGCAAAACCTGCGTTAAAGGAGTTGTGCTCGAAGACCAATCGCTGCACGAAGCAGACATCGTTGTGGCCAATGCCGACCTACCCTATGTATACAAGGAGTTGTTACCACCCGGCAACAAATCAAAACAATTGGATCGTAAGTCCTATTCCTGTTCTGCCATCGTTTTTCATTGGGGGCTGGACAAACAATATCCGCAACTGGGACATCACAATGTACTGCTGTCGGCTGATTACAAAAAAGGCCTGGAGGCTATTTTTAAACACAACAGCATGAGCAGTGAACCCAGTTTCTACATTCACGCACCCGCCCGTACCGATCCTGCCGCCGCACCTCCGGGGCAGGAAAGCATGAGCATTATAATTCCCGTGGGGCATCTGGACAATTCCAACAAGGAGCACTGGCAGGAATTGAAGCAAAACGCACGCGACTATATTATAGGCAGGCTCAAAAAGCAAGGGCTCACTGATATTGAACAACACATCAAATTTGAAATCTGCTATCTGCCCCCAACCTGGCAGTCGCTCCTTCATGTATGCAAGGGATCGGTCTTCGGCAGCATCAACCACAATATATTTCAGATGGGTTATTTCAGGCCACACAACAAACACGACCGGTACAAGAATCTCTATTTTGCCGGGGGCAGTACACATCCGGGAAACGGAGTGCCTTTGGTATTGCTCTCTGCCAAACTTTGCTCACAGCGCATATTGAACGATTTTAAATAAACTTCTGCCATGGATGCCCTGAAGAAACACTTTATTGCACGCTGCAACTCTCTGGATTTTGAACACATAACAGATCATCCCAATATTTTGATTGCAGCCGCCTTTTGGGAAGAAGAACGTTATCAGGCAGCCATCACCTGTTATAAATTGATGCGTGCCATCGACGATTTGGTGGATAATTACAAATCGGAACACCCCATCATTACTCTGCAGGAAAAGGAACAGTTAATGGCCGAAGTCAACAAATGGCTGGGCGAAATCGAAAAGCAAAGCTCTGACAACGTACTGGTACAGGAAGTCTCGGCAACCTTCAAAAAATTTGGCATTCCTGTCTGGACCATGAGAGACTTTGCCAAGGCCATGATTTACGACATCAGGCACGACGGATTTGCCAGTCTGCAAACTTTTTTGACCTATGCCGAAGGGGCTTCTGTTGCTCCGGCCTCCATTTTTGTTCACCTGGCCGGTCTGAGAAAAAAAGAGAACACTTTTCTTATGCCTTTGTTTGACGTACGCCAGGCGGCCGTTTCCTGCGCCGTTTTCAGTTACCTGGTACATATAATGCGCGATTTCATCAAAGACCAGCGCAACAACCTGATGTATTATGCCGACGATTTAATGCAAAAACACGGCCTCAGCCGCGACATGCTTCAACAAATGGCCCGGGGAGATTCTCTTTGTCAGGGCTTTCGCAACATGATGGCAGATTACTGTGAAATTGCCGAACAATACCGCATCAAAACCCACAATACAATACAAAGAATAAAACCCCTTATGGAGCCTGCGTCCCAGCTTAGCCTGGACATCATTTTCAACCTCTATTTAATGGTATACGAACGGATCGACTGCAAAAAAGGAACTTTCAGCACCCAAGAGCTCAATCCCACCGCTGAGGAAATCAAAAAAAGAGTGCTGGAAACCATAGAAAAAAATAATTTCATCAATTACTGAAATTTTTCTTTAATTAATTAGCAGTATCCGATTTTATTTTTTACCTTTGCACCCGGTAAAATTGGCGCAATAAGGAGTTTTCAATACATTTATTCTTTAATCATTTAAAAATGAAATCATTAGATCTAACAAAGTACGGAATCAAAGGTACTACCGAGATTGTTCATAACCCTTCTTTTGAACAATTATTCAAAGATGAGACCAATCCCAACTTGCAGGGATTTGAAAGGGGACAGGTTACAGAAATGGGGGCTGTCAACGTGATGACGGGTGTATATACCGGGCGCTCACCCAAAGACAAATTCATCGTAATGGACGATGTATCCAAAGACACCATCTGGTGGACTTCGGACGAATATAAAAACGACAATAAACCCCTGCCCAAGGCATCCTGGGGTGTACTGAAAGACATTGTCACCAAACAATTATCCAACAAGAAACTCTATGTAGTAGACACTTTCTGCGGTGCCAACGAGGCCAGCCGTCTTAAAGTTCGCTTTATCATGGAGGTAGCCTGGCAGGCCCACTTCGTAAAGAATATGTTTATCCGTCCCACCGAAGAAGAACTCAAAAATTACGGCGAACCCGATTTTGTATCCATCAACGGGTCCAAAACCAACGCCGGTGCTCAATACAAAGAACTGGGACTGAACTCCGAAACTTTCACCGTATTCAATCTGACCGATAAAATGCAGGTCATTGGCGGAAGCTGGTACGGTGGTGAAATGAAAAAAGGTATTTTCACTTTGATGAACTATTACCTGCCTCTGCAGGGTATAGCTTCGATGCACTGCTCTGCCAATGTTGGCAAGGATGGCGACACCGCTATTTTCTTCGGCTTGTCCGGTACCGGCAAAACCACTCTTTC
>CAZNQD010000005.1:69501-71091 GCA_964575345.1 uncultured Bacteroidales bacterium
TTCACCAAACACAACGAAGCAGGTCAAAAGTTGGTGGCTGCCGGACCGAAACTTTGATCAGGCCTGTCAGTAAATCGATTCTGGCTTTGCCGGGAAGTCGAAAAGAACCTTCTTAGCAAACTAAAGAAAGAGGGCGCCGCACTGAATGCGACGCCCTCTTTCTTTAGTTGTTCTTATAACGTTGCTCTGCCAAACATCAATCGATCACATCAAAGCCTGTGTAAGGACGCAAAACTCCGGGAATGCGAATTCCGCCTGCTGTCTGGTTGTTTTCGAGCAAGGCAGCCACTATACGGGGCAAGGCCAGTGCACTTCCGTTGAGTGTATGACATAACTGAATTTTGCCGCCCTGGGCAGCACGGTAACGACATTTAAGCCTATTGGCCTGAAAGCTTTCAAAATTTGACACCGAACTTACTTCGAGCCAGCGTTGCTGAGCGGCGGAATAAACTTCGAAATCAAAAGTCAGGGCCGAGGTAAAGCTCATATCGCCTCCACACAAGCGCAAAATGCGCCAGGGCAATTCCAGCTCTTCGACCAGGCTTTGCACATGGGCCACCATTTTTTCCAGGCGCTCATAAGAACGATCGGGATGTTCAATACAGACTATTTCCACCTTGTCAAACTGATGCAGGCGATTCAGGCCCCTGACGTCCTTGCCGTAGGCGCCGGCTTCTCGCCGGAAACAGGCTGAATAAGCGGTATTCTTTACCGGCAGATCCTTTTCATCCAAAATGACGTCCCTGTAAATATTGGTTACAGGCACTTCGGCCGTCGGGATTAAATACAGCTCATCCAGTCCGGCATAATACATCTGCCCCTCTTTGTCGGGCAATTGGCCTGTGCCGTATCCCGAAGCGGCATTCACCACGTAAGGCGGTTGAATTTCCAGATATCCTGCCTGACGGGCGCGATCGAGGAAATAATTTATCAAGGCTCTTTGCAAACGGGCTCCCTTGCCTTTGTACACCGGGAAACCGGCTCCGGTGATTTTGGCTCCCAATTCAAAATCGATCAAATCGTATTTTTTTGCCAGGTCCCAGTGAGGCATGGCATCGGCAGATAAGTCAGGCATACGGCCGCCGGAGCGTTCAGTTACATTGTCTTCTGCCCCTTTGCCGGCCGGCACTGAACGATGCGGAAGATTGGGAATTTGCACCAATAGCTCTTGAATTCTGTTCTCGGCCTCTTTGCGTGCAATTTCAAGTGTTTTGCTTTCTTCTTTGAGTTGCAGGGTTTTTTCGCGGGCCCCGGCGGCTTCCTGATTTTTGCCTTCTTTCATCAACTGGCCAATAGACCTCGAAAGGGTGTTCAGTTCGGCCGCGCAGGCATCCGACTGAGCCTGGGCATTGCGCCGTTGCAAATCAAGCTCAAGAATTTCTCCAATGAGTGTTTCTGCATTGAAATGTTTAACAGCCAGACGCTCTATGCATTCTCTGGTGTTTTCGCTGAGGTACTTTAGTGTAAGCATTGTTTTGATTTTAATATACAAAAGGCACTTTAAAGCGGAGAATTCTACGTTTAAGTGCCTTTTGGTCGGGATGAGAAGACTCGAACTTCCGACCTCTACGTCCCGAACGTAGCGCGCTA
>CAZNQD010000006.1:0-13585 GCA_964575345.1 uncultured Bacteroidales bacterium
ACTTTATTTTCGACAATGTTTTGCAACAACTTGCGGTAGCGTTTTTCGTGTTCGGCTTCTACTTTGGCCACCAGAGTGAAAGTAGCGGCAATTTCTTTGAAACCTTCCTCTTTGGCTATCTGCGCAAACATAGGATATAAGTCGGCCCATTCTTCGTGTTCGCCATCGGCAGCAGCCTTCAGGTTTTCGGCAGTAGTACCGATCATACCGGCAGGATAAGAAGCTGTAATTTCAACCATTCCCCCCTCAAGATGTTTAAAGAACAATTTGGCATGTTCTTTTTCGTTGATGGCCGTTTCGGTAAAGAAAGCGCTGATTTGTTCGTAACCTTCTTTTTTAGCTACGCTGGCAAAAAATTCATAGCGAGTTTTAGCCTGAGATTCTCCTGCAAAAGATTTAAGCAGGTTTTGTTCTGTTTTGGAGCCTTTAAGTTGCATAGTCGGTAATAGGTTAAAGTATTAATGTGAGTCAAATCGTAAATCACAAATGTAGCAAAAAATTGGAATCAGTCTTGGCAATTTCATTCAGAAAATGCTTTTTCATGCTTGCAGCCACTTAATTTTTATCCCTATATGAGTCATTTGGCGTACATATTTGCGTTTTCGTCCCAGCTTTGTCAGGGCTAAACCATTTTTTTTAAAATACCTGCGCGCGAAAGTACTTTTGGCCGAAATAAATACATTAAAAAAATAAAATTGTTTCAAACCTAACATTATAATTGATTTACTGCAATGAGCAAACATTTTTTTAGTTTCCTGGAAGAAACCATCAAAAATCATTGGGACGCTCCCGCCATAACCGACTACGAAACCGATTTCACCATGACCTATGGCGAAATGGCTGAACATATTGCTCAGCTGCATTTGTTGTTCAGAGAAATGGGTCTTCAAAAGGGTGAGAAAGTTGCCCTCTGCGGCCGAAATACCGTAAACTGGGCCATATCCTTTTTGGCGGTGAATACCTACGAAGCCATGGCTGTGTCTATTTTGCCTGATTTTCATGCAGACAGTATTCATGCTTTGGTGAATCACTCAGAAGCATCGCTGTTGTTTGTAGGTCCTTCGGTTTGGGAAAACCTCGAAAAAGAAAAAATGCCCGAATTGAAGGGCATCGTATCGCTCAAAAATTTTGAACTTATACAAGCCAAATCAGCAGTCGTCAAAAAAGCCTTTGAGGTAAAAGATCAGCTTTTTGGCCGGCACTATCCCAGTGGTTTGCGAATGCAGGATATTTCTTACCCCAAAAATAATTTCGATGACCTGGCGGTAATTAATTACACTTCGGGCACCACCAGCGCCCCCAAGGGAGTAATGCTTACCTACAGAAGCATCAGCTCTAACGTGGAATTTGGCCAGGAACGTATTCCCAACCAAGTGGGCTGGAATATTGTATCCATGTTGCCTTTGGCACATATGTTCGGGCTTACTTTTGAGTTTTTGTATCAGCTGGCCGGTGGTTGTCATGTGTATTTCCTGAGTAAAACCCCTTCGCCTCAGGTTTTGATGAAAGCCTTTGCAGAAACCAGTCCTTACATGATACTTACTGTTCCGCTGGTGATAGAAAAGATCTTCAAAAAGACCGTTTTCCCCGTCATACAAAAGCCTGTTATGAAAGTGTTGTGGAATATTCCCGGAATCAACAGGGTGTTGCGCAATGCGGTAAAGAAAAAGCTGATGACAGCTTTTGGCGGTAAACTGAGGTATTTGATTATAGGGGGAGCCGCTCTGAACTACGAAGTAGAAAATTGCCTGAAACAGATACGTTTCCCCTATACGGTGGGCTACGGAATGACCGAATGCGGCCCCTTGCTGGGTTACGAAGATTGGAAACATTTTGTAAAAACTTCCTGCGGAAAACCGGTACATCGGATCGAATTGCGCATTGACTCGGCCAATCCATACAAGGAAGTGGGCGAAATCCAGGTTAAGGGCGATAACGTAATGTTGGGTTATTACAAAAACACCGAAGCTACCGAAGCTATTTTTACTCAGGACGGTTGGATGCGTACCGGAGATCTCGGCCTGGTAGACAAACAGGAAAATATTTACATCAAGGGCCGAAGCAAAAGCATGATTTTAGGTTCATCAGGGCAGAATATTTACCCAGAAGAAATCGAAGATAAATTGAATAATTTGCCTTTGGTCATGGAATCGGTTGTAGTAGAAAGAGACGAAAAGCTGGTGGCTATAGTGTATCCCGACTTCGATGCGGCCGGAGGAGAAGCTAAGGAAGAAGCTATAAATGAGGTCATGGAACAAAACCGCCTGCGTCTGAATAAAATTCTACCGGCATTTGCCCGTATCGTAAAAATTGAACTGGTAAAGAAGGAATTTGAAAAAACACCCAAACGCAGCATCAAACGTTTTCTGTATAAATAAGCCGGGTTTTATTTCTGTAAGCCGGGTTTATTTCCGGCCTGCCGGATTCTTATTAACTCAAGAAGGCTGCGGCCTGCGAAAACACACCGTTGAAACACAAATTGACCAGATCGTTTTGTTCTTTTTGTATCTTGATGGGGAAAGGTTGCTCGTGGCTGTATTCGTAGGGAAAATCAATCAGGATGCTGTGTCTTTGAGCGCATGCTGTACCCAAAGCTTCTACTATACCGTCGTAGGGGATTACGGTGTCTTTCTTTAAGGCCACCACCTGAATTTTGTTCCCCATTTCATTGAAGAAACGATAGCGCTCCCCGGCGCTGCGCTCTTTCCCGATCATGGTGTTGAAAGCAATCAGGGACGCTTCCGATGTTTTGTCAATCTTATTGTCGCTTTCGAAATGATAGAGGTAATAATCGCGTAATTTATCAAAAGTGAGTTTATCCATAATTAAACGCGATGTACCGTTCATTTGCCTGAAAACAGAACCTCCGCAAAACAAAAAGAGCCTGGAATCGTTCAATAAAGCCTCTCTGTCGCTTAACATTGCAATTTGAACCAAGAAAGCACCGATGGAATAGGCGAAAAAATCTACTCCGGTTCCCGGAGTAAACAAGGGATGATGCCCTTCTTTGATTTGTCTCACCAGGCCGGTCAAATCGCTAAGGCTTTGTTTGCCTGAACGGTAAAAACGCCCGGGATCTTCGCTGAGGCGTTCACTCAAAATGGTGTTTGCTATGCTCTGAGATTGCTCTTTGCCCAGAATTTGTCTTCTCTTTTCAAGAATGGGCGTGATCAGTCGGGGGTTGACCCAACTCAACGGCGATCGGTTGATATGAAAAGCAATGGGGAGCAAGATAACTGCCTTGCCTGTATGCATACACAGATATTCTGCCCAGCACAGGTATTTGTTCCAGCTGCGCTCGTTCAGTCCGTGCATCAGGAATATGGCCCCGGGGCACTTATCCTGGCTTTTAAGTTTGAATACGGGATAGACAAATTCGCGATTTTCCCGAATATCGAAATCAAATCCTCCGGTCTCTTCTCTTTTCCTTTCGTTGAGAGAGGTATAAGGGAAAAAACAAATTTCTACCGCTGAATTCTCCAGTTGGGTATCTATTCCCAATTTAAATTGCTTTTGAAGCTCTTCTTGTCTTTGCGCCAAATTCATACCACATTTTTTAAAACGAAACAAAAAAACAAAGGTCCTTTTGCCTGAGCAAATAAAAGGGACTTAGGGGGCTTTTGGGGGATTTTTGCGTGTATACAGGGTGAAAGTTCCATATATGGGACGAAATAATCAGAGCCTGTTGTAGGTAAATTGTAAATTCTCTATCTTTGCAACTATTCTTAATGGAGGAAAAGCCTTAATTTTATGGAAAAAAGTATTCCGGATTACATTAACGAAAAAGGCAATGTGGTGCGCCTGGTGGTGCTTACCGCTGTGTTTGCTCTGTTATTTATCAATATCTATGAACCTTTTGGTTCCAAGATGTGGTTGGGAGGGGTTTCGGACCTTACTTATTTCCTTTTTTCCAACCTGGTAATTCTGGTGGGCATGTGTGTAGTGGCTGTTAGCAGAATTATCATGTACAATTACAATAAGAATCACGAAATCTCTATCTTGTTGTATCTGGCCTGGATAGTCATTGAGGTCATTGCCATGTCTTTGTTCTACACTCTTTTTCAGTACTTTGTACTTAACGATGCCCGTCCCTTTTTGGAAATCTGGAAAAACGCCACCATCAATACCAGCTTGATTTTATTATTGCCCTATGCTATCTTGTGGTTGTATTTTTCCTGGCGCGATAACGAAAAAATGCTGAAACGTATCCGTGAACAGGAAAATCAGCTGACGGAGAAACAAAAAAACGGATTGATTTCTTTTTACGATGATAAGGGCGTTTTACGTTTATCCGTTGACATCAACAGTCTCTATTACATTGAATCGGCCGACAATTACGTCAAAATTCATTATTTAAACAAAGGCAAGATGCAACATTTTATGTTGCGCAGTTCGCTCAAAACCATCGATGATTTGTTTGGGGATAAATACCTGGTGCGTTGTCATCGTTCGTATATCGTTAATTTTGATAAGATTAAAATACTCCGCAAAAGCGAAGAAGGCCTCAGTCTCGATCTGGACAACGACCTGGTGCCTGATATACCGGTATCAAAAACCTTCAGCAATAAATTAATGAGCAAGTTCACCGACCTTCAGAAGGGTGTTTAACTGCTTTTTAATAATACACCTTTCCCCTTTTTCCCGTCCGTTTTAAATACCAGGGCATGCTCAAATCTCAAATGCTTTAGGTATTGGTTTTCGTACAAGGCAGGCTGATTGTTTAAATAGTCATTATCTATATAATTATTGGCATTGTTGTTGTTAGGCAGGCTGAAATAATGAACTCCAAAGGAGGTAAGGTTTTGAAAAAAATGAGTCCCCTGACTGGGATCAATTTGATATTTGCTCAAACCTGTTTCAACGATCAGCCGGGCATTGCCAATTTGAGGCCAGCGCACAGGAATTCCCAGCCAGGAATCGCTCGATCCCCAGCGCCCGGGTCCGATTAAAATGTAATTTCTTCCCTCTTCACTGAGTTGTCTGTTGAGTTTTTCAATTTCATAAGTGCACAGTTGATTGTTGGAAGAACTGAATAGTTCGGGTTTTATGTAGACCAGATCATAAATATCGTCTACCACCCCTTGGCCCAAGGCAGAAATCGTCCTAATAAGCAATTGATCTTCAGGGATATTGTCCAGGTTCTCATTCAACATTTCCTTGGTATCAACTATAGGACGTATCTGCAAGAGATAAAAATACTTTTGTTCCGGGCTGTCGTCCTCTTCGTGAGGATGGAGATCGGCGGCAAATTCAATTTCGATGGGCCGTCCCATTTCCTGTTCCCCCCATTCCAAAATCTTAGATAAAATCTCAGCCAAGGGGAAAACATCGTTTTGAAGAATATTAGCAAAGGAAATAACCTTGCGTCCATTCCCCCAAAGACCATCTCTGAGCACTTGATCGACGGGGTCAAAAGTGGAGGCCAGCAAATTAAGGTTGCCGTCTTTTTCGGCCTCGTTTACAGGCAACCTTAGCAAGTTTTGCCCGTCATCAACTTTGAGCCGGAAGGATTTGTTTTTGAGGTCCAGAGCCAAAAAATGCGTCTGAGTTTCTCGTAGGGCATAATCCAGTGAGCTCATTTGCAAAAGATGTTTGGGATGTTTGGGTGAAAACCTCAGAGTAGTGCCGCCGTCAACAATGTATTTGCCTAAACCCAGAGCCACATTAGCGATACCGTCCCGGGCTTCTTCTTCTCCTATAGGATAATAATTCAGAGATCTGGCAACTCCCGAGAAGGTTGGATAAAAGCGTCCATCGAATGCGGTGCCGCAGACTTCTTCGAGAATAATCGCCATTTTTTCCTGATCAATCAGGTTGGAAGTGGCTTTCATATAAGCCTTGCTTTGTTGAAAAAACACCGAAGCGTAAACTGCTTTAATGGCAGACTTCAACATGATCAGCATAGCTTCTGCCTGCTCGTTGTAGGGGATCATGTAGGTGGAATAAATTCCGGCGAAGGGTTGATAATGGGCATCTTCGAGTAGACTGGAAGAACGAATGGCTATAGGTTTGTGCACCACATTGACAAAGGCGGTCAGGTTTTCGAGTAAACGGGGTGGCAGGGAGGCTTTGAGAAAATTTTCCAAAATAATTTCGTCTGCCTGATCTGACATGGCAAGGTCGTGCAATTGATTATATTCCATGAATTCATCGAAAATATCCGTACACAAAACCAGGGTTTTGGGAATGCCTATATGTACGTTCCGGTAATTGTTTAATTCCGGATGCCTTTTGAGCATCATATCCAGAAAAGCCAGGCCTCTGCCTTTGCCTCCCAGAGAGCCATCGCCGATGCGGGCAAAATTGGAATACTTATCAAAACGCCCTTTTTGAAATTCAGCTACGATGCCCTGATTTTTGACTTTGCGGTACAACACTATGGCATCGAAAAGCATTTTCCGTACCGGAGTAGTATCTTCATAATCCTGTATGGGAATAGCTTTCATGAAGCGGGCAATGGGGAACATTGCCCTCGAAAACAGCCAGCGTGAGGCATGATTACGTTCGAAATGATACCTCAGCGAATCGTCCGGAATGTCGAAAATAGCTGCCTGTAATTCCTGTATGTTGTGTATACGAGCTACTTCTTCGCCGGTTTGTGGATTTTTAAACACAAAATCACCAAAACCAAAAGTGTCGGTCAATAAGCGTCTGAGTTCTTTGGAATAGGTTTTGGAGCCTTTTTGAATAAAACCCATTTCGTTTTGTTCTGCATAAGTACGGTTGGAAGCTTCGGAGGAATTTATAATGACGGGAATTACCTTATCGTATTTTCGTATTTCGTCGCACAAGAGAAAGCCGGCATTTTGATTTTTTTTACCCTCTTTTACAAAGCTGACGTCCGATATGACTCCCAGCATATAATCTTTGTATTTGTTGTGAATCGCTGTAGCCTCCTCATAACTGCGGGCAAGCAGAATTTTGGGGCGTCCTCTCATTCTAAGGGTACGTTGGTGAGCATTCAGGGCTTCGGTGGCAAAATTTCTTGATTGCTCCAGCACGTATTTGTAAATATCCGGTAAAATGGAAGAATAAAAACGAATGGAATCTTCGACCAGCATTATTATTCGTACACCTACAGAGTAGACATCTTCTTCCGCATTCATTTTATCCTCCATAAGCTTGACAATGGCCAGCAATAAATCGGAATTTCCCAACCAGCTGAATACGTAATCGATGGCGCTGGTATCTGCATTGGCCAGGTATTGTGACACTTCCCTGGAAAAGGGTGTCAGTACAACAATGGGAATGTTAGGCCATTTATGTTTTATTTGCTTGGCAATTTCAAAATGCTCGTTGCTTTTATCACTGGGCATGTAAATGATCAACTCATAATTGTTTTGTTTGAGCTGTTCCAGGGCTTCCTTTTTGTTGGATACCTGGGTAAACCGCGGCGGATAACGCAGATTAAGTGAAATATATTCGTTAAAAATTTGTTCGTCAACCCTGCTGTCGTCTTCGAGCATAAAGAAATCGTATTTACTGGAAATCAGTAAAATGTTGAAAATACGTTTTACCATCAGGTTGGCAAAGGAGGTATCTTTAAAATCCATCTTTTTAAGGCTGTCTGCAGGATTCATAGTCGTAATTTGAAACCAAAACACAAATGTAAGCAAAACAGCGTTAAGCAGTGACTTGATTTCTTAAATTAATTCGGATTACATTGGCCGTTCGATTTCTTATATTTGCAAAAAATCCCGTTCATGTACCTGCCGGAATACACCAAAGAGAGTAAAGAATATCGTTTTATTCGGGAACATATCAAGGAGGATGTTCGCGAGCTGGCTTTGCAAAGCCACGGCATGAAGGATATGGATTATGCCTTCGTAATCAGGCAGATATCTGGTTATCAACACATTTTGAATAAAATTCCGGCCTGGTATGCCTGCCCCGATTTACTTTTACCTCAAACTTTGTCGCTGGAACAATGTTCTTCGCAGCAGACAGCTTGCTATAAGAGAGATCTGATAAAATCGGTTGTTCAGGGGCAAAAACAAAAGATAACCGCAGCCGATTTGACCGGCGGTTTTGGGGTCGATGCCTGTTATTTGTCAGAAATAGTCGATCAATGTTCTTATGTGGAAAAAGAACCTGATTTGTGTCGGATAGCCAACCATAATTTCAAGGCTTTAAACTGTTCCGCAATAAAAGTGATAGAAGCTGAGGCAGAAGAATATTTAAAACAAACAGGCAAACTTGATTTTATTTATCTGGATCCTTCGCGGCGAAATCGGGATGGAAGCAAAGTAACAGCTCTTCGGGATTGCAGCCCTGACCTGACAATTTTGTATATGGAATTAATTAAGAAAGCCGGACTGGTGCTGATTAAGCTTTCACCTATGATAGATTTGTCGCTTGCGCTGAAAGCTCTACCTCATACCCGGCAGATTCATGTGGTTGCACTCGAAAATGACTGCAAGGAAGTGTTATTCCTTCTTGATACAAAACAAAAATGGGCAGAGCCTGAAATTACTGCTGTCAATTTGAGGAATAATGCCAATGATCAACTCTTTACATTTAGAAGAACCGACGAAATAAACGCAAGTTGTAATTATACGACACAGTTAGGGAATTACTTATATGAACCCAACGCTTCCCTGTTAAAAGCCGGTGCATTTACTATACCCGCACAAGTATATGGGCTGGATAAATGGCATAAAAATACTCATCTGTATACTTCAAACAAATTCAAACCCGGCTTTCCTGGGAAAATATTCGAAGTGAAAACAGTATCATCAGCTAAAGCCAAAGACTTTCACAAAAAACTGCCCGACTTGCAGCAGGCCAATCTGGTTGTCCGCAATTTCCCGATGAGCGCAGAGGCCTTGCGAAAAAAGCTGAACCTCAAAGAGGGAGGACAGGATTTTGTTTTTGCCGGCACATTAGCTGACGAAAGCAAAGTATTCATTTACTGCAAACGATTGTTGTAACTTTGAGTATTCTCGGCAAATCGGTTCATGCCAATCTGCACTACGCGACCAGAACATCTATGATAAAACCAATTAAACTGATTCAAATAGTATGATCGAAAACGAAAACACCACCACCACTCAGGCTGCCCTCGAGGTGGCCCGACATATGATGACCGCAGCACGTACCGCTCCCAAAGCCAAGGGAATAGACCGACTGGAGCTCTGTTGTGTCAGCGGTGAAGAATTGGAAATCCTGGCTCAAAAAATGGAAGAGATTGGACAGAAAAACCAGCGGGCTTCTTTTGCCAGAGATGCCCGAAATATAAGGCAGTCACAGGTTGTAGTACTGATTGGCAGTCGTCGGGGAGAACAAGAGTTGAATTGCGGGTATTGTGGTTTCCCCGATTGTGCCGAAAAACGTAAAAATCCGGACATTCCCTGTGTTTTTCCGGTCACTGATCTTGGCATTGCCCTGGGTTCGGCTTGTGCTGTAGCTGCAGACAACCGGGTGGACAACCGGGTAATGTATACCGCCGGCATGGCCGCCCTGGAGCTGGGTTGGCTGAAAGAGTGTTTTTATGC
This sequence comes from uncultured Bacteroidales bacterium, assembly GCA_964575345.1. GTDB lineage: Bacteria > Bacteroidota > Bacteroidia > Bacteroidales > UBA1402 > UBA1402. Next base: position 9,495 of record CAZNQD010000006.1, read on the forward strand.
CTTGTCCATTCCGCTTTCCATTACAGGCAAAAGTCCTTACTTTGACAGAAAATAAGCGGATTTAATCTTGGCTGATTGGCCCTTCGAGCGATTGGAGGTCGTAAAGCTTTTTGAAGTAGCCCTTCTTTTTGAGCAAGGCTTCGTGGGTGCCTCTTTCTACAATACGGCCTTCGTGCAGCACGCAGATCAAATCGGCATTACGGATGGTTGACAGCCGGTGTGCAATCACAATGGTTGTGCGGTTTTTCATCAGATTTTCCAAGGCTTCCTGTACTAATTTTTCGGATTCTGTGTCCAGGGCCGAAGTGGCTTCGTCCAATATCAGGATAGGCGGATTTTTCAGGATGGCCCGGGCTATGCTGATGCGTTGACGTTGCCCTCCGGATAATTTACTGCCGCGGTCTCCGATATTGGTGTCGTAGCCGTGTTCGGTGGCTAGGATAAAATCGTGAGCATTGGCGATTTTTGCTGCTTGAATTACTTGTTCGATGCTGGCGTTTTTTACCCCGAAGGCTATGTTGTTGTAAAAGCTTTCGTTGAACAGAATCGCTTCCTGATTGACATTGCCCATCAGAGCTCTGAGGTCTTTGATTCTTACTTGTCGGATATCGGTTCCGTCAATCAGAATCCCGCCGGAGCTCACATCGTAGAATCGGGGGAGCAAATCAACCAGTGTCGATTTGCCCGAACCCGATTGACCGACCAAAGCGATGGTTTGTCCTTTGGATATCTGAAGATCAATGTTTTCCAACACGGGTTCGGTTTGATATTTAAAACCGACGTTTTTGTATTCGATGGCTTGGGTAAATCCTTTTATATCAACAGGATGTTCGGGATCGGTAATGTGATTTTCCGACAAGAGTATCCGATCAATTCTTTCCATGGAGGCCAGGCCTTTCTGTATATTGTACCAGGCTTGCGAAAAAGCTTTGGCCGGATTGATGATACTGTAAAAAATAATAAGGTAGTAGATGAATACAGGCGCTGTGATGGCCGAAGATGATTCGGATAAAATCAGCGAACCACCGAACCATAGTACGATGCCAATAATGGTTGTGCCCAGGAATTCGCTTAGGGGGTGAGCCAGTTGTTGCCGACGGATAATCCTTTTGGAAGTGCGTTTTAATGTTTCATTCTGCCGGTTGAAATTGGACTGTATTCTGTTTTCGGCATTAAATGCCTTGATAATCCTCAGGCCTGTAAGCGTTTCTTCGATTTGACTGAGCAATTCCCCCCATTGTGCCTGACCCTCCCGCGAGGGTTTTTTTAGTTGTTTGCTTACCTTGCCCATCAAAAAGCCTGCTATGGGCAACAATACAAGAACAAAAAGAGTGAGCTCCCAACTGATAATCAACATGGCAGCAAAATAAATCACTATCATAATGAAGTTCTTAAAGGTCATATCCAGTGAACTCATTACGGAATTTTCTACTTCTGTCACATCGTTGGACATGCGCGAAATGATATCGCCTTTTTTTTCTTCGGAGAAAAAACCCAAGGGCAGATTCAGTACTTTTTCGAAAATCGTATTGCGCAAGTCCCTCAATACAGAAGTTCGTATGGTAATCATGTTGAGCGAGGCCATATACATAAAACCAGTCTTCAGGAAAGTCATGGCTATCAGGAAGGCTCCCAATATCAGTAAGGTAACTCCTCCTCCGCTTTTTTCGATGGTGGTAACAACAAAAAAATAGAAATTATCCTTGAGTGCTTCGGCAATATCAGCTGTTGGCAGGCTCCAGACATTTTCGTGATAAGTATAGGCTTGGTCGTTGATCTGGAACAGGATTTCCAGTATCGGAATGATCAGGGCAAAAGAAAACAGGCTGAACAAAGTCGACAAGAAGTTGTTCAGTACATTCAGAAATACATTTTTTCTGTAAGGCGGGACCAAACGGAACAGCAGTCGTATAAAGTCTTTCATTATGAAGCAGCGTAGAGGTAAATGGCCGAAAGATAGTGTATAAAATCCGAAAAAAAAAGCCTCGAAAAATCCCTCGAGGCTTAGTATGTGGGCGTTGACGGATTCGAACCGCCGACCCTCTGCTTGTAAGGCAGATGCTCTGAACCAGCTGAGCTAAACGCCCTTTTCTTTCAAAAAGCGCGGCAAAGATAATTTGATTTTTTATCCCGGCAAATTATTATTCAATAAATTTTTTAAAACGGCTGGAGGGTCTTATTAAAAAAAAGAACAAAACTTGATGAAATGTGCGGCTATATCATTGCAAAATAGTATCTTTGCACCGCTTCTTTTAAAAAACGAACAAAAGGGAATGGATTTAACTGAATTGACGGCCATATCTCCCGTAGATGGCAGGTATCGCAGCAAAACTTCAGCTTTGGCAGATTATTTTTCGGAATTTGCGCTGATGCGTTATCGCGTACAGGTCGAAGTGGAGTATTTTATCGCCCTCTGCCGTTTGCCTCTGGAACAATTAAAACAAGTTCCGCTGGAGAACTTTGAACTTCTCCGTAAGATATATAAGGACTTTAATGCCGCAGATGCTCAGCGTATTAAAGATATTGAGCAGGTTACCAACCACGATGTCAAGGCTGTTGAGTATTTTCTCAAGGAACGTTTCGACAAACTTGGCATGCATGCCTTCAAAGAATTCATTCATTTCGGCCTGACCTCGCAGGATATCAACAATACCGCTGTGCCGCTTTCCATAAAAGAAGCTGTAGAAGAACAATACTTTCCTGTAATTGAGGCCTTGTGTGAACAGCTTGAAGATCTGGCGCAGGAATGGAAAGAGGTTCCCATGTTGGCCAGAACTCACGGACAGCCTGCTTCGCCTACCCGTTTGGGTAAAGAGCTGATGGTCTTTGTTTACAGGCTCAAAGAACAACTGAAGTCTCTGAAAACAGTACCACATTCTGCCAAATTCGGAGGAGCTACCGGCAATTTCAATGCCCATTGTGCCGCTTACCCTGTCTACGACTGGAAAGCCTTTGCAGCAGATTTCTTAGGGAACACCCTGGGCCTTAAACGCGAAGAATTTACCACTCAAATTTCCAATTACGACAATCTCGCCGCCCTTTTTGACGGCCTAAGGCGCATTAATACAATATTACTCGATCTTGACAGGGATATGTGGCTGTACATTTCTATGGATTACTTTAAACAGAAAATCAAAGCGGGCGAAGTCGGTTCATCGGCTATGCCCCACAAGGTGAACCCCATAGATTTTGAGAATTCCGAAGGCAACATAGGGCTGGCCAATGCTTTGTTTGCCCATTTGGCCGACAAATTGCCGGTATCGCGTCTTCAGCGTGATTTAAGCGACTCCACGGTATTGAGGAATGTTGGTGTACCCCTGGCGCATACCCTTATAGCCATTCAAAGTACCAAAAAAGGATTGAGCAAATTGGTACTGAACCCTTTGGCAATACAACAAGATCTGGATAATCACTGGGCCGTGGTTGCCGAAGGTCTACAAACCATACTCAGGCGTGAAGCCTATCCGGCGCCCTACGAAGCGCTCAAAGCTTTGACACGTACCAACCAGACCATTACTGAAGCATCCATTCAGGAATTTATTTCAAAGTTGGATATTTCTGATGCCGTGAAGGCAGAGCTCAGAAACATAACCCCCGGCACATATACAGGAAATTAACACATACACACAGTCTTAACCGCAGAGGTTATTCCATTTATTTTTTTAAAGAACAACAATGACAACAAACAATGAAAACCGGACAGGAAAGCCTGACGAAGGTGCAGCTGTAAACCGGGAAGAGCAAAACAAGAAAACAAATTCCGATCAAAACTCTCATGATGATTACCCCCGACGTCCTTTTAACAGCGAAGGTTCCCAGGATCTTCCCAGGCGTCCTTACAGTTCGGAGGGCTCGCAGGATCGTCCCCGCCGTCCCTTCGTTTCGGAGGGTTCCCAGGATCGTCCCCGCCGCAGTTACAGTGACCAGGGCAATAGTTTTGGCAATTACGGTTCAGACCGTCCGCGCCGTTCCTTTGGCAGCGAAGGCTCCCAGGATCGTCCCCGCCGTCCCTACAGTTCGGAGGGCTCGCAGGATCGTCCACGCCGTCCCTACAGTTCGGAGGGCTCGCAGGATCGTCCCCGCCGTCCCTA
>CAZNQD010000006.1:13685-47337 GCA_964575345.1 uncultured Bacteroidales bacterium
GTTCAGACCGTCCCCGCCGTCCTTACGGCAGCGAAGGTTCTCAGGATCGTCCCCGCCGTCCTTACGGCAGCGAAGGTTCTCAGGATCGTCCCCGTCGTAATTACGGTGACCAGGGCAATACTTTTGGCAATTACGGTTCAGACCGTCCGCGCCGCAGCTTCGACAGTGAAGGCTCACAGGATCGTCCCCGCCGTCCCTTTGGCAACGAAGGCTCCCAGGATCGTCCGCGTCGTCCTTACGACAGCGAAGGTTCCCAGAATCGTCCCCGCCGTCCCTACGGTTCGGAGGGTTCTCAGGATCGTCCCCGCCGCAGTTACGGTGACCAGGGCAATAGTTTTGGCAATTACGGTTCAGACCGTCCGCGCCGCAGCTATGGTAATGAAGGATATCAGGATCGTTCTCGTCTCCGTCCTAATTTTAACGAAACCTCAGAAAAACTGCATTCCGATGGCCGGCCTAAACGTCCCCGCATCAAGAAATCTTCTTCTGAGGATTCCGGTTATTTCCCCCTTAAGGACACGTCTATACCTAAATATGCTCCAGACCTGGATCCGGATACCCCGATACGTTTGAATAAATTTTTGTCTAACGCAGGTATATGTTCCCGCAGGGAAGCCGATGAATTTATCCAGGCAGGAGTCATCAAGGTCAATGGAGAAGTGGTTTCCGAGCTGGGAGTCAAGATTAAGCCAACCGACGAAGTCATGTTCCATGACCAGCCTGTAAACATTGAGCGCAAAGTGTATGTTTTGCTCAACAAGCCCAAAGACTGCGTAACCACCTCGGATGATCCTCAGGAACGTTTAACTGTGATGGATTTGGTAAAAAATGCCTGTCGCGAAAGAATATATCCCGTGGGAAGGCTCGACAGGAATACAACAGGAGTTTTATTGCTTACCAACGACGGAGATTTGGCTTCCAAGCTATCTCATCCCAAATTCGAAAAACGTAAAATATATCAGGCGACACTCGATAGGGATCTTACCGAAGAGGACATGCAGAAAATAGCTAAAGGCATAGTGCTGGACGACGAAAAAATTGCCGTCGACGAACTCAGTTTTGTATCTCCGGATCAAAAGAATGTGATTGGCATAGAGATACATTCGGGCCAGAACAGGGTGGTACGCCGTCTCTTTGAACAGGTCGGTTATAAGGTGTATAAGCTGGACAGGGTTTATTTTGCCGGACTGACCAAAAAGAACCTGCCGCGCGGACGCTGGAGATATCTGAGCGATAAAGAGGTTTCCCTGTTAAAAATGGGTGCTTTTGTATAAAGTTGAATTAGAGCCATGAATAAAGTGCAAAAAACAAAAATCGTTGATCTGCTTCAGAGAGAAGATTTTGGAACCGTAGTACAGGTCAAGGGCTGGGTCAGGACCCGGCGCGGAAATAAACAGGTAGGTTTCGTTGCTTTGAACGACGGTTCTACTATCCATAATATTCAGATTGTAGTAGAATTGGCCTCTTTTGATGAAGAACTGCTCAAACAATTAACCACTGGTGCCTGCATCCGGGTGGATGGTGTTCTTTCGGAATCGCCTGCTGAGGGTCAAAAGGCTGAGATTCAGGCCAAAGAGATCGAAGTATACGGTGTTGCCGATCCCAACACGTATCCTCTGCAAAAGAAAGGCCATACCCTGGAATTTTTGAGAGAAATTGCCCACTTGCGCCCCAGAACCAACACCTTTGGAGCTATCTTCAGAATAAGACATGAAATGGCCCAGGCCATTCATCGTTTTTTCCACGACAACGGCTTTTATTATTTTCATTCACCCATTATTACGGCTTCCGATTGTGAAGGTGCAGGACAAATGTTTCAGGTTACCACCCTGAATCTGTACAATTTAAAAAAGAACGATAAGGCTGAAATCGATTATTCCGAAGACTTCTTTGGTAAACAGACCAGCCTCACTGTCTCCGGTCAGCTCGAAGCTGAATTGGCGGCAATGGCCCTGGGGGCTGTTTATACTTTCGGGCCCACATTCAGGGCCGAGAATTCCAATACACCCCGTCACCTGGCTGAATTCTGGATGGTAGAGCCCGAAGTGGCTTTTAACGAGATTCAGGATAATATGGATTTAGCCGAAAGGTTCATTAAATACTGTATAAAGTGGGCACTGGATCGTTGTCAGGACGATTTAGCCTTCCTGAGCAAAATGTATGATAACGACTTGTTCGACAGGCTCAGGTTTGTTGTGGAGAATCAGTTTGTACGCTTGGCCTATACCGAAGGTATCAAGATCCTGGAAGCAGCGGTTGCGCAGGGACACAAGTTTGAATTTCCTGTTTACTGGGGTGCTGATCTGGCATCAGAACATGAACGTTATCTGGTGGAAGAGCATTTCAAAAAACCGGTGATCTTAACAGACTATCCCAAGGAGATCAAGTCTTTCTACATGAAACAGAACGACGATGGCAAAACGGTGCGGGCTATGGATGTTCTTTTTCCCAAAATCGGCGAAATCATTGGCGGCTCGCAACGTGAAGAGAACTACGACAAATTATTGAGCCGGGCCAAAGAAATGGGAGTTCCGGACAAAGATATCTACTGGTATCTGGATACCCGTCGTTACGGTACTGCTCCTCACTCGGGTTTTGGGCTGGGCTTTGAACGCCTGTTGCTCTTTGTTACAGGCATGGCCAATATCCGCGATGTAATACCATTCCCAAGGACACCGCGTAACGCCGATTTTTAATTCAACCGGCCGGTCTATGGATTGTTTTCATTTACATATTCTGGGTTGTGGTTCGGCTTTGCCTACCAAAAGACATTATCCGACAGCGCAAATCGTACATCTGCGGGGAAAGCTGTTTATGATAGATTGCGGAGAAGGCAGTCAGCTGCAGTTCAGACAAACCGGTTTGAATTACAATCGTATAGGCGATATTTTTATTTCTCATTTGCACGGGGATCACTGTTTTGGCCTGTTGGGCATGATTTCAACCATGGGCCTGTTGGGCAGAAACGCTCCCTTACGCATACATGCCAGGCCGGAACTCGAAAAGCTGATGCAGCCTCAGCTGGATTATTTTTGCAGGGATTTGCCCTTTCAGGTGGAATTTGTTTCGTTCGATTCCGACAGTTACTCTCTGGTTTACGAAGATCGCAGTCTGGAAATTTATTGTTTCCCCTTGAGCCACAGGGTTAAGTCTGCCGGTTTTTTGTTCAGGGAAAAACCTCGCCAACGGCACATAATTAAAGAGATGATTGATTTTTACGGGATTCCGCTCAAAGAGATCCCCGCCATAAAAGAAGGAGCCGACTTTGTTGATTCCCAAGGCAGGCTGATCGCTAACTATCGTCTGACCCGGCCTCCCAAAGCAACTATGTCCTATGCCTTTTGCTCCGACACAGCTTACGACGAAAACGTAATTGAGTATATTAAAGGCGTCAACCTTCTGTATCATGAGGCTACGTTTGGAGACGATCTGGAAGAGTTGGCAGAGGCCACCATGCACTCAACAGCCTCACAGGCAGCTCGAATAGCTCAGAAAGCCGGAGTTGGACAATTGATTATTGGTCATTATTCCGCCCGTTATACCAACGAGGACATTCTTTTGCAGCAGGCCCGGGCTGTTTTTCCCAACACAGAACTGGCGGATGAGGGAAAACGCTTTGATGTGGCAGCTTTGACAGAAACAAACAAATAATCCATTAATTTTAGCTCTAAATTCGAAACCATGCCCAGGCGACTTCTGATATGCATAGTGTTTAGTCTGATTCTACAGCAGGTCGCTACGCAAAATCGTCAAAGTCCACAAGCCCCTTTGCCAGAGCCCAAGGTTTTTTTTAGCCTCCGACAGGCAGAACAGCTCCCTCCCAAGCATGAATTCAGAGGAGCCTGGCTGCACACGGTTGCCCAAACCAAATACGCCGCCATGAGCGAACGCGAAATGAAACAGTATTTCAGCCGTTTGCTCGACCTTTTACACAATGCCGGAATCAATACGGTCATTTTTCAGATTCGTCCTCAGGCCGATGCCTGGTATAATTCTTCGCTTGAACCCTGGAGTGAATTCATAACAGGCAAGGCAGGAAAAAATCCCGGCTGGGATCCACTGGCTTACATGGTAGACGAATGTCATCGCCGCAATATGGATATCCACGCCTGGATCAACCCCTACCGCGTGAAACTGACCGCCCGCGAGAGCGCATTCAAAGAACCCTTTATTCGCAAAAACAGCAAATGGATAGTCCGTTACGGAAATGCCCTTTGGTTCGATCCGGGAATTCCCGACTGCCGTAAACACATTGTCAAAGTGGTTCGTGACATAGTACACAACTACGATATTGACGGTATCCACATGGATGATTATTTCTATCCCTATCCCATAGCCGGCTTAAATTTTCCCGATGATACCAGTTTTAAAAATTACGGTATGTCTCAGGGTTACAGTTCCTCGCAAAAAAGCGACTGGCGACGTAACAACGTGAACACTCTGGTGAGAGAATTGCACGAAACTATCCGTGATATCAAACCCTGGGTACGTTTCGGCATCAGTCCGTTTGGTATTCACCGTAATATCAAACAAGACCCTCAGGGCAGCCTGACTGACGGCCTGAGCAACTACGACGACCTCTATGCCGACGCCCTGCTTTGGATGAAGGAAGGCTGGATTGATTATTGCGTGCCGCAGTTGTATTGGGAAATCGGGCATAGCAGAGCCGATTATAAAACCCTGGCCGAATGGTGGGGTAAATTGAATTTTGCCACTTCCGTCTATGTGGGGCAGGATATTGTCAGGACGATGAATCCCGGCCAGTTACAGGAAAAAATGAGTCTGATCCGCAACAACGGCGGCCTGAAGGGAAATTGTTTCTGGCCCGCCTATGAGCTGGAAAACAACGCCGGGCATATTGTGGACAGCCTGGTGCTGAATTATCATTATTATCCCTCCCTACCTCCGGTGGATCTTCTGGCGGAACATCGGGCTCCCGAGCCTGTGTATGAACTGGACTTAAGAGATGATTACAAAATCGGAAAACATTTGTCCTGGAAAACGCTGCGTCCCCGTTCCGAAATGGAACGTCCGGCCTATTTCGTTATCTATCGATTCTTAAAAGGTTACGAACCCGAAAACATCGAGGATCCCAGAAACATAATTGGAATTACCCAAAATCGTCATTTTGTCTTACCCTCACATCCCTATTCCGGTGATTGGGTATATATGGTCACAGCCCTGAGCCGTGTGCATTGTGAAAGTGCTCCCGAAGGTATTGTGTTGCGGGTATATTGATCAGTAAACAAGCAGCCCTGTAAGTCCGGCCAGAACAATCAGTAAAATGGGATGCACCTTAAACACCCAGCTGAGCAAGAAACTACAGCCAAAGATGATCAGGCTGATGTAATCAGAGAAATTTTGTGCGTTCATCAACAAAATTGCGGCAGATCCCACCAGTCCGACTGTGACGGGTTTAATACCGTCGAATGCCGCCGAGATCCACTTGTTTTGTCTAAAAGCCTGAATAAAGCGCACAATAGCATACATGACAACCAGCGAAGGCAGGCTTACGGCAAAGGTGGCCAGCATAGATCCCCAGACATTGCCGGTCACCGTATAACCAACATAGGTAGCCATATTGATACCGATAGGGCCGGGTGTAACCTGGGAGATGGCCACCATATCGGTGAATTCAGCGTGACTGATCCACTGATGCTTCAGTACCATTTCATGCTCGATAAGCGAAAGCATGGCATAGCCTCCTCCAAAATTGAAGAAGCCTATCTTTAAGTAGGTAATGAATAATTGCCAGTAAATCATGAATGCTTTCTTTTTGCGATCAAAAACCATAAGATACCACCCAGGCCACCTGACAGGATAATCCAAATGGGACTTACTCCCAGAAAGCCAACCAGGAGGGCTGTACCGATAGGAATGAACATGGTTCTAAGCGTAATATGGGCTGATTTTGCCAAACGAAAAAGAGGTGCAGCAATCAAACCGACCACTGCCGGCCGAATGCCTTTGAAGATGCTTTCCACTGTGGGATTGTCCCTGAAAGAAGAAAATACTGTGGCGATGAGTAATATAATCACAAAGGAGGGTAGCACTGCTCCCAGGCTGGCCAAATACATGCCGGATTTTCCCCTGGCTTTGTAGCCCACGGAAACGGCGATATTCATAGCAATAATTCCGGGTGCACTTTGGGCAAGAGCCAGCAGTTCCAGAAATTCTTCCCGGTCAAACCAGCCTTTTTTATCGATTAATTCTTTTTCGATAAGCGGGATCATGGCGTAACCTCCACCTATGGTAAAAGCTCCCAGCTTGAGAAAAGTGAAAAACAGCTCGCTTAAGCCCGCCTTTATGCTTGTTTCTTTTCTATCCATTCCCTGGCATTGACAAAGGCCTCTATCCATGGTGTCACCTCGTCTGTTTTGTTTCTTTCGGCGGGGTAATGAGCCCATTGCCAGGGGAAGACAGCTCTTTCGAGATGAGGCATCATGGCCAGATGCCTGCCATCAGCCGAGCAAATACCGGCTGCTGAATATTTCGATCCGTTCGGATTGGCCGGGTAGGCATCGTAGTTGTATTTGGCCACTATATGGTATTTATCTTCGGTATAAGGCAAATCAAATTTACCCTCTCCGTGGGCTATCCAAATGCCCAGTTTGTTGCCGGCCAAAGAACCAAACATAACGGAATGATTTTCGGGAATAGCCACGGATACAAATTCCGATTCAAATTTATGCGAATCGTTGTGCAACATCCTGGGTTTATCCTTGTGTCCCGGATAAATCAAGTCGAGAGCAACCATGCATTGGCAGCCGTTGCAGATACCCAGGCTCAGGGTGTCGGGGCGCGCGTAAAAAGCATCCAGGCTTTTTTTGGCCGTGGGGTTGAATAAAAAGCCTCCGGCCCAACCCTTGGCCGAGCCCAATACGTCCGAGTTGGAGAAACCACCTACAAACACGATCATGTTAATGTCTTCGAGTGTTTCCCGGCCCGACATCAGGTCAGTCATGTGGACATCTTTCACATCAAAGCCGGCCAGGTGGAGGCAATAAGCCATTTCGCGGTCGCCGTTAACGCCTTTTTCGCGTATGATGGCAGCTTTTATACCGCTGCGGCCTTTGCGATCGGGAGAAATACCGTATTGACGGAAGCTGCCCAGGAAATTCTTGCCGAAGTTGAATTCCAATGCATGATTTTTGTAATTGGAAAATCGTTCCAGCGCTGCTTTTTCACCACTTTGCCTGCGATCGAGTAAATAAGAGGGTCGATACCAAATGTCGCGTAAGGCATCGATGTCCAGTTGCTGTTTTTCAGTCTGCAGTTGAATGTTCAGGCTGCGTTCGGGGATATAATTGCCCAGACGGCAGAAGCGGATACCGGCTTGTGTCAGGTATTCTTCGGTTTCTTCGGGATTTTTTACCTGAACAAGGACAGACGGATTTTCGGCAAAAAGTAAATGAATCAGGTCTTTGTTGCTCTCGTGCAGGGCGGCCAACGAATTTAAATCAATATCCAGTCCTCCGTTTACATTGGGGAAGCACATTTCGAGCAGAGCTGTTATAAGGCCTCCGGCCGAAACGTCGTGTCCGGCAGTGATCAGGCCCTTTTCCAGCATGCTTTGCACGGTGTTGAAGGCAGCCCGAAAATAGGTAGCACTCTTTACCTGAGGCACTTCCTGGCCCAGTTTGTTCAGGCTTTGAGCCAGGGCTGAACCACCGAGCTTAGGCTTATCTGCCGTAAAGTCGATGTAATAAACCGGGTAATCCGGATTGGAAGTTATTACGGGAGTGACGATTTTGCGAATATCCGAAACTTCGGCTCCGGCCGAAATAATGACCGTGCCCGGAGAGAAGACCTTCTCCTTGCCGTATTGCTGAGTCATCGACAGAGAATCTTTTCCGGTAGGGATATTGATACCCAGGGCAATGGAAAAGTCGCTGGCGGCTTGTACCGCCTTGTACAGGCGGGCATCTTCGCCCGGATTTTTACAGGGCCACATCCAGTTGGCCGAAAGGGAAACACCGGCGAGCTTATCGCTCAGGGGAGCCCATACAATATTGGTGAGTGCTTCGGCAATAGCAAGCACAGAGCCGGCTTCCGGATCAACCAGGGCTGCCTGGGGTGCATGGCCTATAGAGGTGGCAATGCCGGCCCTGCCTCTGTAATCGAGTGCAACAGCTCCCAAATCGCAAACAGGAAGCTGTATTTCGCCGGCACATTGTTGACGGGCTACCTTGCCGGTTACCGAGCGGTCTACTTTGTTGGTGAGCCAATCTTTACAGGCAACGGCTTCGAGCTGTAAAACTCCCTGAATATATTCATTCAGTTTGGCCGGGTCGTAAGTCAGGGCGCTGAACGTTTCATCGATGGTCTGGTCGGTAATAACCGTGCGCGGTGGTTTACCGAACATGTCGTCGAGTTGCATATCGATGGGACAGTCTCCGTTCTTTTCTTTAAAAACGAAACGCATATCGCCGGTAGTTTCGCCCACCACGTACATCGGGGCACGCTCGCGGTCGGCAATCTGGCGCATAAGTGGCAAGTCCTCCTCGTTGACTAGCAGGCCCATTCTTTCCTGGCTCTCGTTTCCGATAATTTCTTTGGCAGAAAGTGTGGGATCGCCTATGGGCAATTTATCCATTTCTATGAGGCCTCCGGTAGATTCCACGAGTTCCGACAGGCAGTTCAGATGCCCGCCTGCTCCGTGATCGTGTATGGATACAATGGGGTTATGAGTCGATTCGGCCAAGGCCCTGATGACGTTGGCTACCCTTTTTTGCATTTCAGGATTGGCTCTTTGCACAGCGTTCAGTTCGATGGCGTTGGAATATTTGCCCGTATCAACCGAAGATACGGCTCCTCCGCCCATACCGATGCGGTAATTGTCTCCACCCAATACAACTATTTTTTGTCCTGTACGGGGTATTTCTTTCAGAGCATCTGTTTTGTTGGCATAACCCACTCCGCCGGCCAGCATGATGACCTTATCGTAGGCGTATTTTTTTTGATTCTCTTCGTGTTCAAATGTCAGCAAAGAGCCGCAAATCAAGGGCTGGCCAAATTTGTTGCCGAAATCGCTGGCTCCGTTCGAGGCTTTGATCAGGATTTGTTCGGGAGTTTGATAGAGCCAGGGCCTTGCCTGTATGGCTTGTTCCCAGCTGCGGCTTTTATCGTTGCGGGCGTAGGAAGTCATGTAAACGGCTGTTCCGGCAATGGGCAATGATGCTTTGCCACCGCCCAGGCGGTCCCTGATTTCTCCCCCGGTTCCGGTCGATGCTCCGTTGAAGGGCTCTACAGTGGTGGGGAAGTTATGTGTTTCGGCTTTGAGCGAAATCACCGATTCGATGTCACGGGTTTCGAAAAACTCGGCTTTGTCTCCCGCAGCGGGAGCAAATTGTTCAATGCGGGGGCCCTGGTTAAAAGCCACATTGTCTTTATAAGCCGATACCAATTTGTTGGGATGAGCCTCCGAGGTCTTGCGGATCAGCTTGAACAGAGAATCCTCTTTGGCTTCTCCGTCAATGACAAAGATACCATTGAAAATTTTGTGCCTGCAATGTTCGGAATTGACCTGAGAGAAGCCGAAAACTTCACTGTCAGTAAGGTAGCGGCCAATTTTTTTGGACACCCTTTCCAGGTAATCAATTTCATCGGGACTTAAGGCCAGGCCTTCTTGTTCGTTGTAGGCGGCAATATCCTGAATGTATAGTATGGGTTCGGGTTTTTTGTGAATGCTGAACACTTCCTGATCCAGGACTTTGTAAATGCGTTGCAACATAGGGTCGTGTTCAGCTTGGGGATCGGTTACGGGAGTAAACTCTTCGATGCGTGAGATGCCTTTGAGTCCAAGATTTAAAGCCATTTCCACGGCATTGGTACTCCAGGGAGTAATCATCTCGCGCCTCGGCCCGATAAAAATGCCTTCGATTTGTGGCAAATTCAGGTTTTGAGCCTGGTTAAACAACCAGATCAGCTTATGGATTTCCTCTTGGGAAAAATTACGGTCGGCTTGCACAGCGAGCACGTTTCCGGCAGGGTTTTTAAAGAAATGAATCATAAGGGAATGGTTTACAACAGGACTCTCGAAATCCTGCTGCAAAGGTAGCTAAAAAATCAACATACGGAGTTATATTTGCAGTCAGCAATAGCAGGCTTATATGAAGAAACAAACCCCTTTGCCCCTAATTCAATCTTTGGATTCACTAAGCCTTGAATCAGAAAGCGATAGTATACGCGAATTGCTCCACAGGCAAGGTTCCGTTTTGAAGCTGGACTGCCTCAACTGGCCGGAGAATTTTCCTTATGCCCCCAAAACCCGGCTTAGTCTGGGCAGGAGCAGTTCGGGCATTTATCTTCATTTTTCAGTAGAAGAAATAGAAAAGCGTACAAGTCATTATAACGACAACGCGCCGATATGGCAGGACAGTTGTGTGGAATTTTTTGTTGCTCTGCCCTCAGAAGGGGCATATTTCAATTTCGAGTTCAACTCTTTGGGATTTTGCCTGGCTTCCAGAAGGAAAAGCCGCGAAGAATATGCGCTTTTCGGTCCTGAACAACTGGCATTAATCAAACGCTGTCCCAGGAATGAAAATGCCTGCCCTGCTGAACTTTCTCCGGAGGCTGGTGACAGGCCAGCTCAGTCGTGGTCTCTGACTGTATACATACCCTTTATGTTATTGGGCCTTGATTACAGGTGTTTACCTTCTGTCCTGAAAGCCAATTTTTATAAGTGTTGTTCTGCTTGTTCCGAAAAGCATTACCTGAGCTGGAGCCCTGTTCATTCGGCAAAACCGGATTTTCACCGTCCTGAGGATTTTGGGCTCTTAGTTTTGTAAGAGCAGTAGCATAGTGCAAAGTTATACGAATCTGTAAACGAGTTATTGCTGAAAAGTATGCTTTGGCAAGTATAGTTTATCTGTCAGTCCAAAGCCAGGGGCGAAGATGCTTCCCAAATACGGTCGTTGCTTTTTTTGAGTCCGGCAATTTTGGTGTAACAGTCGTGGTAAAAGACTAAGCCGGCCTGCAATTCGCAGGCTTCTTCCAAAAGCCGCATTTTTTCTTCCACAGCCAGCAAGGCGTGATTATCTACAGCTGCAATACAGCCCTGGGCAATATGGGGAGCCATCGGGACTACATCTCCGGGGAAAATAAGATTGCCCCGCTCTGTGTGGATAAAGGAGACTATCTGATCGTAGGTATGACCCTGGTAGAGTTTAAGTTCCAGGCCCGGGAACAGGACTTGATCTTTTCCGATAAGATGTAATTTCCCGGCATCGTTCACAGCCTGCATGTTTTCGGGCAGGTAGGCATCGGCTTCCCAAGTGGAAGGTCGCAGGGAATTTTCCCACTGGGCTGCGCTTACCCAGTGGCGGGCCCGGGGAAAGCAAAGTTCAGTTTCTCCATTGTTTCCGGTTCGTGTACAGCCTCCGCAATGGTCAAAGTGCAGATGGCTCAGTACCACATCGGTGATTTGCATGGCATCACAACCTTTGCTTTTCAGGGCATCTCTGATGTCAATTAGTTCGTGAAAGCGGTAATATGCCATACCTCTAAGCATTTTGTTACCCACTCCGGTATCAAAGAGCACCTTTCGTTCGCCAAAATCAACAAAAAGGCAACGCATACTCAAAGGGCTGCGATTTTCCGGGTCGGCCGGGTATTTTTTGGACCAGACTTTTTGTGACATGATGCCAAACATGGCTCCTGCCTCAGTCGAAAAAAAGCCCGTGTCTATGCTGAAGAAGTTCATATATTTACCTAATTTTGTGGCAAAGTTATAAAAATTATGACACAGAAAGTGGTCCTTATTACCGGAGCCAATGGCCAATTGGGAAATGAAATCAGATTGTTGGCGAATCGATATCCTCAATTTGCTTTCACTTTTACCGACATTCAGGAGCTGGATTTGCAAAATTCCCAAGCGGTTACAGCCTGTTTCAATCAGTTGAAGCCGGTTTATTTAATTAACTGCGCCGCTTACACGGCTGTAGACAAAGCAGAAAACGACATAGAACTTTGTTATTCCATAAACAGTGCTGCGGTCAGAAACCTTGCAGTGGCGTCTAAACAACAGAATACCATTGTTTTGCATGTTTCCACAGACTATGTTTTCGATGGGAAACAAGCCAGTCCTTACCGCGAAAGCGATGCGGTTTGCCCTGTCTCGGTCTATGGCAAGAGCAAGTTGCAGGGAGAACAGGTGCTGAACGAAATCTGTCCTTCTTCGTCGGTGATAGTTCGTACTGCCTGGCTTTATTCTGCTTTTGGAAACAATTTTGTGAAGACCATGATTCGCCTGGGACGGGAAAAATCAGAACTCAGAGTGGTCGATGACCAATGGGGCAGCCCCACCTATGGGGCCGATCTGGCTGAGGCATTGATGAAAATCATACTAAGCAGCGAAGAGGGGCATTTTACCCCCGGCACCTATCATTTCAGCAACGAAGGAATGTGTTCCTGGTACGAATTTGCTCAAAAGATTCATCAAATGGCAGGAATTACCAACTGTAAAATAATACCCGTGACTTCTGCTGAATATCTCACGGCAGCTAAAAGGCCGTCTTACAGCCTGCTGGACAAAAGCAAAATCCGCAGGGATTACGGAGTGGCTGTTCCTTTGTGGACAGATAGCCTGAAGACCTTTCTGTCGAAATTTAATAACTGTATATAGACTTTGTGATGAAAAAGGTTCATTTAAAAAAGCAAGGCAGAACGATATTGTATCTTGCTGTAAGCATGGCTCTGTTTGCTGCCTGTGGACAAAAAAACACGACCAAACCACTTTCAGTTCGCATGGCCGAAAGCGAAATGATCAGGGTACCTGTCCCGACCGATTTGGATTCAGGTAAGGGTCGCCTCAAATGGAACTATACGCAAGGGTTGGAGTTGCTGGCTTTTATGGATTTGTACGATGCGAGCGGAGAAGAGCGTTTTTGGAATTATGCCGCCCGATATGCTGATACCATAATCAGCTCTCAGGCCGGGATTATTTCCTATAAAAAAACCAACTACAATATTGACCATATTTGTCCCGGGCGAATTTTGTTTCGCATGTACGACAGAACCGGAGAGGCAAAATATAAAATGGCACTTGACACCTTGTTCTCGCAGTTACAAACACATCCCCGCACCTCCGGGGGAGGTTTCTGGCACAAAAAAGTCTATCCTTATCAAATGTGGCTGGACGGCTTGTATATGGGGCAACCCTTTTATGCCGAATACATTAAACGCTATGTCGACGCTTCAAAGCAGCAGCACCTGTATGAAGATGTCGTTCATCAGTTTGTCACTGTGGGCAAGCACACCTACGATTCTGTTACCGGAGTATACAGGCATGGTTGGGACGAAAGCCGCACTATGTTCTGGGCTGACAGGGAAACAGGACAATCAGCCCATTGCTGGGGCAGAGGTTTGGGCTGGTATGTGATGGGCCTGGTGGATGCTTTGGATTACATACCGGGGCAGGAAGAGCGTCAGGCTTTGATTGATATTCTAAGAGATATATACGAGGTTCTGCCTAAATACGCAGATCCCAAAACCGGCATGTGGTATCAGGTTCTGGAGTTTCCCGGGAGGGAGGGTAATTATCAGGAATCTACCGCATCCATCATGTTTGTGTATGGCCTGCTCAAAGGAGTTAAAACAGGTATTTTTGACGCCTCTTACCGCAAAACGGCACTGCAATGGTACGAGAAGTTTGTGGATCGCTTCGTAAAAGAAAATCCGGACGGGACCATCAGCATCACCGACTGTTGCGCAGGTGCCGGACTGGGCGGTTCGCAAAATCGCAGCGGAAAATACGACTATTACATTAACGAAACCATTATCATCGAAAACGACTGCAAGGCCGTGGGACCGTTTATTCAGGCTTCGTTGATTTACGAGGAATTCAAGTCCGGAAGACGGAAATGAAATTCAACTTGGTAATGCTCTTTACTCTTGACGCATTTGTTGTCTCAAAATCCCAAAAGTATCTAAAAATTGGCTACTTAGAGATTTAAATGCAAAACAAATTGTATCTTTGTCATCCCTTTATAAGAGGGGTTTTAAAAATAGTATAAATAGTATAATAAGTTGATTTAGATCTAATTTTATGTCAAAAGTAAGCGTAATAGGAACAGGAAATGTAGGTGCAACGTGTGCGGGTTTGTTGGCAATCAACGAAGTTGCAGATGAAATTGTCCTTTTGGACGTTAGAGAAGGAATTGCCGAGGGCAAAGCTCTCGATATGAAACAAGCTTCATGCTTTTTCAACATGTACCCCAAAATTACAGGCACTACAGAAGACTATTCCAAAACAGCCGGCTCTGATGTGGTAGTGATTACTTCGGGTATTCCCCGTAAACCCGGAATGACCAGAGAAGAACTCATTAGTGTGAATGCCGCCATAGTAAAAGAGGTTACATTTAATGTCTTAAAGTATTCTCCCGATGCCATACTGGTTGTTATCAGCAATCCCATGGACACCATGACTTACCTGGTCCAGAAAATCTCAGGCCTTCCAAAAAACCGGGTTATTGGAATGGGAGGAATTTTAGACAGTTCCCGTTTCAAAACTTATTTGAGCATGGCTCTGGGCGATGCTAATCTGAACGACATCCAAGCCAGCGTAATTGGCGGACACGGAGACACTACCATGATACCGCTGACCCGATTCGCCACCTATAAGGGCATTCCGGTTTCGGAATTTCTTACCGAAGAGGCTTTGAATAAGGTAGTAACTGACACTATGGTTGGCGGAGCCACCCTTACCAAATTGCTGGGTACTTCGGCCTGGTATGCCCCCGGAACTGCAGGAGCTTACCTGGTAGAATCCATTTTGCATGACCAGAAAAAGGTGCTGCCATGCAGCGTCTATCTCGATGGCGAATACGGACAAAAAGACATTTGCATTGGTGTTCCGGTAGTAGTTAGCAAAAACGGCTGGGAAAAAGTCGTTGACTTCAAACTCAACGCTGCAGAACAGGCTTTGTTTGAAGCGAGCGCTGAGGCTGTTCGGTCCACCAACGATGTACTGAACGCTGTAGTGTAATTTTATCGGGGAAGCTGTGGTAACAAGCTTCCCCTTACATTTTCTCAAAATGCAGAAAACTTCTGATACCAGCCGGAAAATACTTATAGTTAGCCTTGTTATGCTGCTTTGCTGCGGAACTGCTCGAAAGTTGTATGCCCAACAGGACAGTATTGATCAATCCGGAGAGCGCTTTGTACAGCGTTTGCAAACTTCCGAAAAAAACAAGGGTGTTGTACGGATTTATCAGGACGGGCGCATTGTTGACTTAATTGGCAGTAAGCAAGTGCCGGCTAACATAATCAAAGACGGAGACAAAACCCTGGTCAGTTTGAATGGCTGGCGTATTCAGATTTTTTCCGGAAACAATCAGGCCACTGCCAAAGAAGAAGCTTTTCGCAAAGAAGCTTTAGTAAAGGCCAAACTCCCTGATCTGAACACTTATGTCATTTATAACGCTCCCTTTTGGAGGGTGCGTGTCGGAGATTTCTTTACTTACGAAGAGGCCTACGAGGTCTTACTCGATTTAAGAAGAAGTTTCGTATTCGGACGCGAAATGTCAATAGTCCGCGAAAAAATACAGGTGGAACCCTAGCCGGCAAAGCTGCCTCGCTTATGATCGGGATAAAGAACTAGAACCTAT
Organism: uncultured Bacteroidales bacterium; assembly: GCA_964575345.1. Classification (GTDB taxonomy): domain Bacteria; phylum Bacteroidota; class Bacteroidia; order Bacteroidales; family UBA1402; genus UBA1402. The sequence continues at coordinate 29,294 of CAZNQD010000006.1, forward strand.
GATAGACAAACGATTAATTCTCGGAACTGAACCCAATCCTATTCAGGATGAAATTGCCGGACATTACTTGGAAATTTTGCGTTTGCTGGGAGAAGACACGCAACGCGAAGGCTTATTGAAAACACCAAAACGCATAGCTAAAGCCATGCAATTTCTTACTTACGGTTATCACCTGGATCCCGAAGAAGTGTTGAAAACGGCTAAATTTCATGAAGAATACCGACAAATGGTTATTGTCAGGGATATAGATTTTTATTCCATGTGCGAACACCATATGCTGCCCTTTTACGGTAAAGCCCACGTGGCTTATATTCCCAATCAGTATATTACTGGCCTGAGTAAGATTGCCCGGGTGGTAGATATTTTTTCACGCCGCCTGCAATTGCAGGAACGCATGACCACGCAGATTAAAGAATGCATTCAAAAAACCCTCGATCCTCTGGGGGTAATGGTTGTGATTGAGGCACAACATCTTTGTATGCAAATGCGGGGAGTGGAAAAACAAAATTCGGTTACTGTCACTTCCGATTTTACCGGTGTCTTTAACCAAGCAAAGACCAGGCAGGAATTTATGAACCTTATCGAAAGATAAGGAGCTTCAACAAAATTACTGTTGAAAAGAAGGCCATGAAAAAGAACTATTCCATTTGTGTGCTGGACGCTTTTACCTGTAATCCCGGAGACTTATCCTGGAATGCTCTTCGTCAATTCGGAGAATTGCAGGTGCACGAGCGCAGTCTCGGGGAAAAAGTTCTTGAGCGGGCAATAGAGGCCGATATTTTGTTGACTAACAAAGTGGTAGTCAACGAAGACCTGATAAAGAAACTACCCCGGCTTAAGTATATCGGAATACTGGCTACCGGCTATAATGTGGTTGATATACACGCTGCCAAAGCCCGCAACATTGTTGTGACCAATATTCCTGCTTACGGCACCGATTCGGTGGCCCAGATGGTATTTGCTCATGTGCTCAACATTTGCAATCAAGTTCAATATCACGTACAGGAAGTGAAAAAAGGCCGTTGGTCGGGATGCCGTGATTTTTCTTTTTTCGATAAACCTTTGATGGAACTCAAAGGCAAAACAATGGGTATTGTGGGTTTAGGCAAAATAGGAATGGCCACCGCCAAATTAGCTTTGGCTTTCGGAATGGAAGTTATTGCCCTTACAAGCAAGACTAAAAACGATTTACCTGCAGGTATTAGTCCGGTCTGCGAAGAAGATTTATTTCGCCAAAGTGACGTGTTAAGCCTGCATTGCCCCCTTACACCCGAAAGCAGAGGCTTTGTGCAAAAAGAAAAACTGGCCTTAATGAAAGCCGGAGCCATACTGGTAAATTTGAGCCGGGGGCCATTGGTCAACGAAGAAGACCTTGCCTGGGCTCTGAATAACGACAAACTCTATGCAGCAGCTGTGGATGTGTTATCTAAAGAACCTCCCCGGTCCGATAACCCCTTACTGACAGCCAAAAATTGCTATATCACCCCTCATATTGCCTGGGCAAGCAAAGAAGCCCGTGCCCGTTTGATTGCTCAGGCAGTCGAAAATGTCAGGGCTTTTGTGGAAGGTCATCCGATTAACCGAATCGATTAATTCAGGGCCTTTAATCTATAGCCCGAAAATCAGGAAAACTTTATTCGGAAAGTAAGGCCCGGCAGCTTTCAAGGCTGTTTATTTATTTTGCTTCCTGGGGGTAAGCTATTCGCGTATGATAGATGCTTTTTAATTTTTGTTTAAAGACCGATTTAATGATCTCCAATTCCTGGAAGGTAATGGGTACACTCTTATAGGCCCCTTCCTGAATTTGTCTGTTGATGAGCTTCTCTACCAGCTCCGAGATGCTGCTTTCGGAATACTCTGTTAAACTGTGCGAAGCAGCCTCAACGGTATCGGCCATCATCAGAATAGCTGTCTCTTTAGAAAAAGGATTCGGCCCCGGATAGTAAAATGCTTCTTTTGGAGGCTCCTGGCCTGGATGTTCGTTTTTGTAGGTGGTGTAGAAGTAACGCGCCGGTCCGGTGCCGTGATGAGTAGTAATGAAGTCTTTCACCACTTTGGGCAGGTGGTATTGATTGGCCAGTTTGAGACCCTCGCCAACATGATCTACTATTATTTTGGCTGCCCTTTCTGTTTCCATTTTGCTTAAGGGATTTTGTCCGCCCACCTGGTTCTCGGTAAAATAGGCCGGATTTTGCATTTTGCCCAGATCGTGATACAGGGCTCCGGTTCTTACCAGTTGTGAATTGGCGTTGATTTCCTGAGCGGCAGCGGCAGCCAGGTTGGAAACTTGCAGGGAATGTTGGAAAGTGCCCGGAGAACTTTCCGAAAACAAGCGGAGCAAAGGGGAGTTAATATTGGAAAGCTCCATCAGAGTGACATTGGAAGTATAGCCGAACATCCATTCAAATAAATAAATCAGGAGGTAAGTGGTGAACATGAGCACCGAGTTAATGGCAAAAAAGACATACATTTGCCATTGAAGCTGATTGGGCGCTCCCTCTTGAATATAAGCTATGCCGGTGTAGAATATTGAATAGCAGACAAAAGTCCAAATGATGCACAAAATCAATTGTGAACGCTGAGTAAGCTCCTTGAGCGAGAAGACCACAGCCATACCGACAGTGAGCTGCAGCATCAAAAACTCAAAGGGGAAGGGAGCAATGGCGGAACAGATCAATACGGTGATGGCATGAGTGAAATAAGCCGTTCTGGCGCTGAAGAAGGTACAAATCATCACAGGCAGTATGGCATAGGGAATCATGTAGATGCTCAAGGTGCTGTTTCTTACCACCAGGGCGCTCAACAAACTAAGACTAGTAATAAGAATCAGTAAAAAGAGGATGTTGTGGGTTTTATTGTAAATTTCGGGTGTAAAATACTTAAGAAAGAGGAACAGCATCAATAACAGGCCGGCTACCCATACAATCTGGCCGGCCAGCACCCAGTTCTCTGTCGAATTTATATTACGTTCTTCTGCTGCCTTTTTTAATGAAGACAGTTTTAGAAAAGTGACAGCATTGACAATTTCGCCCTTATCAATGATACGTTCTCCGCGCTGGACCAGTCCTGAGGTCTCAGACACCTCAGCAATCACCGCTTCTTTCGATTGTTCAGAGGTTACCCGGTCATAACTTAGGTTTTCCCGGAGATATTCTTCTATCTTGCATATACTGACCAAGGTATCGCGATGTATATGTGCCGGCAGATTGCTCAAAATGGCAGAATAGGCTTCTTTAATGGTAAAAACCGAAGACAGATCGCGGGTCTCAGCCATAGGTTTAGTCACTACCATCAGTGATCTAAACTTTTCCTTTAGGAATTCGTTCCGGACAGAAGCCGAAATGATGCCTGCACCATAGACCAAGGCAAGCTGATCGTTTAAATAAGTTTTGTAACGCAAGGGTACGGTAGCCCTTAAGTATAAGTCGTAATTACGATTGAAATTGCCAATCATTTCTGCCGAGACCATTGTGTCCATTACAACGTAAGGTTTGTGCGTCCTTAACAGACTGTCTTTTTCGGCAGCCAGTTCTTCCTGGTTTTTAATAACAGGAAAACTGTAGGGGGCTGTGAGCAAGCCGTAGCGCCAGGGCTTACCTTCCTGAAACTGATAGCGAAATCTGCCTTCTCTGGGGAAAGCATAAAGGATCAGGCCCGCTGCAACAACGAAAAGGAAGATCTTGAAAATCGTGGATGCGGTATTTAGTTTAGGTTTGAATTTTGCCATAGCTTTCAATCTGATTATTTGGCCGGAACCTTTAAACAAGGGCGAAAATTACAAAAAAAACCATAGGCGGCAATAACCAGGGCCGAATTTTAAAAATATCTTGTACTTTTGCTCTCAAAATGTTTATGTTATGTCCGAATTCAATACTGTACGCGTCCGTTTTGCTCCCAGTCCCACAGGCCCTCTGCACATCGGAGGTGTAAGGACCGCTCTTTACAATTTTTTATTTGCCCGGCATGCCGGCGGTACCATGATTTTACGCATAGAAGATACCGACAGCAAACGCTTTGTGCCCGGAGCCGAAGAATACATTGTGGAATCCTTGCAATGGCTCAATATCCAAATTGACGAGGGCGTTTCTATGGGAGGCGCCTATGGCCCTTATCGCCAATCGGAACGGAAAGAAATTTACAAAAAATACGTAGCTCAACTGCTGGAACAAGGCAAAGCCTATCTGGCGTTTGATTCTCCCGAACAGCTTGAGGCAAAACGAGCAGAAGATCCTAATTTTCAATACGATGCCTCAAGCCGCCTGAGCATGATTAACTCGCTGACTTTAACTTCGGCTGAGGTCGACGAAAGATTGCAGGGAGGCGAAGATTATACCGTTCGTTTCAAGATAGAGCCTAATCGCAGTATAGAGGTGCAGGATATGATCAGAGGAAAGGTGGTTTTTAATTCGAGCGTTTTAGATGACAAGGTCTTATATAAGTCGGCCGATCAATTGCCTACCTATCACCTGGCCAATGTGGTGGACGATCACCTGATGGAAATCAGCCACGTAATCAGGGGAGAAGAATGGCTGCCCTCCACTCCGTTGCATGTTTTACTGTACGAAGCCTTTGGCTGGGACAAACAAATGCCCCTCTTTGCTCATTTGCCCTTGTTGCTTAAGCCCGATGGTAAAGGGAAACTAAGCAAGCGTGACGGCGACCGCCTGAATTTTCCGGTATTCCCGTTGGACTGGAAAGATCCTCAAAGCGGAGATATTAGCAAAGGTTATCGCGAAGCCGGCTATTTTCCCGGTGCAGTCATCAATTTTCTCGCTTTGCTGGGTTGGAATCCCGGGGACGACAGGGAAGTTTTTTCAATGGATCAATTGATAGAAGACTTTACCATAGAACGTTGCAGCAAAAGCGGAGCCAAGTTCGATTACGAAAAAGCCCGTTGGTTCAACCATCACTATATGCAGGAGCTGGACAACAGCGCCTTGGCAGAGAGCTTGTTACCCTTGATTGAAGCAAAAGGGTTCAAAACATCTCCCGCATTTGTAGAGGCCATTTTAGTTTATATTAAGGAAAGAATGTTTTTCCTGCAGGATTTTTGGGATCAGGCCTCCTATTTTTTTGTTGCCCCCGATCAATACGATGCCAAGACTGTGGCCAAACGCTGGAAGCCCGAATCTGCAGCTCAATTGGCAGAATTAGGCGTTTTCCTCGAAGGCATCAGCGATTATTCCGATGCTGAAGCAATCGAAAGCGAAGTGAAAGCCTGGATAGAACAAAAATCATACAATATGGGTTTGATTATGAATGCTTTTCGATTGACCTTGGTGGGCGAAGGCAAGGGCCCGCGCATGTTTGATATTGTCAGTCTGCTCGGGAAAGAAGAAACGCTGCAGCGTTTGCGTAGAGCCATAAAAACGCTGGGATAATGTGATCTGTTTTCAATTAATCTGTTTATTATGTATCGTCTCTTTTTTTCGGTGTACGTGGCTTTGTTCCATTTAGTTGCACTTTTTCATAAAAAAGCCGGGAAAATAGTCAAAGGCCAGCAAAACAGTTGGAAGATCCTGAAGAACCTCAATCCCAAAAAGAACTATCTTTGGTTTCACGCTTCATCGCTGGGTGAGTTTGAGCAGGGAAGACCCTTGATGGAAGCTGTTGCCCGTACGTATCCCCAGTATTCTGTCTTGTTGACTTTTTATTCACCTTCGGGTTATGAGGTGCAAAAAAACTACCAGGGGGCCGATGTGGTTTGTTATCTGCCTTTCGATATGATGTGCAACGTCAGGCGATTTATAAAATTGGTGCAGCCCAAAGCCGTTTTTTTTATTAAGTATGAATTTTGGCCCAATTATCTGAAAGAATTAAATAAAAAGGCTATTCCTGTTTACCTTGTTTCCGGCGTGTTTCGCAAGAACCAGTTGTTTTTTAAACCTTGGGGTGGATTTTATCGCAGACTGCTCAGGCTCTTCAGTGCTTTCTTTGTTCAAAACGAAGCCTCAAAGGCTTTACTTAACTCCATAGGAGTAAACAACAAGGTCTTCATTACCGGCGACACCCGCTGTGACCGTGTTAAGGATATAGCCACTCATGCACCCGAACAGGAACGGATAAAAGAATTTGCCCGTGATGCTATGGTGTTGGTCGCCGGCAGTACCTGGCCCGAAGACGAAGAAATAATCATTCCCTACGTCAATGCACAGACCGAATGGAAACTAATCATTGCTCCGCACGAAATTGAAGAAGATCGCCTGAGAGAGATAGAAAAGCTCCTGAATCGCCCCTTCGTGCGCTATTCCGCCATGAAAAACGAAGACGCTGGAAGGGTTGAATGTATCATTATTGACAGCTTTGGATTATTGTCTTCGGTATATCGTTACGGGCAGACAGCCTATATAGGGGGTGGTTTTGGAGCCGGCATACACAACATTCTGGAAGCTGCCGTTTATGGTCTCCCGGTTTTGTTTGGCCCCAATCATGCCAAATTCGAAGAAGCGCAAGCTTTGATCAAGGCAGGAGCCGCCTTTTGCGTAAATTCTCAAAACGATTTGGAAGACGACCTGGATAAATTTCTCGCAAGCAACAAGGCCCTGGCTCAGGCCGGAGAAAGGGCCCGGGCCTATGTGAAAGAAAAATCGGGAGGCACGGCTAAAATTCTGGATGTCTTGAAAGCCGAACTGTTTAAGGCTTGACTATTTCTTCAACCGGAAGCGGCTCAGGATGTTTCTAATGAGCGCATTGGCATCTTCGGAAATTTTCCAGAAATAAGTCAGTAAAACACCTGAACCAAGTAATATAGAGCTTTTCATGATGGCGTCGATTACTTGAATGTAAACCACCTTCAGAGGCAATTTCAAAAATAAGGGGGTCAGGAAGCTCGTCCACAGCCAGTCGCACAAGAACAACAACAGAACCAGTAAGACAACCTGAGCTTGTTTCCATGAGAAAATGGAAGTGTTTACTTTCCAACGCACTAAACTAAGCAACAATAAATAAAAAACCAGATACGACAACAAAGAGGCTATTGCCGCTCCGTTAATGCCCCAGACCGGTATTAGAAAATTGTTGAGAATAATCGCGCTGGCTGTCAAAATAATAGTAAAGACAAGAGACACGTAATAATATTTTGAATAGCGTAACACGATATCACCCACATTAAAAACAGAATTCAGCAATCGACTCAGTCCAAGAATAAAAACCACCCATTTCCCCGTCGCATAAATTTCCCCGTTGGGTAAAAGTTCGAAAATCAAATCGATATTAATCCAGATAGCCAAAAAGATAAAAAAGCCCCCCAGCAGTTGATGCAAAGAAATACTCTTACATAAGGCGTTTGCTCTTGCAAAATCCTGTTCTTTTATGGCCTGAGAAATGTGCGGTCCCGAAATGGTTCCCAACGACCTGTAAGGAATTTCAATCATAGAAGCCATATAGCCTGCAATAGCAAAGATGCCGGCATAATTCAGGCCCATTTTGGCACTGATGAAAAACGAATTGATGCTGGGAGCAATCACACCTCCCAAGGCTGCCGCTATTAAGAAAAAGGTGTAAAGGAAATAATCCTTAACCAGAGATTTCTTCAAAAACTTAAAATCAGGCTTGAAAGAAATTTTTTTGAGGCTGAATATATAAACGATGTTTAAAATTGTTGCTATACCGTATACTGAGCTGAAAGTAATAATAAAACCATCCAGGCTGATCATATCGAAGGCATAAAGGAGATAGGCAGCCAAGGTCAACACTCTGACCACTATTTCCCTGATAAATTTAGGCACCACAATTCTGAGCAGTAAATTGGAATTCACCTCAAAAACAGACATGTAAAGTAGAAAGAAGCCTACCGGAAATATAAAGTCATAATAATCGACAAACAACGAGGAATTCTCGGCAAAGACTCCCGAAACGGGCTCTTTGAGCAACCAAAACAGTATACTGTAGATTAAAAAGCCTATAAAAGGGACAAGCAGGGTCCAAAAGAAGAATCCATGATCTTTTTCACCTTCTTTGAAATAGGGGTAATAACGAATGGCCGATGAAGTGGTGCCTAATTGGGCCAGGCCGGCAAATACGGTGGCGGCGTCGACCAACACGCGCGTCAATCCTATCTCTTCGGCAGTAAGGAAATTGGTAAGGACAAAAAAGGTGGTGAAAAAGCCAATGGCAATACCCACATAACTCACTACAGTTCCTTTGACACTTTGCCGGATGATTATGCCCATAAATGCACTCTGTTTCCGTTGCGAATGTACGTATTTTAGACGAATAAATGCTCAGATTGTTTTTTTTCCTACTTTTGCAGATTATCTACTTAGGTATTCATGAATAAAGAATTGCACTTATCTATCGTTGTTCCGGTTTACAACAGGCCAGGCGAAATTGGAGAACTCCTCGAAAGTTTGTGCAATCAGACCGATTCCGATTTCGAAGTCCTGATAGTGGAAGACGGATCTACAATCAGCTGTGAAGAGGTTTGCGGGCAATACAGCGGAAAACTGCAACTAAACTATTTGTTTAAGCCCAACTCTGGCCGAAGCGACAGCCGAAACTACGGCATAGAGAGAGCCCGGGGTAATTACTGTTTAATCTTCGATTCCGATTGCATTTTGCCTCCCGCCTATATACAAATAGTCAGAACACATTTGCGGGAGCATTACCTGGATTGTTTTGGCGGACCCGACAGTGCTGCCGGCGATTTTTCGACTATGCAAAAGGCCATCAATTACGCCATGACTTCCTTTTTGACTACCGGCGGTATACGCGGTGGCAGCAATAAGAACGCTGCCTTTACACCACGTTCCTTTAACATGGGAATTTCAAAAGAAGTTTTCCTTCTGGTGGGCGGTTTTAAGAACATAGTTGGAGAAGACATCGATCTGAGTATTCGAATCAGGAAAGCCGGCTACAGTACAGGTTTGCTGAAGGAAGCTTTTGTATATCATAAACGCAGGATAGACTTAAGGCGGTTTTACAGACAGGTGAATACCTTTGGCAAAGGTCGGGTGCTCATATCACGCATGCACCCAGGCTCAATGAAGGCATTGCATCTGCTGCCCCTGTTTTTTGTCTTGGGCCACGTACTATTGCTCATACTGAGTCTGGTTTTCCTGAATCCCTGGTTTTTGTTGCCCCTGCCGGTGTATATGCTTGCGCTTTTTCTGGATTCCCTGTTCAAAAACAGGCGTGCAGGCATAGCTGCGCTTTCGGTGCCGGCCGCCTATATACAATTGTTTGGTTACGGCCTGGGGCTTGGCAGCGAAATATTAACAAAAAAAGCTTTCTCATCAACACAAGAAGAATTGTATAAATGATACATTATGAAAAGAATTTTGGTTACCGGCGGAGCCGGATTTTTGGGTTCTCATCTTTGCGAACAATTGTTGGCCCGGGGTAACGAAGTAATTTGTCTGGACAACTATTTTACCGGCTGCAAGCGGAACGTGGTCCATTTGCTGGACAATCCCTATTTTGAATTGTTGCGGCACGACATTACCAAGCCTGTATATGTCGAAGTAGACGAAATCTACAATCTGGCTTGCCCGGCCTCGCCTATACATTATCAGTTCGATCCCATTAAAACGGTGCAGACTTCTGTCATGGGAGCCATCAATATGCTGGGTTTGGCCAAACGAACCAAAGCCAAAGTCTTACAGGCTTCCACCAGCGAAGTGTACGGAGATCCCTTTGTGCACCCCCAGCCCGAAGAATACTGGGGAAACGTCAACCCCATTGGCATTCGTTCCTGTTACGACGAAGGGAAACGTTGCGCCGAGACCTTGTTTTTTGACTATCACAGACAAAACAAAGTCAGAATCAAGGTGGTCAGGATTTTCAACACCTACGGTCCCAGAATGCACCCCAACGACGGCAGGGTGGTTTCCAATTTCATTGTTCAGGCCCTCAGGGGGCAGGACATCACCATTTACGGAGACGGGTTGCAGACCCGCAGTTTTTGCTATTGCGACGATTTGGTAGCCGGTCTTATTGCCATGATGAATACCGAAGAGTCTGTAAGCGGGCCGATCAATCTGGGTAATCCTATGGAATTTACTATCAAACAGCTGGCTGAATTGGTGATAGAATTGACAGGAACCAAATCGGGTTTAGTTTACAAACCGGCGGCTTCGGACGATCCTATGCAGCGTAAACCCGTCATTGACAAAGCAAAACAAATACTCAACTGGGAGCCGGGCATACAGCTCAGGGAAGGCCTGATGCGTACTATAGAGTATTTCGATACGATTATTAATACCGCTCAGGAGGAAGCTATGAAGGGGAAAGTGATTTATCGCAACGATAGATAATTTCCTCGCCTGCTCTGGCCAGGCGTTGCCGCTCTCTTTGCTGAGCACTTAATTCGTAGTAAAGTCGGTCTTCTGTCACCAGAAAGCCGGCTTTTCTTAGTATTTCGGGATAATCTTTTCCAAATTGACGAACATGGTCGTATTGGCCGTAAAGTCGCCGACGTTCTTTGGGGTCAGTCACGGAAGGATCGCCAAAGGTGTTGACATTCATATTCAGAGGAACCAGCAAAATGGCCCAGCCCCCGGGTTTAAGCACCCGTTTGATTTCGGAAAGGGCCTTGTCCAGATCGGGTACATGCTCCAACACATGATTGCAGAGCAGGACATCATAGCTGTTGGCGGGCAAGGCGATGTCGCAGAGATCCAGCTTGAGATCGGCAATAGGTGAATCCAGGTCGGCAGTGGTATAGTCCAGGTTTTTCAAAGCCTTGAAGCGCTTCAGAAAGGGTTGCTCGGGAGCAAAATGCAAAACCCTGAGTTTGGCTTCAAAAAAAGGCGTTTTTTGTTTTAGGTAGAGCCACAAAAGGCGATGCCTTTCCAGGGATAAGCATTTGGGACAAAGCCTGTTGTCGGCGCTTTCGCCATAACCGTAGGGTAAAAATTTTCTGAAGCGGCTTTCACACACAGGACATTCCACCTTATCTCCAACATAGAAAGGCCTGATCAGAAAGCTGAATATATAACTGAGACGAATCAGCCATTGCCGGGGTATACGGGCCGTAAAAAAGCCTATTATTTTTTTCATGTCAATGGTATTTTCGGGTAAAGGGGTAGCGCAGTGCCAGTATAAAATGGGCTCCCAGTGTGGCACAAAGTCCAAAATGCCTGCGCATGATGCGAAAACGTTCCTGCAAGGATTTTTTACGTTGTCTGGCCGAAAGGCCCGACACCATAAAGCGTGAAATATAGCTGTCGATGTAAGTATTTTGCCCTGAAACCGACAATACTTTACAAACCCAGTCGTAGTCGGCCGAGATGCGGTATTGCAGATCATATTCGGGAGCCAGCGTTCTGCGTACCAAAATTGACTGATGGCAGACAACCAGGCCCATGAGCAGGCTTCTTTTGTTCAGTTTTGCGGGAGCAGTTTTATGTCTTTCGCCCAAAGCTTTATCGTACCGATCGATAATCAGTGATTGTCCGTACAGCACATCGCTTAGCGGAGAATCTTCCAGCTTTTTCAGTATAAGCTCCAGGCTGTTGTTGTCGTAGATTTTATCGCCGGCATTAATGAACCAGACAAATTCCCCGCGGGCCATCCTAAGGCCTTTGTTCATGGCGTCGTACAAGCCCTGATCGGCTTCGCTGATCCAGCGAAACTGATCGGAGCCGATAGCAAAGCGAGCTTTGCTTACCAAGTCCTCGTACTTTCGGATGATTGTAGTAGTGTTGTCTGTAGAAGCCCCGTCCACCAGCACATATTCCAAATCAGAACCAGTCTGGTTCAGCACGCTCAGGATGGTTTTTTCCAAAAACTCCCCGGCATTGTAGGTAATGGTTATGATGCTGACTTTGGGTGGCATTAGCAATATGATTATGCTTTTTATTCAGACTGTTTTTTGGTGGATTTCCTGATGGTTCTGAACAATGCAAGGCCGATAAAGCCCAGAATCAGCAAGCCCACTATTACGGACGACCAGTTGGATAAACTGGCACTTTGTTCGTAGACCTCGTCCACACATTTAAATTCAATGACATGTTGGCCGGCCGGAATTTCAAGGCCGCGAAGAATATAGTTCACCCGCAACAAGGGCACCTGTTTCCCGTCAATAAAAACTTGCCAGGTTTTGTAGTATACTTCAGAAAATACTGCCAACTGAGTCTGGGGATTGTTGCTTTCGTAGAACAGATTGCCGGGATTCCGGTAATCCGACAGACGAATATAGGCAGTTGAGTCAGTTGTCCGTTCCAGAGTGGAGCTGTTGGGCAGTAAGTGTTGCCAGGCCTTGTCGATAAACACCTCTTTGGCAGGGTCAAAATCGTTCAGGGCGACAATTTCGGCGTCGGGGCCGTCAACCCAGGTAATTTTCTCCACAAACCAGACATTCCCCAGTGCCTGCGAGTTTCGTTGAACCACGGTTTTTCCCTGTTGTTCCTGCGAAGGCAGAATAAAATAGCGGGTGTTGAGCATATTCAACACATTCATATTGATACCCTTGGAAAAATGAAAATCAATAATATCCTGATATCTCCTGAGTTTGGCTCCGCTGTAACCTCCAATGGATTTGTGGAAATAGGAAGTACGGGCATCGTTAAAGGTGCTGGTCGTCAAATTGAGTACACGGTAATTAGGATCCTTGTCTTGCAAGATTTGTAAGTCGGCTTCGGTGGGTACTATTTCCTTGGCCTTTTGTTTGGGTACAAAATCATCGTGGTTCAGGAAGCGTGTGTCTACTGTCCACAAATCCACGGCGATAAGCAGGCCCAGTCCTAAAACGAAGTAAATTTCTTTAAAGGGTTTTTTAATATAGAACCAGATCAAAGCATAAGCCAAAAGTATGTACAGAAAGGAACGCCAGGCATCGGAACGCAGCATTTGTTGCCTGTCTGCCTTGAGTGCGTCCACCAGCCAGGCTGGGAAATTGGCGTCGGAATTACCCGCAAAATCAAACATGCTGCTGCCAAACAAGGCAATGACCAGGGATAAACCGCCAACGATTGCAAAGGAGATACTCAATGGCTTAAAGTAAGTCTTTGCAAAATGAGCCTCTTTGCTGTGATCCAACAATTCTTTCAGGGCAAGAATGCCCAGGGCAGCCATGGCCAGGTTGGCTATGACCAGCGACATGGAAGGAACCCTGAATTTATTATACAAGGGCAGATTGTTGAATAAGAACTCATTGAAGGCCATAAAGTTATGTCCCCAGGACATCACTATTGCCAAGATGGTGGCCAGTAATAACCACCATTTTTCGGGGCCTTTGACTATAAAAAGCCCCAGAACAAAAAGAAAACAAATGATGGCACCTGCATACACCGGGCCTGATGTAAAAGGCTGATCTCCCCAATAAGTAGGAGCTGCCTGACAAAACTGCCTGGCCTGGCCGGTACTTCTCAGTTGTTTGTAGCATTCAGAATCGTTTCCTAAAGCGTAATGCGAACTACCTCCGTAAAAATTGGGGATGAGCAGGGTCATGGTTTCAGCCTTTCCGTTGCTCCAGGCAAAAGCATAGTCGATTTCAAGCCCGGAACTTTCTTGCTTGCCTTCGGGGTTGGTTTGCAAAACCGTTCCTCCGCGCATGGTTTCTTTGGCATAATCGGCCGAGGGAATCAGAAATCCAAGCGCCGGAAGGAGGGCTAAACCTGCCAGTACAAGCAAAACTGCAGAAGAAAGTACAAAATGTTTAAACTGTTTTTCTTTGAAGGAATAAACCAGGTAAACCAGCGCCAATACGACAATGGTCAAAACAAGATAATAGGTGATTTGCTGATGCCCCCACAAGATATTGAGTCCGGTAAATATCAGGGTAATCAGTCCGCCTGTAATAAATTGCCTCCGATAGCAAAGTATAATGCCCCCCAGGACTGGTGCCATGGTGGCCATCACCAGGCCTTTGTTCATGTGCCCTGCCTCAATGATAATTAAGTTGTAGGAGGCAAAGGCATAGGCAATGGCTCCTATCATACTTAGCCAAGGCTTGCAGCCAAGGGCCAGCAGAAAAATATAAAATCCCAGCAGGGCTAAAAAAAACTGCCCGAGGTGCAATTTAGATAAACCCAGCGTGAGTATTTCTCCGAAAACGCGAAAAACGTTGGTAGTTGGAGGCATAGCCGTATAATTGGCAGGCATACCCCCAAACATAGTATTCGACCAAAAAGCGTTTTCGCCGGTTGCCAGAAAATGTTCTTTAATGTCAGCGCCGGTGGCTTTGGCGTTAGTCACATCGCCCTGAACCAAGTCTTTGCCCTCGAAAGCGGCAGGGGCAAAATAGATCAGCGTAATGATTAAAAATAGCGCAATGGCAATCAGATGAGGCAGTGCAAGGTTGAAAGGCTTGGTTTTCATAGAAGCAATATTTCGTATGTGAAAACAAAAATAGGCAAATTGTAAAGAATCAGCCCAATTTTAGATTCAATGTTTGTAATAATCTTCTGGCAACAGCCTCCGGGGAATAATGTTGTAACACAAATTTTCTTTCGTTTTCGGCGATTTGTTCCAGGAGTGCCTTGTCACAGACAGAAGTTTCAAAATCTTCCAGATTATTTAAATCAATGCCCAGGTAATGGACCTTGTTTTGAGGCATCACAGGCAGCTGGCAACCGTATTTGTCAAAATCTACATGCACCACGCAGCAGGCCACCCAGGTTTCCCAAAGCCTCCAGGAATCCCATTGCCTGACCCTGTCCCAGGGAAACAGGGGAATAAGGTCGTTGAGCAAACGGGCAATTTTTGCGGTATATTTGTTGTAATTGCCCCAGGGAACGGCAAAGACCCCACCGTAGCAGGCACAGGCAGCCGTTTTGGACAATTTATCGTAGTACGAGGGGTAATGTCTGCCTCCGGTTTGTTTCCAAAGCAACAAATCTATGCCCCTCAACTTTTCTTTGGTCGGATCGCTGATGCTGTTATCCCAGGTCAGATTCTTTTCAACAACAGCCCGGATGCGATTATTCAAATAGTCTCGTAATTGATGTTTTATCCTGAAGTTTACCAAAAAAGCCTGCTCCCGTTGCCTGAACGGCAAGGGATGAACTGCCTCTATCATTCTGTTGGACAAGCCAAACTGCCAGGGAATAAAATTTTTGGGATACTTGTATTTGCGGTTGTAATGACTTTTAAGAATTATATCGCAACTTTGAGCTCCTTTTTCGAAACCGGGGGTACGTACTCCGTCGGAGGCATCAATAAAAATAATTTTTGATCCGTTTCGGGGCTGCCTGGTTGTTTTCATTATAATGTCGTCGGCCTTCTTTTTCCCGACAAGCGTGTAGAGATTAAAATGGAAAAAGATCAAAGTCGCATTATTCAAACGATAGCCTTTTTTATGTTGAATTAAAAATTCGTTCTTTTCCCCGGATTTATACATGGACCTGTCTCCAAAACACTGTATCCCCAATGCCTTCAGGCCCTCGGCTAAACAGATATAATCGTGATAGGCAAAGGATGGATCGGGATGGCTATGACAGTAAAAATAAGCTTCCATACAGATTCTTGGTATTTACAAATGTTTTTTTCAGGGACAAGTTTGGCTGTAAATGGCACAGGTTTCCCGAACCATTTTTTCAATACTGAATTGCCTGATTCTTATTTGTCCTGCTTTTCGTAATTTTTCTGCCTTTAATGGATCGTAGATAACTGAGGAAATTGCCGTCCGAATAGATTCTTTGTCCAGAGGATCAAAGTAGACAGCAGCCTCTCCTGCCACTTCGGGGAAACAACTGGCGTTGCTCAGACATATCGGACAATTATTTGCAAAGGCTTCAAGAACCGGAATGCCGAAACCTTCGTATAAGGATGGAAAAACAAAAACCATGGCATGCCTATATAAAGAAAATAACACCTGATCGGAAGCATTGCAATGAATTAATTGTGAGTTGATCTCCAGGTTAATAAATAAATCAATTTCTTTTTTGGAAAAGGGTTTTCCCGTACAAATTATTTTAAGTTGTTTGTCCTTGTAAAGCAAAGGCGCTACAGCTTGAATAAAAGGAATGAAATTTTTATAATAATTGCGTTCGCCTACAAAAAGAATATAATTCTCAAATAATTTATCGACAGAAGTTTTGGCTTGGGCATATCCGTGGTGAACAACGCTGATTTTAGCCGGATCAATATTGTAGAACTCGACTATGTCTTTTTTGGTGTTTTCACTGACGGCAATAATATGCTGAGCTTTTTGCGCAAGAATTTTTTTTGTTTTTGCTTCTTTGTCGTAAAACAAAAACATATCAGCGTAACGCTCATGTATCATGTCGTGAATGGTCAGGACAAAAGGTTTCTTAAGGTATTTCAGGAATGAGGGGTCGTAATAAGTTGGATGGAAAAGGTCGAATTCGTTTTTCTTGATTGTTTTCAGGGATAATGATTGATTCTTAAAATAATAGAATTGCCTTTTGATCCGGAAATTTTTTATGCATTGTATGCTTTCGTATTTTAATCCACTTAACTTTTGCAGATAATGGTTTTCGGAATAACGAATGGGGATTTCTTTACTGAAACCTTCAGGAAGGTTGGACATTAAATCTGCAAAATAACGGGTGATTCCTCCGTATTTTTGCATGCTAAACATTTGGTGATCGTAAAGAATTCTTAGCATTTCAGGGTGTATTATTTCTAAGAAACAAATTATCTTTTTTTGTAAAACCGGAGTTATAACAGAAATAATGCAAGAACTTGAAAACGAAAAAATGAAATTTCCATTTAAAAGCGGAAATAGCTTTTTCTGTGAGAAGATGAAAATCTTTGCCGTTGGAATAAAAATGTAAATGATATTTTTCTGCAATAAATTTCAATGTTTTCCCGGAGTAGAAAGATATATGTTGTCCATGTTCAAAGGCATAATACCACCAGTCTTTATCCGGAATATCTGTGGGTTTTAATAGAGTGGAAAAAAATATGTTCTTGCTGACGGTAAACATCTCCTCCAGTTCTTTCAAAGGATCATCAAAATGCTCGAACGATTTGAAAGAAGTAATCAATTCAATTTTCTCGGGATGATGAGAAAGATATTCAAAACCTGCAGACAACAAATTGGGTGCATACAAATCCTTCCAATAAAAATTATATCCTTTATCCCTCATAAGGCGGACGAACAAGCCATAACCTCCAGCCATGTCCAGATATGATGCTTTCTTATTAAAAAATAGTCTGATCAGACTCCTTGTTATTCTTGAACATAGTAAATTTCTCTGAACCAGTCCGGTATCGGTGATATTAATCGGATTGTTATAAGACTCTTTAAGCCAGTATGCTTGTTCGGTTTGAGTAAAATTACAATGGGGACAGTTGTAATAGCTGATTACATATTTCCCTAGGATTTCTGCTTTAAATGCGAAATGGGTTTCTTTATGGCATATTTTACAAACAGGCATATCTTTTTTGAAAGTATTAATCTATCAATTCTTGTTTTTCAAATACATCAATAAAGGAAGTAAGATTGGTGTTTATCACATTAATCCTTTGGCTGCGGGCAAAGGCCGCAATTTCCGCGTAACTCTTAAAAGCGTAATACCAGGATAAAAATTGCTCATACATTTTAGTATTAAGAACAATGGCATTGCTTTGATTCGTGTTTCGGTAAAAATGAAGGTCATCGAGTCGTAACCTATTATCAGCATCAACCCAAAGGTTTTTGATCCAGTCATTTTCTGCACCGGCAAGATAAATCGTTTGGTATCCAGAATAAATGCAGAGCATCAAAGCGGCACAAAGTACATTTTGTGCACGAGGCATTCCCCATTGAGCTGAATAAGAAAAATACGTAAAGCCTCTAAGTCCTTCAATTTTTGTTTTATTGAAATAGTTGACTTGAATGAGCTTGTTAGACGAAAGAATAGCATTGATAAATTTGCGTTTTCCGGCATTATGCGGAAGATATAACTGCAAATCCCAGGTTGTAGTGTCGGCCAGTACCTGATATAACTTCCTTACTTTTTCCCGAAGTATTTTATCGGAAGATTCAATCCAGAAAGCAGGATCGCACAAAACGTACAGGTTGGGTCTGTATGTTTGAAATTCAGGTGTGAAGCCCATAAAGTTAACTGCCAGTAAATCTGTTTTCTCAAGCATATCTTTGTTCTTTTCCAGAGAAGATAAAAGTGAGGGGCCATTCCCCATAATCAGGCAGGTAT
>CAZNQD010000006.1:47437-70964 GCA_964575345.1 uncultured Bacteroidales bacterium
TTCTTTTCCAGAGAAGATAAAAGTGAGGGGCCATTCCCCATAATCAGGCAGGTATTTAATGTATGTGCTATTTTTCTGGTTTTTCTGAAAGGAGTATGCCAGATTATCCGAACTATCGACAGAGATGTCTCAAGTAGTTTAATTAGTATTTCGTATACTTTCATCAACATAGGGTCAGCGGTATTTTCTTATTGCATCAATAATAGCCTGTTTTGCGGGAGTCATAAACGTACAGGGATAGCTCTGCATTCCTCTGGTTGCTTTCAGACCTTTTTGTTTGTAACGAGCGCGAAGCAATCCGCTAAACAGACGCAAAGATTTGACGGTTTCAAATGTAAGCAACAATTTTCGTTTCTGGGTGATGATGCTTTTTTCTTTTGGTTTTCGAATAATTTGTAAAATACGATTTTCGGCTTCTTCCAAAGGAATCTTGTCTTGTTTGGCCAATTCTGCAGCAAGAATTTCCAGAAAAGCAGAAAATTCCTGTTGGTATTCAGCCGCTGTACTAACCACCGAAATGGGTACCGTAGCTACGGTTGCCGAATCATAGATATGCTCGCGTGCGCCGTAAAAACTGGGAATAGTAGCGTACTTGCCGTGAATGAGCGAAAAAAGGATAAAATACCATTCTGCCAAATATAAATTTTTGAAAACCGGTTGGCGGTCTGCCATACAGGCCTGATACATTTTTTTGAAAACAGTGGTTCTGATTACCCCGTACAAATGAGAAGCGTAGCAGTTGTTGTATTGGGCAAGACGCAGGGATGCCGTATCAGCCGTAATTTTATGATCAAAATTCCGGATATAACGCGGTGTAAATTCAATATTCTTTTTATGAACTTCAAATGTCAGATAATGCCCCTGAGCTACAGAATAGTCCGGATTTTCTTCGAGAAACTGAATGATTTTATTAACAGCCCCAGGGACTATAAAGTCGTCGTCCGCACAAAAAAACACATACGGAGTCTCAATTTTATCGAGAATCTCATAGATTTTCTTCAAGAATGTTTCCTGTGGAAAGTGCCAATAAGTGATGCCCGGGAAATCATTCGTATATGGAAAGATCGTTTTCGAGGAATCAGCCACAACAACATCAATGTTTGTGTTGCTGTAATAATCAAGTAAGCGACGTAGTCTGTCGGGCCTGTTGTGTGCGGGAATAATAACGCTTACGAGATGTTTCTTCATGATTTCCAAATTAGTTTTAACCGCTTATTTGGTGGGGTCTAATTTTTTTCTGCCCTCAACACACCCTTTCTGAAAAAATGTTCAGTCGAATGAACAAAACAGATATGTCCTTTGGTGGTGGCAGTATTAAAACCAAAGCCCGTTACCATACTCCGTATGTTTTGCTCTGCTTCCGCTTTGTGGTAAGTGCATATAGCCAGTATGGGATTCGATTTTGTCAGATAATTCCGGGATCCTTCCAATGCCGCTTCTTCGAAACCCTCGATGTCCATTTTAATCAGATCGGCCGCAAGCCCTGTCTGTTGAATATAATCATCAAGTGAAATCGTGTTGTTTTGTTCGTTGGTGCTTCCTGTAACGTATTTTTCCACTATGGAAATTTTTCCGGCATAAGGTTCAAATGTTTGTCTTAAAGCATTAATCCACTCAGGCGCACATTCGAACAACACGGCATGCTTTAGTTCATCGATATGGTCTAAAGTAATTAGTCCTTCGGCAGCACCGACATCAAACAAAACCCGATCTTTAAATACAGCCGGTGAATCCCAATAACAATGCGGAGAATCGGTGTCCTGCTCCAGCCTCAGCCTGCGATAATCCCCGGCAATGGTCGTTGAATTGAATCCCTCCGGCCAATACAGCTTTTTACCCTTGTGCAAAACATAGTACATGTTGTTTGTGGCATCAAAGCGGGTTTCAACAGGAAGCTTTTGGTATTTCTCCACAAAATCGGAAAGGAAGATCAGGCGGAAAGAACTCATGTTGAATCGGTGCTTTTTAAAATAACTCAGGTAATTTTTGAATTCTTCCGGCAGCTCTTTCTGTTGCTCGTAAAAACGAAGCACTTTTTTTACATGAGGATAATTCCTGTTGGATTCAAGAATTCTATGCAACAAAAGCCGATAGAAAAAAACTCTGAATTTTTCCGGAAACAATTGACGGTATACCGAAGTCAGGCTCATTGTTCAATCAATATCTGTAATGCTCCGCTTTATAAGGCCCTTCGATGGGTACACCCAGGTAGTCAGCCTGTTTTTTACTGAGTTTGGTTAGTTTAACTCCAATTTGTTCGAGGTGGAGTCGGGCTACTTCCTCGTCGAGTTTTTTGGGCAGGCGGTAAACTGCGATTTCATGTTTGTTGCTCCATAATTCAATTTGGGCCAGGGTCTGGTTGCTGAACGAATTGCTCATTACAAACGAAGGGTGACCGGTGGCGCAACCCAGATTGACCAGACGGCCGTCGGCCAACAAAATGATGGAATGGCCTTCGGGGAAAAAGTATTGATCCACCTGCGGTTTAATATTGATCCGCTTAATGCCGGGATAGCGCTTAAGTTTGTCCACCTGTATTTCGTTGTCGAAGTGTCCGATGTTACAGACGATGGCATTGTCTTTCATCCTGATCATGTGATCCATGGTGATGATATCGCAATTGCCTGTGGTGGTAACGTAGATATTACCTTCGTCCAGGCTTTCTTCGACGGTTTTCACCTCGAAGCCTTCCATGGCGGCCTGCAAAGCGCAAATGGGGTCGATTTCTGTCACAATTACTCTTGATCCGTAGCTGCGCATGGAATGGGCGCAACCTTTGCCTACATCGCCGTAACCGCAAACCACCACCACTTTGCCTGCCAGCATTACATCGGTGGCTCTTTTGATGCCGTCGGCCAGAGATTCACGGCAGCCGTAAAGGTTGTCGAATTTTGATTTGGTTACCGAATCATTCACGTTGAATGCGGGGAAAAGCAATTCTTTGGCTTCGAGCATTTGGTAGAGACGGTGAACACCGGTAGTGGTTTCTTCCGAAACACCGCGGATATCTTTTACCCGTTTTTTCCAGTAAGAGGCATCAGAGCTGAGCACTTCTTTCAGGATGGCATTCAGCTCAATTTCATCTTCGGCTTCTGCAGCCTTGTCCAAAAAAGCAGCATTATGTTCGGCTTTGTAGCCCAAATGAATCATCAGCGTAGCATCGCCTCCGTCATCCACAATCAGGTTGGGACCTTTGTCTCCGGGAAAATTCAGCGCCTGGAGGGTGCACCACCAATAGTCTTTGAGGGTTTCGCCTTTCCAGGCAAAAACCGGCACGCCTGCTGCGGCAATGGCAGCGGCTGCGTGATCCTGAGTGGAATAGATATTACAACTGGCCCAGCGAATCTCTGCTCCCAAAGCGGTGAGAGTTTCGATCAATACGGCTGTTTGAATGGTCATATGCAGCGATCCGGTGATGCGGGCACCCTTCAGGGGTTTACTTTCGCCGTATTTTTGACGAATGGCCATCAGGCCGGGCATTTCATGTTCTGCCAGTTTAATTTCTTTACGGCCAAAATCGGCCAGCTTAATGTCGGCTACTTTATAAGGAAGCGAAGAAAAAAGCTCATTCATGATGTAAGTAAGTTATATGGTTTAATCGATTAATTATTAATACTTTTTCAGCGTGCAAAGATACAAAAAAAAGCCGGTTGATCGTTTTTTACGCTGATATTAAACTTTAAGAAAAAAATGAATTTTTTTTGTAGCGTTTTTTTCAAAGGATACATCTATGTCCGTGAGTTTGTGCTTGAAACGATTGTGATAGGCAACTCTTTTTAATTTCCTCTATATATGCAAACCGTCTCAACGTGAGTTGAGGCGGTTTGGTTTTTATATAAAAGACTTATTCTTCGTTGTTTATCAGCTTAAAGTCCAATTGCCTTTTTTCGAGATTGGCTCTTAAAACCTGCACCTTGACAGGATCTCCCAGTCGATAGACCTTTTTTTCACGCCGTCCTCTGAGGCAGTAGTTCTGTTCGTCAAATTCATAGTAATCGTCGTTGAGGTCGCGCATGGGCACCAGGCCTTCGCATTTGTTTTCGACGATTTCCACAAAAAAACCGAAATCGGTAACGCCCGAAATCACTCCTTCGTAACTATTGCCGATGCGATCGGACATAAATTCAATCTGTTTATACTTAACCGAAGCTCTTTCGGCTTGGGCAGCCGTAATTTCCATATCGGAACAGTGCCGGCATTTTTCTTCCCATTTTTGTTTATTGACGCTGCTTCCACCGGACATATAGCGTTCCAGCAGGCGATGCACCATCATGTCGGGATATCGGCGTATCGGAGAGGTAAAATGAGTATAATAGTCAAAAGCCAGCCCATAATGTCCGATGTTATCGGTAGAATAGACAGCTTTGGCCATGGCCCGTATGGTTATGGTAGAAATCAGGTCTTCTTCTTTGTGCCCCTGTACTTGGTCCAGCAATTGATTGATGGAAGCCGCCACGACTTTTTTGCCTCCCTGCAGTTTTAAATTGTGGCCGAAACGCCTGATAAAACGGGCTACATCCTCGAGCTTCTCCAGGTCGGGGCAGTCGTGAATTCTGTAGACAAAGGTCTTGTTGCTTTTTTTACCGATGAATTCGGCCACCGTTTTGTTGGCCAACAGCATGAATTCCTCGATCAGGTTGTTGGCTTCGGTGGGAGTCTTGAAATAAATCTCCAGGGGTTTCCCCTTTTCGTCCACTTTGAAGCCGACTTCTGAACTCTCGAAACGGATGGCTCCATTTTTGAAGCGTTTACTTCTCAGTTTCTTTGCTAATTCGTTCAAAACACGGATTTCTTCCTGAACGGGATCGGTTTTCCCCTGAATGATGTCCAAGGCTTCTTCGTAGCTCAGGCGTCTGTCGGAACGTATTACCGTGCGTACAATGCGGTGATTTTTTATCTGAGCGGCCTCGTTTATTTCAAAGACACAGGAAAAACAGCGTTTTTCTTCGTCCGGCCTGAGCGAACATAGTCCGTTACTCAAACGTTCGGGCAGCATGGGGATGGTTCGATCGACCAGGTAAACCGAAGTGGCTCTGTTTTCGGCCTCCTGATCGATGGCTGAACCTTGTTTCACGTAGTAAGTGACATCGGCTATATGAACGCCAACTTCCCAGTTGCCGTCGGGCAATTTTCTAAGGGAGAGGGCGTCGTCAAAATCTTTGGCATCGCGGGGATCGATGGTAAAGGTCCTGACTGCCCTGAAGTCTTCTCTGTAGGCGTATTCTTGTTCGGGAATGATATCAGATAATAATTCGGCAGCCTGCAGCGCTTTTTCCGGATAATCTTCGGTAATGTCGAATTCTTCGAGAATATTTTCGTAGCTGTCGTGGTGGCCGCTGTTGTTTGTGGATTTTTGTGTGGCAGTTGAATAGCGGTTTCCGGCAGCTTTATTTAAAAAACCCTGTCTGTGGAGTTCTTCTAAAATATCGAAGAGCAGTATTTGCTGGGCTTGTCTTTTCAATTTAAAAGTCCTGGATAGTTGCAGGTAATCGTATTTTTTTTGTCGGTTTTCTTGAAAAAATTGTATAATATCCGATTTCAGGTCTTTTTTTCTGATTCGGACGTCGGTCTTTTTTTTGGTCATTTTACTTAGTTTAATCGTTTTACTATTTCCTGGGCCGATATGCGCAGGATAATTTTTTTGCCCTCGGGAGTGTGATTCCGGATGGCGCAGTCAAAGAAATGCTGGCACAAATTCTTCATTTCCGCCAGACTCAGTCTCTGTCCGTAGGGTATGGCGGTTGATTTAGCCAAACGCAGGGCCAGCTTGTCTTTCAGTTCATTCGAAAAGTTGGGCAATGATTCCATGGAGGCGTCGAGCAAATCGGTGACTATGGCTACCGGATGTAAACCCTGAGTATGTTCAGGAATTGCCGTTATCAGATAGTGTTCGCCGTTTTTTTTGAATTGAAAGCCCAAACTGATTAAATCACGTTTGATGCTCTCAAATTCAATCAGCCGGTTTTTGTCCAATACGAGGGTTTCGGGAAAAAGCAAGGTCTGCGAAAAAGATTGCCCCGTGTCGAGTTGTTTACTGTATTGTTCAAACAAAATCCTGGTTTGGGCTCTGTGCTGATCTATCAGCAAAAGCGCCTCTGCTGTAACCAGGACAATATAGCGGCCGAAAACCTGAAAGAGATTCGAGCCGATTTCTTCCAGGGTTTCCGAAGTTGAAAACAAGGTTTGTAAGGCCTCGATTTGGGAGTTTTCATCGAAAAGAAGGTCTAGTTCTTCTTTCAGATAAGACTCTTTATCCTCCTGAACTTTGCTCATCGGGCCGGCTTCTGTCTGCGGTAATTCTGCAGCACTTTTACCTTGCGATTTGAAATCGCGATACAATTGTTCCCAATGATTTGTTTGTTTGTCTTTGTCCGGAAAGGCAGTTCCCGGTTTTTGCACACTTTCGCTTTTGCGCTGAAATGGGTTGTAGCTGGGATCAAAGTCCACTTTGGGAGGAGGCACGTCCTTTTCTCCGGTGAATACACGGATTTCGGGAGCATTTTCTTTGTCAAAGTCCAGTGAGGGAACGGCGTGAAATTTTCCCAGGCTTTGACGTATAGAGGCATTTAAGATAGGCCAGATGACTTGTTCGTGTTCAAACTTTACTTCGGTTTTTGTGGGATGTATGTTCACGTCGATACTATCGGGAGCAGCTTCCATGTAAACAAAAAAGACCGGTTGATACGATGGAGGCACCAAGGGTTCAAATACGCTCAGAATGGATTTCCTGAAATAGGGGTGTTTTATAAATCGCCGGTTTACGAAGAAAAACTGTTCGGAGGCTCTTTTGCGCGCAGCATCGGGTGCTCCCACAAAACCGCTGATCCGGATAATTTCGGTTTCCACCTCTATGGGAAGTAATTGTTTGTTGAGTTGTTCACCATAAATAGCAACAATGCGCTGTCTCAATCCTGAAGGAAGCAGCCTGAAAATGCTTTCGCCGTTGTGGACAAGGCTGAGTTGTATCTCGGGGTAGGCCAGGGCAATTTGAATGAATTCATTGCGTACGTGCTGCCATTCTTTGGCGTTGTTGCCCAGAAACTTCCGACGGGCCGGTATATTATAAAAAAGGTTGCGTACCGAAAAACGCGAACCCGAAGCACAAAGCACTGCTTCCTGATTTTCGATTTTGGAGCCTGCAATCAATACTTTGGTCCCCAATTCGTCTTCGGGTTTTTTGCTGAGCAATTCCACCTGTGCTACCGAAGCTATGGAAGCCAGAGCTTCGCCCCGAAAACCCATACTTCGAATTTTTAGTAAGTCACTCGCTACACTCAACTTGGAAGTGGCGTGCCTTTCGAAAGCCAGTATTGCATCTTGGGGCGACATGCCCTTACCGTTGTCTGTTACCTGGATCAGGCTCTTTCCTGCATCTTTTACCAGCACGTCGATCTGGCCGGCACCCGCGTCGATGGCATTTTCCATCAGCTCCTTTACGGCGGAGGCAGGACGTTGAATCACCTCACCGGCGGCAATTTGGTTGGCCACCGATTCCGGTAAAACCCGTATAGTGTTGTCAGCCAGGTTTTTATCCAGCATAACGAGAAGCTAATAAATAAGCCACGATGATGATTATGAACACCACTACAATAATTCTCAGCATTTTATTGCCGTTTTGTTGTCGCTTGCTGCGGCTTCCTCCCGGGACAGCTTCTCTGAAACTGCCCCGAATGATTTTCTCATAATCTTTTTTTATCTCTTTTTCTTCAATCAGCCCCATTTCTGCTTTCACTCTTTGTAAACGCTCCTGGCGGGCTTCTTTCTGAGTATCGTAGTAAATGGGCTGATGCTCAAATTTTCTGGGCTTACTTTGTTTGAAAAATGACATATTATTTACTGTTTTTACTTTTAAATGCTCTGAGTGCTGTCCTGCCGGCAGTGTCTGAACCCTTGCCGGCAGTGCCTTCAATGTCCGTACTCATGTTTTCGGCTCTTGGCCGGTCGGTCAGACGAAAAACATCCGCAGGATCGGTCGGGCGCAGTTGTACAGGCCAGCTGAAATGCTCAAGATATTTCACTTCCTCGGTAAGCAGCTGTAAAGGATAAAACTTTCCCTTAGGTTGAGGGCTCACCTTGAGTTTTTCTACCTTGCCCTCTTTGTCCATGAATATATACAAAGAACCATTTTCCAGGCGGTTCAGGCCTATAATCTTTTGTTTTTCGTCGCGGGGAAGATAGATGGATTCCGGATTGCCTTCAATAACCACCCGGCGCACTTTGTTGTCCAGAAAATAGGCAGTAAGCTTTCTGCCCGAGGATTGATTGAAGAGGCTGCTGTCTTCTTTGGAGGCCAGCAAAGCCAATCCCTCCACCTCCATATAGTCGGGTTGTTGATTTTTGGTATACAGAAGAATCTGTTGTCCGCTGATTTGCTGATTGTCAGCCCAAAGAATGGGATTGCCGAAAAGCCGGAGTACGGAATCACGTGTCGAATAATAAGCAGAATCGCAGAGTCCCTGCAAATCTTTCCGATAGCTCCTGACGTTGTAATAAGCTCTGAAGGTGTCGTAAACAGAGTCTCGTTGTCCCAGCAGGGTGTCGGCGTGCAAATAAAAGGTGTCCGGGCCGGAATACTCCCTGAGTAAGGCCTTTTTGGTTAAGAGGGCGTAATTGTTGCTTTGATTGTAAAAGGCGTAATCCGAAGTTAGTGTACTATTTCTTGAAGAATCCACCATTACAACGTTCATAAAAGCTTCACCAATGTCCAGCAGCTGTTCATAAAGAATAGAATCTGCAGTAAGACTGCGTTTTTCACTGATAATACAGGAACGATCCAACAAGAGGCTTTTGTCGGTTTTGGTATTGTACCAGCCCCGATAGGCGGTTATATCTGCATTCTCGGCTTCGATTTCGGTTCTGGAAATGATGGAGGCCACCCCTGTTTCGGTGTTGTAATTCAAGGTGTCGGTTTTCAACAGGAACTGAGGGTGGGTCAGAACTACATCCTTTTTGAAAAAAGCCATTTTGGTGTCGGGGTTGTAGCGTCCGTAATCTGAGCTGAGGGTATTGGAAGGATCAACAATTTTTCCGCCTTTGTAGTAATAGCCTAAGTTGGACACTCTGTCGTAATCCAGGTGGTCGGTAAACAAGGTCACCTCTTTGTTGACCATGCGCACATTATTCCGGATTTGGGCCAGTTTTTTATTCCCGTCGTAAAAAAGGGTTTTACCGTAAATGAACAAGGTATCGCCCTGTACAATTCTGACATTTCCAAAAGCCCGGAGAGAATTATCGGCTCTGTAATAATGAGCTGTATCGCAATACAGCCAGGCATTGTCGTGCCTGAACCGTACGTCGCCTATCAAAAAATGATAGTCGGGACTGATGGTCCTGTCAAAATTGGTGCTGTTGGCGTGTTCGAGAAATATTCTGTTTCCCTGGGCCTGCAAAACAAGAGAGCTGAGGCATAATAAACCAAGGCTTATCTGCCGTAATGCAGGTTTTATGTCGGTAACATTGAACATATTATTTAATCCATCCCGGATATTGAAAATCGCAGTTCCGCCATCTTTCGTCGATGCGGACATAAATTCCCTTTTGTTTGTTTAAGATCCATTCCTGGATGATTTTTTCCTGTTTCTTTTGTAGTACAATATCTTTTAATTTCACGAAATCTTCTTCTACTGTTGCTTTATGGGCTTTGGTTCTGTTTTTGACCCGTACAATGGCGCAAATTTCTTTATCGCTGTCGGCGTCGCGCATACTGAACGGAGCAGAAATTTCGCCAATATTCATCGAGTAAACCACCTTGCTGACTTCCTGAGGCAATTCTTCGAGTTGAAAATGAGAGGTCCCTGTAATGGAATTGAACATCAATCCTCCGTTTTTTCGGGTGTTTTTGTCCTGCGAATAGAACATGGCTGCTTCGGCAAAACTTAATTTACCCTTGCGAATAATATCGGCAATACTGTCCAGACGCATCATTGCTTCGTTTCTTTCAGCAGCTGATACCTCGGGTTTTAGCAAAATATGCCGGCAATTCACGCGATCTCCTCTTTTCTCGATCAATTGAATGATATGAAAACCGTAGTCGGTTTCCACTATGCGCGACACTTTTGCGGGATCTGTCAGGCTAAAGGCAGCAGCAGCAAATTCAGGCATCAGTTCCCCTTTGCCATAAAAACCCATTTCACCTCCGAGTTTAGCTGTGCCCCTGTCCTGGGAGTACAAAACAGCCAGGGTAGAAAATCTTTCGCCCTTGTTGACTCTTTCGGTGAATTCACGCAGGCGTTCCTTGATGGATTCAATTTCGGCTTCAGGGATTTTGGGTTCCACCGTGATAATTTCAACTTCAATTTCGGCCGGGATGATGGCAATACTGTCGGGGGGCAGCGATTTATAATAAGCACGCACTTCGGCAGGAGTAACACTCAGGCCTTTGAGCAGAGATTGCTTCATCAGGTGTATGGTTTGTTCATTCCTGGCGTATTCTCTTTGTTCTTCGCGAATTTTGGAAACAGGTTTGCCAAAATATTCTTCCATTTTTTCTCTGGAACCCAGTACGGTAATCATGCGGTTGATGTTGCGGTCTACATTGGCAATCACATCGTTGTCGGTCACTATGATACTGTCCAGCTCAGCCTGGTGCAGAAACAATTTTTGAACAGCCAGTTGTTCCGGTATGACACAATAGGGATCGCCGCTGAACTTTTGCCCTTCCTGCAGAGCCTGCAGACGATAGGCCTCCACTTCAGATTTCAGAATGGCCTCATCGCCGACTACCCAGACAATTTCGTCAATTATATTGTTTTGAGCATGCAAACTTTGTAATGCAACGGCCAGCATCAGGGCTGTAAAATATATAAACTGTTTCATTGTGGATCGATGGTTAAGTCTTGAATAGAGGCGGTATCAACAACAGGAATGGAAAAGTATTTTATTGAGCCCTTGCGTTTGGCCTGTTCAAACATGTCGTTCTCAAACTGATGAATGAATTCTGTTTTCCTGCTGTTAATTAAAATATTTTTTAT
Source organism: uncultured Bacteroidales bacterium (assembly GCA_964575345.1). GTDB lineage: Bacteria > Bacteroidota > Bacteroidia > Bacteroidales > UBA1402 > UBA1402. The sequence goes on from CAZNQD010000006.1 coordinate 58,408, forward strand.
CTGGGCACTCACGTAATCCAGTGGCTGGGGGCTGCCGCTTGTAATGTAATCACTGATGTACAAAAGATAACAGTAATTGCCGTCTTCGACTTCCAGAGACTTATTGTTGCGAAGAAATTTTTCCTGGTCGGCTATATTGGTCGGAATCTGATCCATCACATCGTCCAAACTAGTCCAGGTTTCATGGAAATATTCATAAATGCTTGCGTTTTGATACGAATATTTCTCAATGTTGTCCAGCGATTCTGTATCGTTTTTTTTGTACCAGGTTTTCAATTTATCCAGTCCCGGAGCCGACAAGGGAACCTTGATAAACAATCCTTTTATCAGATTATTATTGGAAAGAAAGCGATCGGCGTTTTTTTCGTAATACTGCGCCATATCGGCCTCGGTCACTTCCGTTTCCATTTTTTCGTTCAGGGCCTGTTGCTGGTATTGGTATATGATGAGCGAGCGACGGTAGTTTTCTACCATCCTGTTTATTTCCGGGCTTTGCCCCAGATTTTTACTGGCAGCCTCGTATAAAATGGCTTCCTTTACCCAGTTTTCGATGTAAGAATTGACAAAGCGTACGCTGTCGACTGAATTCAGGTCAGTTGGCAGAGCGTTTTGAATCTCATCAAGGTAAAGAGTAGCGTCTGAAACCTGAACAACGGCAACTCTGGGCGATTCGGTTTCCTTGCCCAGGCATGTCTGCAGCCAGGCAGGCACAAGCAATAACAACCAGAGTAGATGTTTCATAGTCAAACATAAAAGCGCAAAGATACTAAAAAACCCTCAGTATTTGCTTATTCTGCCTTAAGGACCTGGAGATGTTCTTCGAAGATACTGACAGGATATTTTTGTTTCAGTTCTTTTATCCATTCCTTTTCCAGGTAGTCCTGGTAATCACCGACGACTGCTCCGCGTACGTCGGAATACTCTTCGGGCCCTTTTTTCAGGACTTTGCCTTTGGTGAACACGATCGGAAATGTTTTGCCCGGGTTCCAGTCGCCGCTTTTGAAAACCAATTTGTCCGTCGAGGCATATTCTCCCATTACGTAAAGCCCTTGTTCCACCTTGATCAGAGTGGTGCTGTCGTTATTGAAGCTGCGTTTTAACACTACAGCCAGCGAATCGTCCTTTAATTTCGCGGCCATTTTTTTGGCCTTTTTGGCCGTAGCTTCGTCGGCGCAATGGATAACGGCTCCTTTGAATCTGGGTTTATCCCATGCATAGTCGGCTTTGTTGGCTTTGAAGTAAGCCGCCAGGCCTTCCTGATCTTCAACAGCCTTTTCCCAGACCTTTTGATTGCTGATTTCAAAAAGCAGAATACCGTCGTGGTATTCACGCATCAGATTTCCAAATTCCGGGTATTTCTTTTCAAGCCGGCTGTCTTCGTAGGCCAGTATCCTTTGTTCGGCGTAGTCTTCAAAAGCTGCAGGAACAGAGGTAATCAGGGATCTTCTTTGCAAATAGTATTCAGCAAAATCTGTAGCCGTTATGGAGTTTTGTTCGAAACTCGCCAGCACGGGAAGTCCGGCCGCCTCTGCTTTCAAGGCAGACTCCGGATTTTCGAGTCCGGCCAGGGCTTTTTCAAATTGAGCCAGGGCATTGGTATCCGGTTGATAACTGTAGTCCTTTTTTAATTTGTTTACCAGGGCCTTCCTGCCTGCCTGAGCTCTTTCATCGCGCTGCAAGGTGTTCTTGAGTTCTTCAAGAATTTCTTCTTTTTCGGGCAGGGGAGTGATTTCGAAGCGTTTTACAATATGCCAGCCGTAATCGGTTTTGAAAGGTTGGGAATAGTCGCCGTCTTTTAAACCGAACACCTGCTGTTCGTATTCGTAGGGCAGCGATCCCGGCCTTAATTCCTGGTATTTTCCCCCTTTGCCCACCACGTAGCGGTCATCGTTGCGGGTATCAGCCACTTGGGCAAAATCCTGACCACTTTCGAGTAAGCCCCATATTTCGGTAATATGTTGTTTGGCCGAATCTGCCACATCCTGCGGAGATCCGGTGGGAGCGGATTGAAGAATATGCCCAGAGATGTATTGTCCGGGAGCCTGGTGTTTGGCATTGAGTTTTACCAGATGAAAGCCGAATGAACTTCTGACGGGCAGGCTTATTTCTCCGGGTTGGATGTAAAAAGCGGCCTTGGCGATGGGATAGACCAGCCTGGAACAAAGGAAAGTCCCTATGCGACCTCCGTCCAGGCTCGAATTGTCCTGGGAATACTCAGCGGCCAGACGGGCAAAATCTTCCCCCTTAAGTATGCGTTCTCTCAGCTCCATGAGCTGATTGTACACAGCTAAAGTGTCCTGCGGGGCAGCGTTTTTGTCCAGCGGAATCAATATATGGCTCAGATCCACGTATTGGCTCATAAAAGCATATGCTTCGTCCATCAAGCTCTCTTCGGCCTGCTTATCGGTAAGATAGGGTGCCGTCAACTGGTTGCGGTAGCCTCTGAGTTCGGTAATAAATGCCTGAGTGGTATCCAGGCCCTGAGCTTTAGCTTCGGCCACCTTGAGCTTAAAGTTCACGAAGAGATCCAGGTATTCGTCCAGTTCTTTTTTGTCCAGAGAGTTCCCGTTATTGTTTTTCTTCCATTGGTATTCAAACTCCGATCTGAGTATTTCTTCTCCGTTGATATTCATCACTACCGGGTCATCGGCTTGAGCCCGGACATTTAAAAAAATAATTGATAAAAGACAGACTAACAAAATTTTTCTCATAAAACAATCAGAATAATGTGAGCATTATCATACAAACGCAAAAATACGTTGTTTAGTTTCCGTACTCAGAAATAAATTTAATACGAACCAGGCGAATTTCTTCTTCGGTGTAATCACCACCCAGCACATCCATGGCTTCCTGGATGCTGTCGCTGGATGATTCTTTGAAGTAATCGAAAAGCTCTTCGATGTGTTCTTCGTCCATTACTTCTATCAGAAAATAGGAGATGTTTATTTTGGTGCCTGAGTATACAATAGCTTCGATTTCGTCGAGTAACTCCGAAAAACCCAAACCTTTGGTGTTGGCCAGGTCGTCCAATGCTACTTTGCGGTCGATGGCCTGAATGATGGAAACTTTCAGTTTGGATTTATTGGCTACGGTACGAACACGCAAGTCCTCGGGACGTTCAATTTCGTTTTCTTCCACGTGAATTTTGATGAGCGAAAGAAAATCCTGACCGTAGCGTTTGGCCTTGCCGGCTCCCACTCCGGGAATATTCTGTAATTCGTCCATTGTTATGGGGTAGGTGGTGGCCATGGCTTCCAGCGAAGGGTCCTGAAAGATTACGTAAGGAGGAAGATTGAGTTGCTTGGAGATTTTTTTGCGCAAATTCTTAAGCATGGAAAACATGATGGGATCCACTGCACTGGTTGCGCTGCCGTGCATTTGCATATCCTCTTCCATTTCCTCGTAATCCAGCTGCTCGGTCACCTTAAAGCTGCATGGTTTTTCCAGAAAATTTCTGCCCGGGTCGGTAATCTTGAGCAAGCCGTAATTTTCGATTTCCTTGTCCAGATAGCCATCAATAAGAGCCTGACGGATAACGGCATTCCAGATTTTTTCGTCCTCTTCGGCTCCTGTACCAAACAATTCCAGTTCGTTGTGTTTATAGGATACAACATCTGAGGTTTCATTGCCTGTCAAAACGTCAATGACGTGATCTGTTTTGAATTTCTCTTTGACAGCAATGACGGTTTCCAAAACCATAGAAAGTAATTCCTGAGCTTCCACTTGTTTTTTGGGGTTAATGCAATTGTCGCAATTGCCACAGTTTTCTTTATCGTAAGTTTCTCCGAAATAATGAAGTAAAGACTTCCTTCTGCACACCGATGACTCGGCATAAGCCGCGGTCTCCAGTAAAAGTTCTTTGCCGATTTCCTGTTCGGCCACAGGTTTGCCCTGCATAAATTTATCGAGTTTTTGCAGATCCTTGTTGGAATAAAAAACCAGACAATGTCCTTCACCATCGTCGCGTCCGGCTCGTCCCGTTTCCTGATAATAACCTTCGAGGCTTTTGGGAATATCGTAATGAATGACAAAGCGCACATCCGATTTGTCTATTCCCATCCCAAAAGCAATGGTTGCCACTATGACATCCACCCTTTCCATCAAAAAAGCGTCCTGGTTGGCTGTTCTGGTTTGTGAATCCATGCCGGCATGATAAGGGAGGGCTTTGATGCCGTTTACCTGCAGGGTTTCGGCCAGCTTCTCCACTTTTTTGCGGCTCAGGCAATAAATAATACCCGATTTGCCCGGGCTGGCCTTGATGTATTTAATGATGTCTTTATCGACGTTAGAGGTTTTGGCTCTGACCTCGTAAAAAAGATTGGGGCGGTTGAAGGATGATTTAAAAACAGTGGCATCCGTCATTCCCAGGTTTTTTTGAATATCGTGCTGCACTTTGGGTGTGGCGGTGGCTGTCAGCGCCACGATAGGCGCCCTGCCGATTTCGTTGATCAGGGGACGGATACGCCGGTATTCCGGCCTGAAGTCATGGCCCCACTCCGAGATACAATGTGCTTCGTCCACTGCAAAGAGCGAAATGGGGATTTGTTTTAGAAAATCGATGTTTTCTTCTTTGGTAAGAGATTCGGGAGCTACGTAGAGCAATTTGGTTTTGCCCGACATAATATCGTTGCGTACCTGGTCTATGGCGGCCTTGTTCAAAGACGAATTAATAAAATGAGCCACCCCGTCTTCGTCGCTGAAATTACGCATGGAATCCACCTGATTCTTCATCAGAGCAATAAGAGGGGAAATAACTATTGCCGTGCCTTTCATAAGCAGGGAAGGCAACTGGTAACATAAAGATTTTCCACCTCCGGTAGGCATGAGCACGAAAGTGTCCCTGCCTTCCATTATGTTCCGGATGATAGCTTCTTGATTTCCTTTGAAAGTGTCGAATCCAAAATACAACTTGAGACTTTCGGCCAAAGGATTGGATTTTGCCATAGCTACGTTTTTTGCTGAAAACAAATTTAAAAACAAATCTTTCAGAATACCAACAAATAAACGAAAAAACTAGAATTATTTTCTGAAACGTACTACTGCACCTTGAGCCTGGCCTGATTAGCTGCCTCAATTTTGGATTGAGCGTATTTTAAATCTATACGGATATTCTTTTTTTGCCTGGATGGAGTTTCGTACATCACGTCCATCATGATGGTTTCGGCGATGGAACGTAAACCTCTTGCACCAAGCTTAAATTCAATAGCTTTGTCTACAACGTATTCAAAGACATCATTGTCAAAGCTCAAAGTCACCCCGTCCATCTCGAAAAGCTTAACATATTGCTTAATGATGGAATTTTTCGGTTCTGTAAGAATGGCCCGTAATGCTTTACGATCCAGAGCTTCCAGATAGGTAAGTACAGGTAGCCTGCCGATGATTTCGGGAATCATTCCAAAGGCCTTGAGATCTTGTGGTGCAATGTATTGCAGCAAGTTCTCGCGGTCAATCCGGGCAATTTGCCTGGAGGCTCCAAAACCGACCACCTGGGTATTTAAGCGAGCTGCTATCTTTTTTTCGATACCGTCAAAAGCACCACCGCAAATAAACAATATGTGTTGTGTATTAACGGCAATCATTTTTTGCTCGGGATGTTTACGCCCTCCCTGAGGCGGGACATTCACCACAGAGCCTTCGAGCAGTTTCAGCAAGCCCTGTTGTACTCCTTCGCCGCTGACGTCACGGGTGATGGAAGGATTATCTCCCTTGCGGGCAATCTTGTCTATTTCATCGATAAAAACAATGCCCTTTTCGGCAGCAGCCACGTCGTAGTCGGCCACCTGAAGCAGCCGTGTCAGCAGGCTTTCGATGTCTTCGCCCACGTAACCGGCCTCGGTAAGCACCGTGGCATCCACTATGGTAAAAGGCACCTTCAGTTTTTTGGCTATGGTTTTTGCCAGCAAGGTTTTGCCAGTGCCGGTAGCCCCTACCATAATGATGTTTGATTTCTCTATTTCTACTTCGTCATCCTTTTTTGTTTGCATCAACCTTTTGTAATGGTTGTAAACCGAAACGGAAAGGAATTTTTTGGCTTCTTCCTGGCCAATGACGTATTGGTCCAGAAAAGCCTTGATTTCTTTGGGTTTGGGCAAATCTTCGGCTTTAAGCTTGAACTGTTTATTTTTTGACGAGCCGATAATTTCTTTGCTCATGTCGTGAGCCCTTTCTGCGCATTCTTCACAAATATGAGCCGAAATGCCCGAAATCAAAAGTTCAACTTCGTTGCGTGATCTGCCGCAAAAACTGCATTTATCCGTAGATGCTTTAGCCATTATTATTTGCTCTTCAACATCACCTCGTCGATCATTCCGTATTCTTTGGCTTCGGTGGCAGTCATCCAGTAGTCGCGGTCGGAATCTTTTTCGATTTGATCAATACTTTGTCCGGAATGTGATGAGATAATAGAATACAACTCCTTTTTGATCTTCTGAATTTCTCTTACCGTGATTTCCATATCGGAGGCCTGTCCCTGAACTCCGCCCATGGGTTGATGAATCATTACCCTGGAATGTTTCAGTGCATAGCGTTTGCCTTTGGCGCCGGCTACCAGAAGTACGGCGGCCATCGAGGCGGCCATGCCTGTGCAAATGGTGGAAACATCACTGGAAATAAACTGCATGGTGTCGTAAATGCCCAGCCCGGCGTAAACAGCTCCTCCCGGAGAATTCAGGTACAAAGAAATGTCTTTGCCCGGGTCTGCAGAATCCAGGTAAAGCAGCTGAGCCTGTACTACGTTGGCGGTATAATCGTCCACCTGAGTTCCCAGGAAAATGATACGGTCCATCATCAGGCGTGAAAAAACATCCATTTGAGCTACATTCAATTGTCTCTCTTCGATAATGGTCGGAGAAATATAGCTGCCGGTAATTTTTGAATAGTGATCCAAAGCCATACCATCCATACCCAAATGACGGGTGGCGTATTTTCTAAAATCGTTCATGCTTTTCAATTTTCATAAAGTTTATTGAATTCTTCGGCTGTAATGTTTTTTTCGTTCAACTTAACAGCAGACTTGAGGTAGTCGGCGACCTTGGCGCTATTGGTCTGGTCGCTCAGGTTCCTTGCCGTTTCGGGCTTTTTGAGCATTTCGGCAGCGTAGTTGTTCAATAAATCATCCGGGACGGACATCATGCCGTATTGGGCAAATTGAGCCCGGGTAACTTTTTTGGCGGTTTCCAGGACATCGGCTTCGCTTACCTGAATATCGTTGCGTTTGATGATTTGTTCTTTCATCAAATGCCATTTCAGTTCTTCGATAATCTTGGGCATATCCTGTTCGATGGTTGCAGGATTGCGTTTTTCGTCGGCTACCAGGAGCCAGCGTTTCAGGAATTCAACGGGGAATTCCACGTCCTTGAGTTTTTTTACCAACTGTTTTTCGGCATCTACCATAAAACGATAATCGCTTTCGGGTGTAAACTGAGCTTCGATTTCAGCCTTCACTTTTGCGCGAAAATCTGCTTCGGAAGTTACCTGGTCTTTGCCGTAAATCCGATCGAACAATTCCTGGTTGATTTCGGCTTCCTTGAAACGGCTGATTTCTTTTACTTCGAATTCAAAATCGGACTTGACTCCGACTGCTTTTTCTTTGGGCAGGTGCAGCATAGAAGCCAATTCTGCTTCGTGGCCTCCGGTGGCTTTATGGGGATTGAATCTGACTTTGTCGCCGGGGTGAACACCCGTCATTTTGGCCTTTTCTTCTTCGCTTTTGAAGTAGGAAGGAAGAATAATGGCTTCTTCCACTTTTACGAGATCTTCTGAATCATTTTGACCTTCTTGGGGAAGCTCGGTCAGTATTCCTTTAATAGTGTCGCCTTCACCGGCTTCTTCGACCTTTTCGTAATTTCCGTCGCGACCGGCCAGCGATTTAATCTGTTTCTCCAGCATGTCGTCGTTGACCTCTATTTTGTAATAGGGGATGCTGTCTTTTTTATTTATCGTGAAATTAAGTTCGGGAGCCAGGGCAAGATCAAAAACGAACTCAAAATCTTCGCGGGTATTGAAATCCAGAGGAGCTTGTTGTTCGTTGGGGAGGGGCTCGCCCAAAATATTCAGATTATTTTCTTTTATGTAATTGTATAAGGCTTCCGATACAATTTTATTGATTTCTTCTGCAAGCACGGCTTTGCCGTACATTTTTTGAATCAGACCCATGGGCACCATACCCGGGCGGAATCCCGGCACATTGGCCTTTTGACGATAGGTTTTAAGCGTTTTTTCTACTTTTTCCTGATAGTCAGCTTTGACTAAGTTGATTTTGATACTTGCATTGACCGAATCAATGATTTGTTTTTCTACATTCATGTTGTTGAAGTTTGAACCTGTCCTTTTGCTGAACAAGCTTTTCAAAGCAGGGCTTTGTCCTTCTGCTTGTTACTCTTAAAGGTATTTTTTTGGAGATGCAAAAATACTCTTAATCTTTGAATTGACAAAACTTTGAATTAGGTTTGCAAAAAAATGCTCATTGAATGATAAAGATAGATAGAAGCAAAACGGGTTTAAGGCTTATAGCGCTGATAGCCATAACAATAATTGCCCTTTTTTTGAGCCCCTTACTACTCAGCTTTTTTTTACTACTCAGCCGCGGTTTGAGCTTTGAAGAGCTTAGTTCTGAATTGGGCACACAAATGAGCAATCCTTCTTTTCTTTTGTTGATGCAAGGCCTGCAAACGCTCCTGGTGTTTATTCTTCCTCCTTTTTTGTTAAATTATTGGTACGACGAAAAAAACAGCACTTTTTTAAAGTTGGTCAAAGCTAAACCCCTGGATATTTTATTGGCCGTATTCAGCATTTTGGCTGCTATACCGCTGATTAATTTTTTGGTAAGTTGGAATCAGGACATACAACTGCCCTCCTTTTTAGCGGGTGTAGAAAAATGGATGAGGGCTGCCGAAGATAGTGCAGAACGTGCTACGGAATTGATGTTACAGAGCAATTCCCCGGTCGATCTGCTGTGGCAGTTGCTGGTAATAGCTATTATGGCGGGTTTTGGAGAAGAAATACTTTTTAGGGGGACTTTGCAAAGCATCTTTTCTTCTAAGGGAAGAATTCAGTTGGCTATCTGGATGACTGCCATAGTCTTCAGTTCTATACATCTGCAGTTTTACGGCTTCATACCGCGTTTGTTGCTGGGAGCCTGGTTTGGCTACCTGCTTTTTTGGTCCGGATCGATCTGGGTTCCTGTTGCGGCTCATTTTGCAAACAATGCTATTTCCATAGCGTTTCATTATGCCGAAAAAAACAATTACCTGGCTGCTGATCCCGAACTGTTGGGTGTCGGGAAATACGCCTGGCAACTTATTCCTTCCTTACTGCTGTTGACGGCATGCGGCCTGTTTTTTTACCTGCGTTATAAAAAATCGACATTAAAAAAGAATCATGTATAAAATTCTGTTGAGAGAAAACTCCCGAACGAGAGTTATTCAGACTCCGGGCCAACAGAGCCTGCTGGAGATTCTCCGAAACGAGGGTAATTCTGTCTATGCTCCCTGCGGAGGAAAAGGTCGTTGCGGTAAATGTTTGGTCGATATCAAAGGAGAGGGGAAGGTGCTGGCCTGTAATTATTATCCTGCCGGTGATGTCGAAGTGGTTTTGCCCGCTAAAGATGAAGCGCAGATACTCACCACTCAAACAGCTTATCTCGAAGATTTTCCGCCCGTACACAGCCGGCAATTGTTACACCCCGATGCCTACGGGGCGTCCATAGACCTGGGTACCACCACGGTGGTTTGTTATTTTGTTCATTTAGCCAGCGGGCGAATTGTAAAGATCAGCTCATGGATGAATCCGCAAAAGGCCTACGGAGCCGATGTGATTTCCAGAATCAGTTATTGCCAGGAAAATTCCGCCGGGCTCAAAATGCTTCAAACAATTTTGACAGAATCGATTAATAAAGAATTTGAAAGCTTCCTGTCCGAGATGAAAGCCGGCAGTCAGCAAATGCAGGAAATGGTGGTTGCCGGCAATACAACCATGCTGCATATTTTGCTGGGATACGATCCTGAACCTCTGGCTTTGGCGCCTTTTACTCCGGCTTTTACAGCTCAACAGGTTCTTTTGGGAGGTCAAACTGCTTTTTTAATGCATCCCCTGGGGCATTTAATTACCCTGCCCTGCCTTTCGGCTTATGTCGGCGCCGATATAGTCGCCGGCCTGGCTGTGCTGAAAGCATCTCAGCAAAAGTATCTTTTTCTGGACATTGGAACCAACGGAGAAATTGCCCTGGTCAAAGGGAAGGAGATATATACCTGTGCCACGGCTGCAGGCCCCGCTTTCGAAGGCGCCGGCCTGAGTTGCGGGATGCCCGCACTGAAGGGAGCCATTGCTGCTTTTGAAAGTCCCTCAAATTACAAAGTCATTGGAGATATCATGCCTACGGGTATTTGCGGTTCCGGAGCCATCGATGTGGTCGCCTGGCTGTGGCGTAATAATTTAATGGACGAGAGCGGATTGATTCAACAGAATTTTGAAATTTCCCCCGGTGTACGGATAACTCAGGCTGATATCCGGGAAATTCAGCTGGCAAAATCGGCCATTTATTCAGGAATTAAAACTTTACTGAAGCGTGCCGGCCTGGGTTTTGAAGAATTGGAAGCTTTGTTTCTGGCCGGTGGCCTGGGCAATTATATTCATATACCCTCGGCTGTTGAAATTGGACTGCTCCCGGCCGAACTCAGGGATAAAACTTTCGCGGTGGGCAACAGTGCCGGTATTGGTGCTTTGCAGTTTCTTCGTTCTGAGGTGTTTGCCACCAAGGTGGACAGGGTGGTTCAACAATCACAATACATAGAATTGTCCGACGACGAAGATTTTGTCCTGGAGTTTGCCATGAATATGGATTTTTTGAAATAATTCAAAAAATAAAGCCCTTAAGATTTGCTTATTTTGCGTAAGTGAATGACTTTTGCACTTTTTTAATTCAATCTGATTCGATGAAAGATTACAGAATCTCGATGAACCCCAACGATCTGGTTCAATTTTTAAACAAGCCCGCACAAGACTTTACCCGTAATGATATTTTGAGGTTTTGCGAAGAAAGGCAGATCAAAATGCTCAATTTTCGCTATGTGGCCGAAGATGGCCGTTTGAAAACCTTGAATTTTGTAATCAATTCCAGGGAGTATCTGGAAACGATTCTGACCCGCGGTGAGCGGGTAGACGGCAGCAGTTTGTTTTCTTTTATCGAATCGGGCAGTAGCGATCTCTACGTGATTCCACGCTATCGTACGGCTTTTGTGAATCCTTTTGCATCGGTTCCCACCCTGGATATTTTCTGTTCTTTTTACAACAATAACGGTCGGCCTCTCGAAAGTGATCCTTATACCATTTTACATAAGGCCGATCAGTTTTTTACCAATAAAACCGGCAGTCGTTTTATGGCATTGGGAGAGTTGGAATATTATGTAATTGCTCCGGCCGGAGGTTTGTATCCCGGCGTAGATCAAAAAGGTTACCACGCCAGTGAGCCTTTTGCCAAATACGAGTTTATTCGCAACGAGGCTTTGCAGATGATAGCCAGAGCGGGCGGCAATATAAAATACGGACATTCCGAGGTGGGTTGTTTTACTCAGGGAGAAACCTATTATGAACAACACGAAATTGAGTTTTTGCCCTGTACGGTCGAAAAAGCAGCCGAACAACTGGTTCTGGCCAAATGGATACTGCGTATGCTGGGAAACAAATACGGCGTCAGCATCAGTTATGCTCCCAAGATTACCGAAGGCAAAGCCGGCAGCGGATTGCATTTTCACATGATGCTCGAAAAAGACGGAAAAAACCTTGTCGCCGAAAAGGGGGAACTGAGTGATATTGCCCGCAAAATGATAGCCGGCATTTTGGATTTGAGCGATGCCATCACGGCTTTTGGCAACACCATCCCTACTTCTTATTTCAGATTGGTGCCCAATCAGGAAGCGCCTACCCGTATTTGCTGGGGCGACCGCAACCGTTCGGTAGTGGTGCGTGTGCCTCTGGGCTGGACGGGAGCCGAACAAATGGTCTTTGATGCCAATCCCTCAGAATCGGAGCCTTTACCTGCCTCGGAATCTAAGCAAACTTTTGAGTATCGGGTGTCCGACGGTTCGGCCGACATTTTCCTGACCCTGGCTGCTTTGATTGTTGCCTCCCTTCATGGAATCAGTCGGCCGGATGCGCTGGAACTGGCCGAACAGCTTTATGTGGACATAAATATCTTCAAACCGGAACACAGAGAAAAAATGCAGTCCTTAGAACAGTTGCCGCTGTGTTGTGCCGATTCGGCCGAAGCCTTGAAACAAAAACGAGACTTTTTTGAAGAAAACCATATCTTTCCGGCCGGCCTCATAGACAGCCAGATCAAAAAATTGCAGGCATATAACGATAAGGGCCTGTCCGAGAAATTGTTCGGTAAACAGGATATCCTCAAATTGGTAGAGCAGTTTTTGCACATCGGCTGATCAGCCCTGCAAACAACTGCTTTTACCATCCGAAAAGCCTTGTTTACAGATAAGAAGATGCCATCGTTTTCAGAGGAACAAATTCAGTCCGGCCGAATCGGTTTTTTCCAGGTAAGTGGCCAC
>CAZNQD010000007.1:0-1330 GCA_964575345.1 uncultured Bacteroidales bacterium
TATGCTCTTCGAGTACGCGTTGAATACTGAAGTCGTTTAAGGCAAACTTCACCGTGGGGCAGGCCTGCAAATACATTCTTCTGCGCAAACGGTTCAGGTAAAGGCCGGCGATAACGGGCCATTCATCCCTGATATTACTCTCCTCCTCGATAATGGAAGCCAACACCGAGACTTCGATTGGACTCAGCCCCAGAGCTTCGGCTTTAGCCCTGCGTTCTTCGTTCCAGAACTTTTCGTAAGTGCTCGAGAATAATTGCATCAGCTTATCGGGGCTGCCGTTCCACCAGACTTCGTAAGTATCGGGAATAAACAAGGCAGGCAGGGTTTCCGCTGTAAGACCCAGACTGTCGAGCCATTTCTGATCGTAAAAAATTTCAAGCAAACTCAGAGAATCGGCCATTACCTGTTTACTGAGCAGGCCGGCCAGTTGTTCCACTTTGCGCAGGTTATGAAAACGAATCCGGACAGGTTCCTGTAAACCCAGGCGCAGCATTTGTAATACTCTTTTGTTGTTCATCCCCTCTTCCAGCACATAACGGCCGCTGTGCATCTGCGCGGGGTAATCGTAATAATCGGCAGCTTTGCGGAAAGAACGCTCATCCCTGAGGAGGTTTTTATCTTTCAATTGCTGCAGTAAGCTATCAAATTCATCCTCTTCGCAGAGATAAATATTCTGACTTTGTCCGGCCAGCACATTCGGACGATAAAAGACACCATAAACCCAAGCTAAAATTCCAACAGCCATCAGGAACAATAAACCCGAAGCCGTCAACAACAACCGTAATTTTATTTTCACCTGTATTTGTCATTACGCTCCTCATGGAGCATTTACACTATTTTTTAAAATAAATCCCGGCAGAAAATTTGAATAAAATAAAACTCTTTCTATCTTTGCGCCGCATTTAAATAAACCACCATCGAATTCCCTTTTGTAATTCAAAACCGGCTTATTATTGCGTTAATAAGGAAGGATGGGTGAGTGGCTGAAACCAACAGTTTGCTAAACTGTCGTACCTGTAAGGGTACCGGGGGTTCGAATCCCCCTTCTTCCGCCAACTCTGTAAGGCTGTTTCTTAAGTGAGACAGCCTTTCTTTTTTCTTTCGCGTTTTCTGCCACGTTTTCTCTCATTTTTCCCGCCTTATTCGCTACTTATAAGCGAACTTTCTGTTCAAAATTCCAGATACAAAGGTAATAATAATCCACTATTTAGTGAGTTGTCCAACAAAATCACATAAATCAATATTGTTTTTATAATGTAGTTAGTATTTACTGATTAAAAATGAGAGATTTAAATTACTAATCAGTAATTATGTTTTGAAATTATGTTTT
>CAZNQD010000007.1:1430-58993 GCA_964575345.1 uncultured Bacteroidales bacterium
TAAAAATGAGAGATTTAAATTACTAATCAGTAATTATGTTTTGAAATTATGTTTTTTAACACTATTTTTTTGTTGAAGAGTGTAATAATTTCAAAAATGTAACTACATTTGCCTCCGAACTAAGGAGAATATTTGCCTGTTTCATGCACAATACCCCGAAATCCTTGTGCATAACGCCGCAAAAACAGGACACCACGAAAACTCCATGCCGGCAAAAGAGCTTTCAGGTTTTTGATTTAATGTCTAACTTTTTAAAACAAAGAAATGAAAGCAACTCTCTCAAAACGAGTCTTCGGACTCGCAATCCTTCTTGTCGCCTTTAGCTCCGGCATCGAAGCCTCCGAAAAACCTAAGGAAAGCTTAGAAAAATCCAAAGAACGATTCGTTCTGTGCCCCTCTGTGGACCTGGTCAGTTCATATATATGGAGAGGAGCCTACCAGACCGGCATCTCACTGCAACCCGGATTAAGTGCAACTTATTCGGGTTTTTTTATGTCCGCCTGGGGCTCTACCGACTTTTCTACCAGCTTTAAAGAATTCGATCTAAGCCTGGGGTACGAAAACAGGGGATTCTCCTTTATTATTAATGATTACTGGTGGGCAGGCGAAGGCAATCCCTATTTTGATTACCGCAACCTTCATTATTTCGAAGCCGGTATTGGCTATTCTTTTGGAGAATCATTTCCGCTCTCCCTGAACTGGAATACTTTTTTGGATAATGATGCCTCTACCTACATCCGGGCCGCTTACGATGTTTCGCTCGGGGACGTGGATTTGAATCTGGCAGTAGGTCTCTCCCCATGGACAGGCTTTTACCACAAAACCGGCACCAATGGCTTTATTGTTGCAGATATAGTATTGACCGCCGGTAAAAGCATTCCCATCAGCCAGAGTTTTGCCTTGCCGGTATTCACTCAAATCATTGTTGCTCCGAATCAAAACAATGTTTTTTTGGTATTCGGTCTGAGTCTCTGACTCTAAGCCTTTCGTTTTAACCACTCTTTTTATTATTCTCAAAGACTATTCCTATGAAAAAGATTGAAGCGATCATTCGCAGAACCAAATTTGAAGAAGTCAAGGAAGCATTGCTTGAAGCCGGCATTGAATGGTTTTCCTATTACGATGTCAGAGGTATCGGCAAAGCCCGCGAAGGCAGAATCTACCGCGGGGTAATTTACGATACCAGTACTATAGAACGCATACTGATCTCTACCATCGTACGGGAAAAAAACGTAGAAAAAACCCTGGAGGCAATTGTTCGATCTGCCAGAACGGGCGAAATCGGAGACGGCAGAATCTTTGTAATTCCCATCTCAGACGCTGTACGAATCCGAACGGGTGAACGGGGTGATGTAACTCTTTATGATCCGCAGGAAGAAGAGTAGCCGGGAGTGTCCAACAGACCCCCGGCTTTTTTTATTTTTTAAATGCAATAAAACAACTTCATAAACAACCATTATGGAAACTACACTTACAACAATTACCGATATTGCCGCTTCGCTTGATACTGTATGGATGTTACTGGCCGCCATGCTGGTCTTCTTTATGCAGGCGGGCTTTGCCCTGGTCGAAGGAGGATTTACCCGATCCAAAAACATGGCCAACATTCTTATGAAAAACCTGCTGGATTTTGCGCTGGGCACCCTGCTGTTTTGGGCACTGGGCTTTGGCCTGATGTTCGGAGCGGGGCATTTTGCCGGCAAGCCCCATTTATTCGATCTCAGCTTTTATGAAAGCAATTTACCCGTAGAAGGTTTTCTGATCTTTCAGACAGTTTTTTGTGCCACCGCAGCCACCATCGTTTCGGGAGCTATAGCCGAGCGCACCCGTTTTTCTTCCTACATTCTGATCTCCATCTTTATCTCAGCCATAATTTATCCCATTTCAGGACACTGGACCTGGGGCGGAGGCTGGTTAATGAATGCCGAAGAAGGAAGCTTTATGATGCGAACTTTCGGCAACACTTTTCATGATTTTGCCGGATCCAGCATAGTACACTCGGTTGGAGGCTGGATTGCCCTTATGGGAGCCGCTGTTTTGGGCCCGCGCATAGGCAAATACGGCAAAGATAAAAAACCCAGGGCTCTTCCCGGTCATAACCTCAGCCTGGCCACTTTGGGTGTGTTCATCCTTTGGTTCGGCTGGTTTGGATTCAATCCCGGATCTCAGCTGGCTGCTTCAGGAGAAGTAAACCGCAACGCTATTTCACATATTTTTCTCACCACCAACCTGGCAGCAGCAGCAGGGGGAGTAGCCTCCATGTTACTGAGCTGGGTCAAATATAAAAAACCCTCCTTATCTATGAGCCTCAACGGTATTCTGGCGGGACTGGTGGGAATAACTGCCGGCTGTGATCTGGTCTCACCGGCAGGTGCTGTACTTATTGGAGCCATCTGTGGAATGACTATGCTCTTTTCAGTTGAGTTCATTGACAAAGTACTCAAAATTGATGATCCGGTGGGCGCTTCCTCGGTACATGGCGTTTGTGGAATATTGGGCACTCTGTTAACCGGTTTCTTTGCCACCGAGGGCGGTTTGTTCTACGGTGGAGGTTTCGGCCTGTTGGGAGCCCAGCTTTTCGGAGCACTCAGTATCGGACTCTGGGCAGCCACAACAGGATTTTTGCTCTTCAAATTGCTTAAGAGCCTCAAAGTTCTGAGGGTTCCTCCCAGAATAGAAGAAGAAGGCCTGGATATTTATGAACATGGCGAAACTGCTTATAATAACTAATCTTTTCACTCCAAAACTCACTAATTATGTCAACATTACGATTCAATGTGGTAGAAACCGCCTTCGCCAAGAAGGAAAAACTGGTTGAAGCTCCAGGAAAAGCCTCCGCTTATTTTGGTTCAAAAGTCTTCAACAGAGAAAAAATGTTCCGCTATTTGCCGGAAAAAGCCTACAAGGAACTGACGGATGTCATTGACAACAATGCCTCCCTGAGTCACGAACTGGCCGACGCCGTTGCTTCGGCCATGAAAAAATGGGCGCTGGAAATGGGCGTCACTCATTACACTCACTGGTTCCATCCTTTGAACGAAGGAACAGCCGAGAAACACGATGCTTTTAGCGAACCCGATGGTAAAGGGGGCGTGATTGAAAAATTCTCGGGGAAACTTCTTATTCAACAAGAACCCGATGCTTCGAGCTTTCCCAGCGGAGGAATACGCAACACCTTCGAAGCCAGAGGTTATTCTGCCTGGGATCCCTCCTCGCCTGCTTTTATCGTTGGTGATACCTTGTGCATTCCCACCATTTTTATTGCTTATACCGGGGAATCGCTCGATTATAAAGCGCCCCTGCTCAGAGCTCTGGAAGCCGTAAACAAGGCCGCAACCGCTGTCTGTCATTATTTCAACGAAGATGTAAAAAAAGTCAATGCTTACCTGGGTTGGGAACAAGAATACTTTCTGGTGGACGAAGGTCTGTACGCCGCCAGGCCCGACCTCTTACTGACAGGACGTACTCTAATGGGGCATGAAAGCAGCAAAAATCAGCAGCTCGAAGATCATTACTTCGGCGCCATACCAACCCGGGTAATGGCTTTTATGCAGGAATTGGAAATCGAAAGCCTCAAGTTGGGAATTCCGGTTAAAACACGTCATAACGAGGTTGCCCCCAACCAATTTGAACTGGCTCCCGTATACGAAGAATGCAACCTGGCCAACGACCACAACCTGATGATCATGTCCCTGATGCGTAAGGTCTCGCGCAGGCATGGCTTCAGGGTTCTTCTTCACGAAAAACCTTTCAAAGGCATCAACGGCTCAGGCAAACACAACAACTGGTCCCTGGGCACTGATACAGGCATTCTGCTTATGGCCCCTGGTAAAACACCTGTAGAAAACCTGCGCTTTATTACCTTTGTCTCCAATGTACTCAAGGCGGTACACAAACACAATGCCCTGCTAAAAGCCAGCATTTCCTCTGCCAACAACGCCCATCGTCTGGGAGCCAACGAAGCTCCTCCGGCCATTATCTCGAGTTTTTTGGGCAAACAGGTAAGTGACGTATTGGAACATTTAGAAAACAGCGATAAAGAAGATTTCAATCTTTGCGGTAAACAAGGCTTAAAACTGGACATTGCCCGTATTCCGGAATTGCTTATGGACAACACAGACCGTAACCGCACTTCGCCTTTTGCCTTTACCGGCAATCGTTTTGAGTTCAGAGCGGTCGGCTCTTCGGCCAACTGTGCCTCGGCCATGTTGGTACTGAACGCAGCCGTGGCCGAACAGCTGCAGCTGTTCAAAACCGAAGTAGATAAGCTGATAGCCGAAGGCAAGGATAAATTTGCCGCCATAGTCGAAGTGGTAAGCAAAGATGTCCGCGAAAGCAAAGCCATCCACTTTGACGGCAACAATTATTCAGAAGCCTGGAAAAAAGAAGCTGCTAAACGGGGGCTTGATTGCGAAACCAGTGTCCCGCTTATCTTCGATGCCTATCTTTTGAAAAGCAGTATTGACATGTTTGAAACAACTAATGTCATGAACCGAAAAGAATTGGAAGCACGCAACGAAGTAAAATGGGAAACATATACCAAGAAAATTCAGATTGAGGCCCGCGTATTGGGCGATCTGGCCATGAATCACATTATTCCTGTAGCTACCCGCTACCAAACCTCGCTGATTGAAAACGTCTACAGAATGCGTGATTTGTTCCCGGCCGAAAAAGCAGCCACCTTATCTGCCAAAAACCTGGAGATTATCGAAGACATTGCAAACCGAACCATCTTTATTAAAGAGAAGGTAGACGAGATGGTCAATGCCCGCAAAGTGGCCAACAAGATTGAACACGAACGCGAAAAAGCCATTGCCTACCACGACAAGATTTTCCCCATGCTCGAAGAAATCCGCTATCATATCGACAAGTTGGAATTGATCGTCGACAACGAAATGTGGACCTTGCCCAAATACCGGGAACTGCTGTTCATTCGCTAATATGCAAGCTTGAAACTCGAACGGAAGGGCAAATCCTCTGGTTTGCTCTTCTTTCGTTTTTAATTTCTTCGTCAGCTCAAAGCGGTCACAAAGCCGTTGGCACATATTGTTTGTTATCAGACGGTTTGGATTTGAAGGCTAAAATGCCGACCTTTGTGGTTTTTTTGCTTATGCTTGGTAATGTTCGTCTCAAAGACCTGGAAGAACTCTACGAAACACCCATAGTTCAGCAGAGCAGTTTCTGGTCTTCATTAAAAAGCAATTTGGGCCACAAAAGTCTGGCTATCGATTTTTCCTCCAGAAAGTCCTCGCTATACCATGCTGTTCCCAAAGACGGAAATATAGTTTCCGACTTGCTGGTGGTGTTGCAACAGATTGATGCCCGTCATGCCATAGCCCACATCCCCTACGGACCCGAACTGGAGCCCGACGAAGAATTACAGGGCGAGTTTCTGGAAGAGCTGTCCGAATGCCTGCGTTCCTTTCTTCCTCCCTCTTGTTTTTTGATACGTTACGACCTGTGCTGGGAATCCTACTGGGCCAAAGATCATGCCAATTACGACGATAAAGGCCTGTGGATGGGAGAACCCCAGACAACGGCACAGGAACTGCGCTTTAACATAAGCACCAACAACTGGAATTTTCAGAAAGCCTCTTTCAACAACCTGCCTTCGAGCACCGTCTTTTTAGATATAAGTAAAGACTCCGACACTATCTTGTCGGGCATGAAACCCAAAACCCGTTACAACATCCGGCTCTCTCAAAAGAAAGACCTGCAAATCCGATCCATCGGCCTGGAAAACATCGACGTGTGGTACAAACTTTATCGCCAGACTGCTGCACGTAATAAACTCTACCTCAATAATATAGAATATTTTGAAGCCGTCCTGAAAGCCAAAACCCAACAGGATCAAACAGCGGTACAGCTTTTACTGGCCGAATGGCAGGGCAAAGCTCTGGCTGCGCTGTTTTTGGTGATTTCGGGCAACAGGGGCTCCTATCTCTACGGAGCCTCCTCAACAGAACACCGCAACCTGATGCCTACCTACGCCCTGCAATGGGAAGCCATCAAGCTTTCCAAACAACTGGGTTGCACTCAGTACGACATGTTTGGTATCGCTCCCGGGCCCGATCCATCCCACCCGCTCTACGGTTTGTATAAATTCAAAACCGGCTTCGGCGGAAAAATTCACCACAGCCTGGGTTGCTGGGATTATCCACTGGATCAGGAAAAATACGCTCTCTTCAAAGCTTCAGAGCTGAGGGTACAAGGTTATCACATAAATTAAGTTCAGCAGGTTCCAAAAAATTCGCTATACTTGCAGCTGCTATGGAAACCGACAAACTCTATATAAAAAACATGGTCTGCGAGCGCTGCAAGATGGCGGTCAAAGATCTCTTGCAAAAACACCGCATAGCTGTGCACAGCATAGATCTGGGCGAAGTCAGCCTCGTCTCGGAACTCAGCCCTGAACAAAAGCAAGCCCTGGCCGGAGACTTACTCAAACTGGGATTCGAGCTGATCGACGACAAAAAAAGCCGCCTGATACTGCAAATCAAAACCCATATCATAGAATTGGTTCAACAGCACAATGCCCAACTCAACAACAATCTCTCGGATTACCTCAGCGATAAACTGCACCTGGATTACAACTACCTGAGCAGCCTGTTTTCGGAACTGGAAAACATCAGTATCGAAAAATTCTTTATCGCCCAAAAAATTGAAAAGGTTAAGGAGCTGATGATTTACGATGAACTCAGCCTGAGCCAGATTGCCGATATGCTGCAGTATTCCAGCGTGGCCTACCTGAGTAATCAATTCAAAAGAACCACCGGTTTCAGTCCCAGGCAATTCAAACAAATGAAGGGCAGCAAGCGCAAAGCCCTGGATCAGCTCTAAACTTTACAAGTCTTTCCGAAAATATCGTAACAGCACTTACTGATATATCACGGAACTTTGCAGACAAAAGAACAATACTATGTCTGCAACTAAAAAAACCTATCCCCTGCTCCATCTTTCCTGCGCCGGCTGTGCCGCCAAAGTAGAGCAAAACCTCAATAAATACCCAGGTGTCAGCAAAGCTGCCGTCAATTTTGCCAGTTCTGTGCTGAGCCTGGAATTCGATGCTGAAGCTGTCAGCCCGGCTGATATCCGGCACAAGGTTCAGGAACTCGGCTATGATTTGCTGATTGAAACTAATGATCAGCATCAAAAGCCTCGTCGCTCCGCCCTGGGCAAGGCCCTGGGAGCCTTGTTGCTTTCGATACCGGTTTTCGTCATTTCCATGTTTTATCCCGAACTTCCCGGGGCTCACTTTTGGTTATGGGCTTTGAGCACACCTGTAGTGCTGTGGTTTGGCAGAAATTTCTTTATTCGTGCCTTTAAACAAGTCCGCCGCTTTAGCGCCGATATGGACAGCCTGGTAGCCCTGAGCACCGGGGTAGCCTACGTGTTCAGTGTCATTCAGACCTTTTTCCCCCGGCTTTTATCAGAAACGGCATTGTCGGGTATGGTCTTTTACGAAGCAGCCAGCATGGTTATTGCCATTGTTTTGCTGGGCAGGTACCTCGAAGAACGGGCCAAAGACAAAAGTGCTTCTGCCATCAGGCAGTTGATGGGCTTACAGGTAAAAACAGCCATGTTACTCAGGGCAGACGGTTCCAGCCTCGAAATCCCCGTCAATAAGTTACAACAGGGAGACTTGATTCAAATCAGAAGCGGAGAAAAATTTGCCGTCGACGGCAGCGTGCACAGCGGTTACAGCCTGGTGGACGAAAGTATGCTGAGCGGCGAAGCCCTGCCTGTTTACAAAACGGTGGGAGCCCAGGTATTTGCAGGCACCATCAATCAAAACGGCAGCCTGGTTTACCGGGCAGAAAAACTGGGCAAAGACAGTCTGCTATCGCAAATTATTCAGCAGGTACAAGAAGCCCAAAACAGCAAAGCCAAAGTGCAGAAAAAAGCGGATAAACTGGCCGCTGTTTTTGTTCCCCTGGTTTTGTCTGTTGCTGTTCTTTCTTTTGCGCTCTGGTTGATTTTGGGCGGAGAGCAGGCGCTGAGCCTGGGGCTGAAAGCCTTTATAACAGTACTGGTTATTGCCTGTCCCTGTGCCCTGGGACTGGCAACGCCCACCGCCATCATGGTGGGCATGGGCAGAGCTGCACAACAAGGCATTTTGATCAAAAACGCCGAAGCCCTGGAAAGAGCCAAAAAAATTGATACCGTGGTCCTCGACAAAACCGGCACCATCACCGAAGGCAAGCCACGAGTAAGCAATATTCACTGGTTGAACAAAGATGAATTATTAAAACCATTGTTGTTGACTATGGAAAAAACTTCCTCTCATCCCCTTTCGCAGGCTATGGTCGATTTTCTGGAAGGCAGTGGCGGAGTGAAACTCAGCGAAATCAGGCATCACCCGGGCCTGGGACTGAGCGCAGTTTTCAACAAGGTTCATTATTATGTGGGCAGCCTTGATCTGCTACATCAACACAACATAATACCCGAGCCGGAGCTGGAAAGCCTGGCGGACAGCTGGAGCAGTCAGGCCAACAGCCTGGTATGGTTTGCAGGCAACGGCAGCGTGCTGGCACTGGCAGCCCTGGCTGATAAAGTGAAAGAAGGCTCCCCTGCAGCCATTCATCAGCTGCAGCAAAACGGAATCGAAGTATATATGCTGACGGGCGACAACCAGGCCACAGCTGCGGCCATTGCTGCTGCCTGCGGTATCAGCAAGTACCGTTCAAAACTCTTGCCACAGGACAAAGCAGACATCATCAAACAACTTCAGTCAGAAGGCAAAAAAGTGGCTATGGCAGGTGACGGCATCAACGACAGCACAGCCCTGGCTACGGCCGATTTAAGTATTGCCATGGGCAAAGGCAGCGACATAGCCATGGAAGTAGCCGATATGACCCTTATCTCTTCGGATCTGAACAAACTGCCCCAGGCCCTGAAGCTCTCTTCTAAAACGCTCGGCACCATACATCAGAATTTGTTTTGGGCCTTTATCTACAACCTGATCGGTATTCCCCTGGCTGCCGGCTTGCTTTATCCTCTGACCGGCATTATGCTCAATCCGATGATTGCCGCCGCCGCCATGGGGCTGAGCAGCCTCAGCGTGGTGCTCAACAGCTTACGTTTGAGGTGGATGTAAACCGGATTACAGGCTGCTTCTGTACTACTTCAGATAAGAATCGAAATAAATCAAATGGCAGGTATACCCGCCGGGGTTCTTTTGCAAATAATCCTGGTGGTATTCTTCGGCTTTGTAAAATTTCTTCAGTGGTTCCAGGCTCGTGACCACGGGGGCTTTCCAGCGTTTGGAGGCATTCACGATTTCGATGAAACGAGCAGCTTCCTGCTTTTCTTCTTCGTTGCCGTAGAAAATGGCCGAACGATAAGAACTGCCAATGTCGTTCCCCTGACGGTTCAAGGTGGTTGGATTGTGCATCCTAAAGAAAAAATCCAATAATTGCCTGTAGGATGTCAACTTGGGATCGTATTCAATCTCAACGGCTTCGGCATGGCCTTCGTGATTTTGGTAGTTAGGGTTCTCTACCCTCCCCCCGGTATAACCTACGGTAGTGTTCAACACCCCAGGCTGTTTTCGGATCAATTCTTCCATACCCCAAAAGCAACCGCCGGCCAGTACGATTATTTTACTGTTTTTGTTTATGATCGGCCGGGTCTTTTGCGGGGATTGCGTTTGTTGTTTAGATGCTTGTAACATAGGTTCTGGTTTTAATTCAGTGAATTCTGCTCGTAGTTTTGATATTCCGGCAGTAAGCAACATAAAAACAATAAACAAATTCATCGTGTTATTACTCATTTATGCCGTCTTTTTGTTTTGTTGTTGCATTTTCCACTTTCTTTTGTGGTTTTCATCCTATTCCACCATCCATTATCTGTCAGGGGACATTATAGTTTAGGCATATATTCGGCCGGATTCACACTTTCTCCGTTTTTGAGCACCTCATAATGCAAGTGAGGGCCTGTAGCCAAACCTGTCTTACCAACATAGCCGACAATTGCTCCTTTTTCAATCCTGTCTCCCTCCTTTACTGCAAAATCATTCAAATGAGCACAACGTGTAGTGAAACCATTCCCATGATCTATTTCAATCATTTTACCATAGGTTTTTTCGAGAAAAACAACTCTTACAACAATCCCTGAAGCGGTTGCCACAACCTGAGTACCCGTTTCTGCCGAAAAATCTATACCCTCGTGAAAAGTTCTTTGTTTTGTTTTCGGGTTAATTTGCATTCCATATTCGGATCTGTTTTTATACTCATCCACCTTAATGGGGGAAATGTCCGGAATAGTCTTATCACCAGTTTCGGTTACAGAAAAAGACATTGTCATTAACATCATGAGTGGAAGAAACCCGAAATATCTAAGGACTTTCCATTTGGAACTTTTACTTTTTGTCATTAATTTTTTTTTTAATTGTTGAACCATAGAAATTGTTGCAGAAAAGGCTTGTTTTTACAGAATATTCCAAATTACTCAGAATTAGTTTCAGATAATCGGATGTTTTACGTTCATTTTTAAGGAAGCGACTATCAATCTGAAATTCATGAACAGCTCTTAGACTGGAACGAAACAGATAAATTCCACAATGGTGTCAGGGTTGGATGTAAACTGATCCATTTCATTTATGATTTATTCGTTGCAATTGCCGCCGGAGATGATCAATCGCAGTACTTGCTCATATATTGCCTGTAGGTGGTATTTTTATCCTCACACCATTGGTATTTCCCGTAAAAAAATTCAATTATTTTTTTAGGCAGGATTGTTTCGAAGGAGCGAAGCAAAACAACATCGTATTTGCGATGAAAATTTATCCAGCATTGATTGCAGGATTTGGTATGCTGTCGTTGTATCGCGACTGATTTTGCCGAGTTGAATATTTCGTCTAAGGATTTAAGATAAACATTGCCCAATTTTGTCGGAAGGTTTTGACACAAAGGCACATCTCCGTTGGGATGAATCACTAAACTGTCCAGTATACTGTGACATTTCAATTTGGTATGACCGCTGCGCCATTCTTCGTAAAGCATCAGAAAATCATAATTTTCGGAGGTGGATTTAACCTCCTGAGGTATGGTTTTTCTAAAATCGGTTTGAATATCTGATGACCTCCTTTTTTCCAGCATTTCTTTTAAATGGGCAGATTCTTTAGTGTCGAAAAAGTCAATATTGTTGTATAAGCCAATTCTTATGTCGATGTCGTATTTTTTGGATATTCCTATAACATCTTGTAAATCAGAAAAACTATTGTAAGGAGTAAGCGTAAACATTAGTGAAACAGGAACTAAATCCCGGCAGGCTTCGATTACTTGTATCACTTTGTCAAAACCATCTTTTCCCCGCATATATTTATAGGTTTCGGTCGTTCCGTCGAGGGAAACATACAACCTGTGGGGAGAATAATTTTTTACGGCTTCGATGACTTTGTCCGGTTTCAAACAATTGGAAAGAATATCGAATTTGGGATGATTCACCGAAAACCAACTTAATATCTTATCGCTTTCGGGGTGCAACAAAAATTCTCCGCCCTCCATGCCGACGATGGTATCTTTTGAAATACATTTGGAATTCATGATTTCAACAATCTTTTCAAAAGATAGATGTTGCGGGGGTCGTTTTTCCCATATATGACAATGCAAACACCTCGAATCACACAATTCGGTGGCATATAACATCAGAGTGGATATTTTTTTGTTTTGAGGCCTTACTACATTGTTGGTGAATTTTAATCCTCTTTTCAGGTAATCAGTTACTTTGTACATAAAATATTCTTTTGAATATAATTCAGTATTTCATAGGTGTTCAAACAATCAGTCAACGAGGCATTGTTTATGAATTTCCTGCTTTCGCAAAAATTTATAAAATTTGCCATCTCCCCAAAATAGCCACAACTGTAAAGTTGATTGTTTTCAAAAACGGGATTAAAATTATTGCTTTTATTCAATGTAATTCTGGTCGTTTTTCCTCCAAGTATTTTTTCTTTGGGAATACCCAAAATGCTTCCCTGCTTCAAGGTACAGGATAGAGTATCGGAATTCCTGATTTCAACAATTTCACTATCGGTATTAATAATCATATTCTCAACGGCATTTGTCCAGGAATAATCGGTCGAAAGCTCCACCATTCCATGGCTGCCGTTGCTGTGCTGTAAATGCAGAAAAGCTGTCAGTCCTGATTTTGAGCGGTCGATGCTTGCATATTTCAAAGTAGCCCTACCAAATAAAAAGGAAAGCAGCGACAGCGGATGAATAAACAAATCTAAAAAAGGGTCACCTTCGGGGTAAGCGCCTGTTACATAACGATAATTGTACCTGCACTTTCCTTTAATTCTTTTTTTAAGTTCCATATTGGCCGGAGCATACTGTTTTTGTAGTCCCACAAAACACTTTCCGGCTGAGGATTTTTCACATTCTATCAATTCGTTTAATTCTTCACAGGTCAGGCAAGGCGGCTTTTCGACAAAAACATTTTTGTTTGCCAAAAGGGCTCGTTTCACCAATTCAAAGTGTGAATGGGGATTTGCGCAAATAAAAATTCCTTTAATCTGCTCATCATCAAGAACCTTCTTCAAATCTGCAGTGCCTTCGGAATGGGGATAGTTTTCGTCAACCAGTTGTGCATTTTTATTGCTTTGAGTAACGATGTATTTTAAATCAAGTCTTAAGTAATTAATAACAGGATATAGGTTGTTGATGCTGTGATTACCTATTCCAACAAAAGCGTACTGATGTTTGTAAGATTGGACAATGTAACTTCTTTTTCTACTATCCTTGAAACGTTTGATTAATGTATCCATATTTTTTGTTTTGTGACAGCAGCCAGGTTATTAGTGTATTATCGCTTGTTAAGCTGCAAATATCGCAAAGTTTGCTGAATAAACAATTAAACAATTGAATTATATACCGCTTTGCCAAATTCCAAGCATTCGCTTCGTTTAAGATTGTCGTATTCCTCCATATTCTGAAAACTTTTCATCTGTTTTTGCACTTCCGGTTCCATAAGCCCCCAGGTAATACGTCCCGGAAACACCTTGGAAGGAACTCCCCGAACCTCGGTCAATTTCGAAAGATGATTATCTATTAAGCTGTCGTACTGCTCCTGAGTAATAGCTTGCCTCCTATTTCCGCAGACCGCAAACAATCCTCTGATTTTATTCTTTAGAGCTGCCTTGTGTGTGGTCAGATAGTCCTGAAGTTCCTTTGAAACCACTCCGCCTCGTATGGCACCACCAATTATCAGGTGTTTATAACCCGACAAATCGGGATTTTCACGAACATCAAAGACATCGGCAATGCCATCCATTCCTTCGGAAATCCAAACACCGGCATCGCGGGCCGTTCCACACCAGCTTCCATATAGAACAGCCCATTCAACCGTCCGGGTGTTCGGGAAAAAGTCGAGCGCCAATAATTTGTGGGGAATGAATAAAGCCCCCACCGCTGCCAAAGAGCATTTAAGAAAATTTCTCCTGTTCATACTTCGTAGGTTTTAATTGTTCATTGTTTGGTTAATACATTTTCAAAACTTCTCGCATTACATGGGTTTCAAATTGCGATTAAGCCTGTCAATCATTTTTTCCAGCCGGGCTTTTCGGGTAGTGTCAGATTTGGCATCAAGATAAAAGGCAGTATAGCTGCGCTGAACCGATTGAGACATAAGCAGCAAGTTGGAAAAAGCAGGTTCGCAGGACTTAATAAGTTCCTTAAACATCTGAATTTGTTCATTGTCCACAAGGATACTTTTGGCATTATCCCACAAACCGTTTTTCCTGGCGCGTTCTATGGCCTCAAAACCCTGTCGGGCCATTAATCCTTTATCGATAAGAGATTGTGCCGTTTTTTTGTTTTTATCAGACCAATTACTTTTTGGTAAACGCCGGGCAAAATATTTCTTATAGCTATTCACGTCCAGCGATTTAATTTGTCCGTCAATCCATCCGTAACACAAGGCCTCTTCCAATGCTTCGGCGGCAGAGAGTGTAGGAATTTTCCCTTTTTTACTAAAGAGCAACCAAACGCCGTCGCTCTCTGTCCCGTACTTGTCGAGCCATTCCCGAAAAGCTTGTCTGTCGGTGAATGTCAAAATTTTATCCATAACTGATTAACAAGGTTGGTTTCACAGATCTTTTCCATTCGCATAGTATTGTTGCAAAACTAATCAAAAAGGAAAGCCTTAGAAAATTGGAGGGCTAAAGCATCATAAAAAAAGCAGTCTCTTTTTTAAAAGACTGCCATTCAGATAAATCAATCAAGAGGTTCCTGGCGGATTCGAACCGCCGTAAGCGGTTTTGCAGACCGTTACCTAGCCACTCGGTCAAGGAACCGACTTCCGGCATAAGCCGGATTTTTCAGAGCGCAAAGATACGCTATAGTTTAGTTCTGCACAAGGACTCCGTGCATTTTTTATCCTTCAGCGGACAAGAAGCACATGCCCCGTTGCAGCCCTGTCGTTGAGGAGCAGCACTAAAAAACCGGACGAGTCGCAGTGCCAGCCAGGCAAAACTAAGCCCGACAAGCAGATAAACCACTATTTCCTGTAAAACAGGCATATTCAATTATTCAAAACGTAGGATTAACTCAAAGCTACAAAAATTTCATCTTCTTCGATAAATACTACTTTGTCCTCACGAGCCAGCCAACCCAAAGCCGCATAAAGATCCTTTTCGGTCAGCTTGGTCAACTTCTTAACTTCTTTCAGGCTTTTACGCCCGCCGGCAGCATTCAGCACTGTCCAAACAGAGCCGGCATTGTTTCCGATTTTTTCTTTCATACTACTTATTCTTTAATTAAAATCCATGCATCGGGAAAATCCTTGCTGAGTTCACGAACCTTGGCCTGAGCATCGGCCTTGACTTCGTAAAAAGCGATTATCACCCTAAACATCAACTTTTCATTTTGCCCTAAAACAGCGCTATAACCCTGGTCAGCCATCTTTTTACGTAAATTCTCCGCATTGGTACGATTGATAAAACTGCCCACAACCACCCCATAAGGACCGGATTCTGTGGCCAGTCCGATTACTTCTATCTTTTCGGCTGCCTCTTTAACGCCGGTTTTTTCGATCACTTCCACACGTTCATTTTGTTCTTCGTTTACCTGAGCCTGAACTTCCTGTTTGGCTTTGGCACGTTCGTAAGTAGCACTGTAAGCTTCTTTGTTCGATTTGCAGGAACTAAGCACCAGCACGACGGCAAACAATAAGCCAAGGCTTTTCTTAATGGTCTTCATAATCGGTAATATTAAAATTTCAGGACAAAAGTACGCATTTTTATTTTGAATTAAAAAGCCATTTTATATTAAAAGGAAATCCGCTCGAAAAGCTGTATTTTTGCAGGTCCAAATCAGTTGTCCTTTATGAACTACCCACAAACATTGGATTACCTTCTGCATCAACTGCCCTTGTTTCAGGCCGAAGGCGAAAAAGCCTATAAACCGGGGCTGGACAATATCCTTCAACTGGATGCCTGGGCCGGTCATCCCCATCGACGTTTCCCCTGCATCCACGTGGCCGGCACCAACGGAAAAGGCAGCGTCTGCCATCTGCTGGCCTCGGTATTGCAGGAAGCCGGCTATCGCACCGGCTTGTACACCTCACCCCATTTGAAAGACTTCAGGGAACGCATCCGCGTCAACGGTCGGTGTATTTCCAAAACTTACGTCAGCGAATTTACCACAGCCTATATCGATGCCAAAAAAGCCGGGCCAGCCCTGCCTGCAGATTTCAGTCCTTCGTTTTTTGAACTTACCACCACCATGGCCTTTAGTTATTTTGCCGAAAATAACGTAGATGTGGCCTTAGTCGAAGTCGGCCTGGGCGGCCGCCTCGACAGCACCAACATTATAGATCCTGTCCTATCGCTCATCACCAGTATCAGTCTTGATCACATGAACGTGCTGGGCAACAACATCCTCAGTATCGCCGACGAAAAAGCAGGCATCATCAAAGCCCGCAGGCCGGCAGTGGCTGGAATAAATCCCTCCGAAGTGTATCAGGTGTTCCGCAACCGGGCCCTGCAAAAGCAGGCTCCTTTTTACCTGGCCGAAGAGCTGTTACAGTTGCAGGGAGACACGTTCAATAAGGGAACAAAGCTTTGGGTGAGCGCCGGGGCCTGGCAGGAATTGGGCACTTTTACCTGTGGCCTGGCCGGCCGATATATCCCTGAAAACGCTACTTTGGTGCTGGCCGCCCTCAGCCTGTTGAGGCAAGACTTCAATAAAATCAACGCCCCGGCTGTGCTCAGAGGATTTGAACAGGTGGTACCCAACACCGGCATCAGAGGCCGTTGGGAAATCCTGCAGGAAAAGCCTCTGTGCATTTGCGATACAGGGCACAACGAGGCCGGAATACGAATGGTGACCGGACAATTGGCCGCTACTCCCCACAAACAGCTGCATGTGGTACTGGGCGTGGTCAATGACAAAGACATCAGAGCCATGCTGGAGCTCCTGCCCCAAAAAGCCCTTTACTATTTTACCAAAGCTGCCGTACCCAGAGCCTTACCCGAAACAGAACTGGCTGCATTGGCGGCGGCGCAAGGCTTAAAAGGCCAAAGCTATTCTACGGTAGCACAAGCAAAAGCGGCCGCTATCGAAGCGGCCGCTGCAGACGATTTGATCTTTATAGGGGGCAGCAACTTTGTAGTTGCCGAAGCTCTTTAAGCTTCGCTTTCCTCCGAAGGGCTTTCTTTCATGTTGTGATAAACGTTGGAGACGTCTTCGTCTTCTTCGAGCCTCTCTATCAATTTATTGATGGTGGCTTCCTGTTCCGGTGTCAATTCTTTGGTTTCGTTGGGAAAACGTTCAAATTCGGCCGAGACCAGTTCAAATTCATTTTCTTCGAGATACTTCTGGATGCGGGCAAAGGATTCCGGTTCGCCATAGATGACGATTTCGTCGTCTTCCATTTCGAATTCATCCGCACCATAGTCAATCAGTTCGAGTTCCAATTCGTCCAGGTCGAGGTTCTCTTTGGGTTTCACCTTGAAGACAGCCTTGCGCTCGAACATAAATGAAAGACTGCCCGAGGTACCCAGAGCACCACCGTGGCGATTGAAAGCACTGCGAACCGATGCTACCGTACGGGTGGTATTGTCGGTCTGGGTTTCTACCAGAATAGCAATACCAAAGGGGCCGTAACCCTCGTAAACCATTTCCCTGTAATCGACAAAATCTTTGGAAATAGCCTTCTTGATGGCTCTTTCCACGTTTTCTTTTGGCATGTTGGCCGCTTTGGCGTTTTGAATCAACACCCTCAGGCGGGGATTGGAATCCGGATCGGGGCCGGATTCTTTGACGCAACTCGAAATTTCTTTTCCGATTTTGGTAAAAGTCCGGGCCATGTTGCCCCAACGTTTTAATTTTCTGGCTTTTCTGTATTCAAAGGCTCTTCCCATAAGGCAGGTATTTTATCTCAGGCTCGCGCCCAATTGTGATTGTAGATTCTTGATAATCTTTTGCATACACACATCGATGCGTTCGTCGGTGAGTGTTTGGTTTTCGTCTCTTAAAACAAAGGTCACCGCGTACGATTTTTTGCCTTCGGGCAGGTTCTTGCCTTCGTAAACATCAAACAAACGCAGCGATTTCAGTAATTGTTTTTCGGAAGCTCTGGCGATGTTTTCGATCATCGAAAAAGACACCGACTTATCCAGCAACAAGGCCAGATCCCGGCGGACTTCGGGGAATTTAGGCAATTCTTTGAACGAAGTCTTATTCATTTTCAGGGACTTGAGCAGATTGTCCCAGTGTATATCGGCGTAATATACCTCCGTATCAAGGTCAAAGGCTTGCCGTATCGCAGCATGTACAACACCCATCGTTAACAGGATCTTCCCGGCTTTGCTGCTGTAACAAAGGGCTTGCGTAAAGATATCCCCCGAGGGTACTTCGCTTATTTCCAGTTTTTCGGGTTCCAGGCCCAGACGTAACAAAATATTGTGCACATAAGCCTTGAGGTCGTAGAAACTCAGAGCTGAGGCAGGCTGCATCCAATGAATCGGATTGCGGTCGCCGCATAGCCACAGCCCCAGGTGCATACTTTCGTCGTAAGCGGCCAGGCTGTTGCCGTCTGTTTTCTTTTCGTCCCTGTATTGATAACAATTGCCGAATTCATACAGGCGTAAATCCTGATTCTTGCGGTTGATGTTGTATGTCAGGTTTTGCAGGCCGCCAAACAACAGGCTTTGCCTCATCACACTCAGGTCTTTGCTCAAAGGATTCAGCAGGCGTACACAAGCGTTCAGGGGGAAAGTGCTCTGTCCTTCGTAATGAGCCGACGACACCAGCGAATTATTGAGTACTTCGTTGAAGCCCGAAGCAGTCAGTTGCTCCGAAACGATCTGTTGCAAGCGATTACTGTCGGGGTGCCGGGCGTACGAGAGCGAAGTTCTCAGGCCATCGCCGGTCTGAACACTGTTGTAACCGTAAATACGCAGAATATCTTCGATCACGTCCACATCACGCTGTACATCCACTCTGTAGGCCGGTACCTGCAGTTTTAGCCGGTCCTGATGTTCTTCGAGAATCTTAATCTCCAAAGCGGACAGGATTTCTTTGATCCTGGCCGGGGGTATAACTTCCCCGATGAGCTTGTGGCATTTTTCGTAGCTGAAATCCAGCACAAAGTCTTCAATTTTGGCAGGATAACAATCCACTATTTCGCCGGCTATCTGACCTCCGGCCAACTCTTTGATCATCAGGGCGGCCCGCTTAAGCACATAGAGCGTATTGGCCGGATCCACGCCTCTTTCGAAACGATAAGAGGCATCGGTGTTCAGGCCCAGCCTGCGGGCGGTTTTTCTCACCCAGACAGGATTGAAACAGGCACTTTCCAAAAACAGTTCTGTAGTCTGTTCCGTTACTCCCGAATCCCGGCCGCCGAAAACACCGGCCACGCACATGCCTTCTTCGGCATTGCAGATCATCAGGTCCTGAGCGCTCAACTTGCGCTCCACTCCGTCCAGGGTCATAAAAGGAGTTCCCTCGGGCATGGTGCGGACCACCACTTTGTTGCCCTTTATTTTGGCTGCATCAAATGCGTGCAAAGGTTGACCGCTTTCGTGTAAAAGATAGTTGGTAATGTCCACCACATTATTGATGGGATGCTGCCCTATCAGGCGCAGACGATCCTGCAGCCATTTGGGCGATTCCTTCACCCGAACCCCGGTCATGGTCAATCCGCAATAACGCGGGCAGGCTTCGGTATTGAGTATTTCTACCTCTATGTTCAAGTTCCTGTTGTCTACCCGGAAAGCCTCCACCGACGGCCTGCGGAGCTCCACGTTTTTACCCCGGGTTTTGAGCCAGGCGGCCAAATCGCGGGCTACACCGTAATGCGACAAAGCGTCCGCGCGGTTGGGAGTTATGTCAACTTCGAGCACAGCTTTGCTCTCCAGTCCGTAGTATTTACTTGCAGGCAGCCCAACGGGAGTGTCTGCAGGCAAAACTATAATGCCGTCGTGACTGTCGCCGATGCCAATCTCGTCCTCGGCACAAATCATTCCGAAGGATTCTTCGCCCCTGATTTTGGAGCGTTTTATGGTCAATTCCTCATCGCCCATATAGAGCTTGGTGCCCACAGTGGCCACAATCACTTTTTGGCCTGCAGCCACATTGGGAGCCCCGCATACAATTTTGAGCGCTTCGGGGCCACCGGTATTTACTGTGGTCAGGTGCAAATGGTCGGAATTAGGGTGAGGCACACAGGTCAATACTTCACCTGTCACCAAGCCTTCGAGGCCGCCCCGGATGCTTTCTGCCATCTCCGTCGGGCCGTTTTCAAGTCCGATGGAAGTCAGCACTTTGGCACATTCAGCAGCTGAAATGTCTATATCGACAAATTCTTTAAGCCAATCAAACGAAATAAGCATATATCAACATTTTATGGATAATTGAACCAGCACTTCCCTTATTTTTTCATAGGTGGTGATTCTGGTCGGTACCAGCGGCAGCCTCAGCTTGTTCTTAATATAACCCATGGCATGCAGCATACATTTAACACCGGCCGGATTGCCGTCAACAAACAACAGATTAAACAATTCCGTAAATCGCTGGTGTATTTCCAGAGCATTGCCGTAATCGCCGTTGAGGGCCAGGCGTACCATGCGGCTGAATTCCTTGGGGAAAGCATTGCCGATAACCGAAATCACGCCTGAGGCTCCTAAAGTGATATAGGGAAATGTCACGGCATCGTCGCCGGAAATAACCATAAAATCAGAAGGTTTATTTTTGATGATTTCGTTCACCTGAACAATATTTCCCGAAGCCTCTTTGACGGCCACGATGTTGGCACATTCCCTGGCCAGACGCAAGGTGGTTTCGGCGGTCATGTTCACCCCGGTGCGACCGGGAACATTGTACAATAAAAGAGGTTTATCCGTTGCGGAAGACAAGGCTTTATAATGCTGATACAATCCTTCCTGAGAGGGTTTATTGTAATAGGGAGTAACAGAAAGCAGGGCGGAAACGCCGTCATAATCGCAGGTTTCCAATTGATGAACCAGGCTGCGCGTACAATTTCCCCCAACACCCAACACAATAGGAATCTGGCCGTTGACCCGTTGCATCACAAAGTCCTTAACTGCTTTCTTTTCTTCGTCGCCAAGGGTGGGCGTTTCGGCTGTAGTACCCAGAACCACCAGGTAATCGGTTTTGTTGCGCAACTGATAATCCACGAGGCGGCCCAGGGCATCAAAATCGATACTGTCGTCTTCGTTGAAAGGTGTTATCAGGGCAACACCCATTCCCCTCAATTTATTATTTATGGAAGTTTTCATACACTCTGGGTTGCAGCAATCCAAAGCGCAAAGGTATAAAAAACCTACTTAACACGTAAACTCTTAAGATAAAAAAGCACGTCAGCGGCGTTTTTTTCCATCTCTTCTTTTTCCTGTCCCTTGATGTCCACTATCATATCGTACCATAGGGGATCGGCGGTTTTTACTCCCAGACGGTACAATGCCGGCGATGTGGCCACAAAAAACTCATTGAGAGCATGGGGAGTATAGCAAAGATCTATCAGCAGATCGGCCGGATAGCCCAGATATCGATTCATCAGGTATTTTTTTGGGAAAAAACAAAACGTCAGGTCCCGGTCGCTTATCATATTGTAACAGGCAGGGTAATCCTCGGTATACATCCCCCTGACAGCATAGGTCCAGGCCATTACCTCTTTGCCGTCGGCCAGCAGTTCGTCTACCAGTGGAGTTACATGCCCGTAGTCAGCTATATCGAACAAAATGCTGATTCTCTGCAATTCGGCATAATTCATAAAACGCTTGGTACGGCTGTGTTGGCGTCTTAATTCTTTGATCTTACGTTTTAAAAAGAAATCGACCATAATCTCCTGTTCTGCTGTTTGGTATTAGAGTTCGTCAAAAAGTCCGGGGCTTGAGATGGAGCCGGAAGCAGCCTCTGAGCCGGAAGCCAGTAAGGCCAGAAATTCATTTTCGGACATCAGTTTCAGACCCAGCGATCTGGCCTTTTCCAGTTTGGAAGGCCCCATGTTTTCGCCGGCCAGAATAAAGTCCGTTTTGGTACTGACCGAAGAAGCGATTCTTCCTCCCTCCTGCTCTATCAGTGCCTTGTATTCGTCCCGGCTGTGCTTTTCGAAAGTTCCGCTTATCACTATGGTCTGATTTTTCAATAAAGCATCGGCGCTTTGCCCGGGCTTCTCCGATTCAAACTGTAAACCCACTTGCCGGAACTCTTCCAACATTGCCTGATTGGCGGGATTGGCAAAAAAGTTCCTTACACTTTCGGCGATTTTACTGCCTACCTCTTCAACCCGTAAGAGTTCATCGTAAGTAGCCTGACGCAAGGCATCCATAGAACCCAGGGTACGTGCCAGTTTTTTAGCAACGGTTTCCCCCACAAAACGTATACCCAGGGCAAACAAGAGTCTTTCGAAGGGCACAGAAACCGAGGCGGCTATGCTTTTTATCAAATTGTCGGCCGACTTCTCGCCCATTCTGTCGAGCTCTGTCAATTGCCCCTTTTGCAGTCGATACAAATCGGAAGCTTTGTTGATCAGGCCTTTTTGATACAACAAATCTACTGTTTCTTCGCCCAGGCCATCGATGTTCATCGCCTTGCGGTGAATAAAATGTACAATCCTGCCCTTGATTTGGGGAGGACAGGCTGTGGTGTTGGGGCAATAATGCGCGGCTTCGCCTTGGATACGCATCAAAGGGCTGCCGCATTCCGGGCAGCACTCGATGAACTCCACGGGCTCCGATGCTCCGGCTTTTCTGTAGTCCTTATCTACTGCCACAATCTTGGGAATGATCTCTCCGCCTTTTTCCACAAAGACACGGTCGCCTAAATGCAAATCCAACTCCCTGATAAAATCGGCGTTGTGCAGCGAGGCTCTTTTGACCACCGTGCCCGATAAGAGTACGGGCTCCAGGTTGGCCACCGGCGTGACGGCCCCCGTCCTGCCCACCTGAAAACTCAGTGATTTCAATTTAGTCAGCGCCCGTTCAGCCTGGAATTTATAAGCGATGGCCCAACGGGGCGATTTGGCGGTATAGCCTAATTGTTCCTGTTGACGGAGTGAGTTGACTTTGATTACTATACCATCGGTGGCCACCGGCAGTTTTTTTCGTTCTACGTCCCAATAGCGTATAAAGTCGAACACCTCGTCCAGGCGGCTGCACTTGCGCATATGTTCCGAAATGCGCAAACCCCAGCTTTGAGCTTTCTGCAGATTTTCGTAATGTCCATCGAAGGGCAGGTGTTCACCGAGCATGGCGTAAAACCAGGCTTCGAGCTTGCGCGAAGCTACCATGGCTGAATTTTGCAATTTCAGCGTGCCCGAAGCTGCGTTTCTGGGGTTTGCAAAAAGGTTTTCTTCCTGTTTTTCGCGTTCTTCGTTCAGCGCTTCGAACACTTTCCAGGGCATCAACACTTCGCCCCTGATTTCGACCAGTTGCGACCAATCCTCTCCTCTGAGCTTGAGAGGAATGCTGCGGATGGTGCGGATGTTTTGGGTTACGTTGTCGCCTTTTTGGCCGTCCCCTCTGGTCAGGGCTTTGGTCAGAATACCTTTTTCATAGGTCAGCGATATGGAAGTGCCGTCAAATTTCAGTTCACAGACCAATTCGGGCGCTTCATCAAGGCTTTTGAACACTCTGTCGTAAAAATCCCGGACTTCTTCTTCGGAATAGGTATTGCCCAGCGAAAGCATGGGATAACGATGCTCTTCCTGCACAAAAGCCCGGTTCAGGTCACTGCCCACACGCTGAGTAGGTGAATCAGGGCTGATCAGCTCCGGATAAGCTTTTTCGAGCTCCTGCAGACGGCGCATTTTGACATCGTAATCAAAATCCGTCAGCCCGGGAGCCGACAGCTGATAATATTCGTAATCGGCCTGATGAATTTCCCGGCGCAATTGCTGTATTTCCTGTTCTATTGGCGTGCTCATGGGCTAATCGTAAAAATTCCAGGATAACCCTGCCTTGATTCCGGCCGGATTGAGCGGATAATGCGGCAGGGAAAAATAATTCGGATTGGCAAACCAGCGGCTGCCATGTGTATACATCACAAAAAAGCGGGCCCGTTTCAGATGAAAATTGGCGTAGGCATTCATAAAAGGATAATTCCCAACTTTCAACTCATCCTGAATATAGAACTGCCCGGTGGCAGGCATATAGTTGGGAGCATAATAAGCTGTATGATAGCGACAATCGACACCGGCCTGCAAGGTAAGTACGTCAAACAATTTGGTTTTAGCGTACAGATTGGTGTACAGCGACAGGCGGGGCAAAGGCAAAATCTCTTCTTTGCCCGAGAACTGAAAGACTGCCTCGTTGTCCAGATTGATGATGCCATACCCCAGATGTTGTTTCCAGCTCGCAAACAAAACCTGTATCTGGCCATTGTATTGAGCCGGCAAAGCCTGACTGTTGAAATAGACATAATTGCTGATGTTTTCTACGCCGGCCGCCAGATCAATACCCAGAGCAGGAATGGACAAACTGCCCGAAATCCGGGTTTTGTACTCGTTGCGAAAAGCATTGTTCCAGTCGAAATGATTGGAATAATACCTGCGCAAAAAATAATCGGGCATACGGCTGACAACAAATCCGTTGGCAGCAAGATCAACCGGTCTGCCCCAGAGCCTGAAACGGCTGGATACATCGCCTTTGATTTCAAAATTGCCGGCGTAGTCGCTGCCCAACATGCAGATTTTAGCATCCACGTTGAAATGCAAAGCAGAATCGCTGGTCGATACCAGGCGGCCGCCCAGCCATATCAGGTTTTCCCTGTGATAAACCATTTGTTTGAAGGGATCCGCCTCGCTGCTGTCGGGCAGGGCGGCCGAAGAAATCCGGGCGTACTGACGGTATTCGTGTTCGGCATAAGCGGTGAGTCCGAATTTTGCCCAGGTATGAAAGCCTTCGCGCAGGGACAGCCCAAAAGTATTGCGTATGGTGGTCAACGCGGCCGTATCGGCTGTATGAGTATTGTCAATATAGGCAGTGTCGTAAAAAGCAGGATTGGCCGTGCGAGAGTCGTATTTTTTCCAGCCGTTGTCCAGGTGAAAGGTGTGAATAAAGGCCGTTACCGGCACAAATACATCCATAGTGTCGCCCTCTTTGACTTCCTGCCGTTTGAAACCAATGTTGTACTTATGATTGTAAAAAACATCGCGGTAGGTGGCCAGGTTAAATGAATTCGACAAATGAACCGGGATGTTGAGGCTTTCGTATTCGCGGTATCCACCACTCATTTCGAGAGGATGGGTAATATAACGGTCATCGGTAATACCCCCGTTCTCGTAATTTTCGAAGCGATTGTAAGCCACCCGAAAAAAAGCCTCGTAGCGGGGCGACTGATAATTACCGAACAACTGGGCAATTTTGCTTCGGGTGGCCGTGTTGGTATAGTAGCCCCTGGCACTGGTAGAGCAATACTCACCCCCAATATTGAGGTATTTGTTGGCATTAACGGTAAAGAAAAAGCGAAAATCCTCTTCCTGAGAATAATCGTTGCCTACCGTTGTAATATAGTGGGCGTTGGTATAAGGACGGGTGGTATTGAAAAACAGCCATTCGCCTATGGATTTTTTCCAATGATCGTAAGGCTGCAAAAACAAAAAAAGGTGCTTAGCCTCACGATCGGTGTAAATCTTTGATTGAAAAGGCGAGCCGATATTGCCCAAATGGGACGCAGCCACGGTGTTTTTCCTTTCGGGCAATGCCTGATTCTGGAAATTCAGGCTCAGGGTGTCCGGCGAAGCCGGCTTTTTTTCGCCCAAGGTCTCGTCTATGCTCAACGTACGTATTCTAAGGGCGACCATTTCTTTTTTTTCGCTGCCGCCGGCGGGCCTGCTTTGTGCAAAAACCGGCACTATGTTGAAACACGACAACAACAGTAAGACAGAAAACCTTAGAAAAACTCTAAACATAGCCGGAATATACAATTGCTGCAAAAATAGAATGAATATTCCACAATGGGAAATCCGCTCCGGCAAATTTTACCGAAGCCTCAAAAAGGCCTTGTAAGTTGTCTGTATTTGATTTGAAGCCCGAAAAATATCCTTATATTTGCCGATTATTTATTTTACATTCTTCTTTTTATGAAAATTACTGACAATAAATTTGTTGCAGCATCCTACGACCTATACGTCGGCGGAGAAGACGGGCAAGCCCCCGAGTTGATGGAAAAAGCCACGGAAGAAATGCCCCTTACCTTTGTTTTTGGGACAGGTATGATGCTGGAATCCTTTGAATCAAAATTAAAAAATCTGCAGGCCGGTGATTCCTTTGATTTTGTACTGCCCTGCGACACAGCCTATGGAGAGTACGACGAGGAACGAGTAGCAGAATTGCCAAAATCGATTTTCGAAGTAGATGGCAAATTCGACACGGAAAACGTTGCCGTGGACAAAATGGTTCCCATGATGACTGCCGAAGGGCAACGTCTTGACGGTGTGGTCCTTGAAATTACCGACGAGATTGTTCGCATGGACTTTAACCACCCTCTGGCCGGCGAAGATTTACATTTTATTGGCAATGTGCTCGAGGTTCGCGAAGCCACCGACGAAGAAATGGAACAACTGATGGGTTCCTGCGCCGGTTGCGGGCACGACTGCTCCGAAGGACATGACTCAGGCCAGAGCTGCTGCGGTTGCGGATGTTCGTAGTGCCCACTGCGGTTACTGAAATTTCTGTTGCTGCTTGATGTTGTTCTTAATAATTTTTGTAGTTGTTGATTTCTTTCGTCCTAAATAAACTGAAATGAATACATTCGGCCGATTATTTCGCCTCTGCTCTTTTGGGGAATCCCACGGCCGGGGCATAGGGGGAGTCCTGGACGGCTGCCCTCCCGGGCTGACCGTGGATTATGAATTGATACGCACAGAACTGGGACGACGCCGGCCCGGGCAGACTGCCTTGAGCACTGCACGTAACGAAGCAGACGAAGTGGAGCTGATCTCCGGCATCTTCGAAGGCAAAACCACCGGAGCCCCCATTGCTTTTTTGGTTAGAAATACCGACATGCGTTCGCAGGATTACGATTACCTGAAAGGAATATTCCGCCCCTCGCATGCCGACTACACCTATCACAGCAAATACGGCATTCGCGACCATCGCGGAGGAGGGCGTTCTTCGGCCCGCGAAACCATAGCCAGAGTGGTGGCCGGAGCCTTTGCCAAAATGCTGCTGAACACTATGAACATCAGCATAGAAGCTTTTACAAGCCAAATCGGTCCCATTGCCCTTGAACAACATGACAGCACCCTGTTTTCTTCGGAACTGGCTGCCGAAAATCCGCTTCATTGCCCAGATCGCGAAAAAGCCGATGCCATGATGGCGCTTATCGCACGGGTAAAGGAAGAACAGGACAGTATAGGCGGAGTGGTCAGCTGTGTCATCAAAGGACTTCCTGTCGGCTGGGGAGAGCCTGTTTTCGGCAAACTCCACGCCCGCCTGGCCGCGGCCATCCTGTCCATTCCGGCCTGCAAAGGTTTTGAGTACGGTTCCGGCTTCGATGTCAGCCAAAAAGGCTCTCTGCAAAACGATGCCTTCTACTTTGACGGCGAGCGCATCAATACCCGGAGCAATCGTTCGGGAGGCATACAGGGTGGCATTTCCAACGGACAGACAGTATATTTCAGAGCCGCCTTCAAACCCATCGCCAGCATTCGGATACCTCAGGAAACAGTCGACAAGGATGGCGTTGCCGTACAAATACAAATTCAGGGCCGGCACGATCCCTGTGCCCTGCCCAGAGCCCTGCCTGTGGTAGAAGCCATGGCTGCCCTGGTACTGGCCGATGCCTGTCTGCTGGCCAAATCGAAAGAGCGCATAGTTTAAACAAATTCACGGTATATGAAAAAAACAATTTTTCTTATGAGTATTGTTTTGTTGTGTTTCGGCTGCACCACCAGGAAAGCTGAAACCAAAGAATTCGATTACAAAGTGGATCGCTTTGCCGATGTGGAAATTATCCGCTATCAGGTGCCCGGTTTCGAAAACTTAAGCCTGAAACAAAAAAAACTGGTTTACTATCTTTCCCAGGCAGCCCTCTGGGGGAGGGACATCATTTACGATCAGAATTATCGCCACAATCTCCTGATCAGACAGTGTCTGGAGGCTATTTACCAACACGCCGGTATCAGCCGCGATGGCCAGGACTGGCAGGCTTTCGAAATCTATCTCAAACGCGTTTGGGTCGCCAACGGCATACATCATCACTATTCAACCGATAAGTTTAAGCCGGGCTTTTCGCAGGACTTTCTGGTAAAAGCCCTCAGGGCGGTTCCCGCCGATAAACTGCCCTCTCTGTGGTCTGAGCAGCAGACAACGGAGCAGCATCAGGCCGGGACACAGGTTCAGG
Source organism: uncultured Bacteroidales bacterium (assembly GCA_964575345.1). Classification (GTDB taxonomy): domain Bacteria; phylum Bacteroidota; class Bacteroidia; order Bacteroidales; family UBA1402; genus UBA1402. The sequence goes on from CAZNQD010000007.1 coordinate 29,246, forward strand.
CACAGGATACTTCAAAAACCCTTCAGCTTGCCGATGAACTGGCTGCCCGTCTGCTGCCTCTGCTTTTCGATGCCGGACTCGATGCCAAAAGAGTAAACCAGGCTCAGGGCGAGGACCTCTTGCTCAGTTCGGCCTGCAATTATTATCGCGATGTCACCCAAAAAGAGGCCGAAGCTTTTTATGCCGCGCTCAACAATCCCGAAGATCCCCGCCCGGTTTCCTACGGTTTAAACAGCCGCCTGGTCAAAGAAGAGGGACAACTGCGCGAAGAGGTCTGGAAGATTGGCGGCCTGTATTCACCGGCCCTGGAGAAGATAGCGTATTGGCTGAAACTGGCCGGAGAAGTGGCCGAAAACCCCCGCCAGAAAGAAATCATTCAAAGCCTGATTGATTATTACCACAACGGAGATCTCAAAACTTTTGATCAGTTTAGCATTCTCTGGGTACAGGATTTACAATCGAAGGTTGATTTCGTAAACGGTTTCATCGAAAGCTACGGTGACCCTCTGGGCATCAAGGGCAGCTGGGAAGCCATCGTAAACTTTAAAAACGAAGAGGCATCCAAACGCACCCAAATCATCAGCGACAATGCTCAATGGTTCGAAGACCATGCCCCTATTGCCGAAGCCTTCAGAAAAAAACAGGTCAAAGGGGTCTCGGCCAAGGTAATCACCAATGCCATTATGGCAGGCGATGCCTATCCGACTACCGCCATAGGCATCAACCTGCCCAATGCCAACTGGATACGACGCGATTACGGTTCCAAATCGGTCACCATCGAAAACATCACCGAAGCTTATTTCCAATCATCGCAAGGCAGCGGTTTTAACGAAGAATTTATGTGGACTGGGGCCGAAGTAGAAGCCTCGGCCAAATACGGCTTTGTTACCGGCAACCTGCATACCGACCTGCACGAATGTTTGGGCCACGGATCGGGCCAGTTATTGCCGGGTGTAGATCCTAATGCCCTCAGGTCTTACAGCTCAGTGATGGAAGAAGCCCGGGCTGATCTTTTTGCCTTGTACTTTCTGGCCGACCCCATATTGCTGGAATTGGGTTTGGTTCCTGATGCAGAAGCTTATAAAGCAGAGTATTACGAATACGTTATGAATGGCTTGCTCACCCAGCTGAGCAGAATAGAAAAAGGCAGGCAAATCGAAGAATCACACATGCGCAACAGAGCCTTGATAGCCCGCTGGCTGCTTGATCAAGGCAGCAGGAACAAAGTGATGGAATTAAAAAAGCGTCACAACAAAACCTATCTGATCATACACGATTACGAAGCCTTGCGTCAGCTGACAGGACAATTGCTGGCCGAAGTGCAACGCATCAAGTCCGAAGGTGATTACACGGCTGCCGCAACCATGGTCGAAAACTATGCCGTGCAGGTAGATCCCCGCTTGCATCAGGAGATACTTGATCGTTACGCCAAACTGAACCTGTCGCCTTACAAAGGATTTGTAAATCCCTGCTATAAGCCGGTTTACAACGACAAAAACGAAATTATTGACATCGTGGTTCTTTATAACGAAAGCTACGTGGAACAACACCTGCGTTATTCTAAGGATTATGCTGCCCTACCTGTTGAAAACTAATTATATGCACAAGTTGATTTTTTGCCTGACAATCATCTTATTAATGAATGTCGGCCTCCGGGCCGGGACAACAACAAGCTCCGAAGACGAAGTCAAAGCCTGCATGCGCAAGGCTACTGCTTATATGATGGACAAGGTGAGCGTCGGAGGTGGTTTTGTCGGCAGCTATCTGCCCGATTTTTCCCGTCGCTGGGGGGAACTGGAGGCCTTCCCCTCCATGATCTGGATAGACGGACCTACCCCGGCTATGGGCAATGCCCTGCTGGATACTTACCTTGCCACCGAAGACGAGTATTATTACCAACAAGCCTGCCGGGTGGCCGAGGCTTTGATTGCGGCTCAATTGCCCTGTGGAGGATGGAATTACATCTTCGATTTTGCCGGTGAAGAATCGCTAAGACAATGGTATGCCACTATAGGCAAAAACGCCTGGGGAGTGAGTGAATACAATTATTACTACGGCAACGCCACTTTCGACGACCAGAACAGTTACAGGCCGGCTAATTTCTTTTTGCGTATTTATTTGCTCAAGAAGGATCCGAGGCACAAACAAGCCCTGGAACGGGCCATTGATTTTTTTCTCCAAAGTCAGTATCCCAACGGTGGCTGGCCACAGCGCTTTCCCCTCAGGTACGATTTCCCGGCCAAAGACGGCAGCCCCGACTACTCGAGTTTCATAACGCTCAACGACGGGGTGATGGAAAGAAACATCGATTTTATGTTGCGCTGCTATTACCTGCTCGACGATGAACGCTGCCTCTCTGCGGCCAAAAAGGGCATGGATTGCCTGCAGTTGCTGCAACAGGCAGCTCCTGTTGCAGGCTGGGCTCTTCAATACAATCTGGACATGCAACCCGCCAAAGCCCGCGATTTCGAACCGGCTTCGGTTTGCGTTTCAACCACCTATAGCACGGTGATGCTGCTGATGGAGTATTATCGCCTGACCGGAGAGAAAAAATATATACAAGGCATTCCTGCCGCTCTCACTTTTTTGGACGAAGTGGCATTCAATGACAGCATGTTACAACTGATTGGAAGCAGCGGCGAAAGGGGAGGCAGGCTTTGTCCCCGCATGGTGGTCCCCGGCAGCTTTACACCTCTGTTTTTGCACCGCAGGGGTTTGCATATTGTCAACGGCGATTATTACGTTGATCAAAACCCGTCCAATACCATTGCTCATTACTCTTCGTTCTGTACTGTGAATACTGATTTTTTACGCAGCAGATACGAAAACCTGATAAACCTGCCCGCAGAAGAACTAAGCCAATCCTCTCCCCTCTTGCATCCGGAACTCCGGGAGCCTATGCTTCAACAATTCCTCTACAACAAAAGGCCCGAAGGAACCCGCAACTTTCTGTATACGGCTCAGGCTAAACCTTCTGAAAGGTTCCAGGAGATACTTGCTTTGTTGAACGAAGAAGGTTATTGGCCTGCTCCTCTGGTATTAACGACCAATCCTTATATTGGCGAAGGCAGTGCCGACGACCCTGTGCCGGAACTTTACGAAGAAACCATGAAAAATCCCTTCAATACACAGTTTTACCGTTCCGAAAATCCACCCCTGGGCATCTCTGTCAATGCCTATGTTCAAAATATGGGAATTCTGATTCAATACCTGCTCAACCAAAAAGAGAACTCAAATGAAAAATAATCTTTACCTTCTGTTAATACTCCTGTTGAGTGCCTGTCAATCCAAAAAGGATACAGATCAAGGCTGCATCGACTGGAAAGTAGCTGAACTTCCGGGTGTGGAATATCAGCTGGGGGAACCGCAGTTAGTCGATAGTAAATTAGGGCCGGCCGTCCGGTTTTCCGGAAAAGAGGCTTACTTTTTGAATACAAATCCTTTGGCAGGCATGGAAGAAGTGACGGTAGAGGCTGTTTTCCGGCCGGATGCCGACGGATCGTTTGAACAACGCTTTTTGCATCTGGGCGAAGCTTCCGGCGAACGTATTATGCTTGAGACCAGGGTAAAACCCGACGGAAACTGGTATTTCGATGCCTATGTAAAACGTCCCGACGAAGAAGGCTGTGCCTTGATTGATTCCAACCTTACCCATCCGGCTGAACAATGGTATCATGCTGCCTTTGTCTGTCGCAAAGACAGCTTGTTTTCCTACATAAACGGTCAATCCGAAAAGTCAGCCGCTTTTGCCTATCAGGCTATAAACAAAGGGATTGCCTCCGTCGGGGTGCGTCAAAACAAAGTTTGTTTTTTTAAGGGGCAGATGTATCGCATCCGCATTACGCCCAGAGCCCTAAAACCTGAAGAATTTTTACATGATCATTTAATCCTGAATAGTATGAACAGTTCTTCCTTTTTGATGGAAAAAGAGCTGCCCTGGACCGATTTGGGCGGGGGAGTTAAAAGACAAATCCTTGGCTACAACCAAGACCTTATGCTGGTGAAAGTTGCTTTCGAAAAAGGCAGCATCGGAGCAGCACACAAGCATCCGCACACCCAGTCTTCGCTCTGCGTCAGCGGCAGGTTCGAAGTGGATATCGATGGGCAACGCTCCGTCGTGTCTGCCGGAGACGGTTTTTACGTAGCACCTGACCAGGTGCACGGTGTCCGTTGTCTCGAAGCCGGTATGCTTCTGGATGCTTTCGCTCCCTGCCGCGAGGATTTTTTGCCCTAAAGCCCTGGATCAATAAACAAAAATTGATATGAAACAAATAGCCATACAGGGCATTTCGGGCTCCTACCACGATATTGTGGCACGTCATTTTTTTGAGAGTGAAAACGTCGAAGTGCTGGGATGTAAAACATTTAAAGAAGTATTTACTGCCATGCGCAAAGACAGTAGCATACTGGGGGTGATTGCCATCGAAAACACCATCGCCGGCAGCCTTTTACAAAATCATAATCTATTGAGGGAAAGCGAAACAGCCATTATTGGTGAATTCAAACTCAGAATAAGCCATTGCCTGGCTGCCGTACCCGGACAAGCGTTTAAGGATATCAAAGAAGTGCATTCTCATCCCATCGCGCTGATGCAATGTGACGATTTTTTGGAACTACATCCCGAATGGACTGTAGTGGAAAGCGAAGATACCGCCACCAGTGCCAAAGTCATAGGCAATCAAAAGATTATGGGCAGGGCTGCCATTTGCAGCCTCCAGGCCGCCGAAATTTACGGACTTGAAGTGCTGGAAGCGGGCATAGAAACCAACAAACGCAATTTTACCCGTTTCCTGGTTTTGGCCGATCGCTGGAACGCCGAAAAATTCAATGCCGACAATAAGATAAACAAATCTTCGATGGTTTTCTCCACTCACCACCAGGAGGGTGCCTTGTCTCAGGTATTATCGGTGCTGTCGTATTACCATAACAATCTGACCAAAATTCAATCTATACCCATCATTGGCCATGAATGGGAATATTTGTTTTTTATTGACCTTACTTTCGAAGATTACCTCAAATACAAGCAAAGTCTCGAGGCTATACGTCCCCTGACCAGCAACCTCAAAATCCTGGGTGAATACCCGGTGGGCAGGCAAATGCTTTGAATAAAAAATGCAGTAATCACTTAAATTCATCTCAAAAAGAGGTAAATTTGAGTCTGTTTTTTTATATTTGCTGCTTATTGAGAGGAAATCAAAAGAGTTGAAATGGAAATTATAGAAGTAAGTACTCCGGCTTTGCGTAAAGAATTCGCACTCCTGCCTTTTCGTTTATACCGTGGAAATCCTTATTGGGTGCCTCCTATTCTAAAGTCAGAAATCAACAATATCAATCCGGCCGTCAATCCGTTTTTTCGTTTTTGCGACGCCAAATTTTGGATAGTTCAACAAAACGGCCTTACGGTTGGGCGCATTGGGGCTATAATTCATTATGCCTACATCGAAAAGACCCAGGAAAAATACGGACGTTTCACCCGGGCAGAATTCATCGACGACAAAGAGGTAGTTGACGCTTTGTTTGAAACAGCCGAAAACTGGATTAAGTCCAAGGGAATGAGCGGTGTGATGGGGCCTCTGGGCTTTTCCAACCTTGACACACAGGCCATGCTTGTTGAAGGCTTTGATCAACTGGCTTCGGTAGCTTCAGTCTATCACCTGCCTTATTATAAGGATCATATAGAGCGTCTGGGCTACAGCAAAAAAACGGACTGGATAGAGTTTCGTTTGAGCCTGACACCTGAGATTCCCGAAAAGGCTGTCCGGCTGGCGGATGTCATACAACAACGTTATCAACTCAGCGTTATTCGCATGAAGTCCAAACGCATCATGAAAAAATTCGGCCGGGAAATTTTTCAGCTGCTGAACAAGTCTTTTTACGAACTCTTTTCTTTTGCCCCCCTGGACGAAAAAATGATAGACCATGTGCTGAACAATTACCTGCCGGTAATCAATCCCGAGTACGTACACATCGTAATAAACAACGAACAAAAAGTGGTCGGCTTTATCGTACCGGTGCCTTCGCTGAGCAAATCCATGCAAATCGCCAAAGGCAGGCTGGGTTTAAGAGCGATATGGTCTATAATGCACAGCCGTAAAAAAAACAATACCATCGATCTTTTCCTGACGGGCATCGATCCGGACTATCAGGCCAAAGGAGTGGCCAGCCTGCTTATCACCAAGGCTCAGGAAGTGATGATTAAGAACGGAATTACATGCGTCGAAACCACGGGTATACTCGAAGACAACTTCAAAGCCATACAGCATTGGAAAAATTACGAACACGTGCAAAACAAACGCAAACGTTGCTTTGTAAAAGATTTTTGATAGTAAGGGGCCTGAAACTTAAGTTTTAAATCGCTACTGTATATCAGAGTTGTAGAGAATTCATACAAACTTAGGTCAGTATTTCTTGTCTTTGATAAAACGATCCATCTGGCGACGATCGTCTTTTTCTTTGATGCTTTCTCGTTTGTCGTAGGCTTTTTTGCCTTTGGCCACGGCAATTTCCAATTTAGCCCAGCCTTTTTCGTTGATGAAGAGCTTCACCGGAACGATAGTGAAACCGGTTTCCCGGGTAAGCCGGTCTATTTTGCGCAATTCTCTTTTGGTCAGCAGTAGCTTGCGGTCACGTCCGGGATTGTGGTTGTTGTAGGTGCCGTTGTCGTATTCACTGATCTGAAGATTTTTAATCCAGAGTTCACCATTGATCATCAGGGCATAACTGTCCGAGAGATTGGCTTTGCCCAGGCGTATGGATTTAATTTCGGTACCGGTCAGGACCATACCGGCCGTAAAGCGGTCCAGCAATTCAAAATTAAAGGCAGCCCGCTTGTTTTTGATCGATATGTCCCTGGATAATTTCATTTGGATAGACCCGGCAACAACTTGATAAGTATAAATTCAATCAGTACCGGAGACAGCGTTATTACGACGCTTGTCAAAGCCGTAAACCGGCCTCTTTGCCTGCCGGGCATTTCATACAGCCCGCCGGATGCCTCCCATACGATGTACACTGTGTAAACGACAAATATATACAGAAAAAAGAAGTCCTTGACCAGAAATGTAAAAAACCGTACAAGCAACAAAGGCGTCAGCGAATACGCACAGAGTTTCTCAACTTTGATTTTGTCGGGAGCCAGGCCCAGCCAGCGAACAAATAAACGATCCAGTACGAACGAGGATAGAAAGTAAGAAGCAAAAAAAGCCGCAAAAACTCGTATAAAACTTTGAATACCCAGCCCCAATTCGACCCGGAAAACTTCCTGAAAATGTACAAAGGGGCTTAAAAAGGCAGCCAGGCCAACTAATGCCAGCAAAGGATAAAAATAAGCACTCAGATAGGGCTTATTCTCGGCGGTGTCTGCCGTAATTTCCTTCCATGCAGCAGCCGGGGTAGTTATGATCCGCCAGATGCGACGGAAAAAAGCTTTATTCATTATTAATTATAAGCAGTGATTCCACTTTTGATAAACGTTCTTTTAGTTCATTCAATTTACTTTGCCTGATGCTCAAACTCATAGAACAAAGTTCTTCGTATTTGGGATCAATGATTTTAGCTCCGTAATCCTTGATGACACTCATCACTTCGTTGGTATAGGGATACTCAAAACTGAGGCAGATTTCGGCGTCCAGCGTTTTCTCCAGGATTCTGGCATTCGACAGAGCCGCGGCTGCAGCGGTTTTGTAAGCGGAAGTCAGGCCTCCGGTTCCCAATAAAACTCCTCCGAAATAACGTACCACCACCACTAAGACATTGCTCAGCCCAAAGGAACGGATTTGGCCTAATATCGGGCGGCCTGCTGTTCCCGAAGGTTCCCCGTCGTCGTTGGCCCTGTATTGTTCAGCTTCGGCTCCCAGCATGTAGGCATAACAGATATGGCGAGCATCAAAATAGCTTTTTCTGAACTGTTCCAGCTCCAGATGCACTTCCTCGAGCCCTTCTACCGGAAGGGCAAAGGCCAGAAATTTGCTGCCTTTGTCTTTGTAGAGGCCTTCGCTGCGGTTGGCTATGGTTCTGTATGTATCAGTCATAGTATAATGCAGGCGTTCAGGACCTTTCAGTCATCCATGGTATGTATTATCAATCCTGAACGTAATTTAGGTTCAAACCAGGTGGTTTTGGGCGGCATTATGTTGCCGCTGTCGGCAATATCGATGAGTTGCTTCATCGATACCGGGTACAAAGCAAGGGCAAGGGCCATTTCGCCGGAGTCCACGCGACGCTCCAGCTCTTTAAGGCCACGAATGCCGCCGACAAAATCGATGCGTTTGTCGCTGCGCAAATCCTTGATGCCCAATATACGATCCAATATCAGACCTGATGAAACGCTGACATCCAATACGCCTATGGGATCGTTGTCGTCGTATCTTCCGGGCCTGGCTGTGAGCGAATACCACTCTCCGTCGATATAGAGGCTGAAGTTGTGCAAAAAGGCCGGTTTATAAATCTGCGAGCCTTTGTTTTCGACGATAAAATCTGCTTCGAGAGCGGCGAGAAACGATTTTTTATCGTGTCCGTTCAGGTCTTTGACTACTCTGTTGTAATCGATGATCTGCAATTGATTATCGGGAAAACAAACGGCCAGAAAATAATTGTATTCCTCTTGTCCGCTGTGGGCGGGATTTTGTTCTTTCTTTTCGTTGCCCACCAGAGCTGCAGCAGCTGTACGGTGATGGCCGTCGGCAATGTACAGAGCAGGCATCTGATCGAAACAGCGGCTGACTGTGTTGATGCTTTCGTCGTCGTCGATGAGCCAGAATTGATGGCCAAAGCCGTCCGGAGCCGTAAACCGGTAAACAGGCTTTTGCTTAACGTGTTCTGCCACCAGCTTGTCCAGGACTTCCTGAGCCGGATAAGCCAAAAACACCGGTTCAATATTGGCATTGTTCACCCTGACGTGCTTCATTCGATCTTCTTCTTTGTCGCGACGGGTCAATTCGTGCTTTTTGATGAGGCCGCTCATGTAATCCTCCACACAGGCACAAACCACCAGGCCGTATTGGGTTCTGCCGTTCATGGTCTGGGCGTAGATGTAAAACATGGCTTTGTTGTCCTGGATCAACCAGCCTTTTTGACGAAAAAGATCAAAATTTTCTCTGGCCCTGACATAAACCTTAGGATCGTGTTCATCTGTCCCCCGGGGGAAATCTATCTCGGGTTTGATAATGTGATACAGGGAATACTCGTTGTTGGCAGCTTCCTGTCTGGCCTCCTCTGAATTTAATACGTCGTAGGGCCGGGATGCCACTTTTTCTACCAGATTCTGTGGCGGTCGCCAGCCTTTGAAAGCTCTGATTTTTACCATACCGATTTAGGGATTGACTCTGAACTTCTGATTGCCTTCTTTAAAGAAACTTACAATTTGTTTGGCGGCTGCTATGCCTGCATTGATATTGGCTTCGGCTGTCTGGGCTCCCATTTTTTTTGGGGTGGAGAAATACCGGCCGGCGAATTTCTCGGCAAATTTAGCGTCAGCGGCGGGCATGATATCGGTGATATACTTAAAATCTATTCGATTCTCCATAAACATCATCAACGAAGTTTCGTCTATTACTTCTTTACGGGCCGTGTTCACCAGGATGGCATTTTTGGGCATGCGCTTCAGAAGATTGGCGTTAATGGATTGACGGGTTTCGTCCGTAGCTGGTATATGCAAGGATACAATCTGGCATTTTTCGTATAAATCCTCCACACTATTCAAGACTTTCACCCCATCCTTCTCGATTACTTCTGCCTTGCAATAAGGATCGTAAGCATAAACTTCCATACCGAAACCTTTGGCAATGCGGGCCACATTACGCCCCACGTTGCCGTAGGCATGTATACCCAGCACCTTGCCTTTCAATTCTGCTCCGGAAGTACCGTTAAACATATTACGCATGGCGTATACCATCATACCCAGGGCCAGTTCGGCTACCGCATTGGCATTTTGGCCGGGTGTGTTCATCACGCAAATACCTTTTTCGCTGGCTGCCTCCAAATCTACGTTGTCGTAACCGGCTCCCGCACGGACCACAATCTTTAATTGTCCTGCTGATTCAATAACCTGACGATCAATGATATCGCTACGTATTATAACGGCATCAACTTTGGAAACAGCCTCAATCAGACTGCTTTTCTCGGTGTATTTTTCGAACAGTTCGAAACCGAAACCGGCTCCTTGTATCACTTCGCGTATACCCTTGACAGCAACAGGAGCAAAAGGCTTGTCAGTAGCAACTAATACCTTCATAATTATTTTTTTGTTTTTAATTGTGCAAAACTTCTCATGGTGTCCACCAGGGCCTGTACGCCGGCCATAGGCATGGCATTGTAAATGGAAGCACGGAAACCGCCAACGGAACGGTGGCCTTTGATGCCCACCATACCGGCTTCGGAGGCGTATTTGTTGAATTCCTCCTCGAGTTCTTCGTAGCCTTCGGCCATTACAAAGCAGACATTCATTATGGAACGATCTTCTTTGCAGGTAACAGTGCCTTTGAACAGGGGATTGCTGTCGATTTCGTCGTACAACAGGGCGGCCTTTTGCTTATTCATTTTATATAGGGCATCAATACCTCCGAGCTTCTTGTACCAGAGCAGTGTTTGCAAGGCTGCATAAATGGGTACAACCGGAGGAGTATTGAACATGGATTCATTTTCGACATGCGTTTTGTAGTTGAGCATGGTCGGAATGGGACGGCTCACTTTGCCCAGCATGCTTTTACGTACAATCACCAGAGTTACACCTGCAGGAGCCAGGTTTTTCTGGGCTCCGGCAAAAATCATTTCGTAAGAGCTGAAATCAATGGGACGTGAAAAAATATCCGAAGACATATCGGCAATCACCGGAACACCGGGATGGGGGTCTTCGTGCAATTCGGTACCAAAAATGGTATTGTTGCTGCAAAAATAGAAGTAATCCACATCCGAGGGGACCTTGTAATTTTTGGGTATATAGGTATAATTGTCGGCTTTGGAAGAACCCACCACCTGTACTTCTCCAAACATTTTTGCCTCTTTGATGGCCTTGGATGCCCAGGAGCCGGAATCAAGATAGGCAGCCTTTTTTTCCAAAAAATTAAAAGGAGCCATGGCAAATTGCAAACTGGCACCTCCACCCAGAAAAACAACGTCGAAGTCTTCGGGAATGTTGAGTAATTCCTTGATCAAGGCTCGTGCCTGGTCGCATACAGCTACGAATTGTTTGCTGCGGTGTGAGATTTCCATCAGCGAAAGGCCTGTGCCTTCGAAATTGATAATGGCATCGGCGGTCTGCCGGATAGTGTACTCACTCAGGATAGATGGTCCTGCATAGAAATTATGCTTTTTCATACTAACATATTAAAATGAATTGAAGCTTAGAAAACGCTGCGAAATTAGTGATTTATTTTCTTACGACAAGGCTTTAGTTTTAATTATTTAGTTCGTATTTTTGTAATCCTTGTTTCATCACCGACAAGTTCCTTATCACAATGACTAAACCCCTGGCAGAAAGAATGCGCCCTTTGACACTGGATGACTATGCCGGCCAAAAACACCTGGTTGGCGAGGGAGCTATTTTACGAAAGATGATCGATTCGGGCACACTGTCGTCTTTTATCCTCTGGGGGCCTCCCGGTGTGGGCAAGACCACTCTGGCCAGCATTATAGCCTATAAACTGGAATGCCCTTTTTACAGTCTTAGTGCCGTCAACGCCGGAGTGAAGGACGTACGTGAACTCATCGAAACTGCCAAAAACAACCGCTTGTTTCAACAAAAACCCCCTATCCTTTTCATAGACGAAATACACCGCTTCAGTAAATCTCAGCAGGATTCCCTGCTGGCTGCCGTCGAACAGGGCATTGTCACCCTGATTGGAGCTACCACCGAAAATCCCTCGTTCGAAGTCATCACTCCCCTGTTGTCGCGCTGCCAGGTTTATGTACTGAAAGCCCTCGAAGAACAAGACCTGCAGGAATTACTCGACAGAGCCCTCAGCAAAGACCCGGAGCTGAAAAAGCGCAAGATTCTGCTCAAAGAGAGCGGAAATCTTTTTCGTTTTGCCGGGGGCGATGCCCGCAAGCTGCTCAACATGATTGAACTGCTCACCCAGTACCAGCCTGAAGACCCTGTAATCATAGACGATGAAAAGCTTGTTGCAAGCATCCAGGCCAATCCCATGGCTTACGACAAAAACGGAGAAATGCATTACGACATCGTCTCCGCATTTATAAAATCCATACGGGGCAGTGATCCTGATGCGGCCGTCTACTGGCTGGCCAGGATGGTCGAAGGAGGCGAAGATCCCAAATTCATTGCCCGCCGCATGCTGATTTCTGCCTCCGAAGACATCGGTCTGGCCAACCCCAACGCCCTGCTGCTGGCCAATGCCTGTTTTGATGCCATCCATAAAATCGGCTGGCCCGAAAGCCGGATTATCCTTTCGGAAACCGCCGTATACCTGGCCTCCAGCCCCAAAAGCAATTCAGCCTACCTGGCCATAGAAAAGGCTTCGTCTCTGGTGCGTCATACAGGTGATCTCAGCGTACCACTACATTTGAGAAACGCTCCCACCCAGCTTATGCAGGATCTGGATTACGGCAAAAACTACAAATATGCCCACGATTACCAAAACAATTTTACGGAACAAGACTACCTGCCTCGCGAAATCAAAGGCAAAAGCATTTGGGAACCTCAGCAGAATGCCACGGAAAACAAGTTGAAAGAGTTTCTGAAAAATCTCTGGAAAAACAGGTTTCAGTAAATACCCGGCAGAATGGCTGATAACAGGGCTCAATAAAGACCCGGTGCAGAAGCAACAGTGCGGAATTCCTTGGGTGTGGTGCCGGTCTTATGCCTGAAAAAAGTAGAAAACTGTCCGGTACTCTCAAAATTGAGTTCGTATGCAATTTCGGTGATGGATTTTTCGCTGTTCATCAGCATCTCTTTGGCATGTTGCAAACGCAGGTTCATCTGAAACTGAGCCGGCGAAATGCCCGTATATTTTTTAAAGGCTTTTCTAAACCAGGAATAACTGACTCCCAGTTGCGAAGCAATATTTTCAGGAGCCTGGGGCGAAGTCATACTTTCACGCATCATTATCCTGGCCAGGTTGATTTTGTCTACTACCGATTTATTGCTGATGAGGGTGTTGCGCGATTTGTAATACAGCAAACCCAACATATGCCTGACAATGCCCGAAATAATTTGCTGATAAGCCTGGTTCTCCTGTTCAGCATAACGAATAATCTGCTGGTATAAAGAAACGAACTCATCATTGATGCCTAATTTGAAAATGGGTTCTTCTTTCCGAAAAAAACCTTGCTGCACAATGGACTGGGCATGTACACCGTTGAAACCTACCCAAAATTCATCCCAGCCTGTTTCTTTGCTAAAACTGTAATTATGCCACTCCTGGGGAAAAAGCATTATCAAACTTCCTGTCTCGATATTGGTTTTTGGAAGGGAGGCTGATTGAAAAAAACCACAGCCTTTCACTACAAATAAGAGTTGAAATTCATCCAGCACCCGACCTTGTTTTGTATTGAAAGCGTAGGAGCTGAGGTGCTTGTTCAAATAAGGATTAATGCTGGAATGTGGCTTAATGCTTTGAAATCCGCAGGTGGTCACATAAAGCCCCCACCTGTGATCTATTTCATTAACCGTCAGGTAATTGATATGATTTTCTTCGCTTAATGCCATCTTGCTACATTCTAGTTAAGCGCCTAAATGACAATTTTATAAGAATATATGTCATTATTTGCAAACAACTATTCGTTCAGGTGCTTATTTTTGCTTCTTTTATATCTCTTATTTTTAATACCGGAAATGAACAAGCAAATATACATTTTTAGGATTGGATTTCAAGCATTAAACTCAAAATTAAGGTTTTTACTTTTATTGCTCTTTTTTATTTTCTCTGTTTCAGAGAGCAAAGCCCAAATTCCTTTCTTCAAAGCAAGCGAACTGAGTCAAACCTGGGTGTATTATTATCCCGAACACTGGCCCGAAAATCAATGGGAAAGAGATTTCAAAAACATTGCCGGGCTGGGTTTCGAAGGCGTCCATATGGGCGAATTTGCCTGGGCTCAGCTGGAACCCGAAGAAGGCCGCTACCACTTTGAATGGCTGGATAAAGCTATCGGTTTGGCCGATAAATACCAACTCAGGGTGATTTTATGCACCTCCACAGCCACCCCTCCCGTCTGGCTGAGCCGAAAATACCCGGAAATTCTGATCAAACACGAAAACGGGGATTACTCCGATCACGGTGCCCGGCAACACGCCTCTTTTTCCAGTCCCAAATACCGGGAGCTGGCCCTCAGGACCATCGAAGAGCTGGCCAAACATTACGGCAGCGACTCCAGAGTTATCGGCTGGCAACTGGACAACGAACCTTCGGTGCAATACGACTACAATCCTGCCGCTGCAGCAGAATTCAGAACTTTTCTGCAGAATAAATACAAAACTATTTATGACTTGAACCAGGCCTGGGGTACAGCCTTCTGGAGTCAGCTGTACAACAGCTTCGACCAGATCAACATCCCCCTGATGAAACAACAGTTTATGAACCATCATCAGATGCTGGATTATATGCGTTTTGCCGCTCAACAGACAGCCTCCTTTTTGGATATGCAAAGCCGCTGTTTGAAAAAGCACATCACAGTGCAGCAATTTGTAACTACTAATTATATTCCCAATTACGAAGAAGGCCATATTGGCCTGTGTAAAGATTTGGATTTTCACTCCTATACCCGCTATATGGTCTTTGGCGAAAACAAGGGCCTGGGCCGCAAAGGTTTTCGCGTGGGTGAACCTCTGCGCATCGCCTATGCCAATGATTTCTTTCGCCCTATCGACAATCTATACGGCGTGATGGAGCTCCAACCCGGACAGGTAAACTGGGGCAGTATCAACAGTCAGCCCTTGCCCGGAGCGGTTCGTTTATGGTTATGGAGTGTCTTTTCGGGAGGCAGCCAGTTTGTATGTACTTATCGATACCGCCAACCCTTGTACGGAACGGAGCAATACCACTCCGGAATTGTTGGTACCGACGGCCTGAGCCTGAGCAGGGGAGGAAAAGAGTATTGTACCTATATGAAGGAACTGGAGCTGCTTCGCAGGCAATACGACCAGCCACGTGGAAAGCTCGGTTATCTTTCGAAGGCGGCAATACTGTACAATCATGAAAATGCCTGGAGCATTCGCAACCAAAAACAAAATCAACACTGGAATACTCAAAAGCATATTTTGAGCTATTACAGCGCCCTGAAATCCTTTGGTTCCAAGGTAGATATCATCACCGAATCGGCCGATTTCAAAAATTACCCCCTGATAGTAGCTCCGGCCTATCAGTTGATTGACGATGAGCTCATAGGACGCTGGAAAAAGTATGCAGAAGCCGGGGGCCACCTGGTCCTGACTTGCCGTACCGGCCATAAAAACCGCAGCGGAGCCTTGTTCGAAGCTAAATTCGGCGAAAAAATCAACGAACTGAGCGGAGCCGAAATGCTCTTCTTCGATTTACTTCCGCCCGAAGCCGCCGACACGGTCTGTATGGGAACGAAATCCTATGCCTGGTATACCTGGGGAGAAGTCTTCGAACCTGCTCCCGGCACTGAAGTCTGGGCGCAGTACCGGGGTGATTTTTATTCCGGCAAAGCAGCCGTCGTGCACAAAAAGCAGGGCAAGGGCAGCGTTACCTACGTAGGTGTAGACAGTCGCGATGCTGAACTGGAAAAAGCCGTGCTGGTCAAATTATACGAGCGCCTGGGAATGAAGCGCCTGGATCTGCCCCCGGGAGTGGTGGTAGAATACCGCGACAATTTCGGCATCGCCACCAATTACAGCGACCAAAGCTTTGAGTTTCCACTGCCCGCCCGTTCTGAGATCCTCATAGGTGAAAAAGAGCTCAAAACCGCTGATGTCCTGATTTGGAAACTAAAAAAATAAACTTACATTCGTAGCAGGGAAGCTTCCATAAAAAGCTTCTCTGCCATTCAAATAATAACCACTATGAGAAAATTCATTTTCCTGCTTCCCGCATTGTTGGTATTGTTATCCTGTCAAAAAGCAGATTCACAGGATCTGCCCGACAGAAACAAGGTTTTAGCCCTTATGGAACTGGCCAACAGTCATTTTATGCGAACATGGCCCGATGTGGCTCAGGAGAGTTTTGTACGTAATCGCTACCGACCCAGCCATATCTGGACCCGCGGTGTGTATTACGAAGGGCTGATGGCTTTGCATCAGATCTGTCCCCGCGATGAATACTACCGCTACGCTTACGACTGGGGCAAAGCCCATAATTGGGAGCTTCACCGGGGCAACACTACCCGGAATGCCGACAACCATTGCGCCGGACAAACCTACATTGCCTTGTACAACATCTGTCCCGATCCCACCCTGATCAAAAACATCAAAACCTCCATGGATATGCTGGTCAATACGCCCCAAAACAACGACTGGTCCTGGATCGATGCCATACAAATGGGCATGCCGATATTTGCTCAACTGGGGCAACTTACCGGGGATCAACGTTACTACGAAAAAGCATACCAAATGTATCTGTTCACCCGCAATCAACACGGCCCCGGGGGTTTGTACAATCCCAAAGACGGCTTGTGGTGGAGAGACGCCGATTTTTGCCCTCCCTATGCCGAGCCCAACGGCGAAGATTGCTATTGGTCCAGAGGCAACGGCTGGGTGTACGCGGCTTTGGCCAGATATATGGAAATCGCTCCCGCCGATGAAAAATACAGGGCTCAGTACCTGAAAGATTTCAGATCCATGTCCAAAGCCCTGCTGGCCTGCCAGCGCGAAGACGGCTACTGGAATGTCAGCCTGCACGACCCCGATCATTTCGGAGGCAAAGAAACCTCAGGAACTGCCCTTTTTGTCTTCGGCATGGCCTGGGGTATACGTCAGGGAATTTTGCCTGCCAAAACCTACCTGCCGGCCGTACTCAAAGGCTGGAAAGCTTTGGAAGAAGCTGTGCATCCTAATGGCTTCCTGGGCTATGTGCAGGGAACGGGCAAGGAACCCAAGGACGGTCAACCGGTAGGCTACGACCAGGCACCCGATTTCGACGATTACGGCCTGGGCTGCTTTCTGCTGGCCGGTTCCGAAATGTACAAACTGGATCTGAAATAAGATAAACAGCAACTTTATATTCAATAAGTAAGGTGAAAAAACGAGTTCTATTCCTTTGTCTGAGCATAGCCACTGTGTTGTTTTCGTACGGCCAGCGACTTATGGAAAACCTCGACCGGGGTCTGGTGGCAGTACAGGTTCCCAACGGCGTATTTGTTTCCTGGCGTATTATGGGTCAGGAATGGAACAATACACAATACAATATATACCGAAACGGTGTCAAACTGAACGCTGAACCCCTGAGCGTTTCGAATTTCCTGGATCAGGGAGGCAGTAGTGCTTCCAGTTATACCATCAGCCTGGTCAAAGAGGGTGTAGAAAGCCCGGAACCTGCCAATTGCCTGGTCTGGAATAAACAATACCTGGAAATTCCGGTGCGCAAGATTACCAAGAACGGCATCGACTACAGTTCGCTTTACGAATTGAACGACGCCACCGCTGCCGACCTGGACGGAGACGGTCAGTACGAAATCATAGTCAAGCGCATCAACAGCGACTTTTCGGTAGCCAACGACAGCGCCTTCAGCTATTTTGAAGCTTATAAACTGGACGGAACCCTGCTCTGGGCCATCAACATCGGTCCCAATCTGTTGAGCAGCGGACACGTTGAAACCAACATCGCTGCCTTCGACTGGGACGAAGACGGCAAAGCCGAAGTCATCATGCGGGCCGCCGACGGAACCATAGACGGCAAGGGCAATGTTATAGGCAGCCCGACAGCCAATTACCGTTCTTACGTCAATCAGTCTGCCAACATGCAGTTTATGAAAGAGGGTCCGGAATTCTTGTGTCTTTTCGACGGAGAAACGGGCGAATTGCTCGACAAAGTCGATTACATTGCCCGTGGCGACGTCAATGACTGGGGCGACGGTTACGGACATCGCGCCAATAAATTCTTTTTTGGTGCTCCCTATCTGGATGGACGTCATCCCAGCATACTCACTACCAGAGGCATCTATACCCGCATTGTAATGCGGGCCTACGACGTGGTCGACAAAAAATTGCAAAAACGCTGGCTGTCGGACTTTGATACCAACAACAGTTTATGGTCAGCCTACGCTTACCAGGGCAATCACAACTACACTATAGCCGATGTCGACGGCGATGGCCGGGACGAAATCGTCTACGGATCGATGACGGTCGACGACAACGGCCGCGGCCTGTATTCCACAGGCTACGGTCACGGCGATGCCATGCACGTCAGCGATTTTGATCCCTACCACCAGGGGCTGGAAATTTTTGCCTGCCTGGAAGCTTCTCCCCATTGGGGGGCAGCCTTCCGCGACGGCGCCACAACCGAAACCTTTATCAAATACGTCCGGGGCTCAGACTGCGGTCGTTGCATGGCAGCCAATGTTACTGACGATTATCCCGGAGCAGAACTCTGGGCAGACGGAAAAATGTGGAGTGCCACCACCAGAGAATTGATTGGCAGTTCCGGGGGCACGCAGAACTTTGCCATCTACTGGGACGGAGACCTGCTGAGAGAGAGCTTTGACTACACCAACGTCAATGATGTCACCGGAGGCTACGGTTACGGAACGCCGGCTGTGTTTAAATACAACAAGGGCAGTGTCAGCAATATATTCACTGCCACCGGCACAGCCACCAACAATTACACCAAGGGGAATCCCTGCCTGCAGGCAGACCTGTTTGGCGACTGGCGCGAAGAAATGGTCCTGCGCAGCACCGACAACAATTACTTACGAATCTACACCAGTGTCGCCCCTTCGCCCTGGCCCATCTATACCCTGATGCACGATTACCAGTACCGACAGGCCATCTGTTGGCAAATGTGCGGCTACAACCAGCCCCCACATACCGGCTTCTTTTTGGGCGCGGGCGAAGGTATTACCTCTCCTCCTCCCCCCTGGATAAGCAACGGTAAAACAGAAATCGATGGTTTTATCGACAGTACTCATCAGGGACAAGAGCTCCTGCTGGCCAACACCTCAGGAGCCGAAGTAGAGCTTGGTATAGTGGTCAGCCCGGCTTCCCTTCAGGTGAATTCTCCCGGAGATTTCCGGCTCTACGGAGCCGGCCAATTGCAAGGCCCTATGAGCTTGCATAAACAGGGAAGCGGCAGCCTTACTATCGAAGAGGCGCAGACCTACATCGGGAACACCGAAGTTTGGGACGGCTTGCTTACCCTCAAAGGCAGTTTAACCGGTCCCCTGCTGTTGCACCGCTTTGCAGAACTGAATGCCTACAGCCCTCTGGAAGGAGGCCTGCAAATGGAATACGGAGCCGTCTTGCGCCCCGGAGGCCCCGATAAACAAAACGCCCTCCGCCTGAAATCCATTAAAATGGACAAAGGAGCCGTCGTGGAATTCAATCTTTCCGATGCTGATTTCGCCTGCGACACATTGCTTATTCAGGAAAACCCGGAACTGAGCGACGGCGCTGTTTTCCGTTTCGTAAAACCCACAGAGACCTACAAACCCCTGCCCGGCAACTATCTGCTTGCCGTATGGGAAGGTGCGTCATCGGCGGAACTGAGCAAAATCACCATCGAGGGCCTGCCCGGCATCGCCTGCTCGCTGCTGTTCCAAAACGACAGCCTGTTTTTGCATATCGATGAACAACGCCCGGCACAATCGGTCGTCTGGCATGGCAAAAACAGCGGTATCTGGAACCTGAACGATGTCAGGAACTTCCTTATCGGACAGGATACGGTAGAATTTGTTACCAACGATACCGTGATCTTTGACGAGAGCTCCGATTCAAGAGAGGTAAACATCACCGAAGAAGTCATTCCCTCGGAGGTCAGGATTCAAGGCGGATTGAATTATGTGCTGACCGGCCGGGGCGGGATAGGCGGAAACGCCTCGCTCATTAAAGAGGGCCAGGGTACACTCAGCCTGCTCAATACCAATCCCTATACCGGCAAAACCCTCATCAAAGAGGGAACAGTAGAAGTAAGTTCACTGGCCACTTCGCAGGGAGCAGGATCGCTGGGCGCCCTGAGTCCGGTGTCAGACAACCTGAGTATTCAAAACGCCGCGATATTGAAAACCGCCGGCGACATGAGCATGGAAAGCCCGCTTTATCTCGGCGCGGATGGCGGTTGCCTGGACATTACCAATACCCTGACCATGAAAGGGGTCATTTCCGGCGGTACTTTGATTAAACAAGGCAATGGCATCCTCGAAGTGACAGCCGTCAACAAACACAAAAAGACAATTCTGGAAAGCGGTACACTCAAGGTACTGGAAGAGCCCAATCTGGTAAACGGCTATTTTGGTGACACCCTGGTTTTGAAAGGCGGTGTAGTGATGTGCCTGGACAACAATAACTCCTACAGCAGAGCCGACTGGAACTTAGTCGTTCCTGAAGGCAAATCGGCCACCATCTACCTGGACGGACGCTGCGAATACCACGGATCCCTGAATGGCAGCGGCACCCTGACCCTGAGCGCACCCTATGTCAGGAGTTATCTCTGCGGCAATTGGTCTGATTTCGAAGGCCTGGTCAAAGCCACCACTGAAGCCAATTCCAACACCACTCCTTCTTTTGATTTCAAAAACACCTACGGTTTGCCCAAGGCTACGCTGAACGTAGCAGCCGGCACCATTGTTACCAGCCAAAGCGGAAGCTTTAAACTGGGAGCCGTCAGCGGTAACGGAACCCTGGGCGGTTCCAACGCCTGGGAAATTGGTTACCTGAATACTACCAACAGCTTCGCCGGCACTATTACTTCTGCTTTGACCAAAGCAGGTACAGGCACCCTGCTTCTTTCCGGAGCCAACAACTATGCCGGAGACACCAATATCAACGCAGGCACTCTCAGGGTAAACAACGCCGGCGCCAGCGTCAGCGCCACCGGAACCGGCCGGCTGAACATCAACAACGGAGGCACGCTCACCGGCATAGGTTTTATGGACAACAACATTGTATACATCTACTCCGGGGGGCTGTTTAAACCCGGAGCTTATTATCTGGGCGAGTTGACACTGGACGGATCTATTTATCAAAACATCGGAGGGGTACTGGAATACCGGTTCAACTCGGCCACCTCCTATTCGAGTATACAAGGCCTGAACGTAATGACTCTGAAAGGTACGCTGCGCATACTGCTCAAAGAGGGCTACACCCCTGCTCTTGGTGACAGTTTTGAGCTTTGGTCCTGCAAAACTTTCAGCAGCAGTATTCCCGAACTGGAGTTGCCCGAATTGCCGTCCAACCTGGCCTGGGACATCAGCGAACTGTTCAGCAACAGCGGCAAAATCAGTGTAAGCGATGCCAACGGCCTGCGTCTCAACAGCTGGGACGAAGTACTCAGCATACAGGTTGTCAGCATCA
Organism: uncultured Bacteroidales bacterium; assembly: GCA_964575345.1. GTDB lineage: Bacteria > Bacteroidota > Bacteroidia > Bacteroidales > UBA1402 > UBA1402. The sequence continues at coordinate 50,661 of CAZNQD010000007.1, forward strand.
ACGGACTCACTATTGCCAGCTTCGAAAGTAAGGCTACGGAATGGGAAAAGGGTATCAGAGAACTGAACCTGGCCAAAGGCATTTACCTGATCAAAATCCAAAGCGGCAGAAACAGCAGGATCATCAAGCACTACCAGCCTTAAGCCTGCTTAAGTTTTAAAGCAAGGGAGCAAACAAACGCATAAAAGACTCCGCAAAGCGTTTTAACCCGGAACGTTTTTTCCATCGTTCCAGGTTAACTATTTCACAATCGTGCTGATAATTAAGAAATATCTCCTGAGCCCTGGCAGCGGCAGAACGGCCGTAAATAAAGGCTTGCACTTCGAGGTTGTCTTCGAAACTACGGATATCGCTGTTGGCAGAGCCCATAATACTCAATTCCCCGTCGACCACCGTCATTTTGGAGTGCAGAAAGCCCCCGGTGTAGAAATAAACCCTGACCCCTTGCTCCAGCATCTCACGGACATAGGAACGCGAAGCCATTTGCACCAGAGGCAGATCGGAACGTTTTGAAATCATCAGACGTACGTCCAGGCCCCGGATGGCTGCGGCCTGCAGGGCATCTGCCAGCGATTCCGGGGGAATAAAATAGGGAGTCTGTACGTAAATGTATTTTTCGGCACTGTAAAAGGCCTGAATCATGACATGCAAGATTTCGGGTTCGAGGCTGCCAGGCCCGCTGGCCACAACCTGCAGAGCGTTGTCGCCACAGGAAGCCGGCGAGGGAAAATAGTCGTCCTCCCACAAGGCATCGCCCGACAAACGCTGCCAGTTGGACAAAAAGACCGATTGCAACTGCAACACTCCCGGGCCGGCAATCCGGCAATGGGTATCGGCCCAGCGGCCCCAGCTGAAGCCGTTCACGTAGCGGTCGCTGATATTCATTCCGCCAATGTATCCGATATGGCCGTCAATGATGATTAATTTGCGGTGATCGCGGTAATAAAGGCGGGCCGTCAATGGCAGTAAGCGGACTTTGGAAAAGGCACGCAGTTGTATGCCACTATCTGCCAGCTCTTTGAAGTAGCCTTTTTTTGTTCTCCAGCAGCCCCAGTCGTCGTAAATGATTCTGACCTCTACCCCACTGCCAGATTTACGTATGAGTAAATCCTTGAGAGCGTCGCCCCAGAGGCCGTTCTCGAGTGCGTAATATTCCAGGTGAATAAAACGGCTTGCCCCTTCCATATCGGCCAGCATTTGTTGGTATTTATCGGCGGCAAGGGTAAAGAACTTCAGGTCGTTGCCGCCCATCAGTGGAGCGTTTTGGATGTTTTTGAGCAATTTTACCGGATTGACAAAAGCCTGAGGATACTCCTGTTCATCCAGCACCCGGCTCTTGATCAGAAAAGCCTGATCTTTGCCTCTGTACTTTTTTCTTCTATAGGCATACTTCTTGGTAAGATCCTGTCCTATAAAGAAATAAGCGATCAGACCCAGCAAGGGCAGAAAAACCAGCATAAGTATCCAGGCCACACTTTTGAGTGGATTGCGGTTTTCGGAAATGATCACCAGTACCACGCCCAGCACCATAAGTCCCACCAGGGCATATACAATCTGCTGAATGATTTCGCTCACAACAAAATGTTATTTAAAAAATAAGTCGCCTGATACTATTGTTCTATACCATTAAGGCATCACTTCCAGGCCTTCCCATTTCACCTTCCATTGGCCGTTGTCTGGAAAGCCCGGATTTTTGCCTTCGCAGCCGTCCCAGCCGGCACACATCATGGCCACGGCCGTGAGCAAGCCTCCGTTGCCGGGCAGATACACCCTCAGGCGGCCGTCCTGGTAATTGTGGCCGTTGACCAGATAAGTATTGGTGCGCCTGTCCATAAGCAAGGCATCTACAGCCTTTTCGGGCAGGCCGATACGGGCGGCACACATGGCCGTCATGGGGTAATCCCAACCCCAGGTTTTGCCCCAGTTCCAGTTGTCCCAGATCCAGTTGAAGGTGTTGGTCATAATGTCCCTGCGCACCAGCCTGGACCCGGGCATCATTCCCAGAGCTCCCAGCACCGCCATGTGGTCGGAAGTGTAACGGGTGTCGAGGTAAGTGTCCAAAGCCGTTTCGGCGGCCAGATACAGCCCGTCTTTGTGCGCCAGGGGCGAAAGCTTGTCCAGCACAATCTCCCACTCCATATTTTTAGGCAAACCTAAACGCAAACGCCATTGCTGAGCCACACTCAGCGCGTAATACCAGTAAGACAGTTCAAAGGGAGAATTGATGGTCTCCGAAGCCCGCAGGGTTTCCTGAGCCGGAATGGCTCCCTGCAGAATATAGCGGTCTTCCAGGCCGTCGTAATCGGCAAAGTCTGCCATAAATTCGGCTGTTTTGAACACCAGGTCGCTGTATTTAATCAGGACGGAAGTGTCCTTTTGATGACGGAACAGTAATTCGGCCATATAAATAATATGCGGTTGTTGCCAGATCAAAAAGGAGCCCACCTTCGAAGGAGCCTCCGTGGCCGAAGGATCGGTCATCTTCATCCATCGCACTCCCCTGAAGCCCTGGCGTTGGGCAATAGCAGCGGCATTTGCTGCCGCTGTATGGTACCAGCCCAGGCTGCGTTCCAGCAATTCGGGCCGTCCCCAAAGGGCAAAATGCACCCCGTGCCACCAATGCATTTCAAGGTGGAATTTGCCGTACCAGGTATTATAGGTAAGCCCGCTTTCCTGAGGCGGATTAACCCCGGCACATTGAATAGCCATCAAGTATTGCGAGAGCACCACCCGACGTTCCAACTCCGGCGCCCGGGGGTCGGTACAGGCCGAAAAGTCGACGGCTCCTCCGCTGAGCCAGAATTGGTTCCAATAATCCGAGGACTTTTGAGCCACCTGCTCAAAGCCAAAATAATCAGGAAGTACTCCGGTTGCCAATTCTGTAGTAGCAGTCTCTGCGTTTTCTGCTGTTGCGGCAGGCTTAGCCTTTTCAGATTCCGGTGCTGCCAATGCGGCCGCTGATGTTTCCGTATTAAGTTCTGCACCGTCAATCTGCAACTTTTGGGCAATCTTCAGCCCCATGACAGAGGAATCGAGCAAGGGATGGTTGTTGAGAAAAAGACAGGTAAAACTCAGCTTCTCACCGGCGGGTTGCAGGTAGAAATGATGCGCCGCAGGGCCGGAGATAAATTCAGCCTGCTCCTCCCAACACAACAAGACATAATAGCTGTCGTCGTCCAGGCAACGTTCCAGCAGGACAGCTCCGGGCATTTGAACCAACACTTTGGTGCTGTGTTTGCCGGGGCTGTTCCAGTCGCAGGCATCGTCGCTGTGGTTTCCGCTGGGGTAAGGGAACGCCAGGCTCAACCGCAGGCCGCCGCTCAGGAACATGGACGATTCTATGGAAGAACCCATCATGTCCATCTCCGGATGACAATACGATTGAGTGGCCACGCTGAATTCGCCGGCTTTGAACAGGGAATTTATCCTGCCGTTCCACAGATCGAGCTCCTGGTTGATTTCGCTCAGGTCTTCGGGCTGCATAAGTTCTCCCTGAGGATTGCGCAATTCCAGGCCCACCACGCCCAGGTGCAGGCGATGGGGATTGATCCTGAAATAATCGGCAGCAGCCTGTGGACGGCCTTTTTCGTTGAACTGCACCGCGTACCATTCCTCTTTGCCTCTGAAATCGTAGGCCTTGAGCGTTTCTTCGAAACGATAGTTTTGTGTGTTGGGAAAACTGTGCCAGCCCCATTGAGACTGAGTGCCCAGAGGCACTCCTTTGCTGTATCGTCCGGGAAAAGTCTGGAGGCCGGTAATATCAACCGTAAAGGCGAAATTGCCGTTGCCCAGCGAGAGAGAGGCCAGGGAATCGAAGGCAGTCACCTGCACTTTGTTTCTGTCTACTAAGGCTTTACGATCAATGGGCTCTTGTCCTGCCTGTTGACAGGATATAAAAATGCCGAGCACCAGGGCGGTCAGTAAAAAGTTCTTCATGCTTGTTGCGGATTCATATCTGCGTTTATATAATTAAACAATGCCAATAAGCGGTACGTACGATCATGGCTGGTACAATCTTATTGCTGGTACAAGGGTACATTGACCGTATGCTGAATATCTACCAATTCCCCTTTTTCTCCGCCTATCCACACCTTTTTCAGTTCCCAGTCTTTGGCCCAGTAAATACGGCCGGCACTGGTTCCGGTGATGTGTACGTTTTCCATATGGAACTGATCGATGGTCGATTTTTCGGCTCCTTCGCAGACGATAGCCACCGAGCAACTGTCGGCCCGGATGTCGGTAAAATAGACATTACGAAATTTGGGCATACCCAGTTCCGGGGGATCTACCGGAGTAAGCATCACCTTCCAGTGAGGGGGCACTTCGTTGATGTCGTAGGCCTCGGGCAGGCTGGAATAGCTGTAGCTGGGGTTCCAGTTGAGGTTGATCTGCAAAGGCTCTCTGAGGCCTTTCATTTTGATGTTGGCCAGGTAAATATTTTCGACCACGCCACCCCGGGTATAGGCCGACTTAAAGCGCAAACCTATCTTGGTGCCAATGGCTTCGAGGTTGTAGGCCACCACATGGCGGATACCGCCCGAGGTTTCGCTGCCGCAGGTAAAGAGGCCGTCGCCGTAGCGGGCAATACAATTGCGGATCACTACGTATTCGGTGGGACGGTTCACCCGCAGGCCGTCGGCATCGCGGCCGGCTTTGAGGCAGAAATTGTCGTCGTTGCAACTGATGTCGCAATCCTCAATCAGCACCCGGTTGGATGAATCTATGTCTATGCCGTCGGTGCTTGGGCCTTTGCCGGCATTGTTGTTGTCGATGATCAGGTCTTTGATGGTCACCAGGGTAGAATACAAAATATGCACAGTCCAGAAACCGGCCTCGATGAACTTGGTTTGGCTCAGCGTGACATTGCTGCAATTCTGCATAAGCAGCAATCGCGGCCTTTTGCAGTCGTAATCGACTATCCAGCGCAGGCCTTTGGGCACGTATTCGCGGCGCATTTCCCAGTAACTGTCCCAGAACACCTTGCCACGGCCGCTTACCAGGCCACGGCCCGAAACGGCCACGTTGTCCTGATCCATAGCGGTGATCAGCGCCGCCGGCCATTCCATTTCGATGCCGGCCACCCGGGTAAAAATCAGAGGATAATCCTGGATGTTTTCGCTGCCCAAAAGAGTAACCCCTTCGGGAATATTCAGATTGACGTTGCTTTTGAGAAAAATTGAACCCATGCAATAGGTGCCGGGCTCAAAACTGACCATGCCTCCGCCGGCTTCGGCACAGGCATCGATGGCCTGCTGAATGGCCGCGGTACTGAGCTGCGCAGTATCGGCCACCGCACCGTAATCGTTGGCCATAAACTTTTTATCTGCAGGAGGTTGGGTCTGGGAACCACAGTCGGCTATCCAGGGGAAATCAGGGATACCATTTTGTAGTTGAGACGGCCCGCAAGCCGTCATTAAGAAGGCAATCAGGACCGGGCTGATGGTTTTCAGTGTTTTCATAACTAAGGTCAATAGTAACGACAAAGATATCTATTCTCTGCTAAAGAACAAAAAACAGCCGGGTTAAATCAGTCGTGTTATATCAACTGTATTCATTCAGCCGCAGCAGCGTTTCAATGATGAACTTCGCAGGCCCGGCAGTTTACAGTTAAAAAAGAAACAGTTGCCGGATACCCGACAACTGTTTCCGGCTTCGTGAGAAGCTATGAGATAATAACAAACCTTATTTATTGTGCTCCAAAATAAACTCCACTATTTCCGCAGGATCTTCCAGACTGTGGGGGTGATGGTCCTTGCCTCTTTTCAGGATTTGCTTTACTTCGAGGCCGGCTTTTTTGTAAGCCTGGTACAAATGAGCTCCGTTGTGCTGGTAAGGCACCAGTTTGTCTTTGGTGCCGGCCACCAGTATCAAAGGAATCTGCGTCGCGACTAAGGCCTCCAGGTTATCTACCGGATTGGCCGTAAATTGTTCAAGTTGATCTTCGCCCAGTTGCCATTTTTTCAGAAAGTCCTGTCGCTCGGGGCTTTGCTGGCCGGGCCAGCTGTAAACGTCACAAACGGGTGCATCCAGGTAAAGGCAAGCCACTTTGTTGGAATATTTCAGGGCCCAGTTGACGGCATACAGACCTCCGCGGCTGAAGCCTTCGAGCACGACCCGGGGCGACAAGGCGTAAAATTTGACCATATATTTGTAGAACTCATCACCCGTCTTGAGCGAGGCGGGGTTGGCAAATTCGTTATCAAGCTCAAAATAAGCTACATGATACCCTTTTTCCAACAAGGCCAGGTCGACCGAAGGAAAAGCTCCGAAAAAAGCCGGCCGCCAGATCCAGGGCCTGCCCTGGGCAGCCTGTTTGGGCACTACCAGTGTGGCCTGTTTCTCTTTGAAATTGAAATCGTAGCGTTCGTAGCCCTGCCAGTCGGAACGAACACCGGGATAAGCCTGCGGACGGTAGTCGGCCGGCACTTCTTCGCCTTTGAGGGCACGGTAAATTTCCTTGGCCAGCATCAGGGCTCCCTCTTCGTTGGGATGGATGCCGTCGGCAAACAAACTGCCTTTACCGATAAAAGGCGTATAGAGGTCTATGGTGTTCAGGTCGTATTTTTGGGCCACCCTGCGAATATAGGGGATCACCTGGTCGCGGATAATCGTATCGTTGATGCCCCAGTCGTAGTGAAAGGCCGGCACAGGATAGCACAGCCAGATTTGCGGTTTTGAATCTAATTGGCTGAAGGCATTCACCATTTGTTCCAGATCATGCATAAATTCGTGGTGATGCACCCAGTTGAAAGGTTTGGTATCGTTGGTACCCAGTTTAATGGTAACAATGTCGGGTTCAAAAGCCAGGGCGTCCTGAAACAACTGCTCCTTCATATAGGGACGGTCGCCTTTGTTGAGCAGGGTACGGCCGCTGAATCCGTAATTACGCACTTCGTAAGCGGCTCCCAGCATCTGCCCCAGCAAACCCGGATAGCTGTCGCGCTGCATATTGGCAATGGCTGCCCCCTGGGTAATACTGTTGCCCACACAGGCCACTTTGATGGTTTTCTCTGCCTGCATGGCCAGACTTGTTCCCAACAACAAGCACAAAACAAAAATTTTAGTTTTCATTAGTATCCCTTATTAAATAGCATTTTCGGAGAGCAAAAGTACAATTTAGCTGTTAATACACTAATAAAAAGTTTGCTTATTTAACTACTTGTACATACATTTGCGTTTTAGTATTACACAAATCCCCTGATTTATTACACTTTAACATTCTGTATTATGAAAAAAGCATCCTTTCTTATCGCCTTCATTGCCCTGTTATTCAGCTCTTGTTGCAAAGAAAACGCTTTGATCGTACAAGTGAACAACCCCTCTGCTCTGGACAGAGAGCGTGAAAGCATAGAAATCAAGCTGGACGACATCAAAAACGCGCTGGAAGACAAAAACGACACAGCCTGCAGCTTTGTGGTCTATGACGCTCAAGGCCTGGAAATACCCAGTCAGCTTGTCCTCAGCTCCACGCCGGCCGTACTTCTTTTTCAGGCCACGGTCAAAGCCGGCGACTCCTGCACTTATACCATAAAAAAAGGCGAGCCCATGCCTTACGAAACCATGGTGCAAACCACCTTTATGCCCCGCCGCAAAGACGATATGTCGTGGGAAAACGACAAAATCAGCTTTCGTATGTACGGGCCGGCACTGGTCAACGACCCACAGGAGGGCATGGTGAGCGGTGGTTTGGACATCTGGGTAAAACGCACGTCGAAACTGGTTACCCAGCAATGGTATCAGGACGAATTCGATGGTAAATCCACTTATCATCACGATAACGGCGAAGGCCTCGACTTCTACTCCGTGGGCAAAACCCTGGGAGCAGGAGCCTCCGCTCCCTACATCGACGACAAACTCTGGCTGGTGGGCAACAACTTTGTTTCCTATAAGATTCTGGAAAACGGCCCCATTCGTACCACCTTCGCTCTGGAGTACGAAGCCTACGACTGCAACAGCAAAGCCCTGAGTGAAATCCGCAGCATTAGCCTTGATGCCGGCTCACACCTGAACAAATTCTGCGTGCTCTACAAGGGCAACGACGGAGAAGTGATTCCGGTGGCAGCCGGCTTTCCCTTCAGAGGCTTTGAACAAAAGGCCGGCAAAAAAGGAATGCACAGTATTGACGACTGCAACAGCATAGTTTACGATAAAGCGCTGGGCTTTGTAGCCTATGCCGAACCCGAACACGCCGAAAACGGCATCATTTTCCTGGGCAGCCTCATACCCGAGGGTACAGAGCAGGCACTTATCGCCCGGGGCCATGTACTCAACAGCAGCAAGGCCACCATTGGAAAAGAATTTGTGTATTATTCCGGAGGCGGCTGGAGCAAAGG